>NZ_CP071596.1:2669947-3337434 GCF_017357105.1 Natronosalvus caseinilyticus
GACGATCGACGGTGTCGCACCGTCGACGCCCCGGATCGTGATACCGGGCGTACCGACGTACAGGCCTGTCTGGAAGCCTCGGTCGGGTGTGTCGACTTCGTAGACGCCGTCGGCGAGTTCGACGGTGTCGCCCTCGCGCACAAAGTCCACGGCCGCCTGCAGGTCGTCGACCTGCTCCGGGACGCGCAGCGGCGACTCGTAGACGGTGGTCGGTCGGAACGTCGCCGCCGTTTCGATCTCCTGATCCCGGTCGCCGAGCGTGACGAATCGGGTGCTGATCGCGAACTCGCCGATCCGTTGGGACGTGTCGACCGTTATCTCGACCGTCCCGTCGTAGGCGTCGAACTCGAGCGGGTCGTCGAAGGCGACGCGCTCTCCATCGATCGAGAGCGAGAGGTCACCCTCGTCGAGGAACTGCAGTCCGGTGACGCCGACTTCCATTTCCTCGAGATTCTCGACGGCGACCTCGAGGGTAACCGATTCGCCGGGGGCCACCCGTTCGGCCGGCGGGGTGACGACGTCGATCGGCGGCGTCGCAGCGGCGTGGGCAACGAGGTTGCCCAGCAGCGATCGTCCGGCGTCGGTGACGGCGTCACGGTCAACGAACGTCCCGAGGCCGAGCGACGACGCGTGGGCGACTCGAGAGAGGTCGTCGATCGCGAGGCCGTCGCCCGTCTCCGTGGACGCGACGGCCGTCGAGGCGACCGTCGAGCCGGCGACACCGCCGCTGTACCCTTCGAAGTAGCTGTGGAACCCGCTGTAGTACACGCCAATGCCGACCGAAACGGGGTCGGGTTCGGTGATGGTGACGCGCTCGCCGTCGGCGGCGATTCCCTCGAACACGGGGTGCGCTACCGAAACGTCGTACTCGATCGGGTACGCGATCGGATACGGTACCTGGGCGGCGACCTCGCTCGTCTCGCGCGGGTCGCCGGTCGCATCGGACACCTGCGAGACGGCGTCGCTCGCCTCGCCGAACTGGTCGAGGTACACCGCACCGATTTCGGGCGCCGAGGCCATATCGACGAAGTCGGCGACGAGGTCAGGGTCGCCGCCCAAATTCTGCACGACGTAGCCTTCGTGTTCGTGACTCTCGGCAGCGTCGAGGGCCTCCGCGGGCTCGAGTCGATCGAACCGGTATCGCGGGTGCATCGCCTCGGCGAGAATCGCCTCGAGGTCGGCCGCGTAGCCGCTCCCGGCGTCGACGATCCCGATCGGAACCGGCTCGTCGTAGACGAACGTCGGCCCCGTCGAGACGGTGACGGAGTCACCGAGGCCCGCGAAGGTGTGCTCGAGTTCGAGGTTGCCGACGCCGTCGGATTCGGTCCCGATGGTGAACGTAATCTCGTCCGAGCGGGCGGATTCGAAGTCGACGCGGTCGCCGAACGCGGCCTGCTCGCCGTCGATCTCGAGCCAGGCCTCGCCGACGTAGTCTCCGACCTGCTCGACGGTGACCGACTCGACGTGGGCGACGTTGGCCGTCACGTCGAACGACTCGCCGGCCTCGAGGCCCTCGGGCTGGCCGTCGACGACGGCGATTGCGAGGCTGTCGCCGAGCGTGAAGTCGACCGACTGGAAGCCGTCGTCGACCTCGACGGTGACGGTGTCGGCGGCGTAGCCGAACGCGTCGGCGGTCAGTTCGTACGTGCCGGGGATCGCCCGGACCTGGAACTCGCCGTCGGCGTTCGTCTCGACCGGGAACCTGTCGAGCGTAACAGTTGCATCGTCGATGGGGGCGCCGTCGGAGTCGGTGACGGTCCCGGTGACGCCGCTATCGGCGGCGACGCGACCGACGGCAGCGAAGGCATCGACGATCCCGCGCCCGTACCGAATATCGGGGTCATCCGACTCGCCCTCGGGTTTCCAGGCGGTGGCGGCGAGGGCGCGTTTCACCCGCTCGGGCGTGGCTTCCTCGAGAGTCGCCGACCTGATGAGGCCGACGACGCCCGCGACGTGGGGCGACGCCATCGACGTCCCGGAGATCGCGTGGTACGGGCCGTTCGCGTGGTCGACCGGGAACGCGCTGGTTACGTCCACGCCCGGCGCCGACACGTCCGGAACGACGTAACTCTCGGGCCAGTCGTCCGGAGCGAGGTGCCCCCAGTCGTCCGCCGTCGAGATCGTTTCGCCGCTCGAGAACTCGGCGATCGCCTCGTCCTCGTTGGAGGCTCCGATGGCGAAGGCGTCGTAGACGTTGGCGGGCGACCCGGACGTTCCGACCCTGCTGTTGCCCGACGAGGAGACGACGACCGTGCCTGCCCGATCCGCGTTTCGGACTGGCTCGATCATCTCGCCCACGTAGCCGGTAATCCCGAGGCTCATGTTGATCGCGTCGGCGTCCTCCTCGACGGCCCACTGCATGCCGCCGATGATCTGGGCGAACGACCCGCCTCCATCAGGGAGGACGAGCCCGCCGAGCAACGTCGCGTCCGGGGCGACGCCAATCGCGGTACCGGAAGCGTCTCCACCCGCGACCGTCCCGCTCACGTGGGTGCCGTGGTAGTGCGAATCGTGGGGCTCTGAACCGACCTGCTCGCCGTCGCCGTCGAACTCGGCGAAGTGCTCGGGCTCGAGGTCGATGTCCGGATGCGTCGGATCGACGCCGGTGTCGAGCACCGCGATCCGGGCGCCCTCGCCACGTGAATCGTACGCGTCCCAGGCCGCAGGCGCATCGATCTGCTCGAGGCCGTACGTCACGTCGCCCGTCTCCTCGCTGGCGGTTCCGACGTCTGGCTCGGGAATCTCGTAGCGGAAGTTGGGGTGAACCTCCGAGACGCCCTCCTGGGCGGTCACCTGCTCGAGGTCGACGACGCCGGTGTCGACCTCGAGGAGGAGCGCGTTCGCGAGCCAGAAGCGGTTCTTCACCGCGAGGCCGTCCGTTTCCTCGACGTACTCGACGATGGGGGCCTGGCTCTGCTCGGCCGTCGCCTCGAGTTCGTCGACGACGGAATCGGATGCGACGAGTGGAACGTCCACGTCCTCGGCGCGGACGACGACTTCAGTCGTCTCGTCAGCACTACCACTCGCCGTCGGGAAGAGTGCGAGTAGACCGGCACCCGCCGTTCCCTGGAGAACCTGCCGGCGCGACACGACGGATGGCGATTCGTCTACTCCTTTGGGGGGACGCTCTGTCATCTGTTATCGACTGGTCTGGGAACCATACGAACCCCGCCTCACCCGAAAATAGTAAAGAGGCGTACAGTCGTCGTTTTCTGAAAATCGCCAAAAATAATATGTGTATGAGTGATGTATTTAGGCAATTATCTCCGGCTACAGACGAGGGGATTCCCGCGTAGGGTCGGACACGTACGGACCCCGAGTATAGCACCCTATCGACGCGCTATTAGGGAACGAATCGCTAGACTGAGTATGCACACGCTCGACGAAATCGACGTGGAGATCCTGTCGCTCCTAGGGGAGAACGCACGCCGCCCGTTCAGCGACATCGCAGAGACGGTCGGACTGTCCGGACCGGCCGTCTCCGACCGCGTCGCCCGCCTCGAGGAGGCCGGCGTCATCAACCGGTTCACGATCGACGTGGACCGGTCGACGATCAGGGGAGGCGTTCCCGTCTTCGTCCAGGTCGACGTTGGGAGCGCGGACGTCGATTCGCTCAGAGAGCGGATCGGTGACGCCGACGCGGTCGAACACCTCTTCGTGACCGCCGAGGGTAACGTCTGGTTTTACGCCCGCGCGGAGGGACGGAACGTCCGTCGCTGGCTCGAGGAGTTGCTCGGCGACGACACGTCCGAGTATCGCGTCACGCTGATGGACGACGTCGAGTGGCGCCCATCGCTCGGCGGAACCGCATTCGCGCTGACCTGTGCGGAGTGTGGGAACACCGTCGACAGCGAGGGCGAATCGGCGACTATCGGTGGGGACGCCTACCACTTCTGTTGCCCATCGTGTCGGGAGCGATTCGAGAATCGGTACGCTCGGCTCGAAGAAGGCGCGTGAGTGGAGGGGTTGCCCGGTTCGAGGAAGGCACCTGATGAACGGGTCTGCTCGGCTCGAGTCGAGAGACGTCGCTCCCTGGCGATGTGGTCCGAAGGATTTTGCGAGGGAAGATCTCTACCGCAGGACCTTCCGCATCTTACGATGCGAGGGGAGGGAATCGAACCCACGAACTCCTACGAGAGCGGATCTTGAGTCCGCCGCCGTTGGCCGCTTGGCTACCCTCGCACGCGCTAGCGAGTAGGCAGGTGGCCCTTGAATACTCTACGGTTTCGTTCACCCCTCGTCCTCGAGCGCCGGAAGCACGTGCTCCCCGAAGTCCTCGACGAACGCCGTCTGGTTCGTGGTGACGTTGTGCAGGTACACCCGGTCGACCTCGAGGTCGAAGTCGTCCTCGAGCCACGCGACGTGCTCGTCGAGGTCGGCCGAGACGCGGACGTTCTCCTCGATTTGTTCCCTGTCGACGCCCTCGGCCAGTTCGTCGAAGTCGCCGGGCGTCCGAAGTTGCTGGGTCACCGGCCCCGGCACGCAGTTTGTTCGCCACTGGTCGTACGCCCCCTCGAGGGCGGCCTCGTCCGTCTCGTCGTAGGCGAGCTGGACTTTGAGGTAGACGGGTTTGTCCGGCGCCCGCTCTTTGAACGCTCGGACGCGCTCGGCGTCGGCCTCGTGGTCGGGCGTCCCGAGCGTGAGCAGGCCGTCGGCCCACTCACACTCCGCGAGCCACGCGGCGGTTTCGGGCGAGAGGGCGGCGCCGACGAGCGGCGGCGGCGTCTCGGGACGCGAGTAGAGTTTCGCCGCCTCGACCGTCACCTGGCCCTGGTGGGTCACCTCCTCGCCGTCCCAGAGCCGCCTCATTACGTTGGCGCACTCCTCGAGGCGGGCGTTGCGCTCGTCCTTGACCGGCCAGTCGACGCCGGTGATGCCCTCGTTGAGCAGCTGCCCGCTGCCGACAGTCAGCCAGAAGCGTTCCGGGTGAAGTTCACGGAGGGTGGCCGCGGCCTGGGCGATCACGGCGGGGTGATACCGGTAGCCCGGTGCATTGACCGTCCCGAAGGTCATCGACGTCGCCTGTGCGGCGGCGCCGAGCCAGGACCAGACGTGCCCGGACTCCCCCTGTCGCTCGCTCCAGGGGTGGAAGTGGTCCGAGGCCAGACAGTGTTCGAAGCCGTACTCCTCGGCGCGTTGCACGTACTTGAGCAACTCGCTCGGGGCGAACTGCTCGTGGGAGGCGTGGTAGCCGATCGTCATGTGGATCACTCCGGAGACGGAAACCGTCTCGAGATGAGTGCGGTTTCAACGAGGGTGACCGTATAAGTCGGGGACGCATACGGAAGGCGGTCGAAACCGTTCCCGTGCCGTGCACGGTCGGGCAGACATTTCAGGAGCCACGTTTATCCACGACGTCGTGGAACGGGTCGGGTAGATGCGACGGCTTCGACGAACGACCGGTGCAGGGACCAGATGAACATGGGATATACACCACTCACCGAGTACGGAATCATCGGCAACGACGACCGGATGGCCCTTGTCGATCTATCCGGATCGATCGACTGGTGCTGTTTTCCCCACGCCGCGGGACCGAGCGTGTTCGCCCGCCTGCTCGACGACGAACGAGGCGGTCACTTCGCCGTCAGGCCGACGGACAGCTACGAGGTCGAACAGGCTTACCGCGATCGGACGAACGTCCTCGAGACCACGTTCTCGACGCGCTCGGGGACGCTCGAGGTGACGGACTTCATGCCGGTCTGGAGGGACGACGACCGCGAACACGACGGCGACCAGAACCACGACGACCGAGACCAGCGCGCGATCTACCGACGCGTCCGGTGTACGGACGGGACGCTCACCGTCGAACTCGAGTTCGAGCCGCGGTTCGAGTACGGCCAGGCGCCGACGACCGTCTCGCGGACGGAGACCGGCTACGTGGCGACCGGCGACTCGAGTGCGAGCCCCGACTGGATCGAGCGCCAGGACGACCTCGTCCTCGAGGTCTGTGGCGAGTTCGAACCGAACGCGCTCGAGGATCGCGTCGTCGGCACGCGAACGCTGGTCGCGGACGACGAGGTCTGGTTCTGTCTCCGGTACGGGGTGGGCGGACGCGACGGCGAAGGGGAAGAGGAAGGGGAAGGAAAAGAGCCACAGAGACAGAAATCAGCGTCGATCGCATCCTGTCGAAACGCCCTCGAGTCGACCGTCGACTACTGGCAATCCTGGACGGACTCGCTGATCGACGACGCGGTCCCGCTCGTCGACGACACCCCCTGGGGCGAGTACGTCCTCCGATCGGGGCTGGTGCTCAAACTCCTGATCAACGAGGAGACGGGCGGCATCTACGCTGCAGCGACGACGTCGCTCCCGGAGAAGTACGGCACCGATCGCAACTGGGACTACCGGTACAACTGGATCCGCGACGCGAAGTTCACGGTCCAGGCCCTGCACAACCTGGGTCGAGACGAGGAAGCCCGCGACTACTTCGAGTGGTTCCGGGACATCGTCACCGAGTCGCCGGGCGAGATGCAACCCGTCTACGGCGTTCACGGTGAGGCGGACCTCACCGAACACGAGCTCGAGGGGCTCTCGGGCTATCGCCACTCGACGCCGATTCGAATCGGCAACGCGGCCGCGACCCAGAACCAGCACGATATCTACGGCGCCATCGTGCAGGCGATTTACGAGACGCTCGTCCGCGACGGCGACCTCGACGACGACGAGTGGGAAGCGATCGAAGCGCTGGTCGATCACGTCTGCGCCGTCTGGGCGGAGCCCGATCACGGCATCTGGGAGTACCGCGACGAACAGCGTCACTACGTCCACTCGAAGCTCCTCTGCTGGGTCGCCCTCGAGCGCGGGATCACGCTCGCCGAGGACCACGACGTCGAGGCGCCGCTCGAGCGCTGGCGATCGGAACGCCGGGCGGTCCGTGAGGCGATCCTCGAGCACGGCTACAGCGAGCGTGTGGGGTCGTTCGTCCAGCACTTCGACACGGACACCGCACTCGACGCGTCCTGTCTCCTGATCCCGCTGTACGGGTTCCTCCCGCCGGACGACCCCCGGGTGACGGCGACGCTCGACACCGTCCTGGATGAGCTCGCGACCGACGAGGGGCTGGTCTACCGAACGAAGGGGAGCGAGGCCGTCCCCGACGTCCACGGGACGTTCGTCTTCTGCACCTGCTGGCTCGTCGACGCGCTCGTGTTGGCCGACCGGATCGACGCGGCCGAGGACATCTTCCACACCGTGCTCGAGCACGCCTCGCCGCTCGGGTTGCTGTCGGAGCGAATCGAACCCGAGACCGGCGAACTCCTCGGCAATTTCCCGCAGGCGTTCAGCCACATCGGCCTCGTCAACAGTGCGATCTACCTGGCGAGTGCTCGGGGCGAGGCCGACGAGTTGAACAACGATCCGCGGAGAGACGATCGACGGTGACGGTGACGGTAACGACGGTGTGTCGCGAGAACGGAGCGACAGTACGGCATTACGTCGCGGGAATCGGCCGGCGGCGACAGCAATGTATCGCCGAACAGAACGAGACGTACGTTAGAAGACGAGTGCGACACCTCGCCTCGCGAGAAACCAAGGAACGACTCAAGACGACGGCGTCTCGAGGAGAATCGGCGTCGCGTTGCGGTTACGTTTATCGTCCCGTTCGTGAGCACGCTCGGTCGGTTCGGGCGGGTCGATGTGCGAAACTGGCTCGACGACGAGTTCCGTCTCGCTCCCCCGGGAACCGCCGGAGTCGGGGGACGAAGGACCGTCCGAGGACTCGCCCCGTCCGTCGGAATCGTCCTGGTCGTACCGGGCCCCGCAATTGTGACACACGACCCCGCCGTCGACGTGGGCGAACAGCCGTTCGCCACACGCCACACACCGTTGCGACGGATAGATCATTACTCCCATTCGTCAATCGAATCCTATAAGCGCTCCGGCCAATCTACGACGTCGGGAACGGGTCGGCGGTTCGCGCGGAGGCGCCAAGACGTTTTACCCTGCCCCTCATCTATCCCCCCGTGGACGAACACACACGAGCCCCCGACGTGGACCCGCCGTCGGACTCGAGCGCGCCGACGGGCTGGCGGCCCGAACTCGACCGCTGGGAACACGGAACGCTCCGGCGGGCGACGGTTCACGGCGTCCGACTGTTCAACGCCGGCGACTACCACGCGAGTCACGACTGTTTCGAAGACGAGTGGTACAACTACGGTCGTGGAACGGTCGAGAGCCGGTTCCTCCACGGCATGGTACAGGTCGCCGCCGGCGTCTACAAGCACGTCGACTTCGAGGACGAGGACGGGATGCGAAGCCTGTTCGTCACCGCACTGCAGTACCTCCACGGCGTCCCGAACGACTTCTACGGCGTCGACCTGCTCGAGGTCCGGATTACGATGACGAACGCGCAGAACGACCCATCGGTCCTCGACGGGTGGAAACTCCCGCTCGACGGCCGGTATCCGGAGGCGACCGAGGCCGACGTCGCCTACGTCGAGGGACTCGAGTAGCGGGGTGCGTCGGCGCCATTTCGGCTGCTGTCGTCGCGCGAGCAATTGTCGTCACAGAGCACGCGTCACCGGACTCGAGCGAGCGCCGTCACTCGCTGATCTGCGCTGTTCTCCCGCGTTCACCGCCCGGACGACGACCATTTCATCGGAAACTGAAGCTTTTTGTCCACCCCGAGCGAGGAGGAGACGTATGCGAGAGGCGCTTGCCGAGTGGCGGCCGGTGATCGACGACGCCATCGCCGAAATTCTCCCACGGGAGGTCGACGGCGACGACCTTGAGGCGTTCTTCGGTGAGCCGACGTTCGCGTACGATCCGGAGGGGATCCAGCGCGCGCTCGCCGATCCGCTCTGGGACCTCCTCGATCGTGGCGGCAAACGATGGCGAGCCGTCCTGTTTCTGGTGTTCGTCGAGGCGCTCGGTGAGAATCCCGAAGCGTTCCTCCCCTACGCCTGTATTCCCGAAATCCTCCACAACGGGACGATCATCGTCGACGACGTCGAAGACGAAGCGTCGATTCGACGCGGCGAACCGGCGCTCCACCACGTCCACGGCGAGGACGTCGCCCTGAACGCCGGCAACGCGATGTACTTTCTCCCGCTGAAGATTCTGACCCACGATCCCGCCGACCTCGGCCCAGAAACGCGACTTCGGGCCTACGAGATGCTGCTATATGAACTCAACAGGACCCACCTCGGACAGGGGATGGACATCTGCTGGCACAACGACCGCGGCGTCCGCATCTCGACCGAGCAGTACCTCGAGATGTGCGCCTGCAAGACCGGGTGTCTGAGCCGGATCGTCGCCCGTCTGGCGGCGATCGTCACCGGTCAGTCGACGACCGTCGAGGATGGGCTGGCCCAGTACGCCGAACTGACGGCCATCGCGTTCCAGATCGGCGACGACATCCTCGACGTCGAGCACTCGCTGGGGCGGGCTGGCGAGTTCGGTAAGGAGTTCGGCAACGACATCCGCGAGGGAAAGAAGACGTTGCTGGTGTTACACGCCATCGAAACCGCAGGCCCCGACCGAGCGGGGCGACTCGAGGAGATCCTCGGAATGGAAGCCAACACCGACGAGGAAATCGCCGAGGCACTCGCGATCCTGGAGGACGTGGGGAGCATCGAGTACGCCCGCGAACGAGCACTCGAGTTCTCGGAACAGGCACGGGTGGCGCTCGAGGACCTGCCGGTCGAGCTGGCACCGGGACCGAAAGCGCAGTTGGTCGAGTTTACCGAGTTCGTCGTCGATCGGGACGTCTGAGGGCCTTTTGGCGATTTCCGGAGTTCAGGCGTTATCGCTCGCCGGTTTCGTCAGCCTCGAGGTACGGCCGACAGACCCGCTCGACGCCGTCCTCGAAGTCGATTTCGGGGCGCCATCCAGTCGCATCCCTGAACGTCGAACTGTCGGCGCAGGTGTCGTGAACGTAGTTCGTCAGCGGGATGGGTTCGTAGACCGGTTCGACGTCGGTTCCGAGGGCGTCGTTGAGCAGGTCGACCACCTCGTTGAACGAGTACGACTCCCCGGTCCCGAGGTTGTAGACGCCCTCGAGTCGGTTCTCGGCGGCGAGTTCGAGGCCACGGACGACGTCCTCGACGTGCGTGAAGTCCCGGGTCTGGCTGCCGTCGCCCCACAGGACCGGCGGGGTGCCGTCGGCGATCTTCTCGGCGAACTGCGAGACGGTGTTCGCGAACGTCCCTTTGTGGCTCTCCGCCCCGCCGTATCCCTGGTAGACCGAGAAGAATCGCATGCCAGCCAGCGCGAGGTCGTCGTAGAAGTCGTTGTAGTACTCCGCGTAGCGCTCCCTGGCGAGCATCGAGGCGTCGTAGCCGGTCGAGGCGTCGATGGGAACGTTCTCGGGAGTCGGTTCGGTCCGGTCGCCGTAGATCGAGGATGTCGACGCGTACACGACCGTCTCACAGCCGTCGGCCATCGCCTGCTCGACGACGTTGACGAACCCCTCGACGTTCACTCGCGTCCCCTCCCGCGGATGATCCTCGAGCAATTGTCGACTCGAGAGCGCCGCCAGGTGGAAGACGACGTCGACGTCGGTCGGGAGGTCGTCGTCGAGGACGTCCGCCTCGACGTACGTGACCGCGTCCTCGAGGTTGTCGACCGTGCCGAGGAAGCCGTTGTCGAGGGCGACGACGTCGTTGTCCGCGGCGAGCGCGTTCGCGAGGTTCGAGCCGATGAACCCCGTGCCGCCGGTGACGAGGACTCGCTTTCCGTCCATAGAGAACCGTTCCGACCTTCGTCATATAGGGGTACTGATTGCCGATCGTTGATTGCCCGTGTCGTCGGGTGCGGGCCCCACTCGAGCCGTAGTCGAGCGGTGTTCGGAATACCGACGATCAGCGTCGAATCCCCGACAAGAGGCCGGCAAACAGCCGCCGAACAATCCCAGTCAGTCCTCGTGAGACGGCCCCCACTGCAAATCCTCGAGCGCGGACGCCGCCGGCGTCGTCAGCGGCACGTTGTGGTACAGTTGCTCGAGGTGGACCAGCGTCCGGTCGATGGCGTAGCGCTCGACGGCCGCCCGGGTGTCGCGGTCGGTCTCGAGACAGGACTCGATCCCCTCGGCCATCGCCTCGAGGTCACCCAGGGCGAACCGGTCGCCGTTCTCGGGCTGGATCGTCTCGTCGAACGGCGGGACGTCGGCGGCCGCGACTGGCGTTCCGCAGGCGTTCGCCTCGAGCGTCGACAGGCCCAGGGTGTCGCCCGTCGAGGCCGTCACGAAGACGTCGATCGAGGAGTAGAAGGTGGGGACGTCCTCGCGCGGGAGGAAGTCCCGCAGGGTGACGTTCTCGGGCGCCTGGGCCTCGAGCGGTTCGCGGTACGGCCCCTCGCCGACGATGACGAACTCGTAGTCGGGCAGTTCGGCGGCGACGCGCAGGATCTCGTCGACGTTCTTCTCCATGCTCAGCCGGCCGCTGTAGCCGACGACGGTCTGATCCGGATCGGGATACCAGTCCTCGTCGGTCGGCTGGAAGAACTCCATGTCGATGCCGACAGGGAGTTCGATGTACTCGACGGCGCGGTTGATCCGACTCGTCGAGGCGGTGACGACGTCGAAACTCCCGAGCAGGGCGTTCTCCCAGGGGACGTACAGCTTGCTCAGGCCGCGAGCGACCGTCTTCGACTTCACGCTCTGGTGGAAGTACTCCTCGAGTGGCGTGTGGTGGGTGTAGATCGATGGCACGTCGTGCTTCTTGGCGTAGTAGCGCCCGAGGATGCCCACCGGAGCGGGACCGTGGCAGTGAACGACGTCGAGATCGGGTAGTTTCGAGGTTCGCTTGAACAGGGGAATCCGATACCCGCGGTAGAACGGGTTCGGCAGGGACCGGACCGGAATCTCGTTCTCGTCCGGTTCGTACTCGCCGTCCGGATACACGACGTACACCTCGTGTCCCTTCGCCTCGAGTTCCGCCCGCCAGAGGTCGATCGTGTACGTGACGCCGTCGATCCCGGGGAAGTAGCTGTCGGTGAAGAAGCCGATCTTCATTCAGGTCACCTCCGCGTACAGGGTCTCGTAGCGACCCGCGACCGCCGAGAGCGAGAACGCCTCGCTTCGCTTCGCGGCGTTGTCGCCCAGCCGCTGGCGGACGTCGGGATCGCGAAGCCGTTCGATCGCCGTCTCGAATCCTTCGGTGCCGTCCGCGTCGACTTTCAGGCAGTCTTCGTCGTCCTCGAGCCATGCAAACGTCTCGATGTCGCGGACGACGACGGGTTTGCCGGCCGCCATCGCTTCGAGCAGGGCGATCCCCTCGTTCTCCTCGTGGGTCGGGAAGAAGAAGACGTCACCCGCCGCGAACGCGCCGCGGATGTCCTCGACGTAGCCGGTGAACGTGCAGTTCGACGGGGCCTCGTCGACGAGGCGGAGCGTCTCCCGGCCTTTCAATGATCGATCCACGGGGCCGAACCAGACGAAGTCGACGTCCGGCAGCCGCCGCGCCGTCTCGACGAACGTCTCGAGCCCCTTGCGCTTGATGACGTGACCGACGAGGAAGACGACCGGGGGTTCGAGGTCGTAGCGCTCCCGGTAGGTCTCCTCGAGCGACTCGAACCCCTTGAGTTTCTCGACGTCGACGCCGTTGGAGATGACGGTCGTCGGCACGTCGGCGTACGACTCGATCAGTTGCTGGTTATACGCCGAAGGACAGACGAGCGCGTCGGCCAGGCCGTAGGCCCGCTCGAGGTACGGCCGCAGTGGCTTCGCCAGCGCGTTGGTGAACCGGAAACTGTCGCCGAAGTCTTCGGCGGTAACGTGGGTGTTGGCGACGACCGGAACTCCCCTCGAGCGAGCGCGCCGGGCGTACCAGACCGACCGCGGCCCCATGAGGTTGCAGTGAAACACGTCGACGTCGAGTCGGGGCTCGGTCGTGTACGCGACGTCGAGTCGATCCAGCATCTTGCGCTGGTGGGCGACCGACTCCCGAATGCCGCCTGTGACGTGCGCTTCGAACTCGAAGTAGTGGGAGACCTTCACGCGAGGTCACCTCTCGTTGCCGACCCGTTTGGTGGCGACTGGTTCGATGCTGGCCGATCCAATGGCGACTGCTTCATCCCCGTCGACGGACCGCCCCGCCGACTCACTCGAGGACGAGCCACGGGACCTCCATGAGCGCCGGAATGTGCGTTTCGATGTGGTGCTCCCAGACGCCCTCCTCGCCGAACGCCTCCCCGTGATCGGCGGTGACGACGACCCGGCCCTCGAGTTCGGGGACGAGGGCCGCGATTGACTCGAGGGCGATTCGCAGGTTCTCCTCGTAGAGGGCCATCGCCGCGTCCCGGGTGCCGTTGCGGACGAGGTCCGCCGGGTCGAGCTCGAGCCAGAGGCCGGCCTTCTGGGCGAGTTCACTCCCTTCGAGGGTCGACTCCACCTTCGGCCTGACCGTCTCGCCGAGGGAGTCGAGGACGCCCCCGTCTTCCTCGTCCTCGTCGGCTTCGTCCTGCCGTCGGATACCCTTCTGGATCTGTTTCAGTTTCTGCCCCGTGCCACGGGCGAGGTACGGCGCGTGGGGTTGCATGTAGTGAAGGATCGTCCGATCGGCCCCCTCGACCAGGTCGTGGCGCTCGGCGAACGACTCCGCTACGCTGTCGGGCGGGACGGTCCCGAGGTCGTCGTCCCACCCGTGCTTCCAGACGTCGACGACGTCGCTGATGTGTTCGTTTGCCGTCCACTCGTAGTCGCAGCTGGCCCCCCACTTGAGTTCGTTCAGCGGAATCCCGAGGTCGTTGATGAACGGGTTCCCCGAAAAGTACGCGACGTCGTGGTCACCGGTGAACGTTCGAGACGCCCACTCCGGCGTCGACGACCCCGTACTCCGGCGCTTCTCGAGCGTGCCCTCGAGGTACTCGTCGTACACCTCGCTAAACACGTCGTACCGACACGCGTCCAGGACGAGACAGTAATCCCACTGTGAGTCGAGGAGACGCTGGTCTTTCATCTGTTATGTCCCGTTTGCTATCCAATCGACGTATCTTTACTGGTTCGTCGGCTGGCGGCAAAAAACCGCTACTTGCGCCCTATTCGAGGCGAATCAGGACGTTCAAGGGTATCGGTCCGTACTCTCAGGTATGGCACCTGGGAGTCGGCGGGCCCTGCTCCTCGGCGCGTTCGGCGCGCTCGCCGTGTTCGTCGTCCTGCTCGTCGTCGTCGGCGCCGAGTACGTCGTCGACGCGCTACTGGCGGCCGACCCAGCGTTCGTTGCGGCGACGATCGTCCTCGGGCTAGCCTGGCTCGCCTCCTGGAGCCTCATGCTCCGAACCGTGCTCGAGACCCTCGGCGTCGGCGTCACCGTCGGGAAGGCGTTCCTGGTCTACGCGGGAGCCGTCTTCGCGAACAACGTGACGCCGTTCGGACAGGCCGGCGGGGAACCCTTCTCCGCATTGCTCATCTCGCGGAGCACGGGTGCGAAGTACGAGACGGGCCTCGCCGGCATCGCCACCGTCGACGTCTCAAACGTCGCCCCGTCCGTCCTCCTGGCGCTCGTGGGCGTCGGCTACTACGCGACGACCGCCACCGTCGGCGAACGCCTCGAAAACGCACTGACGGGTGCGATCGCGCTCGTCGCCGTTCTCGGGCTGGCACTCGCGCTCGGGTGGGCCGTTCGAGAGCGTATCGAGGCGCGCGTGCCGGCGACCATCGCGAAGGTAGCCGGCCGATTCGGCGGCGGGCGTCTCAACCCGGTGGCACTCGAGCGCGAGATCGCGGGGCGGGTGGCGCACTTCTTCGCTAACCTCCGCCAGGTGGGGACGAGTCGCCGACAGCTCGCGTTCATCGTCAGCCTCTCGTTTCTCGGTTGGCTCTTCCAGGCGGCGGCCCTCCTCGCCGCGTTCGCTGCCGTCGGGTACAGCGTCCACGTCTCCGTCGTGCTCTTCGCGATTCCGCTGGCGAATCTGGCTGGCGCCGCGCCGCTCCCGGGTGGCCTCGGGGGCATCGAAGCGGCGTTCGTCCTCCTGCTCGTCCCGACGACCGCTGTCCCCCTTCCCGAGATCACCGCCGCCGTCCTCATCTTCCGTGGGGCCGTCTACTGGCTCCCGGTGCTCATCGGCGGGAGTTCGACGGCCGCGATGGGGATCTGGACGGTCGCCTGATCCGTTCGTCGCCAGAGGTCAGGTGTCCCGTCCCCCGTTCGACCATCACCATCGGTCACTGGTAGGAGCCGATACGAGACGCCGATCACCTCAATCACCGAGTTCGGAAGCGACGCTCTCCTCGCCGTCCTCGAGCGGCGACGGCGCGTCGGATTCGCCTTCGAACGTCTCGACGACGCGCGTCGCCACGACGACGCTCCAGGTGCCGAGCACGAGGCCGGCGACGACGTCCGTGAGCCAGTGGATGCCGAGTACCATCGTCGACAGGGCGACTGCGGCGGCCGTGATCGTGGACACGTACGTCCACAGCGGGTACGTCTTTCGAGTCCGCCAGGCGAACAACGCGACGACGACTGCGAGCGAGGTGTGGAGCGACGGAAAGACGTCGGTGTTGGAGGACACCGCGGCCGTCAACGTCTGCGTCTCGGGGTAGACGTCGTACATCAACCCGGAGACGTGCCGTGGCACTCGATTTCGAGGCCCGTAGGCGATAAAGAGCGTGTACAGGACCGCCCCAACCGCGTAGTTGAGGACGTAGGCGACGAGCAATCCCTTGAGGTGACGGCTCGAGGCGTGGACGAAGTACAGTACGAGCGGAACGACGAGCAGGTACGGGAATCCGAACATGTACATCGCCGAGAAGAACCCAATGAGCGGCTCGGGAACCGCTGCCTGCAGGTCGGCGACGAACAGTCCCTCGAGTTCGTACAGCGAGTCGGTGATATCCCAGCCGAGTGCACGGGAGATGCGGAGACTGAGACCGTTCGTCGCCTGCTTCGCGACGAAAAAGAGCCCTGCCACGGCGAGGTACGGCGCGATGTCGCCGAGTCGTCGGTCGAAGTCGGCGACGGCGTGACGGAACTGCTCGAGACTCGTGCTGAACGCACAGGTCGTGACGAGACCGGTTGCGACGATCAATCCAGTGACGAAGACGACGGTGAGGAGGGCCATTGCGGATAGTTAGTGGAGGGATCGCGGAGTGGGTGAACTGTCAACGGTGGGTATTGAAACGTTTTTGGAAGAACTATGCCGGGTGTGGTTCGAGAGATGCCAATGTACCGTCATGTGTTCGGATCCGACGGGGTCGTATATGGAAGTATCGATAATCGGTCTCGTCGATACGTCGTTCGGGCGTCCGTCTCACCCCGTCTTTTATTCGCGTCGCAGCGTATCACCGACCATGGTCGACGTTCTTGCAGACGAAATCGCCCGGTTCGTCCGGGCGACCGGCCCGGAACCGGACGAGACGCTCGCCGAGATGGACGAGTACGCGGCCGCCGAGGGGTTCCCCCACGTCGGGCCCGAAGTCGGCGGCTTTCTCCGCCTGCTCGCTCGACTCGCCGACGCCGAGCGCATCTTCGAGTTCGGCTCCGGCTACGGCTACTCCGCGTACTGGTTTGCCGAGGCACTCCCCGACGACGGCGAAATCGTCCTCACCGAGGTCGACGCGGACGAACTCGAGCTGGCGAAGTCCTACCTCGATCGCGGCGGCTACGACGCCCTCGCCAGCTACGAACTCGGCGACGCGCTCGAGACGATCGAGGACTACGAGGGGCCGTTCGACGTCGCGCTGATCGACCACCAGAAACACCGCTACGCCGAGGCGTTCGAGGCCATCAAGCCGAAGCTCTCCGTCGGTGGCGTGATCGTCGCGGACAACGCGATGCGAGCGGGGATCATCCAGTTCGAGAAACTCCTCGAGATCGTCGAGGGCGGCGATCCCGACGACGTCAACGAACACACGCGAGGCGTTGCGACGTACCTCGAGACGGTTCGTGACGATCCGGACTTCGAAACGGTGGTGCTTCCGCTGGGGGAAGGAATCGCGGTGAGCTATCGAGTTCGATAGCCGTGGCAGGCTGCGACGGCGGCGGCTCGAGTGCCGACTCCTGTATGGAGCGGGACACAGGTTCGCAGGGGATTCGATGCGCATCGCCCTGAACTCATACTATCGAATGTGCACCAATATACTATCATTTTTATAGTATTACTCATCGTCGATCAGCGTCTCGGCGCGGAGCCTCCCTCCCCGTCGCTCGGAATCGCTGCTCGAGAGGGGGTGAAAAACGGCGACGTTAGTAGTCGTAATCCTGCTCAACGACGGATTCCTCGGCCGGAATCGCGTCGGTTCCGGCGTTGTACTCCTGGAAGGCGAGGAACGTCGTCGTCGAAGCGGCGCCGACGAGCGTCGCCCACGTCAGTGCGGTGAACCCGGCGACGACACCGCCGGTGGACGCCGGAAGGGCCGCACCGGTCGCCTCGAGCCCCGGCAGGTGGAGGCCCGCGATCGCGATGAACGCGAGCCAGAGCCCGATCGAGAGGCGTGCCAGCGTCGGTCTGGAAACGCGTCGTGCGTAGCACGCGACGCCGTAGACGCCGACGACGGCGAGGGCGGCGCCCAGCGTCGTCTCGAGCGTCGTGGGTTCCAGAGAAGCGGTTCCTGCGGTTACCAGTCCCGAGACGCCGAAGGCGCCGAGGGACAGGGCGAGTAGGGGTCGAACCGAGTGTGTGCGGAGAGCGCTCACGTCGTGCACCGGTCGTTGGTGGGTGCAGAACACGGTGGTGTATATACCTGTTGGCTGTGCCAGTGTTGCGGGAACGAATCACACAGCCGCGTCCGATTCGAGTGACAGGGCGGGAGCGTCGCTAGATCAGGAGAGCCGCCAGGACAGGACGACGCCGCCGTCGAGTCGCTCGACGTCCTCGAGTTCGAGTTCCGGAAAGTCCGCGACGAAGCCCTCGCCGTCGGCCAGCGTCGGGGCGTCTCGACCGCCGATGAGCCGCGGACCGACGAACACCCGCAACTCGTCGACCAGGTCGGCCGCGACTAGCGAAAATATGAGTTCGCCCCCACCCTCGACCATGATCGACTCGAGCCCGGCCGACTCGAGGGCGGCGAACGCCTCGGGGAGGTCGACGCGGCCCGTTCCCGCGGATACGACCGTCGCGCGCTCGGCGAGGCCATCGACGTTCTCTGCGGGTACGTCCTCGGTTACGCAGACGTAGGTCTCGGCGGCGTCGTCGAGCACGGCCGCGTCGGGCGGCGTTCGACCACTCGAATCGACGACTACGCGGGCGGGCGACGGTGATTCGCCAGCCTCGAGCCGTCGCTGCCGCCGTTCGTCGTCCTTGACGGTCAGGTGCGGGTCGTCGGCCAGCACCGTCCCGACACCGACGACGACGGCGTCGCTCGCCGCCCGGAGCGCGTCCATCCGGTCGAAGTCCGCCTCGCCGCTGATGCGGACCTGCTCCCGTCGCCTCGAGGAGAGTTTTCCGTCGGCGCTCATCGCGGCGTTGACGACGACGTGCATACGCTCTCTCCGGAGCGGTGGGTAAAGAAAGCACCGCGAGGCTCGTCGACGTCGAGAATTGACCATCGGTCCGGGAAACCAATGGAGAGTCGTGGCGCTCAGTGCCCGACGCCGAGAGGACGCTTGCAGTTCCGGCAAAGGAACAGGTCGCGGTTTCCGTAGAGGGTTAGTCCGCCCTCGTCCGGTTCCAGTTCGGCGACCTCGTGGCCCGCTTCCAGGTGTTCTCGTGAGCGAATCGCATTCCCGCATTCCGGGCAGGTCAGGGTATCGGCCATGCTCGTTTAACGGGCTCGAGCGGTAAAGCGTTCACCGCAGCGCAGACCGAAACGGATTGCTCCGTCGACGTTCGTCGTGCCTAACAGTAACTGACGTGAGCAACGTGAGGGGCGAATTAGTCGGCTAGTCAGTGGCAGTTTGCGTCATCGACACGTTCTCGAATTCGAACCGAGCCCCACCAGTCTCACTTTTCGTCACCGAACACGTCCAACCGTACACGTCTGCCAACTCTTTGACGAACGTCAATCCCAATCCCATCCCAGCTCCCGTGCTTGCCGTCGTATATCCCTCGTCGAAAATCTCATCGCGGTCGGCTGGAGGGATTCCGACCCCATCGTCGGCGACGAAAAATCCGGTGGGAAGGTCACCGACCGTGATTGTGACGTCCGCCCCGCCGTGTTTGACCGCGTTCTCGAACAGATTCCGAAAGAGATGGCGGAGATACGTGCTATCAGCTTCGATCATCTGGTCTACCGTTACCTCCATTCTCGCCTCGGGGGCGTCCACCTCGCTCCACGTCTCCTGTGCCGTTTCCAGAACTGAGACTGGCGTTGGTTCGGACAGCGCGTCGCTCCCCCGCGTGATAACCAACATGGCGTCGATGATGTCTTCGATGCGGTCGAACGCTTCGGTGATGTACTCCGTCACTTCTGGTTTCGTTTCTGTCGGGAGTTCTCGGCTGTATATCTGGCCGATACTCACGGGGTTCCGGAGTTCGTGGGCCAACATTCCCGCGAACCTGTCCAGTCGATCGTTCTGTTCGGCGAGTTGCTGTTCGCGTTCGTTCCGCTCGGTTACGTCGCGGACAACGCCGACTCGCTCGTACTCGCTATCGTCCCGAATAATTGCAAACGAAGCTTCCGCCCGAATGGTCTCCCCGTCTGCGGTGTGAACGTCAGCCTCGAACGTGAGCGTCTCCTCTGGCTCCTCATCCATAACCATCTGTTCTTGATAGTCGTACGCCGTCTCGACTGTTTCTTCGTCCACGACGAGCGAGCCGTGGCTGCCGAGCAGTTCCTCGCGGTCGTAGCCGACCATCTCGCAGTAGGCGTGTTGACCAGCGTGAAGTAGCCGTCTTCGTCCACGAGATAGATGCCATCGTTGACGGTCTCGACGATCGTTTCGTAGCGCTCGAGGTCGTGGTTTGCCCGTTCGAGGTTGCGGTTCGCCTGCTCGAGTTTGCGGTTTGCCCGTTCGAGTTCACGCTGGCGGTCTTCGGCGTCTAACGCACGGGTCTTGGCCCGTGCATCCTTGTACCCGAGGCCGAGCCCAGCAATGCTGGCGAGCGCCGGGAGTACGACGAAGCCAGCAATGGGGTCGTTGACTCCCCCCGTCAATGCGCTAAACAGAACGATACCGAGCATGGCGCCGACGGCCCGGACACACCAACTGGCGACGTCTGCGTAGAGGTCGGGGCGGAGGTCGGTGCGTGGGAGATGATAAGCACCAGACACGAGAACGATCCCACTTGCACCAAGTAGCACGCAATTGGTGAGGAGGTCGTCGAACGTATGGATCCCACTAACAGTGAGGAGTACACATCCGATAGCACCTGCGAGGTAGACACTTCCGAGACTGAAGATGAAGCGCTGGCCCCCGATGTAGGTGATTCCCCGTGAAAAATGCCCCATTGCGTGCTGTTTTGTATCAAGGTGTTATGAGGATTTGGGTTCGTTGGCGGTCAATCGACGCTCTGTATTGGGTGCAACCGAAGCAATCATCTCACCGACGAAGGATGTCAATGGGTCCAAATGACTCGAGACCTGCGGAAACGCCAGTGGGGCGCGGCAGCTCGAACCGGTTCCCATCCCCGGCCCTCGACGACGACGTTTACTTTCACTCCGTTCCGGGAACGCTTTTTACCTCTCCGTTCGAAGTGAACCCGATGGATATCGATACCCATGCCGAGGATCTCGCCTCCGATCTCGGCGTCGACAAAGAGGAGGTCAAAGCAGACCTGCAGAACTTACTCGAGTACAGCGTTCCACTCGACGAGGCCACACAGAGCCTCCGTCGCAAGTACGGCGACGGCTCGAGTGGCGGCTCGAGCGGCACGCCTTCGGCCAGAGACATCGGGGAAATCACGCCCGACGACGGCTCGGTGACGGTCACCGGCGTCGTCCTGAGCGCGGGCGAGCGGTCGATCCGCTATCAGGGCTCGGACCACGTCATCGTCGAGGGCGAACTCGCCGACGAAACCGGCGTGATCGACTTCACAGCCTGGGAGGACTTCGGCCTCTCGCCGGGCGATACGATCACCGCGGGCAACGCCGGCGTCCGCGAGTGGGACGGCGAACCCGAGCTCAACCTCGGGGAGAGCACCTCGCTGTCGTTCCTCGAGGAGTCCCTGAAAATCCCCTACGAGGTCGGCGGCGACGCCGATCTGGCCGACCTCCGGACGGGCGACCGCGCGAAGAAGATCGAGGTCGCCGTCCTCGAGTGCGAGGAACGGACGATCGACGGTCGAGACGGCGAGACCGAGATCCTCAGCGGGGTCTTCGGTGACGAGAGCGGCCGACTGCCGTTCACGAACTGGGATCCCGTCCCGGAAATCGAGGAAGGCGCCTCGGTTCGAATCGAGAACGCCTACGTGCGCGAGTTCCGCGGCGTGCCCGAAGTGAACGTCTCGGAGTTCTCGACGGTGACAGCGCTCGAGGCGGACGTCGACGTCGGCGCCGACGCACCCAGACTCCCCATCGGGGAGGCCGTCGCGACGGGTGGCGTCTACGACGTCGAACTCGTCGGGAACCTGCTGGCCGTCCGCGACGGTTCCGGGCTGATCCAGCGCTGTCCCGAGTGCAACCGCGTGATCCAGAAGGGGCAGTGTCGCACCCACGGCGACGTCGACGGCGTCGACGACCTCCGGGTGAAGGCGATACTGGACGACGGCACCGGGGCCGTGACGGTGATCCTGGACGACGAACTCACCGAGGACGTCTACGGCGGCGACCTCGAGGACGCGAAGGACGAAGCCCGCGAGGCGATGGACCAGGAGGCCGTCGCGGACACCATCCGGGAGAACGTCGTCGGCACGGAGTACCGCGTTCGCGGACACCTCTCGGTCGACGAGTACGGCGCGAACCTCGACGCCAGCACGTTCGAAGAGAGCGACGACGACCCCGTCGAGCGAGCGAACGCGCTACTGGATGGGCGGGACCGAGCCCAGGAGGTGGACGCATGAGTTCGAATGCCGACGAGGAGGTGCCGGGACGCGAGGTCGCCTACCGGGTGTTCGCGGCGGAGTTCGACGACGCCGACTACTCCCACGCCGAGAGCGACGAGGAGCGGGCGCCGAACTACGTCATCACCCCGACCGGCGCGCGACTCAACCGGGTGTTCGTCGTCGGAGCGCTCACGGAGGTCACGGCGGTCAACGACGAGATGCTCCGCGCACGCGTCGTCGATCCAACCGGCGCGTTCGTCGTCTACGCCGGCCAGTACCAGCCCGACGAACTCGCCTTCCTCGAGCGGATCGATCCGCCGGCGTTCGTGGCCGTCACGGGCAAGGCGCGCACGTTCCAGCCCGACGATTCGGACGTCGTCTACACGTCGATTCGCCCCGAGAGCATCGCCACGGTCGACCCCGAGACGCGGGACCGCTGGGTCGTGTCGGCGGCCGAACAGACCCTCGAGCGCGCCGGCACCTACGCGGCGGCGGCCGACCTCGAGGCCTCGGGTGACGCGCTCGAGGCGGCCCTTCGCGAGGCAGGCGTCGAACGCGGCCTCGCTGCCGGCATCCCGCTCGCCCAGGGCCACTACGGGACCACGCCCGCCTACCTCGAGGGGGTTCGCGACCTCGCACTCGATGCAGCAGCGGTCGTGGCCGGGGACCGCGACGAGGTGCGCGGGCTCGACCGACAGCCGAGCGATTCGCAACCGGGTGCGCCGAGTTTCGCTGCGCTGGCGAGTGCCGAGTCCGTCGACCTGGACGTAGACGTGGATGGCGACGCCGACCTCGAGTCCGACCCGGCCGATGAGGGGAGCGAACTCGAGGCGCCGGCCGCAGCGGAGGCCACAGCCGCCGCGGGGACGGCCGAAGCTGAGGACGGGACCGAATCCGCCGACCTCGAGGCAGACGGGGCCGACGACGCCAGCGGAGACGACGAACTGGGCGACTTCGATGCCGGGGAGTCCGATTCGACGGGCGACGAACTCGGCGATTTCGACGCTGGTGCCGAGGCCGAGGCCGAGACCGAGGCTGCCACCGCCGAGGAATCGGGTTCGACAGCCGACGAGGACCCCGTCGACGAGGAATCTGTCGACGTCGGCCAGAACGGCGACCTCGAGGAAGACGAACTCGAGGACGCCTCCGGCATGTACGAGATGGACGACGAGGAGCGCGAGCAACTCGAGGCCGAGTTCGGGACCGAGTTCTCGACGGGGGCGGACGTCGACGAGCCGGGTGAGGCGGATATCGACGTGCCGACGGGCGACGAGTCGGTCGAGGACGTCGAAGACGCCGAAGACGCCGAAGCGGAACCCGCACTCGACGAAGAAGAGAGTACCGAAGAGGCCGAGGAAGGCGACGAGATCGACGAGTCCGGCGGAGAAGAGGAATCCGAGGAAGCCGACGAAGACGATGGGGACGAAGAAGGCGACGACGAAGAGACCGACCTCGAGGACGTCGACCTCCAAAACCTCGTCGTCGAGACGATGACCGACCTCGACGACGGCGAGGGCGCGGATCGCTCGGCCGTGATCGACACCGTCACCGACGAGACCGGGGCAGACGAAGACGATGTCGAGGAGGCCATCGACGACGCCCTGATGGGCGGGGAGTGTTACGAACCCGGCGACGGCAAACTGAAGGCCATTTGAGCCAATGGCTCGCCTCGAGCCCGTGCCCGACGAACCGGCGGCCGTCGCGGAACTGGACGACGAGCGCGCGCTCGTGATCGCGGACTACCACGCCGGCTACGAGGTCGGACTGCGCTACGAGCGGGGCGTCGACGTCCCCAGTCGAGCGGACGAGCGTCGAACCCGGCTGCGGTCGCTGCTCGAGCGAACCGCCGCGAGTCGGCTGATCGTCCTCGGGGACCTGATGCACGCCATCGGCGACCCAGGCGGCGCGGAGCGTGGCGAACTCGAGGTGCTGTTCGAGTCGCTTCCCGACGGCGTCTCGGTGACGCTGGTCCGGGGCAACCACGACGGAGCCATCGAGGGATGGCTGGGGACAGGGTACGACGAACCTGGCGACCTCGAGAACGACAACGGCGACGGCAACGCTACCGTCGAGGGCGAGCTGGGCGGGACACCCCTTCAGATCACGGACGGCAGCGGCGTCCGGCTCGACGGCCTCGGCTGCTGTCACGGTCACACTTGGCCAGATCGATCGGTGCTCGAGGCCGACATCGTCTGCCTCGGCCACGAGCACCCCACCGTCCGACTCGAGGACGACGTCGGCGGCGCCCGCGTCGAGCGCGTCTGGCTTCGCGGACAGCTCGACCCCATGCCGTTTCGTGAGCGCGACGGCGAGGCCTACGACGGACTGCCGTGGCTCGAGGGCGACGCGGACCCGCCCGAGGTCGTGGTCGTGCCGGCGTTCAACGACCTGGCGGGTGGGACGTGGACCAATCGCGAGAACCAGTCGTTTCTAGCACCGTTTTTGCCGGAGGCCCTCGCCTCGACGGAGTCGTACCTGCTCGACGGGACTCGACTCGGGCCGTACCGGCGCGTGTGAACGTCATCGATCGATCGGCGGTGATTCCTCCTCGAGTGCCTGCCGCACCCGCTCGAGGACGACCGGATTGTCGCTGGGTCGGCCGACGCTGACCGCGTCCGCGCCGTAGGCGAGGTACTCGCGAACCGTCGATTCGTCGCGGACGCCGTTGTTGGCGATCACGTACAGGTCGCAGGCGTCGGTGACGTCCGCGATGACGGATTCGGAGTCCATCGCGTCCACGTGGACGAACGACGCGCCGGCGGCCTCGAGCGAGCGACAGAGCGTCGGCAGGTCGACGCCCGGAACTTCGGCGCGAACCTTGACGCCGACGGTTGCGCCGCACTCGACGGCGCTGGCGACGTACTCGCCGAGTCGGTCTGCGTCTCCCAGGAGCGTTTCGCCACAGCCGACCGCGCACAGCTCGGGCTGGCGGCAGTGGGCGTTGATCTCGAGCAACGCGTCTCGCTCCCGGCAGACGCGAGCGACGGGCGGGATGGCCTCGACGCTGGCGCTCCTGACGTTGATACCCGCCTGGATTGGTTCGTCCTCGAGGGCGGCGAGCTGGTCGTCGATGAACCCGATCGGATCGTCGGGGAGGAATTCGGTCCGGTCGCGGGCGACGAGTTCGCGTGCGGCCTCGCGGGACGGGCCGTCGAGCGCGATACCGCCGAGGAACGCACAGCCGGCCCACTCGGCGGCCGCGAGGGCCCACTCGGCGTCCGATTGTCCCGAGAGGCTGGCCAGTGCGAGTGGCGGGGAGAGCGAAAGCGATGGGGAGAGCGGGTGCAATGACATCGGTCAGGCGAGGATCGAGAGCGCCTCGTCGATGGCCTGAATCACGCGACCGGCGTCCTCCGGTGAGTCGATCCGGATGTCGGTCTGAATCGTCGGACGATCGAACTCGGTCGGGTCCTCGTTGTCGACGACGAACGCGTCGGCGAAGGGGTACGCCGTCGCCAGGCCGGCCGTGTTCGGCGTCGCACCGACGGCCTCCATCAGGTCGGCCGCTGGTCCGGAAAAGGCCTCGTCACCCAGGAACGGCGAGACGGCGACGACCGTCGTCTCCATCAGTGCCCTCGCGACGCCTGGCAACGCGAGCATCGGCCCGATGCTCGTCACCGGGTTCGAGGGGCCGATCACGACGACGTCGGAGAGCGCCTCGAGCACCCCCGGCGCCGGTTCGGCGTTCGACGAGCCGCGGAACTCGACGTTCGTGATCGTCGGTTCCCCGCGGTGAGCGACCCAGTACTCCTGGAAGTGCATCAGGCCGTCCTCGGTGTGGATCAGGCTCGCGACGGCGTCGTCGCTCATCGGCAGGACGTCGATCGTCAGCCCGAATCCGTCGGCGAGGACCTTCGTGACCTCCGAGAGCGTGTGCCCCTGATCGAGGAGGCTGGTTCGCGTAAGGTGAACCGCTCGGTCGCGGTCGCCGATCGTCATGAACTCCGCGATGCCCGAGAACCGACGCCACCGGGCGATGTCGCGGCCCTCGGTCTGTCTCGAGGGGTCGAGATACTGCGGGCCGTCGGGGAGGTCGGCCGCCGCGGCGATGTCGGACAGTGCCGAGTGCGTGCGGTGCGTGTCGCCCCTGATCCCCCACCAGCGCTCGCGGTCGAGGACGCCGCCACCCTGAAAGAGAAGCGTGTCGACGTCGGGAGAGACGAAGAGACCGCCGAGTTCGACGTCGTCGCCGGTGTTGGCGACGACGGTAATCTCGTCCGGCGAGAACGCCGCTCCGGCCCCGTCTAACAGCTTCGGCGTGCCGGTACCCCCGGAGAGGAACGTAACCATACGCGTCAGTTTCCGCTGTGGGGCTTAAGCAGTTGTGGCCCGACACCGATCATCGACTGCCCGGTCGACTCGAGCGTGACTTCCCATCTTACTCCGGCTTGGGTCACGTCCAGTCCGCGAAACTCCCCTCGAACAGCGTCTCGGCCTGCTGTTCGACGTACCGACGTTGCATCACCTCGAGGGCGCCCGCGAGTGACTCCCCCGAGGCGACCTCATCGGCCACCAGTTCGTACTTCCAGCGGGCGGGGGTCAGTCCCTGGCGGACGCGGCGACGCAGCGGGTGGAGGTACGCCGCGACCTCCTCGTCGGTCAGACCGCGACTCGAGAGACCGTCTTCGGCGTGTGCGAAGAGGTCTGCGTAGACGGACTCCGTGTCGTTCGTCGTCTGGCCGTCGTTCGTGATCCACTCGAGGTCGGCTGCCAGCCCGTCGCGCATCGCGGCGTAGAAGTTCTCGCGGGCGATCTCCCAGTCGAGTTCGCGAACGGGGTGCTCGAGGTGAGTGAGACTCTCCAGGAGGCCCGCGTACGCCACGAGGAAGGCCACGGAGTCCCGGACGGTCGGCTGAGCCGGAATCGGGCGAAACTCGATGCGGGCGTTCGCCGCCGACCGATTCGAGCCGTCGAAGACCGGGCGCACCCACCGCCAGTAGGTGCCGTGCTTGCGCCGAAAGTGAGCGAACTGGTCGTCGAACCGGTCGCCGTCGCCGACCGGCATCGGGACGAGGGTGTCGTCGGTGGCGATTCGCTCGACGGCCTCCTCGACGCTCTCGAGGTCGTGCGGGAAGCGGACTTTGCCGGCCCCGGCCGAAGGGTCGTTCAGGACGGTCTCGAAGATGCTGATCCGGTGTTCCATCCAGGCGTCGCGAAGGACGTCCTCGGGGGCCGCCCCGTCGTCGTAGAGGTCGGCGGGAAGGAACGGCGAGTTGACCCCCAGTGCGAGCAGCGGGCCGGCGATCCTGACGGCGTAGTTGAAGTACGTCGGCAGGTCGGGGGCGTGGGGGACCTGGTAGTGGGGCTGGATCGAGGTGATGAGGCTCTCCGGCATCGCGGTCTCGGCGGCGAGCGAGACGTGCGGGCAGTCGAGGACCATCCCGGCGGCCTCGGCACGGTCGGTGTTGGCCATCGCGTGGTAGCGCGCGGCGTCGCTCATGTTCGTTGCGAGCGTGACGGTGCGCGAGTTGGTGCCCGCTTCGCCGCTGGCGACCGAGGAATTGCCAACCTCGAGCGTCCGTTCGACCGTGTCCGTCAGGTACTCGTAGGCGGATTCGCCCGCGGGCGGAAGGGTCCAGAGGCCGTCGCTGACCAGACGCATCCCCTCCGCGTTCGCGACGTTTTCGGCTGCGCGCAGGCGGGCGAGAATCTCCGACTCCTGGGCGCGAAGCCCGTCGGCGTTGAGCGGTTGCGGACTCGTCGTCATCTCCGCGTTGTGGAGGCCGAGTTCCTTCTCGAAGCCCATCAACTCGAGGAGTCGCCGAGGGACGCGCTTGAGCGCGGCCGTTTCGGCGTCGATGGCGTAGAATTCGTATTCGAAGCCGACGATCGCCTGTGGGTTGTCGAATGCGCCCGACTCGATTCCCTCGACGATGACGTCGGCTTCCTCGATCGCGCGGTCGCGAAACGACTCGGCATCGACGGCGAGCACCTCCTCGAGACGCGACGCGAGTTCCTCGGCTCCCATACCACCGGGTCTGCTTTCCAGTGGGTTAAATGCAGTTATCCCTCGAGCGGACACTGTACTCGAGTGTTCGACGCGCTCCGACGAGTGGTGGCCTGCGTTCTCGGACGACTGGCCCGGTGCGGTGCGACTGCGCCACGGAAGGGGGCGGGTGGCGTCTGGTATTTCGCGCTTTCAACTAGCTCGAGAGGGAACGTCTCGAGAGCGCACCTACTCGTTGGCGCGAGCGGTTTATTGGCAAGCCACCAATACACTCTTCAAAATCGGACCATCACCGAATGTGAGAGGTAGTCGGATTTCGTTGTTCTCCTGCCAACTGAACGGATTCCCCATCGAACGGTCTACGAGTCGTTTGAGCCAGAAACTGACTTCTCGAGGAAGACGCCCATCGGCAGCCAGCAGTAGTGACGGAAATATAACACCTAAATCGTCCTAAACGTTAATAGGCCAGATTTTGTACTTTTACCGGATTACGGATGTCACCGAGTGATCCCCCCTACGAGAAATTAATCGAAAATGCTCCTATCGGCATCTTTCGGGTTCCGGTCGACGATCTGGATCTCGAAGCATCCCAGGTCGACTCGGAGAATCAGTACGCCAATCAGCAACTCGCCAGAATGCTCTCTTTCGATTCGGTCGAACAGTTACGTTCGGAGATCTCGTCCATCGAATACGCAGATCCACAGGACGGCGAGCGACTCGAAGAACAACTCAAGCGAACGGGTCGCGTAGACGCATTCGAGACGCAACTGATCGCGAACGACGGGGAAACGGTGGACGTTCTCATCTCCGGAACCGTCGACGACGGTGAGTTTATCGCTTACGTCACCGACATCTCCGAGCGCAAGCGACTCGAGCGGAAGACGGCCGAACAGGCCGAGGCGATTCTCGAACAGTCGACGCCGATCGTCGAAATCTGGGATTGCATCACCCTCGCGACGGTGGTCGGAACGCTGGATACGGCTCGTGCACAGCGACTCACCGAGGAGTTGCTCACCGAACTCACGGAGAACGGAGCGGAGATCGCGCTGATCGACATCACCGGCGTTCCGAACGTGGACACAGCGACGGCACAGCACCTCACCGATACGGTGAACGCCGTGTCGCTGCTGGGTAGCGAAGTCATCATCACCGGAATCAACCCCAACATCGCCCAGACGCTGGTCCAGCTCGGAATCACGATGGACGACATCCGAACCAGATCCACGTTGAGCGAGGGGTTAGAACTCGGATTGCACCTCACCCAGAACATCGACATCGTGACGAACGCGTCTCAATCAACGTAACATGACCCACACAGATCGCGTCACCGTTATTCAGGTGCGAGGAACGCTGATCACGACCCTCCCTCCACACCCGACGGACAGTACGATCGACGACCTTCAGGAACGCATTCTCGAGCGTATCAACCAGACAAACCTCGAACGCATCGAGGGAGTCGTGCTCGACGTCTCCGACGTGCAAACGGTCGACTCGTTCTTCGCCCGGGTGATCGTCGAGACGGCGAAGATGGTCGAACTGATGGGCGTTCGACCGATTCTCGTCGGCATCGGCCCCGCCATCGCTATCACGGTGACCGAACTCGGATTCGACCTCGGTGGTGTGCAGACGGCCCGGAGTATCGATGCGGCGCTAGACGCCCTCGACATAGATTCGGGGTGAGTTACATGATGAGCGAAGAAGGGGTCCTCGAGATCGCCTCCGAATCGGACATCGTCACCGCCCGGACCACGATTCGAGAGGTCGTTTCGAACGTGGGCTTCGGGCTAACGGACACCACCCGGATCGTCACCGCGGTTTCCGAACTCGCCCGGAACATCTATCTCTACGCCGAGGTCGGGACGATGCAGTGGCGCGTCCGTTCGGAGGGGAGTCGACACGTCGTCGAGATCGTCTTCGACGACGACGGCCCGGGGATTTCGGACGTCGATCGCGCCCTCGAGGAGGGGTACTCGACGTCGAGCGGAATGGGCCACGGCCTCTCCGGCGCCCGGAAAATGATGGACGAGTTCGAGATCGACACGAGTGCCGAGACGGGGACGACCGTCACCATCCGCAAGTACGTGCCACGAGTGGTCGCCAATGACGGGTGACGACGAGACGTCGATCACGATTTCCAAACAGGCCGACGTCATCCTCGCCGGCCGCCGGGCGAAGCCGATCCTTGCAGCGTTCGAACTCGACGAGTCGACCGTCGAAGAGGTCGTCCTCGTGATCCACGAACTGGCCTCGAACATCGTCAAACACGCCGGCGAAGGGACGATCACGCTCGTGCCCACGTCGGCAGACGACCATCGCGGTCTCGAGATTCACGCCGAGGACTCGGGGCCGGGAATCGGCGACGTCGATCGGGCGATCACCGATGGCTATTCGACGGCTGGGAGCCTGGGGTCCGGCCTCGGGGCAGTCGATCGGCTCATGGACGAATTCGAGGTCGTTCCTCGCCCCGACTCACACGCCGGAACACACATCGTCGCCAAACGCGAATTCCAGACACGAACACGGTCACAGAAGCCGTTCCCGCTCACGTTTGGAGCGGCGACGCGTCCCCGTTCGCGCGGCGATCCGAACGGCGACGCGTTCGTCATCAAACGGTGGGGAGACAACGCCCTCGTCGGCGTGATCGACGGACTGGGGCACGGACGCGATGCTCACACCGCCGCGGCGGCGGCAAAACGGTACGTCACGGGCCACTTCGACCAGTCGCTCACCACCATCTTTCAGGGCGTCGAACGGGTGTGTGCCAGGACGCGCGGTGTCGTCATGGCGCTCGCTCGCTTCGACTGGTCCAGAGAGACGATTTCGTACGCCAGCGTCGGTAACATCTCACACAAGGTCGATGCCCCGGTACCACTCGAGTTCGTGACTCGACGGGGAGTGCTCGGGAACGACGCCCCGGAACCGCTGATCAGGGAAAACGAGTGGGACCCCGAGTACGCCCTGGCGCTGTATTCTGACGGCGTACGGTCGCTCTGGAAGTGGGACGAATTCGTCCACCTCGTGGACGAACCGAGTTCGACGCTCGCCCACCGACTCCTGGCGGAGTTGGCGGACGAGAACGACGACGCGACCGTGCTTGTGGTCACGAGGGGGTCGCGATGAGCGGCCAGGACGGTGACGAACAGCCCTCGGACGCAGACCGGGACATGATCCAGGCGCTGCAAGCGGAACTCAGGGAGACGAACGAGGGGCTCCTCGCGCTCACTCTCGAGCGGGAAGAACACGAACGGACGCTAACGGCGCTCCACGAGTCGAGTCGGGAACTGCTCCACGCCGAGACCGCCGAGGACGTATGCGAACTGATCCTCGAGACGACGAACGAAGTCCTCGGCATTCCCGGCGCCGGGGTGTACTTCGCCAGCGCGGACGGAACCCGGCTCTCGCCGGCCGCGACGACCGAGTACGTCGAGAACCGGTTCGGAGCCCTGTCGCCCGTGAGCTCCGACGACGACTCGGTCGCGTGGCGATCGTTCGTCGAGCAAGAGACCATCGTGATGGACGACGGTATGACCGGTCACGACGAGGGTCTCGAGGCGGCGTTTCCCAGCGGCATCTGGCTTCCGCTCGGGTCTCACGGCGTCATGGTCGCCGTCTCCGACGAGATCGGGGTGTTCGACGCGGACAGCCGCCAGCTCGCCGGGCTGCTCGCGGCCACCGCCGAGGCGGCCCTCGACCGGGTCGAACAGGAGAAACGGCGACGCCGGCGTGAGGCGCAACTCGAGGGACTCGTCGAGGCGACCGGGGAGTTGCTCGGGGCGGAGACGGTACGAGAGGTCTGTGATACCGTGGTCGAGACGGCCGAATCGGCGCTCGACCTCCCGATCACGATGATCGCGGTCTACGACGACAAAACGGGAACGCTCAGGCCACGCGCACAGACGGCGCTGGCCGAGACGATCGTCGACGCGGAGCAGATGTTCGACCCGCAGGCCGAACTGGCGTGGCAGGCGTTCGCCGAGAAACGAGTGACGGTTCACGACGAGATGGCGGTCGCGTCCGGGGCCGACGCCGACGCCGACATCGACATCGACACCTACGGCGTCGCGGTCCTTCCACTCGGGAGACACGGCGTCCTCGTCATCGGCTCGAGGACGAGCGACGACGTACACGACGAGCGACTGTCGCTCGCCCGGATACTGGCCGCGAGCACGGAACCGTCGCTGGCTCGCCTCCTGGCGACGAACGCCGAGTCCTCGCTCGATCGGGCCGAACGAGAACACCAGTTGATCGAACGCGACGAACGCCTGCACGAACAGAACGAGCGGCTCACGCGACTGAACCAGGTCAACGACGTCATCCGTCACATCGACCAGGCGCTGGTGGCGGCGGATTCGCGCACGGCGATCGAACAGGCCGTCTGCACCCAGTTGACGACCGCCGGACCGTACACCTTCGCCTGGATCGGCGAGTACGACGCGGTGCACGACGCGGTGACTCCCCAGGAGTGGGGCGGCGCCAACGAGGGGTACCTCGAAGCGATCGATCCAAAAAACGCCGACTCGAGCGAACGGGAACCGACGGAACTGGCAAACGAGACGCAGGAACCGCAGGTGGTCGAGGACCTGCTCGGCGAGCCGCCACTCCCCCGGTGGCGTCGGGAGGCGCTCAAGCGCGGCTATCGCGCCTGCATCGCGATCCCGCTCGTGTACCGCGAGATGCGCTACGGTGTGTTGACGGTGTATTCGGACCAGCTCGAGACGTTCGGGGAGCTGGAGCGTACCGTTCTCGTTGAACTCGGCGAGACCATCGCCTACGCGATCAACGCCGTCGAGAGCAAGAAAGCGCTCGTGAGCGACGAGTTCGTCGAGGTCGAATTCGAGATTCGGGACGACTCCATTCCGTTCCTCTCGGTGACTGCCGAGGTCGGCTGTGTCGTCGAACTCGAGAGCGTGGTCGCCCGCTCGGACGGTGGGTACCGCGTCTTCTTCACCACCCACGAGACGCCGCCGGAACCCGTCCTCGAGCACATGGAGCGAGCGTTCACGGTGGACGATACGCGACTCATTTCGGAAAACGACGAGGAGTGCCTCTTCGAGTGTACGGTCGACGAGTCGAGTTTCTTCGGAACGCTCCTCGGTCACGGCGCCATCCCTCAGCGATTCAGGGCGGAAAGCGGACACGGAACCATCGTCGTCGCCCTCCCGGAGAGCGCGAACGTTCGACTGTTCATCGACACGATCCAGGCGACGTACGACCACTCGGAGTTGCTGGCGCGACGCGAACAGCCTCGAGACCGGGACCGCCGAACGACGAGCGGGTTCGCGGCGGACATGGACGAGATACTGACCGATCGCCAGCGAGAGGTGCTCCAGACTGCCTACGAGAGCGGCTTCTTCGAGTCGCCGCGAAAGAGCACCGGTAGCGAGATCAGTGACGCACTCGGCGTCTCACAACCGACGTTCAACAATCACCTCCGCGCCGCCCAGCGAAAATTCTTCGAACTCATCTTCGAATCGGACTGAGACTCGAGGGCCTATTTTGCTATTCTAGCCACTGTCACTCAGTCGCATGGCTTGGTGGCTAGCTACAGCCTCCTTTCCACTAGAACCAGTACGTATAATTGAATTTCATGACTGGAATAGCAAACGAACGCGACGCAGACGATGGACGCCCCTCCGAATCTGAGCAGCCAACCGAAACCGACACCCGCCGGCCCCCGAGGCGGGCGTTCGTGAAGGGTGCGGCCATTGCGGGTATCTCTACGCTCGGTCTCTCTTCGACTGCCGCGGCCTCGGGCTCGTACACGAAGTACGACGGCGAGTACCGCCACGTCGTCAACGTCGTCGAAGCCGGCGCCGACAACACCGGAAACAAATCGATCACCCCCGTGCTCAGGAACCTTCGGAAGGACAACACGCTGTTTTACTTCCCACCCGGGCGCTACGCGATGGATAGCCAGCTCCGGTTCACGAAGTTCGACAACGTGGCGTTCGTCGGCAACGACGCGACGCTCGTCCCGGCGAATTACTACAACTTCGACGGTCCCCAGTACCGCCTCTTCCGCCTGGGAACACTCTCCCGACCCGGCAAGAAGCTTCGGTTCGAGGGATTCACGGTCGACCAGACCGCCAAGAATACCGGCATCCGAACGATCGACACCGTCGTCACCGATCGCCTCGACGTCGAGGACATTTACGTCAAGGGCGAACACGACAGCGGGACCATGGGCCCCGCGCGGTTCGACGTGATCGGGTCGAACGGGACTGGTCGCGTCGTCGATTTCAAAGCACCAGACGGCGGCGAGAACGCCAGCAACACGCCCCACGCCGGAAAGACGAGCACGCGGGGGCCGATCGGCATCCTCGCGAACGAGACTGCCGGCGAACTGACGTTCAGGCGGTGTCACCTCGGCGGCTTCCCCGGGAGTGGCCTCTACGCCTGTAACGGCTCCGGGAAGGTCATCGTTCACGGCGGTCTCTACCAGAACAGCACCTCCGCGAGCATCCGGATCGGCGGCTCTGACAGCGTCGTCAGGTGGCCCACCATCGAAATCGACGACGTCGACGAGAAGTACCCCAGCCATCGTGGCATCCGCGTCGAGCGGGGTGACGTCACGATCAAGGGCGCCGCGATCCGCGTCAGCGATCCGAGTCCGAGCAACCACGCAATCTCCGTGCTGAGCAACTGTGAGAGCGCCTGGATCGAGAACACGACGATCGAGATGAGCGGCAACGACGTCAACCACGGCATCGTCGTCTCTCCCGGCGCCGGCGAGACGACCATCGCCCGCACGAACATCACCCACAACGCCGCGGGGGGCTACCCGCTCTGGCTGCGCAGCTCCAACAACACGGACCGCGTCCACTGTGAGTACCTCTCCATCGACGGCGAAGCCGGCGACGCGAGCGGCCTCCGCGACGGGATTCGCTGTGAACGGCCCAACGTCCGGTTTGCCGCGTGCGAGATCGACCAGCCTGGTCGAAACGGCGCCAAGCGGAACGCCATCGTCAACACGAGCGAGGACCTCTCAGTGTGGAACATGACGCTGCGTGCCAGCCACTTCCCCATCGTCGAACTCGGATCCAATTCGAGCTACCTCGAAGCCGACGCCGAGTCGTATAACGGCCGTGAAGCGGCCTGTCTGTACGACCAGAGTCGCAAGATCTCCATTCGCAACAGTCGGCTGGTCAACGGCGTGCGCGACCTCGGCTCCTGGAGCCTCGAACTGTCGAACAACACGACCTACTGATCGCGCTGGTGCGGGTGCTGCGGTGCAGTAACCGGCGATCTCTCCGTCGGAATTTTCGACCTGGGTGTCTCTGGGGTGTTTTCTGATCCTCGAGGACTACCAGGGAAACACTTTACCTCCCTTCTTTCCCACGTAGCCCATGGAGCAGTTCGAGAAGTACGTCTCCTCGGCGACGCTTCGCGAGGAAAACGAGTCGATCAAGCAGTACCAGAACACAGTCGGCCTGGCGTGTCCGGCCTGCGACCAGCCCTTCGACGACATGGTCGTCTGCAAGGACGAGCACACGAGCCTGAACCAGACCATCCCGCTCGACATCTGTACGGGCGTCGAAGACGGGAAACCCGTGCTGTTTACCCACAAGCCCTAGTAGCAGTCGACGTCTGGAAGGGGACTGTCCGACCATTCCGGCGACCGACACAATCTCGAACCCCTTAAGCGACCGCCGTCGCCTACTCCCACGACATGGACTTCGTCACGTTCGCCGACCACGCCGCCACTATCGAGGCCGAACCCGCCGACCTCGAGACGGTAGCGCACGTCCGATCGCTCCTCGAGGCGGCCGGCCCGGACCTCGAGGTCGTCGCCCGTTTCGTCCAGGGGCGGGTCTTCCCCGCCTGGGACGCCCGGAAACTCGACATCGGCCCGCGGACGTGCTACGAGGCGATCGCTCGCGCGGCCGGGACGAACGTCGGCCCGGACGACGTCGAGACAGCCGTCGCCGAGGTCGGCGAGATCGGCGCCGTCGCCGCGAGCTACGAGTTCGGTGGCCAGCGGGGGCTGGGAGCGTTCGGCGGCGGTGGCGGTGGTGACAGTGGCGGCAGTGGCGGCGGCCAGGACGAACTCACCGTCGCGACGGTGTCCGACACGCTCACGGAACTGGCCGAAACCGACGGCTCGGGCAGTCACGACACGAAGGTTGACCTCCTGTTCTCGCTGTTCAACCGGTGTGCGGCCGATGAAGCCCGCTACCTCGCTCGCCTCGTCCTCTCCGAGATGCGCATCGGCGTCGGGGAAGGGACCGTCCGCGACGCCATCGCCGAGGCATTCGGCGTCCCCGCCGACCGCGTCGAGCGCGCGTTGCAGGTCTCGAACGACTACGGCCGCGTCGCCGTCGTCGCGCGAGACGAAGGACTCGAGGGACTGGACGCGCTCACCCTCGAGGTCGGGCGCCCGGTCCAGGCGATGCTCGCCCAGGCGGGGAGCGTGACCGACGCCCTTGAGGCCTGGGACGAGGCGGCCGTCGAGTGGAAGTACGACGGTGCGCGCGTCCAGTTGCACTACGCGCCCGATGGCGTCGAGACGACAGGTGCGTCCGACGGGATCTCGGGAGACGAACGCCCGACGACGCGCGTCTTCTCGAGGAATATGGAGGACGTAACCGACGCGCTCCAGGAGGTCGTCGAGTTCGCCGAGGCGACCCTCGAGGTACCGACGATCCTGGACGGTGAGGTGGTCGCCGTCGACGACGGCGGGGATCCGCTCCCGTTCCAGGAGGTGCTCCGGCGGTTCCGTCGAAAACACGACGTGGCAAAAGCGCGCGAGGACGTGGCCGTCCGGCCAGTGTTCTTCGACTGTCTCCACGCCGACGGTGAGGACTTACTTGACGTCACGCTCACGGAGCGCCACGAGCGACTCGAGGCGGTGCTCTCGGCCGAGGATGACCCCAAAACGGAAATGAGCGTGTCCGAAGCGCCCGAAGCGTCCGAGGACGCCGCCGAAACGGGAGCGACCGAGACGAAAGGGGACGAGACGCCCGAGGGCCTCTCGCTCCTCCGGATCACCGACGACCCCGACGAGATCGAATCGATCGACGCCGACGCACTCGAGGCCGGACACGAGGGGATCATGCTCAAGGATCCCGGCTCGACGTACTCGCCGGGCCGCCGGGGCAAGCACTGGCTGAAGCGAAAACCCGACGTCGAGACGCTCGACTGCGTCGTCACCGGCGCGGAGTGGGGCGAGGGGCGACGCGGAACCTTCCTCGGCACGTTCCTGCTATCCGTTCGGACGACGGACGCGTCCGGAGCTGGCGCGTTTGAGACCATCGGCAAGGTCGCCACGGGAATCACCGACGAGACCCTCGCAGAACTGACCGAGCGCCTCGAGCCGTACATCCGCGCCGAGGACGGCAAAGACGTAGACCTCGAGCCAGTGGTCGTGTTCGAGGTGGGCTACGAAGAGATCCAGACCTCGCCGACGTACAGTTCGGGCTATGCACTCCGATTCCCACGGTTTCTCGGGATCAGGGAGGACAAGACGCCGTCCGAGGCGGATTCACTCGAGCGCGTCGAACGGCTCCGGTCGCCGTGACCGAAGGGCGTCTGTGGCCGGTCACGAGGTGTTTTCGGTGGTCCCCATCGACTCGTCGTCGATCGATACGGCGACGGCGTCCGGTTCGTCGCCCTCGTCGGTAATCCGGATCGCTAGCGAGTGGACTGCGGCGTCGTCGACGGTCGGCTCGTCCGAATCGGAGGCGATAGAGACGTGAATACCATCTTCGGTTCGTTCGATATCTCGGACCTCGAGCCAGTGCTGGCTCGACCAGGCTCGTGCCACGACGACGACGAGGTACGATCGGTCGAAATCGGTCTCCGCGACGAATTCCGTGATCTCGTTCTTGTTCTTGCCCTCGCCCTCGCCTCCGTCTCCGTCTCGCATCCGCTCTCGAGCCGTCGACCGATCAGTTATGATCGTCTGGTACGAGTGTGGTCGCTCCCCGGACGGCTCGAGACCGTCGTCAGCCAGGTGACTGCCGACGCGATGGTGCGTCTCGACTGTCATCCCGTCAGGGAGGGCGGGACTCTCTCCCGTTCCCAGACAGCCCGCGACGCTAACCGATCCCATCGCGACCCCGGTGAGGAATCGGCGGCGGTTCATATCTTCCACTCTCGTCGGTCGCATATATGTCTTTTCGGTGACGTCTACTTCCCGGGTGGATGCTCGGTCGACCGGGGTACGGTTCGATAGTGCGGTCAGCGTACGTGTACCCCGTTTCTGCGTTTCCGTAATCTGGCGTCTCAAGCGCCCCCGTATCGGCACCCATTCTCGAGTGACCCCAATTCGGCATCCATTCTCGAGCGATCCCGATATGCATTCGTGCTCGAACGACCCTGAACCGGCATCCATTTCACCGTTCGTCCACCGAAGACGAGGTATGAGCGAACGAGAGGAGGGTCTCGAAGTGGGGTCGCCAGCGGATCGTGCCGCGGTCGCCGCTCGAGCGGCCGAGGCCGGGTCCAAGGTCGCCCACGACTCATTCCGGAAGGATATCCCGGTCGAGTTGAAGGGCGGGAAGACTGACGTCGTCACGCAGGCGGACCGGGACGCCCAGCGGACGGTCATCGAGATGATCCGAGAGACCTACCCCGACGATCCGATCGTCGGCGAGGAGGACGACGAGCGAAAGACGGTCCCACCGGAGGGGCCCGCCTGGATCATCGACCCCATCGACGGGACGAACAACTACGTCCGCGGGATCCGAATCTTCGCGACGGCCGTCGCCGCGGTCGTGGACGGCGAGCCAGTCGGTTCGGCGGTCGTCATGCCCGCGCTGGGCGATACGTACCGGGCGGGACCGGACGGCGTCACCCGCAACGGCGAGCCCATCTCGGTCAGCGACCGCGACGACCCCGAGACCTGCGCGGTCTGTCCGACCATCTGGTGGGACTTCGACCAGCGCGACCAGTACGCCGCTGCGACCAGAGAGATCGTCGATCGATTCGGCGACATGCGCCGGTACGGCTGTGCGCAGGCGGCCCTCTCGATGGTCGCCGCGGGCGCGCTCGACGGCGTCATCACGAACCACAGGGCGAACCCCTGGGATTCCGTTGCTGGAGTCCACCTGATCAGAACGGCCGGCGGAACGGTCACCGACATCGAGGGCGAACCCTGGCGCTACGACTCCCGGGGGCTAGTCGCTTCCAACGGAAAAGACGAGGTCCACGACGAGGTACTCGCGGCGACGCGAGCCATCGAGACGTAGCGACTCGCAATCGGCCTCGAGGGGCAGACTCGCTACCGTTCGACCGCCACGTCTCCAAAAGCGGGGAGTGAGACGGCGAGCGCGTTCCTGGTCAGGTTCCCCGTCGCGCGGCGCAACCGCTCGGAGACGGCGTTCGTCGAGATGTCGAGGGCCGCCGACAGGTCCTCGATCTGCGCCTCGCGAGGGACCTCGAAGTACCCCATCCGAAGCGCGGTCACGAGCACCTCCCGCTGCTCGGGCGTCAGGTCGTACTCTCGTTCCTTCGGAGCGGAGCCAGGGTACATCCGTTGGAGTTCGAACGCGTAGCCCTGCTCGTGAAAGAACGTCTGGAACTCCTCGAGTGCCTCCCGGTCGACGAACTGGAGTTTGAGGTACCAGGTGCCGTTTGCGGCTTCCGCTTCCTGCATGACGCCGTGGCGGTCGACAATCTGGTCCACCAGGTGCTGGACGGGTTCGTCCCAGTCGACGGTGAAGTAGTGGACGTTCGAGTCCGAATCGAGCAGGGTGCACTCGTCGACGGAGGGATCGTTTCGAAGCGTCGTCTCCACGGTCTCGAGGTCGTCTTCGTCCACGGCCACCCACAGAAACGGCATCACCCACTCCCTGCTGTGGGTCGCGAGGCGCTCGACCTCGACGGTCGCGTCCGTGAGGGTCTCGAGCGTGTGCTCGAGCGCGAACGCATCCGCGGGAACGGTGAACTCGGTGATAACGCTCATACGACGAGTCTCGAGTGGAGACCCATAAACGAGACGACATTGGTCGAGTTGCGGATGTACAAAGAATTTTGACGACCTGACGTCCATCGGTAGTATGGACCTCGACGACACCGACCGGGCGATCCTCCGGATTCTGCAGGAAAACGCCCGGACGCCGTTCAGCGAAATCGCCCGCCAGATCGACATGTCGAGCGCGACCGTGCACGATCGGGTCAATCGTCTGGAGGACGCGGGCGTCATCGAGGGCTACCACGCGAAAGTCGAGCCGAAATCGATCGGTCTCGGCATCTCCGCGCTCGTCGGTCTGCGGGTCGAACAGGGGCGCGAACAGGATACCCTCGAGCGACTGACCGACATCGAGGGGGTCCAGGAAGTCCACCTCACGACCGGCGAGTGGGACGTCATGATGAGGGTCTACGCCGCCGACGCGGACGCCCTGCGCGAGTTGATGTTCAACCAGATTGCGCAGATGGACGGCTTTTCGCGGTCGCAGACCATGGTTATTCTCGGGACGACCTACGACAGCCAGGAACTGCCGATGTGAATTCTCGAGCACCGCTTCTGGTACTCGAGGTTGCCCTTCCACACAATTCGAGACTCTGCCTGCCTACACCGTCGACCGAGACACCCTTCCAACGTCGGTCTGGGTACGCCATCACCTCACGCTCCTGGTCGAGCGTTTTCTCGCACCGTTTCGAGCGCTGCAGATCCGATCGTAGCGGTCGTCGGTGACGGCGGTCCGGGTTGCTCACACAGCGAAAAACCGCAAACGGTAAGCGACGACCACTCCGGTGTGGTGGTATGGAAGCGTACGTCGACCGCTACGGCGCAGGACGAATCTGGCTAGCGGTCGTGGGATCGATCGTCGCGTTGATCACGCTAGCGGCGGTGGTATTCCCGCACCGAGTCGCCGCCGAAATCCTCTGGCACTACTACTGGGGGCCGGTCGCCGCCGACGCCCAGAACTACGGCTGTATCGCCTGGAACGGCGGGTCACCGGCCGAGTGTGGGCCGAACACGACCGGACCGGAGGCCAGCCCCGGCTACACCTGGCAGTCCTACGCGGGGTACATCCCGACGCTCGTGCTCATGCTCGTCGGGATCATCCTCCTGATCAAGCGCCTCGAGATCGATCGCTACCGCGCGGGCTTCTACGGGTTGTTCCCGTTCATGCTGTTTGGCGGGGCGCTGCGGGTCGTCGAGGACGCCAACGTCCGGGCGCTCGTCGAGACCGGCGAGATGCCCATCGGACTCCCCTGGGTGGCCGCCCTCATCAGTCCGTTCATCTACGGAACCGTCTTCCTGGTCGCGTTGTTCGCCGTCGTCCTCTCGGTCTGGCTCGATCGAAACGGATACGTCTCGGGCTACGAGTACCCTCTCGCCGGAATCGGGACGGCCGCGCTGACGGTGACCGTGGCCTACCTCGGCTACTTCGCGGCGACCCACGAACTGGCGAGTTTTCACCCGCTCATCCCCCTCATCACGCTCGTCGGGGCGACCGTCGTCACCGCCGTCACCTACGGGGCGATCACGCGGTTCGCACCGGATCTCAACCGAGGAACCGGATTCATGGGAGCGATCGTCATCTGGGCGCACAGCGTTGACGGCATCGCCAACGTCATCGGCCTCGACTGGGCCAGCGTGTTCGGCCTCGGGTACAGTCCGAAACACCCGGTCAACGAGTGGATCGTCACCACGACCGAAGCGGTGTTCCCGGCGTCGGTCGTCGACGTGATCGGCGCAGCGTGGCCGTTCCTCCTCGTCAAAGTCGTCGCCGCCGTCTTCATCATCTGGGTGTTCGACGAGTCAATCTTCGAGGAGAGCCCCCGGTACGCCATCTTGCTGTTGATCACGGTGGTCGCCGTCGGTCTCGGGCCGGGAACGCGGGATATGCTGCGAGCGACGTTCGGAATCTAAGCCCTGCGGGTAGTTCGTTTGACGTGTGATCGGGTCAGTATCCTGGTCCCGTCCGTCGCCAGCACTCGTCGAAACTCGAGGCGAGGTCGGTAGCTATTCCGTCGTCCCGGAAGTTGACGACGGCGAGGAGGTCGTCGGCGGAAACCGGATCGAGGACCTCGACGCAGACCTCCCGATCGTCGACGACGACGAACCGCTGGTTAGGAACGGTCTCCGTTCGACGAATACGTAACCCGGAATCGAGCAACCGTGTGAGCGGCGGTGACGACGGATCGAACTCGGTCGCGAGGAGTCGAACGTCGATCCCGTCGTCGAGACAGGCCTCGAACTGTGTGACGAACGCGTCGCAGATCTCTGACCGGAACGTGACCGAGTCGACGTAGATACGGATCTCGATGGCCGCCGATCCGAAGCGCTCGACCAGGAGGTCGCGGGCGGAGACGTCGTGAAACGCGCTGGTCGCGAACTGCTCGGTCTGTACCTCCTCGACGAGCGCCGTCAGGTTCCGGCGGGCGCTCGAGGCCGTCCGTTCGTACTCGCCGCGTTTCGCCTCGAGTTCGTTTCGACGGCGCCCGAGGACGCGGTCGATCGCCCTCGACGGTTCGACGTGGGCGTACGTCCGTGGACGGCCGTCGTCTGCTCTGACGAGCGACCGGTCCGCGAGGGAGTTGAGCACGTCGTAGATCCGCCCGATCGGGACGTCCGCCTCGGTCGCCACGTCGTCGGCCGTCATCACGCCGTTCTCTACGAGGGCGACGTACACTCGAGCCTCGTAACTCGAGAGCCCCAGCGTCGTCAACTCGTCGACGTACTCGTCCATGTGAACATTCGTGACGTTCAGCCCCGGGTGACTTAGGGGTTGCGTTCGCCAGTATCTCATCGAAAAATGCATTCAGTGCGGTTTAGGTCGGTTGGGAAGGGGGCCGGGTTTTCGGTCGATTGCCGTCAGATGAGTGGGACGAATTACTCGGCAGCGTGGGTACGAACGAACATCGACGGAATGAGCACGAACGAAACGCTCCACGTGTGAGCACGAACGGAACGCTCCACGGACGATGACCGCGCCCGCGAGTTGAAAGAGTTAATCGGAACCGGCCGAAAGAGGAACGCATGAGTGGCGACGGGTGGTTCGTCGACGGCGATTTCGAGGCGTCTCGAGCGCGGGTTCGGACCGGAACGGCCGCTGAACCGGCGGACTGGCCGACCGAGGCGGTGGAAGCGGGGTTCGCTGCCGATCGGTCGGCGTACTACGACGCGCTCCACGAGGCGACCGTCGAGGCGACGACGGCGGCCGTCAGGGAACGCGAACGAGCCGACGACCAGCAGCTGGTCCACGCGGTCAGGGCGCTCGACGACTGTCGGCGGACGGCGAACGAACTCGCCGAACGGCTCGCCGAGTGGGCGGGGACGGTCGACCCCGACGCCGGGTCGGGCGTCGAGTACGCGCGGTCGCTGGCCGGGGGCGAGCGGTCCGGGGACGACGTGGACGAGACGCCTGGGAAGGACGTGGGCGACCCAATCCAGTCACTGGCCGCTCGTGTGACCGACCTGGCCGACGAGGCCGACTCCCTCGAGGCGTACGTCGAGCGTCGGGCACCGACCGTCGCCCCCAACCTCTCGGCGCTCGCCGGGCCACTGCTCGCCGCCCGGCTACTCTCGCTGGCCGGCGGCCTCGAGACGCTGGCGAAGAAACCATCCGGGACGGTGCAGGTGCTCGGCGCCGAGGAGGCCCTGTTCGCACATCTTCGGGGCCACGCCACCTCGCCCAAACACGGGATCATCTTCACCCACGAGGCCGTCCGCGGGACCCGCCTCGAGGACCGCGGCTCGGCCGCTCGCGCCCTCGCCGGCAAACTCACTATCGCGGCACGGATCGACCACTACTCCGGGGACTATCGCCCGGAACTCGAGGCCGAACTCGCCGAGCGGCTCGAGACGATTCGGGCTCGAGCGGAGGGCGACGGGGACGGTGGTAGAGATGGGGGTAGAGACAGAGGTGGCGACGATGAGTGACGCGTCGCCATCGCTTCCCGAGGGCGTGGAACGCCGCGAGATCGGCGGCCGAGAACGGCTCTCGACGCGCGGCGAACCCGTCTACGGCGAGCCGACCGACGGCCCGTGGCGGGCCTGGGACCCGTCCAGGTCGAAACTCGGCGCGATGCTCGAGCTCGGCATGGACACGGGCCTCGAGGGTGGTGAGACCGTCCTCTACCTGGGGGCGGCCAGCGGCACGACGGTGAGCCACGTCGCCGACTTTTCTGGGCCGACTTACGCCATCGAGTTCGCCCCGCGACCGACGCGGGATTTGCTCGAGGCTGCCGCGTCCCGTCCACGGCTCTTTCCGCTGTTGAAGGACGCCCGCAAACCCGAGACCTACGCCCACGTCGTCGAGTCGAACGTCGACGTCGTCGTCCAGGATGTCGCTACCAGGGGGCAGGCCGACGTCGCGAACCGAAATCACCAATTTTTGGCCGATGACGGGCGGCTCCTCCTCGCGGTGAAAGCTCGGAGCGAAGACGTGACCGCGGATCCCGATGCGGTGTTCGACCGGATTCGCGAAGAACTCGAGGAGTCCTACGAGGTACTCGAGGTGCGACGCCTGGACGCGTACCACGTCGATCACCTTGGGGTCGTGGCCCGACCGCGGTCGGAGTGAGGACCGCGGATTCGGCCCGTTAGCGGGCTCGAAACCGAAACCGCCCCAGCGTGCCGACTCCAAACGGTATTTACTGCCGGATGAAGAACAGTGGGGCAATGGAACGCGGGTCGCCGGAATCGTTCACGCGAATGGGGACGCTGGGGATCGAAGAGGAGTACTTCGTCGTCGACGATCGCGGGCGCCCGACGAGCGGCAGCGACGAACTGGTGTACGAACACGACCCTCCGGACGTACTCGAGGACCGTCTCGATCACGAACTCTTCAAGTGCGTCATCGAGACACAGACGCCGTTGATCGAACGGCCGTCGCAGGCCGAAGACACCCTGCTGAAGGTGCGTCGAGCGCTCCTCGAGCACGCTCACAATCACGGCTTTCAGATCGCCGCCGCCGGCCTCCACCCGCTCGCGCGCTGGCGCGAACTCGAACACGCAGAGAAGCCGCGCTACCGATCGCAACTGGATCGCATTCAGTACACGCAACACCGGAACACGACCGCCGGCGTCCACGTTCACGTCGGCGTCGACGACGCGGACAAGGCGGTGTGGATCGCCAACGAACTGCGCTGGTACGTCCCGATCATGCTCGCGCTGTCGGCGAACTCGCCGTTCTGGGACGGGTTCGACACCGGCTTGCACTCCGCCCGCGCCAAAATCTTCGAGGGATTGCCGAACACCGGGATGCCGACGTACTTCGAGGACTTCGAGGCGTTCGACGCCTACGAACGGCGGATGCTCGAGACCGACTCGATCGGGGACCGCGGCGAACTCTGGTTCGACGTTCGCCCTCACACCGGCCACGGGACGGTCGAAATTCGCACGCCGGACGGCCAGGCCGACCCCGACGTGGTGATGGCGTTCGTCGAGTACACCCACGCGCTCGTGACGAGTCTCGCCGAGGCCTACGAGGACGGCGACCCCGGCACGGCCCGCCGCCACCGGCGCGAACTGCTCGACGAGAACAAGTGGCGGGCGATTCGCCACGGCCACGACGCCTCGTTCATCGACCGCGACCTCGAGGGAACCGTCTCGCTGGGCGAACTGGTCGACCGGGAGTGTGAGCGACTCGGGATCGACGGCATCCAGCGGGTGTACGACCGCGAGAGCGGTGCCGAGCGACAGCGACGGATTCACGAGGAGGAGGGCGCCGACGCCCTCTGTGAGTCGTTGCTGGTCGAGGCCTGACCGGACTCGGGCGCGAACTCGAAGGAAAACGAGTCGAAGTCGATCGATTCTGGAGGGCCGTCGTGCCCCGATCGCGCCCACCTATGTCGGGACGTCGTATCGCTACTCTCGACCTCGAGACGGGAACGATTCGAGACCGTTCGTTCTGAGTGGTTACGCCACGGTCGCCTTCGTGAGCAAGTACTCCATCGAGACACAGTTTCGGCGCTCGTTGAAGAACTGCCCGATCGTCTCGACGGTCTCGTCGCGGAGCACAGGACGGTCCGCCTGGTCGACGGACTCGAGTGCAACGATGAACAGTCCGGACTCGGTCGTCGCGTGCTCCCAGTAGTGCGCCGGTGAGAGAGCGAGAATCACCACCGAGGCGGTTTCGAATGTAGTCTCGTCGACTCCGCTGCCAATTCGGTCGCGAACGACGGTGGGATCACCCCACAGTGACGGTGGGTCCGGGGCGTCCGGATTCGGAGGCAGATACTCGCGAACCACGGCGCCCATCGCGGGGACGACGCTCGAGGGCGTCCACGAGGTAAACCCGACGGCCCCGCCCGAACGCGTGACGCGAAGCAGTTCGCGTGCGGCAGCGTCGGGCGGCTCTGCAAACACGTGGCCGACACAGGAGAGCGTCACGTCGAACGCACCATCTTCGAACGGCAGGTCCGTTGCGGTCCCCTCGTGCCACTCGACGTCGACGTCGGCAATCGTCGCGTTCTCTCGAGCCACCTCGAGCATCGCCGGAACGAGGTCGAGACCGGTCACGGTTGCCCCGCGTCTGGCGGCGGTGAGGGCGACGTTCCCCGTTCCACACGCGACGTCGAGGACGGTATCGCCCTCAGTGACGGCAGTGGAGTCGACGAGGTGAGCCGCCATCGACAGGAAGTGTGGCGCGATGTCGGGATAGGAGCCCAGCGACCACACTCGCTTGGCTCGTTCTTCTGGTGACGGTGGTTCCGTAGACATACCTGTAGTATGCGCCTTGATAGCATAGAACTATGCCTCGAGTGGAGGGCCCGAAGCGGTGTCAAGACCCCACAAACGTTTAACACCGCCGTGACCGTTGTCCTAGTCGAGAGGACACATGACTTCCGACAATACCGATGAGCGTCGGGTATCCGACGACCCCGACGCCCATCTCGAGGCGGGCGAGAGCGGGGCGGACGACGCGTCGCCACGAGATTCGGCGGCGTCACCTGACGACACACAACGGAGCGAAGCGGGCGTCACCGATCGAACGAAGGCCGCCGACGAGGTCGACCAGCGGATCGTCGACCTCCTCTCGTGGATTCTCGACACCGAGACGCGAGCGAAGATCTACATCCACTTGCTGGCCAACCCCGGGAGCACGTCGGAGGAAGTGTCTCGAGGCACGGGACTGTACCCGAGTACGGTTCGCGAGGCGCTGGCGGAGTTGCACGACGAGGACCGCGTCAGCCGGCAGAAACGGGCGAGTGGCGGCGCCGGCAACAATCCCTACGAGTACACGGCGATCCAGCCGAGCGAGCTGGTCGGCGGCGTACTCGATCAGGTCCAGCGTGAACTCAACACAATCTTCACCCTCGACAGACTCCTCGACCGTGAGGAGGCGAACGACGAGGCGGTGACCGACCCCGTCACGATCGTCGTCGACGACCCGAGCGACCCGAATGACGTGACCAACTCGAGGAACTCGAGCGACTCGAGTCTCAACGACGAACGCGACCAAGACGGCGACGATATCGAGGACCACGACGGGGACTCGAGCGGTGCGGATCCGAGGAACGGTCGAGAACGGACCGACGAGGGGGAGTGACGAGTCGCGATACCATTCTTCCGCGGTTCACCGTTCGCCTCGCTCATCGTTCGCCTCGCTCATCGTTCATCTCGCTCATTGTCAACCTCACTCATTATTCAATCGAGTCTCGCCGTTCGTCTAAATATCGCGGCCTCGAACCCCGCTCTCGAATTCCCGTCTCACAATCTATTTCAGTCTGATCCCGGTACAGTCCCGTGATGCTCTCTGCCGTGTTAGTCGTCGGCGTCGTCGCCTCGTTGTTCGTCGGGTTCAACATCGGCGGGTCGTCGACGGGGATCGCCTGGGGGCCCGCCGTCGGTGCTGGACTGCTCAAGAAAACGACCGCCGCGGCGTTGATGACGTTCTTCGTCTTCCTGGGCGGGTGGACGGTCGGCCGAAACGTGATGGACACGCTCAGCGAAGGAATCATCACGACCGAAATCAGCCTCGAGGCCGGCGTCGCCGTGCTCTTCTTCATCGGCTTCGGCATCCTCGTGGCGAACGTCTTCGGCGTACCCGTCCCCACCTCGATGACCACCGTCGGGGCCATCGCCGGCCTCGGGTTGGCGACGGACACGCTCAATTTCGTGACGATCGGCGAAATCGTGACCTGGTGGATCGTCACCCCGGTCGTCGGCCTCTGGGTTGGGGCAGTGCTCGGCCGCTACGTCTACCCGGAGCTCAATCGGCGGTACGCGATCCGGAAGACGCCGGGGCCGTTGCTCGCCCTCGACCGAAGCGGCGATTTCCCCAAACCCGGTCTCGGGCCGAACACGACTCGACAAGAACTGGCCGGGACGGTCGTCGTCTTCGTCGTCGGCTGTTATATGGCGTTCAGCGCCGGCGCCAGCAACGTCCCCAACGCCGTCGCCCCGCTGGTCAGCAGCAACGCCCTTCCGGACGACACCGCGATCATCATCGCTACGGTCGCGATTGGAATCGGCGGCTTCACCATTGCGAGACGGACGATGGAGTCCGTGGGGAGCGAACTCAGCGACATACCGCTGTTGGCGGCCCTGATCGTGATGCTCACGGCCTCGACGATCACGACGACGCTCTCGTACATGGGCATCCCGATCAGCCTCGTCATGGGATCGGTGATGACCATCGTTGGCCTCGGCTGGGGACGGGCAACGCGTCCGATCGCCGCTCGAGACGTCGTTCGTGGCAACACCGACGTCGAAATCGAGATGGGTGCGTTGACCGCAGAACCGGAGACGCCGGTGACGAAAATCGGAGAGCGAGAGCCGCCGGAGGTGCTGAACGCGGGCGATCTGTTCAACCCGCGAGCGATCATGAAGTACGTCTCGATGTGGATCATCGGCCCGTCGCTCGCGACGATTCTCTCCTATCTATTCTTCGTGGTGGTCCCGATCAGCACCTGATCACCTTCACCCGCGATTAGTACCTTGTACCATTCGGCTTCCTCGAACGACAGCGCGGCGTCGACTGAATAGGCGCGGTGCCCTTTATCCGGGTTCCCACCGTAAATTCCGGCATGATTTCGCGCATTCTCGTCCCGGTCGACGACTCCGAGATGGCCGAACACGCCCTCGAGCACGCCCTCGAGGTGTACCCCGACGCGGAGGTGACGGTACTCCACGTCGTCGGCGAACCGTCGCCGATGTGGGGCGAAGCGGCCGGACTCGCACTTGCCGACGACCTCGAGGCGGCCGCCGATGCGAGTGCAGAACCAGTACTCGAGCGCGCAGAAACCATCGCGGCGGATCACGAGCGGGAGATCACGACGACAGTGCAACTCGGCCATCCCGCGCGGGCGATCGTGAACCAGGCCGAAGACTACGACGTCGTCGTCCTCGGGAGCCACGGCGGCTCGCTCGTGGACCGGGTCATCGTCGGAAACGTCGCCGAGACGGTTTTCCGGCGGTCGCCAGTTCCCGTGACGGTCGTCCGGTGACTCGGTGAGTTCGGGACTTGAGAGACGACCAATAGAGGGGTGATTCAATCGGGACGTGGGTGAGCAGAGTCCAGTCACTCCAGAACCTTTTCGTCGACGCGACTTAGAGTCGGGACAAACGTTTATCCACGGCATTGTGGTCGTGACACCATGCGACTCGTGGAGCTTTTGATCCCGAAGCAAAAGCGTGAAGCCGTCGAGGAGACGCTCAAGGACGAAGATATCGCGTTCACCCTCGTTGAGGAGGGGAGTCGTGATGAGCCCTCGGTCGTCATTACGTTCCCGTTGCCGGCTCCCGCAGTCGAATCTGTCCTCGACGAACTTCGAGACGTCGGGATCGACGAGGATTCGTACACAGTGATCCTCGAGGCAGAAACCGTCGTCTCAGAGAAGTACGACGCTCTCGAAGAGCGGTACGCGCAGAACACCGCGCGCATCTCCCGTGAGGAGCTCCAGGCCCAGGCGAAGGACCTTACTCCCCGGTTTAGCACGTATCTCGTTATGACGGTTATGAGTGTGGTCGTCGCGACCGCCGGCCTGTTACTCGATTCACCGGCGGTCGTGGTCGGATCGATGGTGATTGCGCCGTTGATCGGACCGGCCCTCGGTGCGAGCGTCGGCACGGTCATCAACGATCGCGCGCTGTTTCGTCGCGGGATCAAGCTCCAGGCGATCGGGCTCGGTATCGGCGTCGTCACGGCCGCCGCCTTCGCGTTCGTCGCCCGGACGACCGGACTCGTCTCACCGATGATCGAAATCTTCGAAATTTCGGAGATCCAGGGCCGGCTAAGCCCCGATATACTCTCACTCGTCATCGCGGTCGGCGCCGGGGTAGCGGGAGCGTGGACGCTCACTGCGGGCACGTCCGCCGCTCTCGTCGGCGTCATGATCGCAGCGGCACTCGTTCCGCCACTGGGCGTCGTCGGCATCGGTATCGCGTGGGGCCTCCCGAACGTCGCACTTGCCGCGGGCGTCCTCGTTCTGGTCAACATTCTGGTGATCAATATCACCAGTCTCGCCGTTCTCTGGTACAAGGGCTATCGGCCGGAGAACTGGTTTCAGCAGGACGAAGCGCGCGTTTCCACCAAAAAACGCGCCGTCGTACTCGTCGTCACGATCGTCGCGCTTTCGGTGATTCTCGGCGGGGTAACCTACGATACCTACCGAACCGGGATGTACGAAGAGGACGTCACCAGCGACGTGGCCGCCGTGCTCGATTCGCCCGAATATGCCGACCTCACGCTCATCGACGTGACGATCGAATACACCGATCCGGTCCCACCTCGTCAACCGGAACGCGTCGTCGTCACGGTCGGCTATCCGGTCGGCACCGACCCGCCACAGGTCGCCGAAGCGCTGCAATCTCGAGAGAGCATTCACACCGAATCAGCGATACGCCTTCCGACGGGGTCGCTCGTCGAGCCCCAGCGTCCCGAAGTGGTGGTATATTACAGGGAGGAGGGGTAGATCCAACGCACTCGTTCTGCGAACTCGAGGCGCCTACCGCTCCTCGTCGTTCCGTTCGTCGTTCGCCTTGTCGACCGACTCCTCGATTAGCTCCTCGACCTGGTCCTCGCGTGGTCGCCGGTCGACGCGCTCTTCGACCGACTCGACCTGGGCCTGCACCTCGCTCACCTGCTTGCCGACGGATTCCTCGACGGCCGCTCCGACGCTCTTTTCGACCTGCTGGCCGACCTGTGCCTCGACGGTCTGCTCGACCGTCCGTTCGACCTGCGGAGTGACCGTTTTCTCGACGGTCTCCTCGAGCGACGCTTCGACTTGTTGGCCGACTTGCTGACCGACCGTCTCCTCTACCGTCTCGCCCACCGTCTGTTCGACTGTCTCACCCACAGTCTGTTCGACCGTCTCCTCGACGACCTCGGTCATCCACTCGGGGTCGAACCGGGCCATCTTCCAGACGACGTGCACGACGTAGGCCACGAAGACCCCGATCCCGAACGCGATTCCGATTCGCGAGTTCTCGAGCGTCGCGATGAGGGCGATTGCCAGAAAGATCAACACGCCGTAGGCGATGTCCACCGCGGCGTCGATTTGTGTCGGTCGCATCGTCACCGGGCCTCCTCGACTCGAGCGTCGGTCGTTGACGTGACGGGAGTGATCGACCGCGAGGCGACTCGGCCGGCGGGTCCGCGTTGCGGAGCGCGACGACAAACTCGGCGATTCATGTGCTCGAGACGAACGTCACGAACGGAGGAAACGTTTTGGGTATCCGTCGGGAGCGAGTCGTTGGGACGGCTAGTCTCAATCGTTTCCGACATGCGAAACGCGGCATCAGGTTATGGATATAGATTTTATAGTAATAGATGCAATCGATTCACCCCGATCTGTCGTTTCCGCCTCCGTGGCGTCGAACGGACGATTTTTGCCCCCTGCCCACCCACCTCGAGTGAATGCTGCGCAAGGAACTGCTCCGCGTCTCCCGGGCCGGCGGTGGCTATCACCTCCAGTTCGCCGACCGCGAGCACCGACCCCTGGCCGCCCGCGTCATCGGGACGTTCCAGGGTCACGTCGGGGAGCAGCGGGGAACGCTCGAGGACGCACTGGCCGACCTCGAGGCCGACGCACCCGACTTCAAACTCGTTCGGGGATTCGCCGCCCTGTGCGAGCGCGAGGCCACCTTCGAGACGGACGCACCCTTCGAGCCCGAACAGCTTCGGCCAGCGGTGTTCGAGGCGGCCGAAGCCGTCGGCGTCGTCACCGAGGACGAACGGGCGATGGCGCTCGTGGGCGCCGCGGAGGGACGCGAGGTGTCGGCGGACGACCTCGAGGCTGGCCTGTTCGCCGACCTCGAGGAACGCCAGGTGCTCGCCGATCTGGATGTCCCGTGGGATCCGGACGACCTCGTCGCCCAGTACAACCTTTCGCTGGCCCAGACGGCGCTGTTCGACGCGACCGAGGTCCGCGTCCGGTCGTCCGATCCGAAGGCGCTGATCTCGGCGGTCAAGCGACTTCGCCTGATGTACGAGATCGAAGCCCCCGATACCGGAAACCGGGTCGTGATCGTCACCGGGCCTACCGCACTCTTTCGAGCCACCAGACGGTACGGGACCCGGTTCGCTCGCCTCCTGCGTACCGTCGCGAAGGCCGAGGAGTGGTCGCTCGAGGCGACGATCGACGACCGGGGAACCGAGCGGACGCTCACGCTGTCGGACGCCGACCCCGTTCGGGTGCCCGACGCCGACCCGGTTGCCGAGGTGTCCTTCGACAGCGGCGTCGAGGTCGACTTCGCCGCCCGATTCACGAACCTGGACCTCGAGTGGGATCTGGTTCGCGAACCCGAACCCCTCTCGACGGGGACGCGGGCGATGATCCCCGACTTCGCGTTCGACTACCGCCACGACGACTTCCGGGTCTACTTCGAGATCATGGGCTTCTGGACGCCCGAGTACGTCGAGAAGAAACTCGGCCAGCTCGAGGGACTCGAGGACGTGGACATGATCGTGGCCGTCGACGAGTCACTCGGGGCCGGCGAGGCCATCGAGGCGAGGGACCACCGGGCGATTCCGTTCCGCGGATCGGTTCGGTTGAAAGACGTCGCCGACGTGCTCCGCGAGTACGAGACGGACCTGATCGAGGCCAGTGCGGCGAGCCTTCCGGACGAACTGGTCCCCGAGGAGGACGTGATCGCGCTGGCCGACCTCGCTGCGCGCCACGGCGTCGGGGAGGACGCCCTCGAGGCGGTGGCGTATCCCGATCACGAGCGCGTCGGGCGGTCGCTCGTTCGTCCCGGCGTGCTCACGGGGCTGGGAGAGGACCTCGAGGCCGGGCTCTCGCTGGCCGACGCAGAGGAGGTTCTCGAGGAGGTCGGACTCTCGGAGACGAGTGCGGCCCTCTCACGGCTGGGGTATCGCGTGGAGTGGGAGGGACTGGGCGGTGGGGTATTGCACCGAAGCGAGTAGCGTGTCGAGCCAGAGTACGTGACGCGACTTACATAGGTCGTGCTGGCGGCCGGTCAGTCGCCGTCGCCGCCACCGCCACCGTCGGTCAACTCCTCGAGCGCGTCGAGGTACCGCTCGCGTGGCACCTGGTAAATCTCGCGGAAGTCAATCTGGCCCGCAACGAAGCGCTCGGCCAGGTCGAGCGTACACTCGACGGCCTCCTCCCTGGTCGGGAATCGGTTGGTCTCTCGGAGGTGGACCTCCGGCTCGAGGTAGAGGGTGACGTGCCAGTCACGTTTCGCGTTCTGGTCGCCCGGGTTGACGCCCGGACGGCGCGACCGGCGGCCGTGAGTGAGATACAGCGTCGGGAGACACGCGGCCGGGTACTCGTCTGCGTCGAACACGTCGGGTCGATAGGCGAGGACGACTCGACCGTCGTCCTGGTCGCTCCAGACGACCCAGCCCTCGGGGAGGTCCGCGAAGTCGCTCATTGTCTCGGTGTACGCACACGAGCCCTAAAGCGGTACTGACACCGGCCGGTACTCGAACACGGTCTCGAGAGCGCGATATCGGAGCGTGCGCGCGAGCAAAATCGGCTCACTGGCGCCTCTTCACTTATATACGTCGGGACACTATTCGACCATGTTCATTGTCAACATACAATTGTTCGTGAACAGGATTGCCGGAAAAAGGTTCTGGTAAATATCTTTTGGGGCTATGCTTAAGTGTCTCGAATACACACTCATTAAACACTATCGATATCCGACCGACGGATCGATTCACTTCACACGGTGCACTGTCGACACAGGCGATGAACGAGTCGCCGCGTCGGCGAAGTGGTGAAGGTTCACACATGACAATCCCTGCGAACGCCGCCCACGCGACTTCGCCCACCCAACCGCTACCGAGAGCGGCGAGTCTCGACGGATCGAGGCGTTGTCGTCACCCGGGCGTCGACCGACGACCGAGTCCGAACCCGAGTGCCGGCCGCCGATCTCGATCGCCCGGTCGGACCGAACGAAACGTGAACCGAATCGGTGCAGACGGACCCGCCCGTGGTTCCCAGCCCAACACAATCCATGACTAGTGACATCGAAACCCTCGAGACGCTGAGCAGCGATTACAAAGCATCCGTCCCCGAAGACCTCCGGGAGACGCGATCCTTCGACTGGTACCTCGAGGCGTGCTACGAGGACCCGAAGATTACGCGAAACGCCCACCAGCGCGTCGCGGACATGTTCGACTTCTACGGAACGTCCTACGACGAGACAGAGGGCGTCGTCGAATACCGCCTCGCGAGCGAAGACCCGCTGGGTGACGGCGAGAACACGTTCTACGGGACCGTTATCCACCAGTCGATCCACGAGTTCGTCAACAAGGTCAAATCCGGCGCCCGGCGACTGGGTCCGGAACGACGGATCAAACTCCTGCTCGGCCCGGTGGGCTCCGGGAAATCGCACTTCGACAAGCAGGTGCGCAAGTACTTCGAGGACTACACGCTCCGCGAGGAGGGTCGGATGTACACCTTCCGCTGGACCAACCTCGGCGACGTGATCCGCGACCAGGACCCGACCGACGACACGGTCCGCTCGCCGATGAACCAGGATCCTCTCGTCCTCCTGCCGCTCGAACAGCGCCAGACGGTGATCGACGACCTCAACGAGCGACTCGACGCGCCGTACACGATCCGCAACGAGCAGAGCCTCGATCCCGAGAGCGAGTTCTACATGGACAAACTACTCGCTCACTACGACGACGACCTCCAGCAAGTGCTCGCGAACCACGTCGACATCGTTCGCCTCGTCGCCGACGAGAACAAACGCCAGTGCCTCGAGACGTTCGAGCCCAAAGACAAGAAGAACCAGGACGAGACCGAGTTGACCGGCGACGTCAACTACTCGAAGATCGCCATCTACGGCGAGTCCGACCCGCGCGCGTTCGACTACTCGGGGGCGTTCTGTAACGCGAACCGCGGCATCTTCTCCGGCGAGGAGTTACTGAAACTCCAGCGGGAGTTCCTCTACGACTTCCTCCACGCCACCCAGGAGATGACGATCAAGCCGAAGAACAACCCCCGGATCGACATCGACCAGGTGATCGTCGGCCGGACGAACATGCCCGAGTACAAGGACAAGAAGGGCGACGAGAAGATGGAGGCGTTCAACGACCGGACCAAACGGATCGACTTCCCGTACGTCCTCTCCTACGAACAGGAGTCCCAGATCTACGACAAGATGCTCGCTAACGCCGACGTGCCCGACATCAACGTCGAGCCCCATACCCTCGAGATGGCGGGCCTGTTCGGCGTCCTCACCCGGATCGAGGAACCCGACACCGAGACGGTCGACCTGCTCTCGAAGGCGAAGGCCTACAACGGCGAGATCGACGAAGGTGACGACTTAGACGTCAAAAAACTCCGCGAGGAAGCCGCCCGCAAAGCCGAGATCGGCGAGGGAATGGTCGGCGTCTCACCCCGGTTCATCGGCGACGAGATCGCCGAGGCGATCATGGACTCGAAACACCGTTCGCGGGGGTTCCTCTCGCCGCTGACGGTGTTCAACTTCTTCGAGGAGAACCTCGAGCACCACGGCTCGATCCCGGAGGAGAACTTCGAGCGCTACTACCGCTACCTCGAGATGGTTCGCGAGGAGTACCGAGAGCGCGCCATCGAGGACGTCCGCCACGCGCTGGCCTACGACGTCGACGAGATCCAGCGCCAGGGCGAGAAGTACATGGACCACGTCATGGCCTACATCGACGACGACACCATCGAGGACTCCCTGACGGGTCGCGAGCAGGAACCCGACGAGACGTTCCTGCGCTCGGTCGAGGAGAAACTCAACGTGCCCGAGGACCGCAAGAACGACTTCCGCCAGGAAGTGTCGAACTGGGTCTCCCGGCGCGCCCGCGAGGGTGACACGTTCAACCCGCAGGACAACGAGCGTCTGCGCCGCGCCCTCGAGCGCAAGCTCTGGGAGGACAAGAAGCACAACATCAACTTCTCCGCGCTGGTGAGCGCCAACGAGTTCGACGACGACGAGCGTAGCGCCTGGATCGACGCCCTCATCGAACAGGGCTACTCCGAAGCCGGCGCGAAGGAGGTGCTCGAGTTCGCCGGCGCGGAGGTCGCCAAGGCCGAAATCGAGGACTAACATGCGCGGCACCGACTACGTCGACGCGGCCGACCGTACGCTCGAGGAGACCTACGAGGAGCCGATGAGCCTCGCGGCGTACGTCGACCGGATATTCGAGACGCCGTCGACGGCTTCCCACGCCTCGAAGTACCTGCTCGAGGCGATCGAGGCCAGCGGAACCCGGGAAGTGATCGAAGAGGGAGAAGAGAAGCGGCGCTACCGCTTCTTCGACGATCCCGGAAACGACGGTGAGCACGCGATCCTCGGCAACACTGAGGTGCTCAACGAGTTCGTCGACGACCTGCAGTCGATCGCTGCGGGCCGGGCGAAAGACGAGAAGATCATCTGGTTCGAGGGGCCGACGGCGACCGGGAAGTCCGAACTCAAGCGCTGCCTGGTCAACGGCCTGCGCACGTACTCGAAGACGCCCGAGGGTCGTCGGTACACCCTCGAGTGGAACGTCGACGCGACCGACCCGGACGAGCGGGGGCTGAGCTACGGCGGCAATCCCGCGCCGTCTGACGACGAGAACTGGTACGAGAGCCCGGTCCAGGTCCACCCGCTGGCCGTCTTTCCCGAGCCGGTCCGGGAGGAACTGCTCGAGAAACTGAACGCGCAACTGGACGACCACGTCCCGATCTCGGTCGACACCCGGCTCGACCCGTTCTCCAGGGAGGCCTACGACTACCTCGAGGAGCAGTACCGCCGCCGCGGCACCGAGGGGCTGTTCTCGGCGATCACCGACGAGAGTCACCTCCGGGTGAAGAACTACGTCGTGGACGTCGGCTCGGGAATCGGCGTCCTCCACGCGGAGGACGACGGTCGTCCGAAGGAGCGGCTGGTGGGGTCGTGGATGCACGGGATGCTCCAGGAACTCGACTCCCGCGGCCGGAAGAACCCGCAGGCGTTCAGCTACGACGGCGTCCTCTCGCAGGGCAACGGCGTCCTGACGGTGGTCGAGGACGCCGCCCAGCACGCCGACTTGCTCCAGAAGCTGCTCAACGTACCCGACGAGCGATCCGTGAAACTCGACAAGGGCATCGCGATGGACGTCGACACCCAGATGCTCATCATCTCCAACCCGGACCTCGAGGCCCAGCTGAACCAGCACGCCGACCGGAACGGAATGGACCCGCTGAAGGCGCTCAAGCGCCGTCTCGACAAACACGAGTTCGGCTACCTGACGAACCTGAGCCTCGAGACCGAGTTGATCCGCCGGGAACTCACCGGCGAGACGACCATCTGGGAGGCCGAGGACTACGACGACGTGGCCGCAAAGATCAGGGAACCGATCACCATCACGGTCAAGGAGAGCGACGGATCGTTGCGCGAACGCGAGCTCGCCCCGCACGCACTCGAGGCGGCGGCTCTCTACGCAGTCGTCACGCGCCTCGACGAGGACGGAACGCCCTCTGGACTCGACCTGATCGACAAGGCGCTGCTCTACGACCGGGGGTACCTGCAGGAGGGCGACACCCGTCGGGACAAAGACGAGTTCGAGTTCGACGACCAGAGCCACGACGGGGAGCACGGCATTCCGGTGACGTACACCCGCGATACGCTGGCCGAACTCATCCAGCACGAGGCGGACCGTCACCACCCCGACCTCCCGGTTGCCGACGTGGTCATGCCGCGCGACGTCCTGAACGCGATGGCCGAGGGACTGGCCGATGCCCCGGTGTTCTCGACGGGCGAACGCTCGGAGTTCGAGAACCGAGTCGTCCCCGTGAAGAACTACGTCTACGACCAGCAGGAGTCGGACGTCATCGAGGCTATCATGCACGACCAGCGCGTCGACGAGGCGACCGTCGCCGAGTACGTCGAGCACGTCTACGCCTGGGAGACCGACGAGGCACTCTACAACGACCGGGGCGAGGAGATCGACCCCGACCCGCTGAAGATGAAGCTCTTCGAGGTCGAACACCTTGGCCGGTTCTCCGAGGAGGCCTACGAGTCGAACCTGCCGCGGGAGGTCGTCAGGGAGTTCCGACGCGAGAAAGTCATCACGGCGCTCAACCGTCACGCGTGGGAACAGCGCAACGAGGACTTCTCCGTGTCGGACGTCGACCTGACGTCGATCCCCGTCATCAGGTCCGTCCTCGAGAGTCACGACTGGGACGACGTCAGGCGGACCTTCGAGGACCTCGACCCCCACCAGTGGGACAATCCTCCGAGTGGCACCGAGACTGAGGCCGTCAAGGAGGCAACGTTCGAGCGCCTGGTTGCAGACTTCGAGTACTCCCCGGCCTCGGCCGAGTTGACCAGCAGACACGTCATGGGACAGGTGAGTTACCGATGGGACTGAGAGACGACCTCGACCGATTCCGCGAAGTGGGCGAAGAGCGCCGCGAAGACCTCTCGGAGTTCATCCAGTACGGCGATCTGAGCGGCGGCGGACGAAACGACATCCAGATCCCGATCAAGATCGTCTCCCTGCCGGGATTCGAGTACGATCAGCGCGACCAGGGCGGCGTCGGGCAGGGCGACGGCGATACTCCGGACGTTGGCCAGCCGGTCGGCCAGCCGCAGCCCCAGCCCGGCGACGGCGACGACGGTGAGGAGGGCGAGCCCGGCGAGGAGGGCGGTGAACACGAGTACTACGAGATGGACCCCGAGGAGTTCGCCCAGGAACTCGACGAGGAACTCGGCCTGGACTTAGAGCCGAAGGGCAAGCGCGTCATCGAGGAGAAAGAGGGGCCGTACACGGACCTCACGCGTTCCGGGCCGGACAGCACGCTCGACTTCGAGCGCATGTTCAAAGAGGGGCTCAAACGCAAGCTGACGATGGACTTCGACGAGGAGTTCGTCCGCGAGGTTTGCAAGGTCGAGGAGATCACCCCGCGGGAAGTTTTCGAGTGGGCGCGCGGCGAGAACCTGCCCGTGTCGATGGCCTGGATCGAGGACGCCCACGCCGAGGTGGCCGACGAGCGCGGCGCATGGGCCTCCATCGAGGAGGTCGAAGAAAACGTCGAGCGCGAGACGATCCACGAGCAGATTCGACGCGACGGCATCAAGCACGTCCCGTTCCGACGCGAGGACGAACGCTATCGCTTCCCCGAGATCATCGAGGAGAAAGAGAAGAACGTCGTCGTCGTCAACATCCGGGACGTCTCGGGGTCGATGCGCGAGAAGAAACGGGAACTGGTCGAACGAACATTTACGCCGCTCGACTGGTACCTCACCGGGAAGTACGACAACGCCGAATTCCTCTACATCGCCCACGACGCCGACGCCTGGGAGGTCGAACGCGAGGAGTTCTTCGGCATCCGCTCCGGTGGGGGAACCCGCATTTCGAGCGCGTACGAACTCGCCCAGGAACTCCTCGAGGAGTACCCCTGGAGCGACTGGAACCGCTACGTCTTCGCCGCCGGCGACTCCGAGAACTCGAGCAACGACACCGAGGAGGGCGTCATCCCACTGATGGAGTCGATTCCGGCGAACCTCCACGCCTACGTGGAGACCCAGCCCAGCGGCAACGCCATCAACGCGACTCACGCCGAGGAACTCGAGCGCCACTTCGGCGATACCGACGACGTCGCGGTGGCGTACGTCAACAGCGAGGAGGACGTCACCGACGCGATTTACCGCATCCTCAGCACCGAAGCGGGTGATTCAGATGAGTAATTCCGATCGATTCCACAAACAGGCGATCGCCGCCGACCTCGAGGAACCCGTCCGCGAGGCGCGCAACCTCGCCCAGAAACTCGGCCTCGAGCCCTACCCGGTGAAGTACTGGATCGTCGACTACGACGAGATGAACGAACTCATTGCCTACGGGGGCTTCCAGTCGCGCTATCCCCACTGGCGGTGGGGAATGCAGTACGACCGCCAGCAGAAGCAGGGCCAGTACGGCGGCGGCAAGGCCTTCGAGATCGTCAACAACGACAACCCGGCCCACGCCTTCCTCCAGGAGTCGAACACGACGGCCGACCAGAAGGCCGTCATCACCCACGTCGAGGCCCACTCGGACTTCTTCGCGAACAACGAGTGGTTCGGCCTTTTCACGGGGGAGGCAGGCGACGGCGACGTCAACGCCGCCGCCACGCTCGAGCGCCATGCCCGAGCCATCGCCGACTACATGGCCGACCCCGAAATCGACCGCGCCGAGGTCGAAAAGTGGATCGATAACGCGCTCGTCCTGGAGGACACGATCGACCAGCACGCGGTCTTCGAGCGTCACCTCGAGATGGACGGACCCGAGGAAGGCCTCGACGACGACCTCGCCGAAAAGCTCGACCAGCTGGGGCTCTCCGACGAGGTGAGAGGCGAGGTCTTCGACGACGAGTGGCTCGCGGGGCTCGAGGATTCGGATGCGGGAGCCGAGTTCCCGAGCGAACCGCAGTCCGACGTGCTCGCGTTCGTCCGCGAGTACGGCAAGCAGTACGACGCGGAGTCGGGGAAAGCCCGCGAGATGGAACCCTGGCAACGCGACGTCCTCGACATGATGCGCACCGAGGCGTACTACTTCGCCGCCCAGAAGATGACGAAGATCATGAACGAGGGCTGGGCGGCCTACTGGGAGTCGACGATGATGACCGATGAGGGCTTCGCCGGCGACGACGAGTTCCTCAACTACGCCGACCACATGGCGAAGGTGCTCGCCTCGCCGGGACTCAACCCCTACAGCCTGGGCATGGCCCTGTGGGAGTACGTCGAGAACACCACCAATCGTCGAGAGGTGCTCGAGCACCTGCTCCGCGTAGAAGGCATCTCCTGGCGCAACCTCGCAGACGTCGTCGACTTCGAGGACGTGCTCGAGGTACTCGAGCCGCCGGCCGCAATCGCTTCGATCACCAGCGACTCACTCGACGCGCTCGAGGACGTGCCCGAATCCTGGATCGACCAGGAGGCCCTCGAGGCCGCCCGCAACGACGAGATCGACGTCGATCGCTACCCCTGGAAGGTGTTGACCCACGAGGGACTCGCCCGGCGCCACTACTCGCTCGTGAAACCCCAGAATCGCGGCTTCCTGGGTCGCGTCAGCCAGAACGACCTCGAGTCGATCGGACGCTACCTGTTCGACGACGCCCGCTACGCGTCGGTCGAGGAGGCGCTCGCGGACGTCGACTGCAGCGCCGGCTGGGACCGAATGCTGGACGTCCGGGAGAGCCACAACGACGTCACCTTCCTCGACGCCTTCCTGACCCAGGAGTTCATCACCGCGAACGACTACTTCACTTACGAGCACTCGCGGGCGACCGGCCAGTTCCACGTCTCGAGCGTCGACGCCGAGGACGTCAAGAAGAAACTCCTGTTGCAGTTCACCAACTTCGGGAAGCCGAGCATCGCCGTCTACGACGGCAACTACGACAACGCGAACGAACTCCTGCTGGGCCACCGGTACAACGGCGTGATGCTCGACATCTCACAGGCGAAGGCCACGCTCGAGCGCGTGTTCGAGCTGTGGGGTCGACCCGTGAACCTGCTGACGATCGTGAAGGAAGTCGACGATCACGACGTGGAGGTAGCCAGGCGACGAAATCGGGAGCCTGAAGCCAAAGAGGTAGGCAAGCGCATCCGGTACGACGGCGAGGAAGTAACGGTGGAGGACGTCCCCTGGGAGGCCGTCGAACACCTCACCGCCGACGACGTCGACTACGACACGAAGCCCGAGGAGTGGCTGGCCTGAGCGATGTTCGGGTCGCGGTTGGGCCACCGTCGGAACGCGCTCGAGGCGCACTCGAAATCCGATTAAACCGCATTCGCGGCGCACTCGAGGCGCGGGTTTTCGTCGCACCATTCTTGTCGACGTTACACCGCGGTATCGCGCTTTGGGTCATTCACGTCGCGCCGCTACGCTCGATCGCGTGTAGCTCCACGATACTCTTCACTTGAAGGCCCCACGTTGAAGCACAAATCGATAGTACACTCGTTCGAACCATGCCAGTCGGAAACCTCGGTCCGGACGAAGTGGTCACGGAGAGCAGAGACAGCACGCTGGCGGACGTCACGGAGAAACTCGAGTCCGAAGGCGTCGGCGCCGTCGTCGTCACGGAGGACGACTCCCCCGTCGGAATCGTCACCGACCGCGACGCCGCGCTCGCGATCCATCGAAACGACGACGTCGCGAACCTCTCTGTCGAAGAGGTCATGGCAGAGGACCCGGCCACGATCCAGGAGGACGAAGAGGCGATCGAAATTTCGCGAGCGATCGGCGAGCACAACGTCCGGCGATTCCCGGTCGTCGACGAGGACGGATCGCTGACGGGAATCGTCACACTGGACGACCTGGTCGCGACCATCGGGGAGCAACTCGACAACGTCGCCGAGACGATCGAAGCCCAGTCGCCCAACTACAGTCCGTGAGGCGTCATTAGCTCGATAGTCGACGGAGTCCGATGCTGCCACAGTAGCAAGATTTTTAACACTCGTTACGAAGACAATAGTAGCAGTTCATCGCGTCTCTCGACGGCGTTGACCGGGCGCTCGGTACTCGATTGACCGATTCTTCCTGGCAATTTCGGCCAGTTGGCCCGTCGATACCGAGTACGCCGCTGCCGTAGACCACACCAGTGGATCTCGGTCACATTGCGACGAGACAGCGATCCTCTCCCCTATGAGCGACGATACGACCCACTCAGACTTACACGAACGCATTGTCACGCAAGTGCCCTCACATCTGGACGTCACCGAAGTCCAGTACGAGGGCCCAGACCTCGTCATCTACACCGAGACCCCCCGCAAGTTCGCTGAAAACAGCGATCTCATCGGGAACCTCGCACGGACACTCCGAAAACGGGTGACGATACGGCCAGCACCAGGCGCCCAGTCGAGCCCGTCGGAAGCGGAGAAGAAGATCCGCGACATTGCTCCCGACGAGGCCCAGATTCAGGATCTCGAGTTCTATCCGACGATCGGGGAGGTGATCGTCGAAGCCGAGAAGCCAGGGCTCGTTATCGGACAGCGAGGGAGTACGCTTCGGGAGATAACCCGGGAAATCGGCTGGAACCTGGAAGTGGTTCGAACGCCACCGATGGAGTCCTCGACCGTCGCCAACGTCAGGAACTTCCTGACCCAGGAACGCGGGGAACGACGCGAGTTCCTCGCGAAAGTCGGCGAGAAGATCCACGGAGAGCCCGAGAAGGACCTCGAGTGGGTGCGGATCACGACGCTGGGTTGTTGTCGCGAAGTCGGTCGCGCGAGTTTCGTGCTCCACACACCTAACACGAGAATTCTCATCGATTGTGGCGACAAACCCGGGGCCGAGGGAGAAGTACCCTACCTTCATGCGCCCGAGGCGATGCCATTGACGGGTATCGACGCCGTGGTGCTGACCCACGCTCACCTCGACCACAGTGCGTTGCTTCCGCTGTTGTTCAAGTACGGATACGACGGACCGGTTTACACGACTGAACCGACGCGTGATCTGATGGGGCTGTTGCAGTTGGACTATCTGACCGTGGCCTCGAAGGAGGGTCGAACGCCGCCGTACTCAAGCGAGCAGGTTCGACAGGCGATCAAGCACACGATTCCGGTCGAGTACGGCGACGTCACCGACATCGCGCCGGACGTCAAACTGACGATGCACAATGCAGGGCACATTCTGGGAAGCGCCTCCGCTCACTTTCACATCGGAAGCGGGTTCTACAACATCCTCTTCTCGGGCGACGTTCACTACGAGCCGACGCGGCTGTTCAACGGTGCCGTGAACAACTTCCCCCGCGCGGAGGCGATGGTCATGGAGTCGACGTACGGTCGCCGCGGCGACTATCAGACGGACACCGAGGAGAGCGAAGCGAATGTCCACGAGATCATCAGGGAGACGTACGAGGAGGACGGGATCGTCGTCATCCCCGCGTTCGCGGTCGGTCGGTCCCAGGAACTAATGCTGGTTCTGGAGGAGGCGATGCGGGAAGGAACGATTCCGACGATGCCGGTCTATCTGGACGGGATGATTCGGGAGGCGACCGCGATTCACACGGCGTACCCCGAGTACCTCAGAGATGGGCTGCAACGGCGCATTTTACACGAAGACGAGAACCCGTTCGTCGCGGACCAGTTCCGGCAAGTCGACGGCGGACAGGAAATGCGCGAGGAGATCGCGAGCGGTGAGCCCTGCGTCATCCTCTCGACGTCGGGGATGGTGACCGGCGGACCGATCATGTCCTGGCTCGAACTGCTCGGACCGAATCCGGCGAACACCCTCCTGTTCGTCGGGTACCAGGCCGAGGGGACGCTCGGGCGCAGAATTCAGGGCGGGAACGTGGAAATTACCCTCCCTGGACGGGCCGACCGCGCGAATCGTTTGACACTCGAACTGAGGATTGAATCGGTGAGCGGCTTCTCCGGCCACGCCGACCGAGCCGGGCTCGAACAGTACGTGGGCGAGATGAATCCACGACCGGAGACGATTCTGTGCGTCCACGGCGACGAACAGGCGACGGACCAACTCTCCTCTGCACTGTACCAGAACTACAACGTCAGGACCTATCAGCCGAAGAATCTGGAGACGTTCCGGTTCCCCTGAAACCTGTTCCTCGTTTTAAGGCGCTCAACAGCGCGAATCCGGAATCAGCGTTCCCCATAAACTAGCCCGTACCCAACGAAATAGCCAAACCCAGCCACTATCGTTCCCCACACCGCGATGATCGCAACAGGCACGATCGATCCGGTGGAGGGGACACCGTCGTTCGTCACAACGTGTGGCGGTACGAGGTTGAGCGTGAGAATGGCGTAACCCACCCCAACGAATCCGGGATAGACCCGGAGGGGATACATTCCACCTGATACGCCGAGAAAAACGGCAAGAAAGACGCAATACGGCCACGCGATCAGGTTCGCTATAATAAGCTGGCCCAGAAAGGACTCCGACGATGTCCCAAAGATACCCGGGTAAAACGGTGCGACGAACAGGGCGAGGATACCGACGACAGCGAGAGCGTACGTGACCCGAGGACGAGACCGTCGAGACATGTTCTGTTCATCTGTCTAATGTGCGAATACTGTTGTGGATATTTCGATGTAGAACCGCTCTCCAAAACCGTCACTCTGGCAACCGCCTACTATCGTGCAAGTGTGCGCTACTCGAGCTCCCGAAGTCGGTGCAACCGACGTTACTCGGTCCACCGAATCTCGTACTCGAGTTCGTATCGCTGCTCGCCAGTTTCGGAATCGGTGAGTCGCTCGAGTTCGACCTCGAACCTCGGTGTATCGGGAATCGTCACACGCTCGTCCTTCGTCGCACTCTCTAAGTGGACGGAGCCGGTTTCGATCTGTTCGGCGACAGCAGTGAGGGCCTCGGCGATCTCTCCTCGAGTTCGTGATTCTTCCGTTTTGAAGAGTTCTTCTTCGGGCATCGGTCGATACCACGTCGACCAGCGGAATATAGCCCCCACCCGCTTCCCACGCGTTGGCATCGGTGTGTACTCGCGAACCGCCCTCTCGTAGCGGTGGATTCAGCTCCGCCTGAGATAATCGAAATATCTTTACTCGGATCGGCAAAAATCAGGGCGTGGACGACAAACGAGCCCAGTTTTGGGTGCTCTATCTCACACGTTTCGCGGAAGGATTCGGCTTCATTACGCTGATCACACTGCTGCCATACTACATCAACGCGCTCGATCCGTCGAGTACGACCCTTCTCGGGATAACGATTAGCGCCGGTCTCATCATCGGACTGTATACGACTGGGTTCACCCTCGCACAGACCGTCGCCGTCGTCCCGCTCGCCTGGGCAGGTGACCGCTTCGATAAGCGGCTCGTCCTGCTCGTCGTCCTCGGCGTCGGCGTTGGCGTCTACGCGCTGTTTCCGGTCGTCGACTCGAGCGCTTCCTTCATCGCGATCCGTGCGTTGCAGGGGATAGCCGTCACGGGCACTGGTCTGATGACGCTGTCGCTCGTCGGCCAGATTGCCGACGTGGGAACGCGAGCGAACTACATCGGAAAAGCAAACGCGGCGAGCTTCGGTGCGTCGATACTCGGCAGCATCAGCGCGGGGACGCTCTACGACGCGTTCGGGTTCGGTCCGATCTTCCTCGTCATCGTCTGCATCATGGTCGTCGCCTGGGTCGGAACGTTCTGGTACCTGGACCCGGACGAGACGCGGATCGAAGGATTCCCGTTTTCGGGTCTGGCACTCAATCGGCGCATTCTGACGCTCTCGACGTTTCGCTTTCAGTACGCGTTCTCCGTAACCCTCGTTCGGACGTGGATCCCGATCTTCGCCGGTCTCTCCGCTGCTGAAGGCGGACTCGCCTACGGTGGCTTCGCTGTCGCGTTGACGGTCGTCGCCGAGAAGTTCACCAATATGTGCTGCCAACCGTTTACCGGACGGCTCTCGGACGGATACGGACGAGCCCTGTTCGTCTTTGCAGGTGGAGCAGCCTACGGACTCATCGCGCTGGTCGTTCCGCTCTCACCGTGGCTGGGAACAGGGCTCGGGTTTCCCGCTGAACTCGTCGTGTCCATTCCCACAGTACTCGCCGGAAGCACGCTCCCTGCCTGGCTGCCATACGACTCGATCGGCGATCAACTCGTCCTCGTTGGCGAGGTGTCGCCAGCGTTCTTCCCGCTCGTCTTCCTGTCCGGACTCCTCGGCATCGCCGATAGCTTTCGTGAGCCGGCGAGTATGGCGTTGTTCGCCGACGAAGGCACCGAGGAAGGCGGTGTCGCCTCGAGTTTCGGTATCCGCGAGCTCGTCTGGCGTCCGGGAAGCGTGATCGCCCCCTTGCTCGGTGGCTGGCTGATGGTCGAGGTGAGTATGGCGTCGGTCTTCTACGTCGGCGGTGCGTTTGCGCTGACCGGCGTCACGACGTTTCTCGTTATTCTCGTCCGGTTCCACGGGCGACGTGCGCTCGTGGAGTGGTGAGACGAGAACCGGTTCGAATCCCCGTTGTCTCGAGCATACGTCTTGCAAGGGCGCCGTGAGCTGAGCTCTCAATAGACGCACAGCAGTTTGCAGAACGCACGATCAAACGCCATCGGGTTGCGCGTGTACCCGACGGTACGCCGCCGAAATCGACCCGTCCGTTCGCTCTTCCACCCAGACGATTCCATCGACGATGGCTCGCAGTGCAGCGAGCGTGTCCTCGTCGTGTCTGGTGTACTCGAGACCGAGCACGACGAGCCCCGAGTCAGACCGGTCCTCGATGAGGTGTTCGAGCACACTGACGGTACGTCCAAGGCCCTCGTCTACGAGTAACGGCGTGAGCGATCGAATACCAAAGTGGGTCTGCTGACTCCCACTCGCCATCGAGGCTTCTAGCTCCCACAGCGCGAGTACGAGGCGGGTCAATTCGACCGAGTGGGGCAACGAGACGACTGGATACTGTTGAAACGGAGCGGAAGGCTGATGTTGTGGAGTCGCATCGATGACCCCGAATCGACCGGATTCTGGTGAGGCGAGGGCCGTCTGCTGCTGGATTGTTCGCTCAGCAGAAACCGCTGTCGTGACGACAATTCGACGGTCGTCAGGAGACGTGTAGCGATCCAGAATCCGTAGCGATACGGCGTATTCCTCCAGTGGAGCGGGTTTTGCAACGAGGATTACTGAATCCTCGGTGAGATTGTTCGGGAGTCCTTCGAAGTCGATTGCTCGGAGTCGTTCGTCGGAGTCGGGTGTTGGCATAGTATCTTTTCACGTGTGGGTTGGTCACTCCCTGTTCGACCTGTAATCGGCGAGGGAAGGTCACGTTCTTAAGTCGTGATTGTGGTATCCGTCGGGTATTTCGTGTACCGCCCAGCGGAGATTCCCCGGAGCGGTCTCGAGTAACCATGCGGCCCGATCGATCAGATTCGAGATGGGTTCGCTACGAACGGTGAGGATAACCTGGCCGCACTGAAGCTGAGTTCTAGTTTTCTAGTGATGCGTAAGTAATTTTCGTTCATAGTCGATACCTCTTCATAACGGGAGCGTTGAACCGCTGGAACTATACCGCTGGCCCCTCACTTCGTTACTATGGGTTTTGGAAGCTACGATGAGTCCGAGCAACAGCATCAAAATACGGATACAGAGGACGACGAAGACGCTGCTGTGACCGTCCACGAGCACGAACACGAGGGAACGGTCACTGTCGAAACCGGTGGTTCGACCGACGAACTCCTGGGCCAACTCGAGGACATCAAAGCGAAGAAAGCACAGAACGACGAGTAAGGTCACTGTCGAAGGTGTCCCTTCACCTCGCGGACGCTGGCGTCGACTCACACTCATCGCCTGCAAATCCGTCGAGAGAGTTACTCGAGTGACTGGGTCGCGTTCTAATTCAAACGAGCTGGATGATATTCCCGTTCGACGTCGCGTGAAGGTCACGCCCGAGTGCGTATCCCTGGTTCGAGGCGAGGTCGATGTACCCGGAGAAGCCCTTGAGATCCTGGTGAGCGGGGATGATGTGCTGGGGCTGGAGCGCGTCGAGCATCGTGTAGTGGCCCTCCTGACAGAGGTGACCCGACACGTGAATATCTGAATACACGCGGGCACCCTGCATGCCGAGCAATTTCTCGGCCTGGTAGCGTTGCCCCTCGTTGGTCGGTTCGGGGATGACGCGGGCGGAAAAGACGACCTTGTCGCCGTCGTTCAGTTCGTAGGAAGTCTCGCCGCGAGCCATACGCGTGAGCATCGCGCGGGGTTCGCCCTGGTGGCCCGTCACGACGGGCAGGAAGTCTTCCTTGCCATCGTTCATGATCCGTTCGAACGACTGATCGATCGATCTGCGATAGCCGAACATGCCCAGATTGTCCGGGAAGTCGACGAAGCCGAGTCGCTCGGCGGTGCCGGAGTACTTCTCCATCGAGCGCCCGAGCAGGACGGGCTGTCGGCCGATGTCGTCGGCGAACTCGACGAGGCTCTTGACACGGGCGATGTGGCTCGAGAAGGTGGTGGCGACGATGCCGCCGTCGTAGTCTTCCATGCTGTGGAGGACGTCGCGAAGGTGTTCGCGGGCGACGTTCTCGGAGGGGGTGCGCCCCTTCTTGTTGGCGTTGGTGCAGTCCTCGATGTAACAGAGGACGCCTTCGCCCTCGCGACCGATCTCACGGAAGCGCTTCATGTCGATGGGGTCGCCGATGACGGGCGTGTGGTCCATACGCTTGTCCAGGCCGTAGACGATCGCGCCCTCGGGCGTGTGTAAGACCGGGTTGATCGCGTCGATGATCGAGTGGGTGACGTTGACGAACTCGAGTTCACACCCGTGGTCGCCGATGGTCATCGACTCGCCGGGGTCCATCTCGACGAGTTCGCTGTCCGAACTGAATTTGTCCTCGTCCTCGAGTTCCTGTTCGACTAACGCGAGCGTAAATGGCGTCGCGACGACCGGTGCATCGTATCGATGTGCCAGTTTGGAAATGGCGCCGATGTGGTCGAGGTGGCCGTGAGTAGGAACGATCGCCCGGACGTCACCGTCGAGGTCGCTCATGACCCGATCGTCGGGGATGGCGCCCATGTCGATCAGATCGAGGCTGTGCATGTTCTCCGTCTGGATGTTGTCGTGAATGAGGACCTTCGAGAGGTTCAGTCCCATGTCGAAGATGACGATATCGTTTCCTGCGCGTACGGCAGTCATCTGCCGTCCAACTTCCTCGTAACCGCCGATGGTTGCAATTTCGATTTCCATAGATGTGCCGATCAGAGCGGTCCAGCCACAGGGAATGGGAAGAGAGCGAGTCAGGCGTCAGTGAGAGGCGTCGATCGCGGCAGCACACGTGTTCGTCGTCTTGCCGTTCACCCGCATCCGTGTGAGGGACAGCGCGTCTTTCGGTTAGATAGGTAGTGACTCTTCGGACCTATATACTTCAGGGTTCGTGCTCGAGAAACTCACTCGCGTGGTCCACTAGCGCCCCACTCGAGTGGTTCAACGGACGGCGAGTGGTTCTAAAGAGTGTGACGGCATCTGGTTACTCTCACAGCGTGAGGTTGAGGCAGATTTGAACCGAAGGAAGACGTTCTTGCTCGCTCACTCCGTTCGCTGTGCGAGCTGTGACTTCCAGGGTTCAAATCTACCCGTGACAATTTTTCTGACGCGAACTCGTCGCTTCGCTCCTCGGTTTGCGTCGGAAAAATGGGTTGGGGCAGATTTGAACTGCCGGCCTCCTCCATGTCAAGGAGGTGTCATAACCAGACTAGACCACCAACCCGTCCGGTTTGCGTCTTCGAACTGCACTCAATCGTTGCCCGCCACCCTAATTGAAGGTTTCGAATCGGTGGCCGTACGCGAGGCCTCACCACGGACGAGGCTCCGACACGCTTAAGTCTATGTACTTGTTTGGTCATTACCAGACAGACCCGTACATTGGTGTCCCCTATGAAAACGTACGTCGAACACGTAACTGACGGTCACGACCTGACGCAAGCCGACGCTAGAGCCGCTTCTAATGCGGTCTTCGAGGGTGCAACGGACGCCCAGATCGGCGCGCTACTGACGGCCCTGCGCGCGAAAGGCGAAACGGAAGCCGAAATCGCGGGCTTCGCGGAGGGCATGCGAAACGCCGCGCGAACAATCGACCCCGACCGCGAGCCGCTCGTCGACACCTGCGGCACCGGCGGCGACGACTACGACACGATCAACGTCTCGACGACGAGCGCCATCGTCGCCGCGGGTGCGGGCGTCCCAGTCGCCAAACACGGCAACTACTCGGTATCCTCCTCGTCCGGCAGCGCCGACGTGCTCGAGGAAGTCGGCGTCACTATCGACGCCGAACCGCCAGCCGTCGAGCGGACCATCGAGGAGGAGGGCATCGGCTTCATGCTCGCGCCGGTCTTCCATCCCGCGATGAAGGCCGTGATCGGGCCGCGTCAAGAACTCGGCATTCGGACGATCTTCAACGTCCTCGGCCCGCTCACGAACCCCGCCGGCGCAGACGCGCAGGTCGTCGGGGTGTACGACCCCGATCTGGTTCCGATCCTCGCCCGGGCACTCGCGCGAATGGACGTCGACCGGGCGCTCGTCGTCCACGGCGCCGGCACCGACGAGATCGCCATCCACGGCGAGACGCGAGTCGCCGAAGTCGAGGGCGAAACGGTCGAGGAGTACACCCTCGAGCCGGTCGACCTCGGCCTCGAACGTCACGCCATCGACGACATCTCGGGGGGAACGCCCGCGGCAAACGCCGCCGACCTGCGCGGTATCGTCGAGGGAGACGTCGACGGGGCCAAACGCGACGTCATCCTGGCGAACGCCGGAGCTGCCATCTACGTCGCCGGCGAAGCGCCCACCCTCGAGGCCGGCGCGGACCGCGCGCTCGAGGCGATCCGGAGCGGAGACGCGAGCGCGACGCTCGAGCGACTGTGCGGGGTCGCCCCGGAGGTCCGGTGACGTGACGCGCGTCAAGATCTGCGGCCTCACTCGAGAGACTGACCTCGAGGCCGCCATCGATGCCGGCGCTGACGCCGTCGGTATCGTCTCGGACGTCCCGATCGACACGCCGCGCGAAGTCGCTCCCGAGCGGGCGGCCGACCTCCTCAGCGCCGCGCCGCCGTTCGTGACGACAGTTCTGGTAACCATGCCGACTGGCCCCGAGCGAGCGATCGAACTCGTCGAGCGGGTCGACCCGGACGCGATCCAGATCCACGGCGGGATGCGCCCTGGCGACCTCGCGTACCTCCGGGCCAAAATCGACGCACAGGTGTTCCTGGCGGTCGATGCAGAACGGGTGACCGCCGCCTCGCGGTACGACGACCTCGCGGACGCGCTGGTCGTCGACTCCGTGGACGACCAGGGTGCGGGCGGAACCGGCGAAACGCACGACTGGGAACGAACCCGAGCGGCGACCGCGGACCTCGAGTCGCCCGTGATTCTTGCTGGCGGCCTGGTTCCTGACAACGTCGAGGAAGCTATTCGAACCGTTTCGCCGTACGCCGTCGACGTCTCGAGCGGGATCGAAGCGCGCCCTGGCGTCAAAGATCACGACGCCGTCCAGGCGTTCGTCGATCGAGGTCGACGGACGGCGCTGGCGCCGAACGAACCTCGCCAGCGAGTGGTCGAGCCGTGAGAGACCCCATCCACGTTACGAGGGAGCGATGACGGATTCAACGACGACCACGACGCAATCCGCCGAAACGGCGACGCTCGAGACCGACCGCGAGAGCTTTCGTGCCTACGCGAACGCCGCCGACCGCACGGAACGGCCAGCCGTCGTGCGCGTCGAGGCGACGCTCGAGGTCGAGACGACGCCACTCGCCGCCTACGCTGCGCTTACCGGGAGAACGGCGACGGACCGGATCGAAGGCAGTGAGGGCGCCAAAGCCCACGAGAACGACGGCGAGCGAACACCCTACGCGTTCCTGCTCGAGAGCGCCGAGAAGACGCCCTCGAGCGACCCGGACGGGGCCTTCCAGCCCAACGCGAGCACGGCGGAGCGCCACGCTCGCTTCTCGTACGTGGGCTACGATCCCGACGCCGTCGTGACGGTCGGGCCAGAGGGAGTCGAGGTCGAAGCGCTCTCGGCTAATGCGCCGCTCGAGGCGACCGGAATCGATAGCAGGGGGACCGGTTCCGGGGCCAGGTCCAGATCCGGGGCCGAGACCGAGACCGAGACCGAGGCTGGGACTGAGGCCGGAGACACCCTCGACGCGCTCCGGAGCGCACTCCCCGACGTCCGCCTCGAGAACGTGCCAGACCGGGACCGCCAGCACTTCGACGGCGGACTCGTCGGCTTTCTCGCCTACGACGCCGTCTACGACCTCTGGCTCGAGGAGGTCGGTCGCGAGCGACCCGAGTCGCGATTTCCGGACGCCCAGTTCGTCCTGACGACGAAGACGCTGGCCTTCGACGAACGGGACGGGTCCGTTTCGCTCGTGTTCACGCCGGTCCTCGAGGCCGACGACGACCCGGACGCAGTGTACGACGAGCTTCGCGCCGAAGCGACGCGCGTCCAGGAGACGCTGGAGTCGGCGACGGCAATCGAGACCGGGGGCTTCCGTTGTCAGGGTGAGACCGCCGGCTCGCGAGAGGACTACGAGGGACACGTCAGGCGCGCCAAAGAGCACGTGCTCGATGGGGACATCTACCAGGGCGTGATCTCCCGTCGGCGGGAACTCCGCGGCGACGTCGATCCGCTGGGATTCTACGAGTCGATGCGGGCCGTGAACCCCTCGCCGTACATGTACCTGCTCGAGCACGACGACCTCACCGTCGTCGGCGCGAGCCCGGAAACGCTCATCTCCGTTCGCGGGCGAGAGATTATGTCGAATCCCATCGCGGGAACCTGTGATCGCGGCTCCAGCCCCGTCGAGGACCGTCGACTGGCCGGCGAGATGCTCGCCGACGGGAAGGAGCGCGCCGAGCACACGATGCTGGTCGACCTGGCACGAAACGACGTTCGACGGGTCGCCGAGGCGGGATCGGTCCGCGTCGACGAGTTCATGAACGTCCTCAAGTACAGCCACGTCCAGCACATCGAGTCGACGGTCACCGGCACGCTCCGAGAGGACCTCGACGCGTTCGACGCGACCCGTGCGGCGTTCCCCGCCGGGACGCTCTCGGGTGCGCCCAAAGTTCGGGCCATGGAGGTCATCGACGACCTCGAGGACGAACCGCGCGGACTCTACGGCGGCGGCGTCGGCTACTTCTCGTGGACGGGCGACGCCGACATTGCGATCGTCATCCGGACGGCGACGGTCGAGGAACGGGACGACGACCAGTTGATCACGGTTCGAGCGGGTGCGGGACTCGTCGCCGACAGCGATCCGGCCGCCGAGTACGACGAGACCGAGAAGAAGATGGGCGGCGTAGTGAGTGCCCTCGAGCGGATCGACGTGGACTCGAGCGCGGGAGGGCTTTCAGAGAGCAGCGGTAGTGACGGCGGTCGAGATCATTGGAAGCGGGGCGAGCACGACGAACAGGACGACCCCGACGAAAACGCCGTTGCGGAGGCACGCCGATGAGTTCCTCGCGCGAGGACCGCAACGACCGCGACGTCGGCGCACCCGTCGACGCCGACACCGACACCGAAGCCGAACCGTCCCGTCCGCACGTCCTCGTCGTCGACAACTACGACTCGTTCACGTACAATCTGGTCGAGTACGTCAGCGAGCACGCCGAAACGACGGTCGTGAAGAACACCGCTTCGCTCGAGGACGTCCGCGCGGTCGAGGCCGACGCGATTATCGTCAGCCCCGGCCCTGGCCATCCGAAGAACGACCGGGACGTGGGCGTCTCGATGGACGTCATCAGGGAACTGCGATCGACGGTTCCGGTCCTCGGCGTCTGCCTCGGCCTCGAGGCCGCCGTCTACGCCCTCGACGGGACGGTCGAGCGCGCTCCCGAACCGATTCACGGGAAGGCCTCACCCGTCTCCCACGACGGGCGGGGCGTCTTCTCGGGGCTCGAACAGGGATTCCAGGCCGGCCGATACCACTCGCTCGTCGCGGTGGACGTGCCCGACTGTCTCGAGGTGACGGCGACGACCGACCACGACGGCGAGTCGCTCGTGATGGGCATCCGCCACGTCGACCCGGACGTGCCGCTCGAGTGCGTGCAGTTCCACCCCGAGAGTGTGCTCACCGCCGTCGGCCACGACGTCATCGAGAACTTCCTCGACGGAATCGGTTCTCAGAACGGAAGGACGTCGAGATAGCCGACGGTGTACAGTCCGGCGAGGACGACGGCGGCGACCAGACCGACTCTGATCGCCATCTTGATCGCGAATCTGACCGCGGCGACGACGACGAAGAGGACGACGAGCGCCGCGAGCACCACGAGCACCGGTGAACCTGTAATCGGATCTAGCATATCTACCTACGCGCGCTAGAGATACCTAATACTTCCGACCATCTTGACAGTAATTCGGAAGTGAACGTTTCGTCGGCGACAGCCAGTCGAGTCGCTCGAGATGCTCGAGTCACTCTAGACGAGAAACGACGTAACGCGTCGAAACCACGAATCGGTCGAGCACCCCACCGTGTCGTGTGTTCGCGAGACCGCCACATCCTTCAATCGAAAAACTAAAAATCACCATACGTCGCCGTTCTGAACGGGGGTTCGATCACTTTCGGTCCACTCTGGAAATCGTTAAGGCCGTTGGGTTCGTAGCGTCTCACAGACGCCACGGCGGCAGTCTCAGTCGCCGGTTTCAGTTGCGAGCACCGACTGGTATAAACACAACTGAAATTGCGTTCTTACAACTCAGGTAGATTTATAGGGTTGGGAGAACACCAAACCGTCGTCACTACTCATGGAACGGAACACTCAATTTTCGGGGAAACTCGCGTCAGGAGACTCCTGCGTGCTCGAGGTGGCGCGCGCATGAGCGGGTCCGAACTCACCGCGGACGACCTCACGCTCCCGATCAAGCGCACCGAGGGAGAGACCCTCGAGGATCGGATGACGACAAACGCCTACCAGAACATCCTTCCCGCCCGCTACCTCCGGAAGGACGCCAACGGCGAACTCACCGAGACCCAGGAGGAGCTGTTCGAGCGCGTCGGGAAGAACATCGCGCTGGCCGAGGCAGTGTACGAGGCGAACAACCAGGGCCTCGAGATTACGGTTACGCCCAATCAGCTCAAGCCGGGGCACCCGCGCCGGGACGAACTCGCGGCGGAGGTCTTTGGGGAGGGAACGACGGTCGACGACAACAGCGAGACGACGCTGACCGAGCGGAACGTCAACAAGTTCGCCTACGACACGATCGTTCCGGAACTGCCGAAACCCGTGCGCGAGCACGTCGAGGACGTCGCCGAGACGTTCATCGAGGGGATGGAGAGCCTCTCGTTCATGCCGAACTCGCCGACACTGATGAACGCCGGCGACGAACTCCAGCAGCTCTCGGCGTGTTTCGTCATGAGCCCCGACGACGACCTCGCGGACATCCACGAGACGGCCAAGAAGGCCGCAGAAGTCTTCCAGTCCGGCGGCGGCGTCGGCTACGGTTTCTGGCAGCTTCGCCCGTTCGGGGACAGCGTCGGCTCCACGGGCGGCATCGCCTCCGGGCCGATCACCTTCATGCGGACGTACGACCAGCTCTGTGAGACCATCGCCCAAGGCGGGACGCGGCGGGGTGCCCAGATGGGGATCATGCGCGTCTCGCACCCGGACGTCATCGAGTTCATCCACGCGAAGAACAAGGATGTCTCGCTGGCGCACACCCTGCGGCTCAACGACCCCGACGACTATACGTACACGACGTTCGCCGAGGCGCTCGAGGAGGCCCGCGAACTGATCGACGACGACGGGAAGGTGCCGAAACACCTGCGCAACGCCGTCGAGGGCCACCTCTCGAACTTCAACATCTCCGTGGGCGTCACCGACGCCTTCATGGAAGCCGTCCAGAACGGCGAGGAGTACACGTTCACCAACCCGCGGACCGAGGAGCCCCACATCGCCACCGAGGAAACCAAGGAGATGTACGGCCGCTACGACCTCGGCGAGTACGTCGAGGTCGGTGAACCGCTCTCGGTACCCGCCGAACTCGTCTGGGAGCGCATCGTCGAGGGCGCCCACGAGAACGGCGAACCGGGAGTCATCTATCTCGAGCGAGTCAACAAGGAACACTCCTTCGACGTGGAGAAACACCCCGAACACACCATTTTGGCGACGAATCCATGTGGGGAGCAACCGCTCGAGGAGTTCGAGGCCTGCAACCTCGGCCACATCAACCTCTCGACGCTGGCCGACTTCGACGCCCCAGACTGGCGCGTCTGGTCGGCCGAACACGCCGACGAGTACGACTCCCACGAGGACGCCGTCGCCGCGTTCCTCGAGGACGCCATCGACTGGGAGGAATTCGACGAGCGCATCGAGTACGGGACGCGCTTCCTCGAGAACGTCGTCACTATGTCCGACTTCCCGGTCGAGGAAATCGAGGAGACCGTTCGCCGGATGCGCAAAATCGGGCTGGGTATCATGGGCCTCGCCCAGCTCTATATCCAGCTCGGCATCAAGTACGGCAGCGACGAGGGCAACGAGGTCGCCCGCCAGTTGATGACGCACATCAACCACGGTGCGAAGGCGACGAGCCACGAACTCGCGACCGAACGCGGCTCCTTCGCCGACTGGGACGATTCGAAGTACGCGAACCCGACCGAGTACCGCGAGTGGTTCGAACACCAGACGGGCGAGTCCGCCGACGACTGGGCGGACGGCTACCCGATCCGGAACCACAACGTGACGACCATCGCACCAACCGGAACGACCTCGATGGTCGGCAACACGACGGGCGGCTGTGAACCCATCTACAACGTCGCCTACTACAAGAACGTCACCGACGACGTCCAGGGCGACGAGATGCTCGTCGAGTTCGACGACTACTTCCTGCGCACGCTCGAGGCCAACGACGTCGACGTCGAGGCCGCGAAACGCGAGGCCCAGGAGCAGATGGCCACGAACCAGTTCGACGGCGTCGACGGCCTCGAGACCGTCCCGGACGCCATCGGCGAACTGTTCGTCATCACCGCAGACCTCTCGGCGAAAGATCACGCCGCGGTCCAGTGCGCCTGCCAGGAGGGTGTCGACTCCGCGATTTCGAAGACGGTCAACGCACCTAACGATTCCACGCTCGAGGACGCCAAGGACGTCTTCGAGTGGGTCTACGAGCACGGCGGCAAGGGCGTCACCTACTACCGCGACGGCACCCGGACGAAGCAGGTCCTGACGACGCGAGCCGACAATACGGAGTTCGCCGACGAGCAGGAAGCGGCCGAAGCGTTGCTCGAGCAAATCGACGACATCTTCGGCGGTCTCGAGCAGTTCCTCGAGCACGAGGACGTCCGGGAGGTACTCGAGGCCGACGGCGCGACCATCGGCACCCGGGACGAACCCGTCACGGTCGATTTCGCCGAGAAGCGCGAACGCCCCGATTCGCTCCAGGGCGTGAGCCAGCGGATCGACACCGGGTACGGCAAGGTGTACGTGACGATCAACGAGGACCCCGAGACCGGCCAGCCGTTCGAACTCTTCGCGAACATCGGCCACTCCGGCGGTTTCACGAACTCCTTCACGGAAGCGCTCGCGAAGGTCATCTCCACCTCGCTGCGCTCGGGCGTCGATCCCGAGGAGGTCATCGACGAACTCTGTGGGACCCGGAGTCCGAAGGTGGCCTGGGACAAGGGCGAACAGATCCAGTCGATTCCGGACGCCATCGGCACCGCGATGCGCCGGTATCTCGACGACGAGATCGACAAGCCGTACCCGAAACAGCAAACGCTCGAGGAGTCGGCCGACGCCGAGACTGACGCTGACGCAGACGCCAGCCTCGAGACCGACGGAGAGGTCGTCGATACTGACCACGAGACCGATGGTGGTGCGGCGACTGCGGACGAACGAGACGCCACGCAGGACCTCATCGACGCCGGCGAGTCGCCGGAGTGTCCCTCCTGTGGCTCGCTCTCGCTGTACTTCTCGGAGGGCTGTAAGACCTGCGAGTCCTGCGGTTGGAGCGAGTGTTGATCGAGTAGGGTCGACGCTGATTCAGCTTTTCAGCTTTCCAGATTTCCGACGGTAGGTTCGACTTCGCGGGCGGCACTTCTCGAGCATTGGTACAGTCGATACACTACTCGGGCGGGTCAGCGGAGTCACCGAACCCGCTTTCATACGTTTCGATGACTTCCGTAATGGTGACTTCGTACGCGTCGTACCACTCGTTCCACCGTTGTTTCGCTCGATTGTGGTCTGCATCCGCGCCAAACGCCTCGAGCGCGTCGAGTGTCTCCCAGTAGTAGACGACGAGCACCTCACCACTTGCTGGGTCGTTCCACGTTCGTTTGCCCCGATACCCGTCCGTCTCTTCGGCAACGGCCTGGATCGAGTCGTTCAACTCGTGGAACTCCGCATCGTACTCCCCCGGATCTAGGCGAAACGTAACCAGGTACATCGATACCTGTATCCAGGCGTTCGCGGTCAAAAGGATTCGCCTTCGAGAACACGAGATGTGCTGAAGACACCCCCTACACTACGCACCGTCCACGCAAAGACGCGAGAAACAGCCTTCAACGGAGCAACCGACGGAACACTTAGCACGCCCGATGCCGAAACTCAGCCAATGACCGACGCTGGACCTGCGTGTCCCAGTTGCGGGGCCCACCTGTACAAACGTCACTGCAAGTACGTCTGTCCGCAACATGGCGTCGTCTACGACTGTTCCGATCCGTTTCGATAGTCCCACGTCGGCGGACGGCCCAGCGACTACGATACTCCCACGTCGGCGGACGACTCACCGACTGAGTTCACCGAAACGACTACCCCCTCGAGTGCCCCACGTTCTGACGATTCCCGTCGCATGGCCACCGAACCGACGATTCTCGTCGTCGACGACGAGCGCGACCTGGTCGACCTCTACGCGAGCTGGATGCGCGACAGCTACGCCGTTCGCACCGCCTACACGGGCCGCGGCGCACTCGAGCAGGTGAGCGACGAGGTCGACGTCGTGCTGCTCGACCGACAAATGCCCGATCTCACCGGCGACGAGGTCCTCGACGAACTCCGCCGTCGAGGCCACGACTGCTGGGTCATCATGGTTACCGCCGTCGATCCCGGACTCGACATCATCGATCTCGACGTCGACGACTACGTGACGAAGCCAGTCTCGCGAACGACGTTGACGCGCCTGATCGAAACCCTCCGCGCCAAGTCGCGGTACGGTCAGCACGGTCGTCGCGAGGTGGCGGCCCTCTCGAACAAGAAGGAAGCACTCGACGGGTCCCTCTCGATCGACGACCTCGAGGGAACCGAGCAATATCGACGCCTCGAGGCGGACTTACAGGAACTCGGTGACTCGATGGGAGAGGGGCTCGCCGAAGGCGAGTAGCGCAAATAGTGCAGGGATTCGTCGAGGGGATTAACACGAGTACCGAGAGACTCAGGTGACGTGAACGGAGACGCGTCTTGGCTCACTCGAGCGACGTCCTCGCCGTCGACCCAGTCCGGAGATGGCTGTAGATCGACGGTGCGAACAGTGCGACGGCGACGACCGCCGCCGACCCGGTAAGGACGAGCCCATGCTGACCGACCCCGTCGGCCAGGACGTCGTTCGTGAGCCTGGCCGCCGAGGCACCGACGAGAACGGCTGCGATCGTCCACGGCAGCTCGCCGAGGGCCGTTCCGACGACCAGGTGTCGAAGCCGGACCTCGCTGACGGCGGCGGCGGCCGTCGCGACGTCCGATGGAATCGGGGCGAGTCGCGACGTGACGACGCCGCGAACGGGGCCGACGGCGTCGTAGTACCGGTCGATAACGTCGCAACTCCGCCCGAGGATGCCGGCGAGCGGGCGTCCCTCGCCGGTCGACCAGTTGCTCCCCCCGACGAGCCAGCGAACCACGAGGAAGGTCGGAATTACGGTCAGCGAGACGCCGAGCAGGGCGACGGGGAGACCGAGAACTGCACCGTAGCCGTAACCGACCAGGACGGCGAGCGGCGTCGTCGGCCACGCGAAGAGGGGCCGGACAGTGTACAGAACGGCGACGGCGAGTCCGAACCGGTACGGATCGTCAGCGACGGATTCGAGCACGCCGACCGTGGCCGACGGCGAGACGAGCAGGCTCGCGAGGAGGACGAAACCCACGAGTACCGTCCCGAGGAGGGCTCGAGTGGTGATCGGCGACGCCATCGATTGGCCGGTGGTTCGAACGCCGGGGTTGAAACCTTTCTGTCTCGTGACGTTCTCCCGAGGTGATAGCAGCGGTTCCATTCCTTCTAATCTCCGTGTTCTTCGGTAACGAGAGCGCCAACCCGGGCGAGAGGGCCGAGCGTCGACACAACGTTTATCACTATCCACGGAACACTCGAGAGCGAGCACGATGGCCGAAGACGACCGCGTCGACCTCGGACTCGCTCTCCTCGAGCGACTCGAGCACGAGTCGCTCCCGCTCCCGGCGGTCGTCGACCGAATCGAGACGATCACTACGGATCCCGCAGTGACGCGAACGATTCTCGACGAGGCGGAACTGCGGGGCATCATCGACCGAGAGGACGGCATCGTTCGCGTGAAGAGTCGCCAGTACGTCCGGTTCGAAGAACAGGTCATCACCAAGGAGGGCGAGTTCTCCTGTCGCCGCTGTGGCGCCGGCCTCTCGACGGGTCACTTCATCAAACTCGAGGCCGGCGAACTCGGGCCGTTTGGCTCGTCGTGTATCAGGAAAGTCACGGGGCGGGAGTGAGGGCGATGATTACGTCAGAAACGCCGCCGTAACGCCATAACTTTCCGTTCGGTAGTTGCCATACAGTCGGTAGCTACTATAGTTTCGGTAGTTGCTATAGTTCCGATATCTTTGCCAGCAGCAGTTATCGACCCTGCCGAAGCTCCTCGATCAACTGCTCGATAGTCGCCTGTTGGGCCTCGAGCAACTCGGTCTGGGCCTCGACGGCCGACTCGAGCGATTCGATTCGCTCGAGCAGTTCCGGGTCGGCCGAGGACGAGTCCGCCGTCGACGTGTCCCGGACCACACCGACCGAGGATCGATCGGTCGCGCTCGACTCGTCGTGCAGGTCGCCGTCGGCGGTCTGATGCTGGGCTGCCTGCCCGGTACCCTCGTCTGCGCTTGACCCCAAATCGAAAGCACTCGAGGAGCCGAGTGGGTCGCTGGAGAGGTCGGTCTCGGTCGGTTCCTGGCTCGCGGCCGCCTCCTCACCGAGGTCGTCTGGTTCCGGCGGGTTCGCATCCAGCGGGTCGACGCCGATGCCGAAGTCGACGCCCGACGCCGACTCGGTCGTCGGTTCGTCCGCGTCGTCCTCGTCTGCCGCGAGGAGCGCGTTGAGTTCCTCGAGCGTCTCGACGTCGTGGAACGAACAGAGCGCGCGCTTGAGGCGTTCGGCGACCTCGTCGGCCTGGTCGTTCGGCGCTTTGATCCGCTGCTGGCGACCGTCCACCCCGAGAACGACCTGCGTGGCGACGCTGCCGTCCTCGAACGAGAGGTTCGTCACGTCGGCATAGTGGTACTGCTCGAAGTCGCTGTCCCAGACGGCCTCGCCGATGTGCTTGACGAGTCGGTCGCTCGTGATGATGAGGGTGAGTTCGCTGAAGCGGAACGTCTTGAGGACGGATTCGCCCGAGTCGGTGATGTCGTTGCCGGTGAGGACGCCGGCGAGCACGGGGTGGAGGACGTCGTCGGTTCGATTGGCGGGAATCGTGAACTCGCGTTCGCCGTCGAGGGCGTACTCGAGCGTAAATCGGGTCTTTCGGCGACCTTCCGAGAGCGTGAGGCGGTCGGCGTCGTGCGGGAACGCGTCGACGGATTCGTCGCTCAGCAGTCCTTCGGCGCGATAGATGATGGTCCTGGAGGGTGTGATGAACAGTTCGTCGTCACCACCGAGTGGCACTCGAGCGGCGATTTCCTCGCCCTCGAGCGTCGACTGGACGATACCGGGAACGGTCATGCACCGTGGTTCGTATGGGCTGGTGATAAATCCGTGGGTAGGGATTACACGCCGTCGGCGAATGGGAAGGTTAAAGAAACACAGCGCACAACCCGCTACTGCAGCAAGCCCGGGTGGCTTAGCTGGACATAGCGCCGCACTCATAGGGTTCAGAGATTCGGTGCGGTTTCGCCTTGGAAGCCTCCGTGTCCCTCGAGGACTCTGCCGAGCCTCGAACCTGGGACATGCGGAGATCGAGGGTTCGGAGCCCTCCCCGGGCATATTACTATTTGTACGGTGCCTACTATTACCGACCTCCGAGTTGTACATCCCCTCATCTGGAGCACAGGAGAATTAGCCTGATCCGACTTTCCTGCTACTTTCGCTCTGGCAGTCATGCTGTGACGACTCTCCGCGGACCATTTAATCGTAGAAGGACGCCGACTTCACCGTTCCCGAGTCCGACAGCGACCTCGCCGAATACCTCGTACTCAGCGATGGACGAGCCGTAGGTTCCGATGAGAAACTACTATTCGCGCCGTGGACAAATCGCGACCCTCTCGAGACCGCTGTCGACGTCGCACCTATCGGGAGGGTCCGTGGGACGTCGGCGACGGCCTTGCCCAGGGAGAGGGGCCCCGCGACTACAACCGTCATCGAATGCGGTCTTCCAGGAAGCCCGAGTATCGGTAAGTCCGTACGTTCTCGGAGTCGAAAAGTCGGCTCCTGCCAGGTCAGGCCTTTTTTGGCTCGAAGCCGGAGTCGAGTCATGACGACCCACGTGAGCGTCGAGCAGGTCAGGTGGTGGCTCGACGAGAACGCCATTCAGGACGTTACGCCTCACTCTCAGGAGGAAACGGAGTTCAACCTGCAGGTGACCCTCTCGCGCCTGCCGATACACCTCATCCAGGAGGAGAAGCGGGGTCCGATTCGGGTCGTCGGGCGTAGCGCGTTCGACACCGAACGGGCAAAGCGACTCATCCGCGAGGAGGAGTCGCGCACGGAGCTACTGACCCAGATCGGGCCGGTGCTTGCTGCGACGCCCGGGTTCTACACGTTCCTCGACGAGGAGGACCGCGCCTGTGAGCTTCGGAACGCCGAGGTGCTCCAGCTAGAGCACCGGATCTATCCCGGTGAGGCGACTCAGCAATCGTTGATGGACAGCGTGATGGGAATTGCCACCGGAATGCGCTACGTCCAGAACGTTCTGGCGGCGACACACCCCGGGTCATCGGCGAGATCCGATGAATCCACTAACGAGGGGACCTCAGAATCGGATACACCGTCCACCGACGAAACGGACGCGGACTGATATCCTTCGTTTTGCCAAAAAATGCATGGGTCGATGAACCTCTTTCGTACTCACGACGCTCTTGATTGCAGATTCCGAAGCCTTTGGACGTGAAACGGGCTGCCACGTACGGCGTTACGTCGTTCACTTGCAGCGGAGCTACCGGCTCGAGCGGGTGCTCCGTCGTCTGGAATTCACATCTCGCCGTTTGCCGCCGGGAGAGCGACCGAAAACGTCGAGCCCTCCCCAGGCTCGGAATCGACCTGAATGTCACCGTCGTGGCGCTCCGCGATTCGCTTACAGACCGCGAGGCCGATGCCGGTTCCCGAGACCTCGTCTTCGCTGTGAAGCCGCTGAAAAATTTCGAAGATGCGTTCCGTCTCGTCCGGATCGATTCCGACCCCCTCGTCGCGAACCGAGACGAGCCAGCGGTCGCCGTTCCGTTCGGCCGTCACGTCGATGACCGGCGGTTCGTCGCCGCTGTACTCGAGCGCGTTCGAGATGAGGTTCTGGAAGAGCTGACGAAGCTGGCTCGGATCGCCCTCGACGCGAGGGAGGTCGTCCACCTCGAGATCGGCGTCGTGCTCTCGGAGCTTGAGCTCGAGGTTTTTGCGAACGTAAGCGAAGACGTCGTCGAGGTCGACCGGTTCGAACGGTTCCCGTTGCGTCTCGACGCGCGAGTACTCGAGGAGGCCGTCGATCATCGCTCGCATTCGCTCCGCGCCGTCGACGGCGTACCCGATGAACTCCTCGCCGTCCTCGTCGAGTTCGTCGGCGTAGCGACGTTCGATCAACTGGAGGTAACTGGTGACCATTCGAAGCGGTTCCTGAAGGTCGTGGGAGGCGACGTACGCGAACTGCTCGAGTCGCTCGTTCGATCGCTCGAGTTGTTCGTTCGTCTCCTCAAGTTGGTCCTGGACTCGCTCGAGGGCTCGATTCCGTCGCTCGAGTTCGAGGGCGTTCGTTTTGGCCCGGGCGGCGTAGGTTCCGACGCCGAACCCGGCGACGCAACTCAGCGCGGTGAGAACGGCGAGCGACCGTCGAGGGTCTTCGAGTCCCATATCCGGTTGCGCGTGATAGACCCCCAGAATACCGAGCATGCCGCCGATTCCGAGAAGCGACCAGCCCGCGACGGACGAGTAGAATCGACGGTCGACGGACGACACCGGGAGACGGTACCCGCCGACGAAGACGACGAGGCCCGACCCGGCGATAAACGAGAAAACCACGAACGCGGACCCGAGCGACGTTCCCTCGGACACCACCGTGACGAAGTACGCGGCGCCGACCAGGACGTACAGGAGACCGAGCCCCATCACCGTGTATCGTCCTATTACCTCTCCACGTAGACGAGACGAAATCGACATCGTAATGCGCTGGGGTTGGGCACGGTATCAGTTAACGATGTATGTCTGTTGTTTTATCTTACGCCGTGAATGCCCGACGCGGAGGCGGTAAAACGGAGTAACCTATCTCCGAACGAGATAGTCCTCGAACGATGATAGCGGGAACACCTACCGCTATCAGAAGCCGTCTATATGCGGTTGTGGTGAATGTCGATGATGACGACAGTCGCCGAACTCGAGGTCCCCGCCGGCCACTTCGCTGCAGCGACCGCGTTCGAGCGCATCCCGTCGCTCGAGCTCCAGTTTGCAGGGGTGGTCGGAGAGGGCCCGCCACTCGTGTGGGTGTCGGGGGCGAGTCGTAACGAGATTCAGGAGGCGCTCGAGGCAGATCCGACGCTCTCAGTGCTCGCCAGTCTGACCGACGCCAGCCGCGAACGCTGGCTCTTTCGCCTCGAGTTCGATTCGCCGATCACGCAGTTCCAGGAAGTGATCGCCGATCACGGTGGAGCCATCCTCGAGACGACGGGGGCGGACCACCACTGGACGATCGAACTGCTCTTTCACGATCGACAGTCGCTGTCGGCCGCGCACGACGAACTGCTGGATCAGGAGTTCTCCGTCTCAGTGCGTCGTATGACGGAACTCGACGGCGACCTCAGCGAGGAGACGCCGCTCACGGAGACCCAGTACGAGACGATCGTCACGGCTCACGAACTGGGCTACTTCGACGTGCCCCGGAAGGTGACCCTGAAAGAGCTCGCGGACGAACTCGGCATCTCTCACCAGGCGCTGTCGGAACGATTGCGGCGAAGCCACGCGGCGCTCGTAAGTGCCAAGCTGTCCGATGGAGACCAGCGAAAGGTCGATCTCTGACTGCTCACCTCGACTATTCGACTCTCTCCGCTCGTGTATCACGCCCGTAGCTCGAGTGACGAGACGCTCGAGATGCATACGATGAGTGACTACCATCGAACATCGTCGACCAATGCGGGGTTTGATCGACGGATCGCGGACGTGCGGGTTCGATTAGGGTTCCTGCTTCGAGTACCGCCAGAGGTGCATGTCTCGAGTACCGTCAGTCGTACTCCGTTTCGAGCATCGCCAGTGGAACCCGTCTCGTGTACCGCCAGTGATCAACCGAATAGTTCTACACCGACGCACCCATATAATTCTGACAAACATTCATTTATTTAGGCAATTATATCTTATATAGCCTAAAAATACGATCTTATTGCCAATTTTGCTCATTAAATCGGTTTTATAATGAGATCTGCCCAATAGTAGATCGTCGACGGGATCCCCCGCCGACTGAGGAATCGACACATCAACGACCCCTGTGAGTGCAAATGGCTCACGAACGTCCCAGTTCGGGTGCCAAGTGACACTGTACTGTGTCATGGTGGATCACTCATGCTCGAGTCGGCCACGCCTCGCGGCCATTCGTGGCTGTGTGGTCGCCGACGTGGCCGATTTCTGGAAAGAGTCCGCATCGGTAGCTGTCTCGAGCGTCGTTCAATGGCTGATCCAAACAAGGGACGCATTTCTAGGGAATTAACTGCTCGAAGCTCATAGATGGTGATATGCACGATCCTGGCCCGTACAGTGGTCGCCTCATTCGCGACTCGAGCACCCAGCCCGATGCGGGAACGTCATGGAGTCGTCGATGGTAGACGTCGCCCTCTCCGTCGGTCGACTCCTCGTCGCGTTCGTCCTGGTCTTCCTGAACGGATTTTTTGTCGCCGCAGAGTTCGCGTACGTTCGGATTCGAGCGACAGCCGTCGACGCGCTCGTCGAGGAAGGTCGTTCGGGGGCAGTCCTCTTACAGGACGCGATGGACAACCTGGACGATTACCTCGCCGTGACACAACTCGGCATCACCATCTCCTCGCTTGGACTGGGCTGGATCGGCGAACCGGCCGTGGCGGCCCTGCTCAAGCCCGTACTGTCGCCGGTCTTGCCCGAGGGGCTGATCCACCTCGTCGCCTTCGCCGTCGGGTTCAGTATCATCACCTTCCTGCACGTGGTCTTCGGCGAGTTGGCCCCGAAGACGATCGCGATCGCCGAGGCAGAACGCGTGGCGCTGATCGTCGCCCGGCCGATGAAACTCTTCTACTACGTCTTTATCCCCGGACTCGTCGTCTTCAACGGGACGGCTAATTTCTTCACGCGGCTCATCGGCATCCCGCCGGCCTCCGAGAACGAGGAAGTGCTGACCGAAGAGGAGATTCTCGCCGTGCTGTCAACGGCTGGCCGAGAGGGCAACATCGAGATGGAGGAAGTCGAACTAATCGAGCGCGTGTTCGACTTTGACGACCTCTCGGTTCAGGCGGTCATGGTTCCACGGCCGGACGTGATCACCATCTCCGCGGACACGCCGCTTCCGGCCGTTCGGTCCAGGATCATCGAAGAAGGCCACACCCGGTACCCAGTGATCGATCCCGACACCGACGATCAGATCGAGGGCTTCCTCGACGTGAAAGACGTTCTCCGCGTCACCCACGAGAACCGCGACGCCGACGCGCTAACGGCCGGCGACGTCGCCCGGGAGATGCTCATCTATCCGGAAACCGGTTCGGTCACCGACCTCCTCGAGCAGATCCAGCGCGAACGAAAACAGATGGTCGCCATCGTCGATGAGTGGGGCGCGTTCGAGGGCATCGTGACCGTCGAGGACGTCGTCGAGGAACTCGTCGGCGACATTCGCGACGACTTCGACGTGGCCACGAACGAACCGTCGGTCGATCGGCGAGCCGACGGCACCTACGTCGTTGACGGCGGATTCACGGTCTCGAGGCTCAACGAGACGCTCGAGACCGCATTCGAAGCCGACGGCGTCGAGACTGTCGGTGGGTTGATCCTGTCTCGAGCGGGTCGCGTTCCGGACGTCGGTGACGAGTTCGAGGTCGAGGGGTACGAGTTCGCCGTTGCGGCAGTCGAGGGGACACGTATCTCACAGGTCGAGGTCAGGGACGCAGGAGCGGAGTCCGCCGAATCCACGGAAGATTCGAGCCTCGAGTGATCGACGGGAGCGCGTGGTCGATTCTCGAGGTCTCGCGTCGGTGGTGGAGCGCGTTACCGATTCGCCTCGAGCCAGCCGACGGCGAAGTCGATCATCGCTCGCTGGGGAATCAACCGCGCGTCGGCAGCACCGACCGATCCGCGTCGGACGCTCGAGTCGTGTTCGTCCTCGAACGCGTCGCCGAGGGTCGCGAAGTCGCTGGCGTCGGTTTCGATGTCCTGGAAGGTGACCGATACTGGTTCGCCGTCCTCGAGAACGGTGGCGACGTTGTCGGTCCTCGACCGATCGATGTCCGCCCGGTACTCGGCGAGGTGGAGGGAAGTGTTGGCACTGTGGTCGACTCCCAGCAGGAGGATCGAGCCGGCGCGGTCGTAGACGCTAGCCAGCGGTGAACGCTCCCCCAGGCCGTTATCGAACGCGTGGTCGGCGACGATAGATTCGGCGTCGGCACCCCAGGCCGCGAACGAGACGGTCGGGTGCTGGCTCCGATAGACGTCGGGGTACGATCGAAAACACTCCGGAACCGCGCCGACGCCGCGTGTAGGCGTGGTCTTCGGTCGATAGGGTGGTCGCTCCGCTCGAATCGTGTCGATCCAGTCGTCGGGAACGGGTGGATTCGACCAGACGGCCGGATCGCCGTACTGTCCGGAGTGGGTCGGCATAACGAGCGTCCCCGCCTCGGTTACGGCGGACATGAGCGCGTCGACGACGGTCTGGGCGTCCACGCAGACCCACCCGAAGGAGCTGAGCGAAGAGTGGACGAGCACTGTCTCGCCTGCCGTCAGCCCGAGCGCCCGGAGGTCCTCGACGAGCGACGACACTGTCACGGGTTCGTCCACTGCGTCGATCGCATCTCGTTCAGACATGATTCGTCTCACACACAGGAATCATTTGAGTGTTCGGACGCGAACCAGAGCAGAGACCACGGCCCAGTAGGACTCAATAGTTCGCTATACATCCAGGAGTTTAATACTACAGAATACGTAGTGGTCGTATGGCCAATTCAGATCCCATCACGGACGCGCTCGAAACGATCCTCGACGTTCCGGCGCCCGAGGCCCTCGAGTCGGCGACCGACGTGAGAGAAGTTCCCGAGGGGGTGGAAACGGCAGGCGGAGAAGAAGCGACCGACGAGTCGCCAGCGAAACCGGACGTTCTCTCGCTCCTGGAGCACCGACACGCCCTCTCGATTCTGCGGGCGATCACGACTGCGGGCGGACCGAGTCGTTTCTCCGAACTCGAGGACGTGGTTCCGGCCTCCCCGAACACCCTCTCCGCGCGCCTCTCTGAGTTCGTCGACGCCGGACTGCTCGAGCGAACCGCCTACGACGAGGTTCCTCCGCGCGTCGAGTACGAACCGACCGACGCCGGGGCGACACTCGCCCCGCTGTTCGTCTACCTCCGCCTGTGGGAGAGTCGATACGGCGACGAACTCGAGGGGTAAGCGGGCCCGGAAACTCGAGGGGGAACCAGGTTCCCGAATCCCGAAACTCGAGGCCTGAACGAGGCCCCCAGAACACGAGGCGTTAGCGAGAGCATCGACGGCTCGAGACCTGAAACCGCCGCGGGGAAAGGAACTTCTTTGAGGCACCCGCCGGTACGGTCCGGTATGGAAGGCACGGCCGTTACCGTCGAGTCCGTCACCGAAGTGGGACCGTCGACCGTCGCACTCGAGCTCGCGACGCCCAAAGCGTTCGAGGCGCTCCCCGGGCAGTTCGTCCTCCTCCGAGCGGCACCCGAGGGCGAGGAGGTCGCGCGCCACTACACACTCTCGTCGCCGACGGTCGAGGAGACGTTCGAGATCACCGTCGGGGTCGACCCCGACGGCGAACTCGCGCCGTGGCTCGCCTCCCTCGAGGGCGGCGAAACGGTTCACGTCGAGGGCCCGTTCGGAACGATCGCCTACGAGGGCGACGGTGACGTCGTGGCGATCGCCGGTGGACCCGGCATCGGCCCTGCGGTCGCCATCGCCGAGGCTGCCCAGAGGGCCGGCCACGACGCGACCGTCATCTACCGGGACGACGAACCGGCCCACACCGAGCGACTCGAGGCGCTCTCGGAAGCGGGGGCGACCGTCACGGTACTCGAGGCGGACGACGACGAGGATCTCGAGTCGGCCGTCGACACACACCTCGAGGACGGGCGGTGCTACGTCTTCGGGTTCGCCGACTTCGTCGACCGGGTCGCCGAGGCAATCGATGCCGCCGGCGGGGATCCGGACGAGGCACGCATCGAAAACTTCGGGTAAGCCCGGTTCTCTCGGCTCTCGCAGGTTTGCGTGAATTCTCGACCGAGTTACGCAGACTCACTGATCGTCGCGCTCTCTTCGAACGCGGACCGGCAGGACGGACAGCAGAAGTGGTAGCGGTCGTCGTCGATGGTGATCGAGACGCCGTCGTCCGTCACCCGATTCGAACACTCGTCACATGTGAAAGCGAGATCGGAGGAGGCAATCGACGGGGACCAGTGGCAGTCCTCGAGCAGGTGAACCCGGTAGCTGTCGAGGGACTCGAGGTCGACCGCGTCGGCGAGCACCGCTCGGATTCGTGCCTGGGAGATGGTAGCGGTCGCGAGGACCCGGCCGTCCGCCGTCGCGAAGACGTGTTCGAACTCCTCGAACGAGGACAGCCGATCGGCGATTCCGTCGTCTGCGTCCGGCGAGAGCGTACAGTCGATCAGTACCTCGGTCCCCGCAGAGACGGTCGATCGGTCGACGTCGACAGTAAAGCCATCTATCACGCCCAGATCGACGAGCCGGTCGACTCGGTTGGACACCGTCGGCGCGGAGACGTCGATCCGTTCGGCGATCTCGCTGTAGGGCTGGCGGGCATCCGCGACGAGGTGGTGGAGGATCTCGATGTCGATTTTATCCAGGGTACGCATATCCATAAATTGCAGACTCCAGTATTACAATTTTCGGATTCTACAGAAGCATCATAGTTGTCCATGCAGAAACGATACGTCGGACTCAGGCAAAGACGGCGTCCTCTCTCGACTCGAGGACGCTCTTTCGATCTGTCGAGGAGAGGTCGTCGACGATAGAAGTGATCGCGAAGATGCGGTAGACGGCGTATTTCTCCCGATCGTTAGCGGTATCGAGGAATCGATGTAGTTCGTCAGTATCGAGTCCAACGTCTACCCCTTCGATTCGATCGACCTGGCGGCGGATGCAGTCGATAGTGTCGGCATCGAGGTCTGAATCCGTATCGAGGTCGTTGACGGCTTTGATGATCGGCTTGAGCGTCTCCAGGACGGCGGGATATCGCGAGAGTACGTCGTCGAGGAGGGCCGCTGCCACGTGGCGTCTCGAATTGACCGGAGCACCGTAGACGGCGTGGGTTCGACTCGCCGCTTTCGGCGACAGCGCCTCGAGGAACGAGCGGTAGAGGTTGTACCGTCGTTTCTGTTCTGGCGGACAGTTCATCGCATAGCGGAAGAACGGGAGCGAGTAGAACGGGGTGTCGCTCCAGAAGAACAGTCGGTTTCGGTCTTCGCCCTCGAAGAGAAAGTTCGCGGCTCGTTCGTAGAGCAGAAAGTGGGTGTAGAGGCCGTCGACAGTCGTTTCGGGGTAGGTTTGGACGTGGTCGCGAACGCTCCGTCTGATCGCGTCTTCGGAGACGCGAGTGATTCGAGACACCTGACCGATGTCCAGGATGGAATTCTCCTCGACGATGTAGTCGACGAGGGCGTCTCTGTGAACCGAACCCGTGGGAGTCAGGTCCGGGAGCACCTTGTCACCGCCGTCGCCCGTGATGTAGGCAATCGACGCCCCGTAGTCAGCTTCGAGATGGCGCAAGAAGGTGAGGACGAAGGACGTCATGAGACCGATGTGGCCGTTTTTCGTCTTCACGAGCGTGTCGAGGTCGGCCCCTCGAGGCTGGCCGACGTCGTACGTTCGCCAGTCGACTTCGAAGTCCGCGGCTAGCTCCTGAGCTATGTCGACATCCGAGACGGGAACGTACTCGGGAGACTCCATCGTCGCCGCCTCGACCGGACAACCCGCGGCGTGGTAGCCAGCGAGTACCGACCGCGAGTCGAGACCACCGCTCAACGAGATGAGATCCGTGTCGAAATGACCTGCACGACGCTCACATGCCTGAACGAACCGGGTCGCCAGTTGAGTAGCGTTCTGTTCTCGGCTCCGGTGGGCGTGCGCCGGGTCGTCGAAGGAGAACGTGTACACCGAATGCGTGCTCGTTTCGATGGGGTCGGTTCGAACGCGAACGAGCGACCCCGGTCGGAGACGACGCACGTTCTCGACGAGCGTTCGGTTCCCCAGGGAGTAGCCGAAGAGAAGACACTGTGCGGCTCCCAGACGATCGAATGCCACGTCGACGGACTCGAGCACGTACCGAAGCTCTCGCGAGAAGACCATAGACTCCGCGTCGGCGTAGAAGTACGTGGGTAACCGACCGAGAACGTCGTTACACAGGGCCAGTTCGCCAGTTTCGGTATCGAGGACGGTCAATACGAACGCGCCGTCGACCGATAGCATCCAATCGCGAAGCGCTTTGAACCCGTCGTCGATATCGCCGGTGGCGATCTCGTCCTCGAACAACAACGGCGCAACCCGTTCGAGTTCCTCGCGACGGTTCTCATCGGGTACGTCGTACAGTTTCCCCTCGAATCGAATTCGATATCGTCCGCGTTCGAAACTGTCGATTGGGTATTCGGAATACGCCGTGTGTCCCAACTGGACGATGCCCTCGTCGTAAGTAACGGTCGCCTCGAGCCGATCGGTGTGACGGAGCGACTCGAGCGACGCCGCGAACGGTTCCTCGTCTGAGCGCCCAATTCGACCGGTGAGCCCTACCATAGGTCAGAAATCCAGACAACCACATATGGTTATTCGTTGGATGGAGACTGGTAGGCGTTCGTTACTGTCCTCCAGCCTGTCGCGTCCCCGGCCGTCGAGCGTTGAACGCATACCGTTAAGCGCCTCCTGGCGAATGCTCGAGGCATGCAGGTAGACGATACAGGCGACGTCGTTCGGATCACGTTCGATCGACCCGACGTGCTCAACGCCTTCTCGACGGAGACGGCCGTGACGCTCGCCGAGGCGATAGCCGACGTGTCGCCGGCTGACCACCACGCCGTCGTCCTAACGGGCGAAGGAACGGCGTTCAGCGCTGGTGGCGACATTCAGGCGATGGCCGAGCGGCGGGAGGGACCACAGGAGGCGTTCAACCGAATCACCGAGACGTTCGGCCGGGTCGTCGAGGAGATGCTCGAGTGCCCGGTGCCGACCGTCGCGAAGGTCAACGGCGACGCCGTCGGCGCCGGCCTGGCGATCGTCGCCCTCTCGGACTTCGCGTACGCCGTCGAGGACGCGACGTTCTCGTGTGCGTTCGTGCGTGTCGGGCTGATTCCCGACACCGGCGGGACGTTTCTCCTGCCGAAACTCGTCGGGTTGCGCACGGCGAAGGAACTCGCTTTTACTGGGAAATTCTTCGACGCCGACGAGGCAGCCGACCTCGACCTGATAAACGAATCCGTCGACCCCGACGACCTCGAGGAGCGCGTCGAGGAGACCGTGGATCGACTCGGACGTCGACCGACCGAAACCATCGCGCTGATGAAGCGGGCAATGCACGAAAACCTCGGTCGCCACTGGGGTGAGGCCCTCGAGTACGAGAACCTGTTGCAGGTGCAGGCGTACACCTCCGATTCCCACGAGGAGGGCGTATCGGCCTTTCTCGAGGGAAGAGAGCCGGATTTCGACTGATCTTCTCGAGTGCCTGCAGCGGCAGGCAGCAGACCCTTCATCGATTTCGTGGACTGGTCGAGTGCAATGGCACGAAACCTGACAGAGGACGACATCGGCAAGACAGTGGTCAACGCGAACGGCGAAACGATCGGCATGGTTTCCGCCATGCAACACGGCACGGCCCACGTCGAACCGGACCCGGGAATGACGGATACGATCAAGGCGAAACTCGGCTGGGGCGACACTAACGAAGACACCTACCCCCTCCAGGAGAGCGCCATCGAGCGAGTCACCGACGACAAGATCCACCTCCGATCCGACCTCGGTGACACGACCGGCACGAGAGGAACGGACCGCGGAACTGACCTCTAACCGGTTCGAACCAGGTTCCGATCGTTTTTTCCGTCGTCCATGGCGTGTCAAGAGATAGCACGCGCATGCAAGGTCCACTTGCATCCGTGTGCCGCCCGTTGATTCGAGCGCTATGTCCGCAAGATTTACGCCAGAGGACGTCGGTAAGCGTGTCATCAACGAGCACGGCGACGACGTCGGTATGGTCACTGACGTCGAGGGCGCTACTGCCTACGTCGAGCCCGACCCGGGGATCACCGACAGCATTAAGGCCGCCCTCGGCTGGGGGTCGCCGAGCGACGAAGCGATCACGCTCGAAGAGTCCGACGTCTCCGACGTGACCAGCACGGAGGTTCACCTCCGGAGTCCGGGCGCGATGGGAGCCGGCGATGTCGGTGACTCGAGCGGTCACGAGATGGAGATGGGGTCGGGGATGGAGACGGGATCGGGGATGGAAGCGGAACCGAAGACGGAGACCAGGACCGATGTCGACGAACGAGAGCCGATCGAGGAGGGACCGGGGAGTCGGGAGACGGAACCGAACCGGTCGGAACCGGATCGAACCCGTGGTCTCGACGAGGGTCACGGCCGAGTCGACGAGGAGGACACGGAGAAGGTATTCGAGCAGGACGAAGACCTGTTCGACGAGGGCGACGGGGTCTTCGACGACGAGGAATCAGCGGTCGACCCCGACTCGAGGTCGAAGACGCCCGACCAGCACCACGGCGGCCTCGCGCGGGAAGGTGACGAACCCGGCCGCGAACGAGGTACAGACGAGCGAAGCATAGACGACGCGAGCGGTGACAGCGCCAGAAAACGGAAGGCGGAGGAGATGGATGCCGTTTCAGATTCCGAGGGCGACCTCGGTGAGGAAGAGGACGACCGGCGACACCGTGGGAAGCGACGGAGCACCGAGGACGAGGACGACGAGCGGATCGTCTGAAACGTCAGATTCGAGATCAGAGGGCTGAGATCAGAGGACTGAGCCCTCGGATCGAGACCTGAGACCACCACCGAATCGGCCAGAACCGGCGTGGTCCCCGCTCACTCCCGCCCGGAAAACGCTGCCAGACTCGACTGCACGCCCGCCGCCAGTTCCGACTTTCGCCGTAACCGATCGAGTGAGACCGGCAATTGCTGAGCGACCGTTGCGACGGCGTCGTGGAACGTCTCGGCAGTCCCGTACTCGCCGGCGAGGTTCGCTCGGTTGCCGTCCTCGCCCTCGAGCCCGTTTGCGGCCCCCGGCGCGCTCTCGAACGCGTTCCGAACGCTCTCTCTGACCTGCCAGACCCCTACTGGCGCCCAGTAGTCGTCGCTCACCTCCCGAAGCACCAGACACTTTGCCTGGCGTCCGACCGACTCGAGGTGCTCGAGGACGCCCAGTCGGGCGGCGTAGTACGCGCCCGCCGTTTCCTCGACGTAACTCGAGCGGCCCTGATAGCCCTCCGAGGCGCTGGCCATCCAGATTCCGGCGCCCGGATCGGGGTTCCAGATGCTTCCCGGTGCCTTCATTTCGACGAGTTCGAACTCCCAGGTGCCGGGCGCGAGGATCACCCAGTAGCGGTTTCCGACGTACTCGTTGGCCCAGACCTGTACCTCGTCGATGCTCGGAGCGTTCCGGATCCGGCCACGGAGGTACTGCCCGACGGTGTCGTCGACGGCGGTAATCGACCATCTGGTGGGGACGAGTCGCCGCTGGGCGGCCTCACCGAGGGCTCCCGCCGAGAGGATCGAGTTGATTTCGTAGACGTCGAACCCGCGCCGGTAGAGGTAGGTCATCGCCCCCTGAGCCTGCCAGTCGTCGTCCTCGAGGGTCTTCTTGACGGGCCGGGGAACGTGCGGGTTCTCGGTCAGGCCCGCGGAGCGGGCCGCCGCCCTGGGACCGCGGGGGGTCGCCACGTCGGTGCCTGCGTCGAAGCCCAGGTCGGGTTTGCCCTCGAGACCGATCTCGAGGTCCACCGGTCGATCGGCGATTGCCACCTCGCGCTGGACGCCGACGAAGCCGTCCCAGACGTCCTGGACGGAGGGAGCGAGTCGGCTGGCGATGCCCGGTGCGTCGACGTTGGCACGCTTGTTCGAGTTCAGGAGGCCGGTCCGGCGCTGGAGGACGTCGTCGATCCCGTAACCCTGCCGGTACCAGTTCCCGTCGGTGACGTAGGATTCGGCGTCGTCCTCGTCGCCGACCGGCGAGAGCACGCCGACCGGGATGTCGGGGTAGTTCGATCGCCCGACGAAGATGGAGGGCGCGGTTGAGCCGACGAGGGTGTCACCCGAGAGCGCCCGCTCGAAGTTGCGTTCGAAGTCCTCGAGGTGGTCCGTGATGGCGTAGGACTTCTCCTTCGCGAGGCGCCGGCGCTCGGCCTCCTCGTCGGGCTCTAACTCCTCGATGTAGTCGTCGAGGCGCATTCACTTCAGGTAGGGACGGCGAGGGTTTGAATGTTCGTCTCGGGGTTCCGGACGGTGTGGTTTCACTCTCGATGGGCGGTCGTCGAACCCCTGAAATGTCTCGTCGAGTGGTCGTCGAATTCCTAGGCAGGTTTGATTTAGACCCCCCCCCTCCACGTTCTTCAGGGCATGAAGGAGGGCAGGCGTGCTGCATATAGAGAATGGGTTCAGCACGGTGATGGATTGTTTCGTGCCGAATCCAATGAACCACCGGCCCCGTAGACCTGCTTACTGAACAGTCGGTGTAGTGTGGAATGCGAGGTCAAAAATCGAGTCGTCTACGCTACGGAATTACGCGTCGGAAAGCGTGAACGAGAACGTCGCTCCCTCGCCGGGGTTCGAGTCAACCCAGATCTCACCGCCGTGCCGTTCGACAATCCGCTCACACACCGCCAGTCCGATGCCAGTTCCATCGTACTCCTCGTGGCTATGCAGTCGATTGAAGACCTCGAAGACGCGATTCGTGTCGCCGGGATCGATACCGATTCCTTCGTCGTGCACCGAGATGATCCACTCATCTCCCGTTTCCTCAGCCGAGATGTGAACGCGTGGAGGATCGTCACCGCTGTATTCGATTGCGTTCTTCAGCAGATTCTGGAACACTTGCCGGAGCTGGTTCGCGTCACCCTCGACTTGCGGAAGTGACTCGGACGTCACGTCGGCGGCGCTTTCTTCGATCCGCAACTGCAGGTCTTCAAGGACATCGGTTAGGATCGAATCGAGATCGGTCGGTTCGAGCGGCTCGCCCGACGTCTCGATGCGTGAGTACTGAAGCAGTCCGTCGATCATCCTCCGCATCCGGTCGGCTCCATCGACGGCGAATTCGAGGTAGTCCTCGGCGTCTTCGTCAAACGCGTCACTATAGCGACGCTCGAGCAACTGCAGATAACTCGACACCATTCGGAGTGGTTCCTGGAGATCGTGAGAGGCGGCGTACGCGAACTGTTCCAACCGTTCGTTGGACTCCTCGAGGTCGGCGACTAACTGTTCGAGTTCCTCCTGGGACTGATGTCGGTCGATCGCCTCTGCGAGAATGTTCGCAACACTCTGGACGAAGGTCACGTCCTCCTCGGAGTACTCCCGCTGTTCGATGTCGTGGGTGCCGAGGATACCCCACGGGTCGTCGAACGGCCCGATGATGGTGCTGAGACCGCTCTTGACGTCGTGGCTCGTCAACAACTCGGGGCCGCTAAAGCGTGATTCCGTCTCGAGGTCTTCGACGACGATCGGGTGATTGTTCGCCAGCGTGTAGGCCGCCTGGGAGTCCGCTTCGACCGAAGAGACAGTTGCCTCGCCCACGATTCCGTCGTGCCAGCCGACGCCCTGGCGGAGCAAGAGTTCCTCGGCGTCCGGGTCGAGGTCGAGCACCTTGCAGTACTCGTTGTCGAGGACGTCTGCCACCTGACGTGCCGCCCGGTCCATGAGTTCATCCAGGTCGTCGGTTTCGAGTGCGAATTGCCCGAGATCCGCCACGATCTGTTGCTGATTGGCGCGGCGTTCAAGTTCGCGTTCGCGTTCCCTGCGGTCGGTGACGTCGGTAATGAGCCCTTCGAGCTCGGTAGCTGGCTGCCACCAGACGCGTCCATTGTCGCCTACTTTCTTGGTTTCCAGCCGACCGTGGTCGACGAGGCACTCGAGGCGCTCGTAGGCCTTCCGACGGTCGAGGTTGATCTGGTCGGCTACCTCGGCCGTCGTCCTGGGCGCTCCTCCCACTTCGAAGAGAGCAAGGGTTTCTTGAAGTACGCCCGTCAACTGCGAGTCAGTCATTACTTCAGTTTATCACGATGCCGGTGGATAAATTTTCCGCTGGTGGAGGGACATCGTCCGTTGGAGAGATTTGAAGGCACACGTATCGCTTCGACAGTGTCCTCTCGAGTTGAGAGCCACTCATCAAACCCGGGAGTTCCACGATTCGAGTTCCTCGATACCGAGGTCCAGGAGCGACGCGTCACCACGGAATTTGGCGATTACGATGCCTCGAATTCCAAGAACCGATAGAGGTTGCGGCTACGAAGATGCCATCCCCGTCTGCTTCGACAGAGATACGGCCTGGAATGTTCATATCGCCGAGAAGGTGCGTCGCGACCTGCCTGACGGGTCGGCAAGGGTGAAAGCAGTCCGGATTTCCGAGAGCTGCACGCGTTTAGCGGATTTCGACAAGATTCCCAGGCGGTAGGAATCGGCCCGTTCCAGATAAGGGAGGGTTCCATACCTCCAGACGAAATGGTGGACCACGACGAACGATCCAATTCTGGCCTCTCTCGGCGTGATCTCATGGTTATCTCGAGTGCAGTTGGGATTTCGGGACTCGCTGGCTGTTCGAGTCCCTCAGCGAACACGGAACCAGAGGAACGTCCACCAGAGCAATCGGATGCACGGACGATCCTCAATCATACGTCGCCTCCGCTCGAAAAGTGAGTTGCGGACCTACCGAAGCCCGGTGCCGCTGAACCGGTTGGGAGCAAGGATGACCGGCCATACTACGAGTTGAAGATGCAGGAGTTCGACCAGGAGATACATCCCGATCTTCCGGCGACCACCGTCTGGGGGTACGAAGGACACTTCCACGGACCCACGATCGAAGCTGAGAAGGGAGAACCGATCTACGTCAGGTGGGAGAATAAACTGCCGGACGAACATCTCTTGCCCGTAGACACGACGGTACATAGTGAGATGATCCCGTACGAAACTCCGGGTGTACGAGCCGTGACGCACCTCCATGGAGGGAACATCGAACACGAGAGCGATGGAAAAGCGCAGGGGTGGTATACCCGTGACTTTGCGGAGACCGGCCCGGCATTCGAGAAGAAAGACTACTTCTACGTGAACGATCAACCGGCGTCGACGCTCTGGTATCACGATCACTCGGTCGGCATTACCAGATTGAACGTTTATGCCGGTCTGGCCGGATTGTATCTACTCCGAAGTGACGAAGAACGTGAACTCGGCCTTCCCAGCGGCGACTACGAGATTCCACTCGTCTTACAGGACCGGAGTTTCAGCGATGATGGGTCGTTGTTCTATCCAAGTACCGTCGCCGACGCGCCCGACGAGTCGTTCCCCGATCCGAGCATCATCTCGGAATTCTACGGAGATACATCGGTCGTCAACGGGAAAGCCTGGCCTCGACTGTCAGTTTCGCCCCGAACGTACCGGTTCCGGATATTGAACGGATCGAACTGTCGGTTCTACAGTCTCGACCTTCGTGAGTACGACGAGTCCTCCGAAACCGTCGGCGACACCGGTCCGCCGTTCGTTCAGATCGGTAACGACGGTGGCCTCCTCTCGGATCCTGTCGAACTCGACGACAGGCTCGAGGTCGGCCCCGGACAACGCAGTGACGTCGTCGTCGACTTCTCGGAGTGGCCAGGGGAGACACTGCTTCTCCACAATAATGCACCTGCTATGTACCGTGGTAAATTCAGCAGCGAAGGCGATGACGTCGTGTCACTTCCCGAAATTCTGCTCGTCGACGTCTCGGACTCGGCTGCTGAGGAGGGTACGAGTACTACGAATACCGTTCCGTCGAACCTGGCCGACGTTCCGGAGATTTCCCTGGATGCCGTCGACAATACTCGGTACCTCCCGCTCTTGATACAGAGCGACGAGTACGGGCGAAATCTGCACAAGCTCGGCAACGAGGAACACACGTCCGGACTCGCACTGGATGATCCAGTAACGGAGAATCCACGGCTCGGAGACACCGAGATCTGGAGTATTCCCAACCTGACCGGTATGTCTCACCCGATCCACCTTCATCTAGTACACTTTCAGGTCCTGGGGCGGCAACCAACGGGAGACTACGATCCGGCAGAGGACGAGCTCGATCTGGACTCGCTCGAGGATCCCGAACCCTACGAACTGGGGTGGAACGACGTGGTCACGGTTCACCCGTCCGAGGTAGTCCACGTGGCGGTTCACTTTGGAGAGTACGAAGGGCTCTTCAGCGATCAGACGGGGACGTACATGTGGCACTGCCACATGGTCGAGCACGAGGATTACGACATGATGCGTCCATTCGTAGTGAGACCATCTGAGGACGACGAGGGGAACCAGAGACACTCCGGCGAAACTCTCGGTTTCTCCACTGTATGGGGCTGAGGTCTGGTCAAGTGGATCGTTCGAGAGGCGTCGCCTCTCATGATCACGAAGATATTCGATGTTCGAACGACCCCATCGAATCCCACGTCATCGCCGTGTGCCGAACAGACCGCGTTCGTCACCGCCCCGTGTCTGTTCGGAGCCGGCATCTCACGGTATTCGTAGCACTTCGTGGTACGCAGGGCCACACAACACCGATTACGGTCGAAATCCGATCCGGCCACCGACAGTGGGTGTCACACCTGGTCCACCGCTCGACCTGCGCCTGAAGACGCCGGTATGCGCTCGAAATTCATATCAAGCGTAACAACATACGTCGTCGTAGTGGCGTCGATTCTCCCCGTCATCGTCGGCATCCTCGTCCTCGGGCTGGCCGCACAGCTGCTGGCCAATCGGCTGCGCATTCCGAGCGTCCTCTTTCTCATCCTCCTCGGCCTGCTGGTCGGTCCCGAGGGACTTGGGTTCGTCTCAATCGATACCTTCGGCGCCGGTCTCTCGACCGTCGTCGGCCTGAGCGTCGCCATCATCATCTTCGACGGGGCGTTTCACCTCCGCCGGGAAAAGCTCGAGATGGCCCCTCGAGCCATCATCCGATTGACGACGCTCGGTGCAGCCGTCGCCCTCGGCGGGACAGCCCTCGCCGTCCGGTACTTCTTGCACACCGACTGGGGAATCGCCTTCCTGATCAGTGCCCTGCTGGTGGCGACCGGCCCGACCGTGGTGACGCCCATCCTCGAGGTTATCACCGTTCGCGAGCACGTCGAGGCCGCGCTCGAGGCCGAGGGCATCGTCAACGACGTGACGGCCGCGCTCCTGGCCATCGTCATCTTCGAGACGGTCGTCGTCGGGGACGAGCGCTCGCACGTGCCTGTGTACTTCCTCCAGCGCTACGCGGTCGGCATCGGCGTGGGGATCGTCGTCGCCATCGTCGTCTACGCCCTGCTGACGCGGGTCAGACAGCCCGCGGGCGACGCCCCACAGACCGCCCGTCTCGTCGTATTGACCGGCGCGCTGGCCGCCTATGGCCTCGCCGACTCGATTTTCCCCGAGACGGGCGTGGCCGCGGCCGGGACGGCCGGGTTCGTCCTGGGCAACCTCGACCTGCCACACCGCGAGGAAATCGAGGGATTCAACCGCGACCTGACCCTGCTCGTCCTCTCATTCGTGTTCATCTCGCTGGCCGCGCTCATCGACGTGGAAGCGCTCCTCGGCCTCGGGTTCGGCGGCATCGCGGTCGTGGTCGCGGTCACGCTAATCGTCCGTCCGCTGATCGTCGCCGCGGCGACCACCCACTGGCGATTTAGCGCGGGCGAGCGGTACTTCCTGAGTCTCGTCGGCCCGCGGGGGATCATCCCCGCCTCCATCGCCACGCTGTTCGCCATCGAACTCGAGACGGCCGGCAACGACGTGGCCGCACAGACGCTCGCCGGCACCGTCTTTCTCGTCATCTTCATCACGGTCGTGCTGCAGGCGGGGCTCGCCCGCCAGCTCGCGGAATACTTCGACATCGAACCAATGCGCACCATCATCGTCGGCGGCGGTCGGGTCGGCCGGACGCTCGCCACGCGACTGGAGAACCGCGGAGAGAACGTCATCCTCGTCGACAGCGACTCGGCGACCGTCGAGCGACTCCGTCAGGAGGGCTTCTCGGCCCACCACGGCGATGGCACCTCGACCGAGACGCTTCAGGAGGTCGGCATCGACAACGCGAAACTGGTCGTCGCCACGACCGCCGACGACGACACCAACCTGCTGGTCTCACAACTCGCCTCCACGCGCTTCGACGTCGACCGCGTGCTCGCCCGCGTGAACACGCCGGAGAACGTGGAGGCGTTCGAGACGCTCGACGTCGACGCCATCGACGTCTCGAGCGCGACGGCCTGGACCATCGACAACGAGATCGAACGCCCGGCGCTGGCCCACTGGATGAACGAACTCGGCGAGGGCCACGACGCCCAGGAGATCGTCGTCACCGCGGCCGAACTGGACGGGACGACCATCCGCGACCTCGATTCGGAGATTCCCGACGGCTGTATCGTCGCCGTGATCGCCAGTAACGGAGAGACGCACGTTCCCGAGGCCGACACCGTCCTCGAAGAGGGTGATCGGGTCACGTTCATCGGCCGCGAAGACGCTGTCCGAACGGCCGTCAAGCGGTTTCACCCGCGCGACTGACGGTTCGACGGCACGCTCAAGCGGCTGGTCCGAGTCAGAACGCTCTCGAGCGGATGTTCTGAGCCAGAAAAACCGGGGCGCTTTTGATAGCGGTGGGGGAACGACGTATCAAACGTGAGTGAGGACGCCGATCCCCCCGAACTACTGGCCCTCCTCGACGACGAGTACGCCCGCGCGATCCTCACCGAAACGAGCGCCGAACCCATGTCCGCCAGCACCCTGAGCGACCGCTGTGACGCGTCGCTCCCGACGATCTACCGTCGCCTCGAGCGACTCCGGGAGTGTGACCTGATCAGCGAACAGACCGAACTCGCACCGGACGGCAACCACTACAGCGTCTACGCGGCCCGCCTCGAGCGACTCGAGGTCACCCTCGAGGACGGCGAACTGTCCCTCGAAATTACCCGGAAGGACGAAGACGTCGCCGACAAGTTTACCCGAATGTGGGAGGAGTTACGATGACCGGGGGCGTCGTCCGCCTCGACCAGGCGTCGACGTTCGAGTTGCTGACGGTCGCGAGCCTGCTCCTCGTCGCGCTGGTGGGGACGGTCCTTGCTGTGCAGGCCTACCGCGGCTATCGGCGAAACGACAGTCGAGCGATGAAGTATCTCGCCATCGGCTTGCTGTTGCTGACGCTCGGCCCGTTCGTGATCAACGTCTCGGTGACGACGCTCACCGCCGCCGATCAGGCGACGACGGTCTTCCTCGAGAACGTGAGTCGGTTGCTTGGATTGCTGGCAATCACGTACTCGCTGTACGGAACGAAGTAGGGATAGGGCGTCGCGGGGGCGACGACGGATAGCGGCGAACGATTTCGGAGAACGGCGTGTGGGCGACACTGCGACCGATTCGGCCTAAACGGGCTCTCGAGCGGACAGAGCGATTGTACGAAACTCCCAGGATATACTCCGATGATACCACTCGGTATCGAACAAACTTTCCATCAAAGACGCGGTGCGTCTTAAAGAGTCCATGGTCTTTTCTCTGCGTGAAGTCGCTCGTCCGATTTGATTATACATCGGTCTCAACGGATAGTTGCAGGCCGTAACCGGCGTGCTGGGCGGAGTCGGCCCTCCACTGCATCCATCAAGCCGAACGTGCCTCTGACACCACGTTCGACGCGTCGCTCCGACCCATCGACGCCCGAGGTGTACGCACACACTCGACGGCTCAACTGCATCCACCCCCATTGATATTTTCCCCGACATAGAAATACTTAGATAAGCGTGTAAGCGTACGAATGCGTATGGGGTGGACTCACGACGGATTGGTTCTCGCAGCGATCACACTCGTGGTCGTCTGTGCCGGGTGTACGGTGGCAATTTCCGGAGAGACGCAACCGGATGGGGAAACGCTTCTCGAGGAGGCGGTGACGGCGGACGACGTACCGCCGTTAACCGGGGAGCGGACAGTCACGTTCACGGACAGTGCAGGAACGTACGAGACGACAGAACGCGTCTGGGAACGCCCACCGTCGAAGATGCGATCGGAAGTGATCGACTCGAGCGGTTTCAAGGAGAGCCACGAAGGCGGAATTGCCGTTCGAAACGGTTCGACGCTCTGGTTGACCGACGGTGAGACCGACAACGTGACCGCGTACGACCTCGAAGCCGAGTCCAAAACCGAGACTGAGTCCGAGTCCGAGAGCGAGAGCGAAGCCGATGACGAGGCACGATTACTGGAGGAGCGCCTCGATCGGTACGACGTCAGCTACGAGGGGACCGAGACCGTCGCGAACCGGACGACTCACGTCGTCTCGATCGAGCCGAAGGAGACGACAGTCGACCGTGGCATCGGCGTACTGGTCGGCGACACCCGTTACGTCTACCCGCTCGAGACGAGCGCGTACGAGGAGACGGACTTCGAGGGCGGGACGTTCTGGATCGACGACGAATACGGGTATCCGCTCGCAATGCAGGGAACGTACACGGACGTCGACGGCACCGAACTCGAGGTCACCAGTACGTTCGAGACCGTCACGTTCGAAGCGGACCTCGAGGCCGGGTTGTTCGACCCGCCAGCAGGGAACGACACGGACGACGAGCGGTCGGTCGAAGAGCCGGAATTCGAACAACACGAGTTCGAGGACCGCTCGGAAGCGAACGAGTACCTGCGATTCGAGGTTCCGAACGCGACGTTCCCCGGCGAGTACGAACGACAGTCCGTGTCCGCCGACCAGTGGAACGGCGTCCAGACCTACCACGAGGAGCACCGCGTTGGCGAGGAACTGCTCTGGTTCAGTGTCTCGGAGGGCGACCTCCGCAGCGACGACCCCGACCGCGAGGACGTCGGCGAACTCGAGGCGACCGTCTCGACTTACAACGGGACGACCCTCGTCACGTGGGACTGTGGCGAGTTGACCTACCAGTTGAGCAGTTCGATCGGCGAAGCGGCGTTACTCGAGCGGGCCGAGGAAATCGGCTGTCAGTGACGTAACTCGAGACGAGTTTCACGGACGGCTCGGGTGCTCCGAATGGTCCGGGTGCTCCGGTCGGGCTGGGTGCTCTGGACAGTCCAGGCGGTCCGAACGGCCCAGACACTCTCGAGCCTTCGTTCGGCTGAAAACGAACGGCTAACCGACGTTAGCCGTGGATGCCCATCGCTTCGATCTGCTCTTGATACCGGTTCCGGATGGTGACTTCGGTCACCTGCGCGACGTCGGCGACCTCTCGCTGGGTCTTCTTCTCGTTACAGAGCAACGAGGCCGCGTAGATCGCCGCCGCGGCGTACCCGGTCGGTGATTTTCCGGAGAGGAGCCCTTCTTCGGCCGTCTTCTCGATGATTTCGTTGGCCTTGGTCTGGACCTCTTCGGAGAGTTCGAGTTCGGAGCAAAAACGAGGGACGTACTTTTTCGGGTCGACCGGTTTCATCTCGAGGCCGAGTTCCTGCGAGATGTACCGGTACGTGCGACCGATTTCTTTGCGTTCGACGCGGGATACCTCGGAAATTTCTTCGAGGCTGCGCGGAATGCCTTCCTTTCGGCAGGCAGCGTACAGTGCGGACGTGGCGACGCCCTCGATCGATCGTCCGCGGATCAGGTCCTCCTTGAGCGCGCGTCGGTAGATGACCGACGCGACCTCGCGGACCGATCGCGGAACGCCGAGTGCCGAGGCCATGCGATCGATCTCGGAGAGGGCGAACTGCAGGTTGCGTTCGCCGGCGTCTTTCGTCCGGATGCGTTCTTGCCACTTGCGCAGCCGGTGCATCTGACTGCGCTTTTTCGAGGAGATGGATCGACCGTAGGCGTCTTTGTCCTTCCAGTCGATCGTCGTCGTGAGTCCCTTGTCGTGCATCGTCTGCGTCGTCGGCGCGCCGACGCGGGACTTGTTCTGTCGTTCCTGGTGGTTGAACGCCCGCCATTCCGGGCCGGGGTCGATCTGTTCTTCCTCCACGACGAGCCCACAGTCTTCGCAGATGAGCTCACCCCGGTCGGAGTCCTTGACGAGGTTGTCCGAGTTGCACTCGGGGCACGCACGTACCCCCTCTTGATCCTCGGTCTCGTCCGTCTCGCGCATTCGCTCCCGCTGGCGGGTGGACCGTGTCATCGCACTTTTATAGTAGTAGCACGGTATTATATAAACCTTTGGTCTGGATATTCACTGTAGGGATCGGATCGGCCGAATTCGACGGGATCGGGCGGGTTTACGCCCGATTTTCGGATCGAAACCACAACAGTTTTAGCCGGAGTACGCCGACAATTCGGCGAATGCCGGTTATCGAGTGCGACGTCGAAGACGCCCGCGACCGCCTCCAGGACGCGGGAGTGACGGTCGAGTCGGGAAACACTGATCACGAACGCTGGCGGGCGTCTCACGGGGGTGCGACGGCCGTCGCCTACGAGAACAAGGTGGTCATACAGGGCGGTAGGCCCCGCGACCTCGAGGCCCTCCTGGGCGAGGGCGGCGGTCGCGCGCACGTCTACTTCGACGGCGGCGCGCGCGGCAACCCCGGGCCCGCCGGGATCGGCTGGGTGATCGTCACGAGCGAGGGTATCGTCGGCGAGGGGAGCGAGACGATCGGGCGTGCGACGAACAACCAGGCCGAGTACGAGGCCCTGATCGCGGCGCTCGAGGCGGCCCGCGACTACGGATACGACGAGCTCCACGTGCGCGGTGATTCGGAGTTGATCGTGAAGCAGGTGCGCGGCGAGTACAACACCAATAATCCCGAACTGCGCGAAAAGCGGGTGACCGTCCACGAACTCCTTCGCGAGTTCGACGAGTGGACGCTCGAGCACGTTCCCCGCGAGGTCAACGACCGAGCGGACGCGCTGGCGAACGAGGCGTTGGATCAGGCTCAGTGAGAAGCGCGAGATCGGTTCCCTGCGGCCACGAACGTCGATCGTCACTCGTCACAGAATGTCGACGTCCACCCCCTTCTCGCCCGTACCGACATCGATGGCGCCGTTTCGGTAGATGACGATGCGGTGGCCCAGAAGCCCGAGCGAGAAGACGACATCGTCCGATCCGCCGTCCGTCCTGACCGGATCGTCGACGGCGAACACGACCGACTCGAGCGACGGCGTGCCATCGGTGATGGGGTCGAGCGTCTCCATCGGCACGTCTACAATCGCTCCTTCGACGGAGAACGCAATCGCTCCAGGCGACGTATCGGTCGACTCGACGCTGTCGTCCGCCGAAGCTGAGACCGAGTCCATCCCCGGCGATAGATCGTCAGTATCGGGCGTTTCGACGCCGACGTCCACTGTTTCGAGCCGGATCGAGGCCGGCCCTTCGAGGTCGGCCCTGACGGTTCGTGCCTCGTCGACCGAAATGTCTACGCGGACCGGTTTCAGGGATGCTCCCTCGAATTCGCCCAGCAGCTCTCTGGTCACCGTAATCACCCCTTCGGCCGCGAACGCGATCCGATTCGGCGGTCGACACTCGATGCGTTCGTCGGTCAATCGAACGTTTCGGTTTTCGCCGATGTCAACGTGAACACTCATTGTCGTTCCACTCACTCGCACATTCGCTAGCTGCATGTGAAACGATGTCGTAAAGATTCGAGACAGGTTCGCTGTCGAGTAATACGCGCGGACGAGACCGTCCGCGAGTATCGACCGAACCGGGTACTCGAAGGCATATCAGCAGGGAATAGCGTTCGCCAGTGCAACGTTGACGCGCCATCCGCACCTCATCAGTGCCAACTCGAGCCAAACACGTATCAGCTCCAGGAGATCGTAGCGTCGTCGTGAGCAGAAACAGCACGCCCAATAGCCTCGAGCCCTACCGTTCGAGACGAATGACCGGCCACGACGCGTTCGAATCCGAACCGGGTGAAAACGACGCCGACCACGCGTCCGACGCAGCGCACGACCTGCCCGCCGAGGTCGTCGACGAGGCCGAACGCCTCCGACGGCTCGAGCGAAACGCCGTCGACGAGGGAGAACGCGAGGCCTACGCCGACCGCCGGAAGCGGTTGCTCGAGGAACACGACTACACGGACCACGTCCGCGCGGACGACGGCGACGAGGTACTCGTCTTACACCCCGAGGAGTGGCACGACGAGGAAGCCGGGGTCATCAGAACGGACCGGATCGAGGACCTCACGCGCGCGGTCGAAATTCCGCTCGACGGGTCGGGCGATCCCGAGGACTGGGATACCGTCGACGAGCGAAACCGGGCGCTCGCGGCCGAAGTTCGCGACGTTCACGGCGACGTCCATGGCGACACCGCCGAGGCGCTCGCGGACTTCATGGGGAACCACTACGCGAAACCGATCACGTCGGCCTCGAGCGACGAACTCGCGGAGTTCCGGTCTGAGTACTTCGTTCGTAACGCCTGGCCCTCCGAGAAACAACGCGACGCTATAGACAACTCTCTCGAACGTATTTACGAGACGGCCGAAAAACCGGTGCCCGAATTCCGGTCGGAACCGTCCCAGTGATGTCAGAACGGGTTCTTCAGTAACTGTTCTCGATGATCTCGCCGATCTCGTCGGCGCGGTCGTCGCCCGTGACGACCTTCGAGAGCGACCACTCGAGACCGTCGAGGACGGCCTCGTAGCCGTCGTCGGTCAGTTCGTACTGGTTGGTTCGCTTGTCGAGTTCGCTCTTTTCGACCAGGCCGAGGTCGACGAGTTCGTCGAGGTTGGGGTAGAGTCGACCGTGGTTGACCTCCGTCCCGTAGTAGTCCTCAAGCTCGCGCTTGATGGCTAGGCCGTACATTGGCTCCTTCGCCAGGATGACCAGAATGTTGCGCTGAAACGCTGTAAGTTCGCGTGCGATACTCTGCTCGCCGGTGATTGCTTGTGCCTCTGACATGGATGTGCAAATGTCACCAAGATATTTAAGAGTTACCAACTATTCAATTTGCGCCAGTGCGCGGTAACGGGTGCTACGCGGGGCAGAAGGCCCGTATACGGGCGAATTTCGGTTCGTTCGGCTGCCACGTGAAACACCAGCACGTCGTGGCTCCACGGGATTACGAAAGTACTTTTTGATCGACCACGGACCTGCCTGTATGGTCAATCTCTGGGAAGACCTCGAGACCGGACCGAATGCACCGGAAACGATCTACGCTGTCGTCGAGTGTCTCAAGGGCGAGCGAAACAAGTACGAGTACGACAAGGACGTGCCGGGCGTCGTCCTGGACCGAGTGCTCCACTCGAACGTCCACTACCCCTCGGACTACGGGTTTATCCCGCAGAGTTACTACGACGACGAGGACCCCTTCGACGTGCTCGTGCTCGTCGAGGACCAGACGTTCCCCGGCTGTGTCATCGAGGCCCGTCCCGTCGCGCTCATGAAGATGGACGACGACGGCGAGCAGGACGACAAGGTCATCGCCGTCCCCGACGAGGATCCCCGGTACGATCACGTCCAGGACCTCGAGGACATCCCGCAACAGCAGCGCGACGAGATCGACGAGTTCTTCTCGACGTACAAGAACCTCGAGGAAGGCAAGGAAGTCGAGACGCAGGGCTGGGAGGACAGGCAGTCCGCCTACGACGCGATCGAGCACGCCCAGGGCCTCTACGAGGAGCACTTCGGGTAGCGCACCTCCGTTTTGCGGCCGTTCGCCGAGTGATACTCGAGAGTTATCTCCACCGTACGAACGATGCATTATGAGCATGGGTAATTTTATGAGTATCGTTGGTGTAGCTAGAGTCGAGATGGCGACCACCGAACACCCCACCCACGACCCGGCGTCGGCTGACGACGAGGAACCCGGAATGGCCCACCTGACGGTCGTCCCGACGAATTTCGACCCCGACGCACCGAATCAGCGTCGAGACTGAAATCGGCTGCGGTGGCGTCGATCACCCTCGGCGGAGGGGCGGCAGGACGCGAGGGCTCTATCGTTCTCGAAAACAGTGTCTCGAGACGAACCTTCTTGTAGCCGGTCGGACTACGGTGCCCCATGGGTCTGTTCGACCGATTGCGCGGCGATGAGAACCCGCGCGTCGCGTTTATCGGTATCGACGGTGTGCCGTACAGTCTGCTGACGAACAACCGCGATCGATTTCCCAACTTCGCCGCGCTCGCCGACGAGGGGACGGCGAGCGAGATCTCGAGCATCGTTCCGCCCGAGTCGAGCGCCTGCTGGCCGGCGCTCACGACCGGCGTCAACCCCGGCGAGACCGGCGTCTACGGCTTCCAGGATCGGGAGGTCGGCACCTACGAGACGTACGTGCCGATGGGGCGTGAGGTGCAGGCGACTCGCCTCTGGGACCGCGTGACGGAGGCGGGGCGCAAGGCAACCGTGTTCAACGTTCCCGTCACCTTTCCGCCACAGCGGGACGTCCAGCGGATGGTTTCGGGCTTTCTCTCCCCCGACCTCGAGAAGGCGGCCTTCCCCGACGACGTTCGCGATTATCTCGAGTCGATCGACTACCGTATCGACGTCAACCCGAAACTCGGCCACGAGGCGGACAAGACCGAGTTCATCCAGGACGCCCACGAGACGCTCGACGCCCGCTTCGAGGCGTTCCGTCACTACCTCGAGACGGACGACTGGGACCTCTTCTTCGGCGTCTTCATGACGACCGACCGGGTGAACCACTTCCTGTTCAAGGACTACGAGCGCGACGGCGAGTACAGAGAGGAGTTCCTCGAGTTCTACGAGAAACTCGACGACTACATCGGGCGCATCCGCGGGCTGTTGCCCGACGACGTGACCCTGATCGTCGCTTCCGACCACGGCTTCACCAGCCTCGACTACGAGGTCCACTTCAACGAGTGGCTCCGCGAGGAGGGCTGGCTCTCCTTCGACACCGACAGCCCGGACGAACTGGGCGACATCGCCGACGAGACGCGCGCGTACTCGTTCATCCCCGGCCGGTTCTACCTCAACCTCGAGGGCCGGGAACCGCGCGGATCGGTCCCACAGGAGGACTACGACGCGGTTCGCGACGAACTGAAGGCCATGCTCGAGGGCCTCGAGGGTCCCGACGGTCGGAAAGTCGTCGACCGTGTCGTCGAGAAGGAGACGGCGTTCCGCGGCGACCACGACGACATCGCACCGGATCTCGTGGCGATTCCGAACAACGGCTTCGACCTCAAGTCGGGATTCAAAGCCGACAACGACGTCTTCACCACGGGGCCGCGTAACGGGATGCACAGCTTCGACGACACCAGTCTCTTCATCGACGACCCCGACGCGACCATCGAGGACGCCGACCTTTACGACGTTGCCCCGACGATCCTCGACCTGCTCGAGGTCGACATCAAACGGTCGGCCTTCGACGGCGCGAGCCTGGTCTAAAGGGGCAACAGCTCTCGATACTGCGGAGACCGACTATCGAACGGCGTCACCGATCGACGAGCCACCGGTATCCATTTCGGAGCAGTTGCCCGATACCCACGATCGTCGCCAGAACGCCACCGACGACGACGATCAAGTTGACGAGACCGAACGACGGGAGGGGCGTGAATCGACCGAGTACGAGAAGAACGACCGCCACGGCCCAGACGGCCGACAGCCCGACGCCGATCCAGACGAGAATTCGAACGGGCGTCGATTGCACGGTCATCCGACGTGTCGTCGCGAGTATCGGTCTTGCGATTTGCCCGCGATTGAACGAGGTGTGACCGGCACCTCGCGGAACGGTTCCAATCGGTAGCGCGTTTTCGAATCCGTTTTGACGACCCCGGTGCTGGCTCGAGTATGCGCGACGCCACCGACGTGGAAAGCGAAGACCAGGAGGAAGCGGAAGGCGACGCCGACGTTAGTGACGACTCGAGCACCCTGACGGAGGTCGTCCACGCCCGCGGCCACGAGCACGTCTCCGCCCGACACGCGAGCACATTCGAGATTACGACCGACGACTACCTCACGCCGGCCGGCGACTGCATCCTCGTCATCGACGCTGACCGCGCCCCCGCCGACTTCGACCCGGACTTCGTCGAGGCGTGTCGGAACGCCGACGCGACGATCACGGTCTCCATTGAGGCCGACGGGCACGTCGACAGCGTGACAGGGCGGGGGGACCCCGACCTCGAGTTCGCCAGCGAGCGCAGTGCCGTCGGACGAACCAGCGAGTACGTCGACGAGCGGACGATCCTGCTCGAGGCCGATGTCGCCGCCAAGGGGTTCGACCGCGAGCTGGTGGCAGCCCTCGCCGACGGCGCTGATGCACGGGTGACGTTTACCGTGTCGCTCGAGTAATCGACGGGAGCGAGATCAGTCTCGACCCGATTGCCGTCCATCGACCGACGCGTCCTGGATCGATGGCCGTTCCTCGCTCGAACACGCGGTTTCGGGGACCGGGGATCGAAGGGCTACCAGCGGAAGTGCGAACGCGAGAAAGCCCCCACCGAGGAGCGCCAGTAACGTGATCGGCGAAGTCAGGTCCGCGACGAAGCCCGCAAGCGGTTTCAACGGGATGCGCACGAGTGCGCACCCCATCGACGCGGCACTGAGGACCGTAGCACGACCGACCGACGCCGACTGGTCGTTGAGGTACTGATTGACCAGCGGTTCGTACAGGGCTCGAGCCCCCTTCATTCCGAAGAAGACGGGAATGGCGAGCACCGGAACGACGGCAGGGGCGAACATGGTCACGGCGGTCACCACCGGAACTGTCAGCAGCGCCGTCCGGAGGCCCACCAGGGATCGAACGGTTTCCGCGTGATAACTCGCGATGGCCGCGAGGACGGCGAATCCGGCGTAGAGGAATCCGAGCGCAGCTTCCTCCGGCAGGGGTCCGGCGAGGAACGACACCGGCGATGCGCCGTTCAACACCTCGACGGTAATCGGTTGAATGTAGGTGTCTGCCACGTTGACCAGCGCGAAAAACAGGGCGACGAGCGGGACGAAGACGCGAAACGATGGACCCGCGAACAGCCGCCGAAGCATCGAGAGCGTCTCGAGTACGCCAGGACAGTCCGACGCGTTCATCTCACTGGTGCCATCGAACTGGGCGTTCTTCGGCATGGTGAGCACCACGGCCACGCCAGCGCCGTTGAGTGCCGCCGAAGCGAGAAACGGATAGGTCGGCTCAATCGCGTAGAGGAGGCCGCCACCGATCATCGTCATCGCGGAGACCCACTGGTGGACCGACCCGCCTCGACCGCGGATGCGAGCGAAATCCGTCTCATTTCCTTCGCCGTCTCCCGACCGAAGCGTCTCGTAGAGCCAGGCGTCCGCGGTTCCGGACTGAAATGCGAGCGAGACCGACCAGACGGCGTAGAGAACCAGAAACGAGAGGAACGAATCGGCAACGACGAATCCGGCGATCGACAGCGTCATTGCCGCCATCCCAATCGCGAGCGCGTTCCGACGACCGAGTCGGTCCGCGATGTAGCCCGTCGGTACCTCGAGGACGACGACGAGCAGTGCCGAAACGGCCCCGAACGTCCCGATCTGGGCGAAGGTGAGATCCTTCCAGAGCAAGAACAGGGTGAACACTGGCCAAATGAAGCCGACCGAATCGGTTGCCTGGAAGAGATAGTATCTGGCGATCGGCGCGGAAATTCCGGTTCGACTCATCTGCGTCGTGGGATGGACGTACTGATAGCACTTAGGCGATTCCGGTTGCGAATTTTTGTGATAAATCTGAATGTTATGGCACCCGGCCGCCACCGTTCGACCGTGTACTGCTCGAGCGGATCAGACAGACGTCATGCACCACACTCGAGCGAATCAGACACCCGCGCACGTCACTCCCGAAGCAGAGTCGCGACTGACGGTGCAGCGAGACGACGACATCTTCACGCGGGCTCGACCGGCCTCACTGCATCCCGTCGGGGAGCTCCTGCGCCGGCGGCCGACCGATAGTACGACAGATCCCGTCCAGAAGCAACAGCAGGCTCTCTTTGTGCCGAGGCTTGTTGTAGTGAATCGAAGTCGGAGCGACTCCGTACCGATCGTACTCGTCGAACGCGCCCGGTGGCACCGACTCGTGTTCGGTTACGTCCTTACGAACCTCGACTGCGAGGGCGTGTAGATGGATGAGTTCCTGTTTACGCATTCCGTCGATTCCTCTCACGCAGATTCGTTCGGCTGGCCGATCTGTGGGTCTCCCTCGTAAATTCGAACGGTTCCATCGGAACCGATGGTGATGGTGTAGCCCTCGTGTTCGAATTCGACATTGACCGTCGAATCGTGCGCGCTCGCGTGACGCAGCAGCGTCACGACCGATTCCAGTTCGACGGATTCGTACAACGGCCCGACGTCGGTCTCGGGCACCTCCTCGAGGGCTGCAATCGCCTGGACGAGTTCTCCCGTCAACGCGTCCGTTTCGTCCTCCGTCGAGTCGAGTCCCATCTCGCCGTTGGGTGCGTGATCGAGTTGGCTGCTCATATCTCTGAGTAGCGGGCCAACGAACACCTATGAAAGCGGTGTCCCTAAATGTCGAGGTATATCTGCCATTATCGTTTCTCGAAACAATTTCACCAGGCGAAACTGAAATTATAGCCGTTGTAAACGGGTCGGAGAACGCTCCTCGAGCGCGAACTGAATTTTGGGTCGAAAAACGCGATCCACCTATCGATCCTCGGACGACGTGGCGAGCGCACCCTCGCCGATCTCCTCCAGGACGTGCTCGTGAAACGCTTGCAAGACGGCGCTCTCGTCTTCGGCCAGCACCACGTCGCTCGCCGAGAGCGTCGCCAGTCCGAACGCGCGCGGTGTCGGCGAGTCGACGAGCCGTCTCGAGACCTCGAGTTCGCCCGACTCGAGGCGGGAGACGATGCCTTCGACCTCCGCGACGTTCAACTTGTCCACGAGGAGTTCCCGGTAGGTTTCTTCGATGACGGCGAAGTCCTCGAGGCCCTCGGCGAACCCCAGCAACATCTCGCTCGAGACCTGTTGCTCGCTGGCGGACTTCTCGTAGCCCTTGTACCGCTTGAGGATCATCAGCGAGCGCGTGGCGTTGATCCGGAAGTACCGCTGGAGGAGGTCGGTTCCCGACAGCGCGCGTCGCAGGTCCGGGCGCACGTCGTCGGCCTCGAGATCGGCGAGAATGCCCTCGAGGTCGACCTTCCGGTTCAGCGGCATCGAGAGGACGAACCCGTTGTCCGCGACGGCGACGCGGACGTCCGCCGTCGCCTCCTGGGCACACCGGTAGGCGAGCAGTCTCGAGAGGCCGTCGTTGACGCGACGGCCGTAACAGGAGTGGACGTAGTAGTGGCGCTCGTACTCGTCACGGTCCCGTTCGACCTCGACGGCGAGTCGATCGGGCGTGCTCACGCTCCCAACGCCCGCGTAGCGAATCTGGTAGTCGAACAGCCGAGAAATCGCGCGGACGCTCGAGTCGTCCAGCGGAAACTGACGAAGCCAGGCGCGGATGCGTGAGGAGCCGCCCTCGTCGTAGTGCTCAAGGAGCGTCCGCTGGAACGCGAGGATTTCACGACCCATGTCCGAGGAGAGCGGCAGGCGCTCGGAGTACCAGGACGGCACCGTCGGCCGCGCGCTCGTCCGGTCGACGTACACCTTCGACCCGCGCCGGTAGCGGTACTCGAAGTGATCCCCGCCGAGGACGAACACGTCGCCCTTCTCGAGTGTGTCCAGATAGCCCTCGTCGAGTTGGCCGACCCACGCGCTCTCGGCGCGCGTGTAGACGTCGCAGGTGAAGGAGTCGGGAATCGTGCCGACGTTGGTCATGTAGATGACGCGGGCAAGTCGGCCACGTTTGCCCATCAGCACCTCACCGACGGGGTACTCGGGGTAGTGGTGCTCGCCGTCGGGCGGGTCGTTCGCGTCCCGCCAGACCTTCGCGTAGACGTTTCGGTCCTCCATTCCGGCGTACTCGGCCGTGAGGTACGCGAGGAGTTGCTCCCAGTCGTCGTCGCCGTAGCGCCGGTAGGGATACGCCCGCCGCAGGATCTCGAGCACCTCCCGTTCCGGTCGAATCTCGGCGATCGCCATCCCGTAGACCTGCTGGGCGGCGACGTCCTGGGCGTTCTCGGGAATCGACACGGAATCGACGAAGCCCTCCTGGGCCTTCTTGAGCATGACGGCACACTCGAGCAACTCGTCCCGGTCGAGGGCGATCACGCGACCCGTGACCGTCTGGCCGACCCGGTGGCCCGCCCGGCCGACACGCTGGAGCAACGCGGCGACGGACTTCGGCGAGCCGACCTGCACGACGAGGTCGACGTGGGGCATGTCGATGCCCAGTTCGAGGCTGGTCGAGGACGTCACCACGTCCAGGTCGCCCGCTTTGAGCTTCCCTTCGACCCGGTGTCGAACGTCCTTCGAGAGGCTCCCGTGGTGACACCCCGAGTTGTCCTCGTCGTAGGCGTCGAAGCGCTCGCGGAGCGTGTGTAACACGCGCTCGGCGCCCGAACGCGTGTTCGTGAAGACCAGCGTGTTGGTGTGGTTCTGGATGTGCTCGTGTAAGAGACGGTAGAAGCGGTCCTGAACGAGGTCTCGAGAGGTGTTGATCAGGTCGTCGGCAGGGCACTCGAGGCGGAGGTCGAACTCGCGGGCGAAGCGGGCGTCGACGATGTCGTAGTCTCGAGGGATTCGTTCAGTTTCGAAATCCGAGCCAGCGGACCCCGGCTCGCTCGACGGTTCACACCCGACCAGAAACTCCGCGACCTGCGAGAGCGGCTCGATCGTCGCCGAACAGCCGATCCGCGTGACGTCGTGATCGACCAATGCCTCGAGTCGCTCGAGGCTCACCGACAGGTGCGTCCCGCGTTTGCTAGCCGCCAGCGAGTGAATCTCGTCGACGATGACGTACTCCACGCTGCGCAGTTTCTCGCGGAACTTCGGCGCGTTGAGCAAGATTGCTAGCGTCTCCGGCGTCGTGTTGAGCACGTGGGGCGTCGTCTGGAGCATCGCCTGGCGCTCGCTCGAACTGGTGTCGCCGTGGCGGATCGCGTGGCGAATCTCGCCCATCGAGTCGCCCCGCTCGTCGACGATCGATTCGATCCCCTCGAGCGGGACCTCGAGGTTCCGGTGGATGTCGTTGGCCAGTGACTTCAGCGGCGAGACGTACAGACAGTACACCGCGTTCTCGAGTCCGTCGCCGTCCCGGTCGCGCTTGAAGAGTTCGTCGATAATCGCCGTAAACGACGCCAGCGTCTTGCCAGAACCCGTCGGCGCACAGATCAGGGTATTCGTTCCAGCGTGAATCTTCGGGATGGCCTCGCGCTGTGGCGGGGTGAAGAAGCCGCCGTTCTCGGGGACGTACTCGCCGAAGGCTTCGAGCCACCACTCCTGGACCGCCGGCTCGAGTAACTCGAAGACGTCCCAGTCAGCGACGTCGGCCGACTCGAGTGCGGGCGGCAACGACGGGCTCGTCGAGTGCGACGACTCGTCCCCATCCATCGTCAGTCACTGGGGCCCGGTCGCCTAAGAGGGTTTGGTCAGCGGGGTGAAAGTGAACTGCTACAGTTCGAGCCACTCACTCTGGACGGTGTAGTCACGGAGATGCCACCGTTGCTCGACGCGGTCGTCGCGGCGTCGGACCTCGACGACCGCGTCGAACAGCGGTTCGAACAGGTTGACCGCGTCGTGATTGCGCGCCAACGGGAGGTGAAAGTGACCCATTCCCGTCGTGCTTTTGACGGTCGTCGTCGTGATGTGGAGCAGTTTGAACACGTCCTCGGGATCGTACTCGCTCAGCAACGGGACGATCGAGTCGACGCAGACGCGCAGTTCGGCAGGATCGAGTCCGCCTTCCGTCGACTCGATTTCTCGAATCGCGTCGATGACGTCCGTTCCGAGGGTGGCGAGCGGTCGGCCAGCCGTCTCGACGGTCGGTTCCTGTGCTGGTTGGACGGTGTGTTCGATGTGCCGCGTCCTCGCGTCCGTGGACTCACAGACGCAGCCGTGTCCGCGGTACGTCGCGTCTCGAGCCGTCACGGCGAGTCGATGGCGTTCGCTATCGGTGTGCGTCCCGAGTAAGCGCTGGCACGCGACTTCGTGCGCTGCTTGCTCGCTGCTCCCGACGACCAGTACAGTACTTCCGTTCCGTTTGAGTCGGTCGAGCGCCTGCGCGAACGTGACGCCGTCTGACACACCGGTACCTGACTCAGTCTGCATCCATTTACAGCCTCACCGCCGACCGCAATAAACATTGTGGTCGTTATTCATCTAAGTACGTTCACCTCGAACAAAATACGTCGGACGAGTTCGGCATATTATTCGCCAGGGAGAGACCCAATCGGCCATTTTTTCACGAATGGCCACGCAGTGATCACATGGACGACCGCGACCGTACCGACCGCGACGACCTCGCCGACGCGCTTCAGGAGTTGAGCGCGACGCTGAACGCGCTCCGCGACGAACTCGAGGACGACGCTCGATCCCGGAACCGCCGTCGACGGCAATTCCCGTTGCGGCCGCCGACGCCGGGCGAACTCGTGCGGTTCGGTGACGAAGTCGCGATTCCGGCCCTAATCGCGACCCTGGAGGCGAACATCCGTGCGCTCGAGGCCCTCAGACGCGGGCTCAAGCTCGCCCGAGGCCAGCGAGCGGTTCGCGACGCTGCAACGGACGCCGCCGACCGGACGGCTAGCCGTTCGAGCGACCTCCGCGATACGACGCTCACGCACCTCGACCGTGCGCTTCGGGAACTGCAGGACGCCGTCTCGGACGACGCTGACGAAGTTGGGATTGAGGTCGACGATCGAACGCGAACGTTGCTCGAGGACGCCAGGCGGCTTCGCGACGATATCGACCAGCGACTGGCGGAGCGCATCGACCGGGGAGGAGAATCTGGGTCGGACGACGCGTCTCAGCCCTACCGGATCGACATCCAGTCCGGGGACAACCAGCGATCCGCGAGTGACCAGCGGTCGGCGAGAGACGAGGACAGAGAGAGCGACAGCGGTGCCCGTCTCCCGGAGGAATCCACCGACTCCGGCGTCGACGTCGACGCCGAACTCGAGACGCTTCGGGATCGGTACGGCGCCTCGAGCGCGGACGAAACGAATGAAACGGACGAGTCTACGCCGACCGAGAACGACGGCGAATCGGCGGACAGTGGAGGATCGAGAGGTAGTGGTCCGCACGGGACGCGCGACTCGAGGAGCGACGAAACGGGGGCTGACGACGACTTGAGTGACGATGGTGACGGCGACAGCGAAGACAGCGAAGACAGTGAAGACGACGAAGACACAGACGAATAAGCCCGAAACGAGGACCGCTCAAACCGGTTCGAACCGGTAGCCGTCCCACGCCTGACTCTCGGTCACTTTGATCCCCACACCTGGTTCTCGAAGTTCCTCGACGTAGATCGGCCGAACCTCGTCGCCGGTCTCGACGTCGCCGGTCGTGAGCTGACCCAGGGCTCGAACGGGCGGCTGATCGACCTCGAGCGCGTCCTCGAGGTCGAACTCGACGATGGCCAGGTGATTCGGCTCGCGGACGCCGGGCGGGGTGGCAGTGCTCGTCGTCCAGGTGACGACCGTCGCGGTGAACTCGCTCAGGTCGACCGTGTCGACGGGTTCCTCGCCGTCGGGTCCGAGGTGGTGGCCGGGGAACCCGATCGTCCCATCGGCGTAACGATAGGCCTCCATCGTCATGCTGCGGCCTCCATGATCGTCGTGATAACGCAGTTGCCGAACCCGCCGACGTTACAGCACAGGCCGACGTCGGCGTCGACCTGGCGCGGTCCGGCCTCGCCGACGAGCTGTTCGTAAATCTCGACACCCTGGGCGACGCCGCTGGCGCCGAGTGGGTGGCCCTTTGACTTGAGGCCGCCGGAGGTGTTGATCGGGAGGTCGCCGGTATCGCGTTCCGTGTCGCCCGCCTCGACGCGCTCCCAGGCCTCGCCGTGATCGGCGAAGCCGAGTCCCTCCATCTGCAGGAACTCGAGGATAGTGAACATGTCGTGGAGTTCGGCGACGTCGACGTCCTCGGGGCCGTAGCCGCTCATCTCGTAGGCGGACTCGCCGCTCTCGACGACGCCGTTCATCACGGTGGGATCGGGACGCTCGTGGACGACGTGGGTGTCGGTCGCACCCGCGACACCCGCGACGACGGCGTACTCGTCGACGTACTCCTTCGCCACGGACTCCGGACAGAACACGAGGCCCGCGCTGCCGTCGGTGATCGGACAGAAGTCGTAGAGTCTGAGCGGGTCGGCCACGATGGGCGACTCGAGGACGGTCTCTAAGCCCACTTCCTTCCGGAACTGGGCGTGGGGGTTGTCGACGCCGTTTTTGTGATTCTTGACGGCGACCTTCCCGAGGCTCTCCCGAGGCGCGTCGAAGCGCTCGAGGTAGTGACGGGCGGTCATCCCGGCGAAGGAGGGCAGGGTGACGCCGTGTTTGTACTCCTCGGGGTGGGTGATCGAAGCGATGATGTCGGTCGACTCCCCGGTCGTGCGGTGGGTCATCTTCTCGCCGCCGACAAGGAGCGTCATCTCGCTGGCCCCGCTGGCGACGGACTGCCAGGCGGCGTAGATGCCGGCCCCGCCGCTCGAGGAGGTCTGATCGACCCGCTGGGCGTACGCCGGCAGGAGGTCGAGGTCGTGAGCGAGCATGTTCATGATGCCGCCCTGGCCCTCGAACTCGCCACTGGACATGTTCGCGACGTAGCAGTGCTCGACGTCGTCCGAGGCGACGCCGGCGTCCTCGAGGGCGGCGATGCCGGCTTCGGCGAGGAGGTCGCGGATCCACGCCTCGCGCTGGCCGAACTGGGTCATCGACGCGCCGATGATCGCAACGCGTTCCATGCTCACACTGAGTCAGGTCACGCATTTATAGGGTGAGGATGTTGGCAGAATCGGTGTGAGTCGTTTCTGGATCAGCTGTCTATCTCCCCAGGCGGTGTTAGGATTGGTGTGCGAATTCGGCTATCGACTATAATTTAGGGGTTGATCTGTACGCTCCGTGTATGTCCCAGCAATCGACAGACGTTCAGGAGACGATTGCGATGTCTTCTTCGCCGTCTAATCCCTTTACCGCTCTGCCACGGACGGAGTGGCGGGACGTCTTCTTTGGACTTCCGGACGAGGTACAAGAAGTCCTCGTCGTGGATATGAGTCGGTCGGAACTGGAGGCCTTTATCGACCGACTCGACCCAGACGAGGTGACCGAGGTTCTCAGATTCACCGATGAAGAGACGCGTGAGGCACTCCTCGCTACGCTCGATAACCAGCGCCGCGAGAAAATCGACTTTTTACTCTCGTTCGACCCAGAAAGTGCAGCTGGGCTGATGAGCCTCGATTACGTTACCGTCGACGAAACACGGCAATTCCCCGAAGTGACCGAGCGAGTTCGTCGATTCGAAGAGCGAACGGGACGTGTTCCGACGATTTTCGTTACCGCTGATGGTGAATTACAAGGTGAACTCCCCGGCGCGGCACTGTCGATAGCCGATACCGCCACCGAAACGGTTAGTGACTACGTACAGGAGACGCCGCACGTCCGCTACGACCGCGATGACGAAGAGGTGATCGAGGTTTTCAAGCAAAACCGCGAGCGCGCCGTCGCCGTGCTCGATGAAGAGAACGACATTCTCGGAGTGATACACGCCGAGGACTTGTTGCAACTGCTCGAAGAGGCTCGAGGGGAAACGCTCTACGACTTCACTGGCGTCGCAGAAGAGGAGAGCGTCCTCGACGGTCCAGGAGCGAAGATACGGAGGCGGTACAAGTGGTTGATCCTCAACCTTGGAACCGCATTTATGGCTGCAGCGGTCGTTGGACTGTTCGAGTCCACCATTGCCGCCGTCGCTATTCTGGCAGCGTACATGCCAGTCGTTGCCGGGATGGGCGGGAACGCTGGGACGCAGGCGATGGCAGTCACCGTTCGCGGAATTTCACTCGGTGAGGTGTCACTCAACACCGGCAAGCGGGTGATCTTCAACGAAGTCGTTGCTGGTGCGGCCAACGGGTTCATTACCGGTGTGCTCGTGGCCGTGATCGCTATCGCCTTCTCGTTTGGCGAGTTCGGGCTCTTACTCGGGGCCGTCATTGGTGTCTCGATGGTGGCGAATCTCGTCATCGCGGGGTTTTTCGGAGCGTTAACCCCGCTGTTACTCGACCGAATCGGATACGATCCGGCCACGTCGGCGACGATCTTCATCACCACGGCAACCGACGTACTGGGCTTTTTCGTGTTCCTCGGATTGGCCCGAGCAATCCTATTATAACTGCAGCCGAGTGAGCCCAAATCGGTGTTCCTGTAACCCACACCGAACCAACCAATCGACGAGGAACTTGAGGCGTACCGCGATGCACTCGTCGTCGACGGCATCCCCGAGATTGTGTTTGGATGTGAGGATGTGAGGATGTGAGGATATCGAGGCCGAATACGAACGCTCGAGCGAGCAGGACATCGAGTGTACCCGGGAGCCGATGACCGCGGGAGACGTTACGATGTCGTCTTCGACGACACGTACGAGACCTCACACAGATCGTGCAGCAACGAGGTGAACGACGAGGCCAGGCTGACCACCGAAACCGAATACGGGACCTTCGCTCGGTAATAGTGAGCGCGTATTCCGCACTACAACGGTACAATACCGAACGCAGAAATTCGACCGGGCGAACGTTTCGTCTCGAGCCCGTGGCCGACGAGGATCTGTGCCGAACGGGGTCAGTCAGACCTCCGCCGCCTGGAGGTCGCTCGCTCGAGACCGGGCCTGGTCGATCACCGCGGGTCGGGCCAGGAAGGAGATCACGACGTCGTCGTCGCCGTAGGTCACGTCGTCGACGCTGGCGTGATCGTGGATCCAGGAGACGAGGCTCATCGTGTCGTCGGTCATCGGCACGACGAGGCGCTCGCGTTCCCAGTCGGGGAGTTCTTCGTCGATCCGCTCGAGCAGGGCGTCCACGTTGCTCCCCTCCTGGGCGCTGACGGCGACCGGGTTCGGCGCCAGTGCCGAGAGCGCCTCGCGTTTCTCGGCGAGTTCCTCGTCGCTCACGCGGTCGATCTTGTTGAGGACGGTGACGATGGGCGCCTCGTTGCGCTCGTAGAGTGTGTCGTGGCTGGTGACGAGCTTCTCGTGAATCTCCTCGACGGGTTCGCTCACGTCGACGACCAGTAAGACGAGGTCGGCCCGGTAGACCGAGTCCAGCGTCGACTTGAACGATTCGACGAGCCAGTGGGGGAGGTCGCTGATGAACCCGACCGTGTCGGTCACGAGCACGTTCCGGGGTTCGATGTCCGCCCGTCGGGTCGTCGTCCCGAGGGTCGTAAAGAGCTTGTCCTGGGACTCCGCCGTCGCGTCGAGGTCCGGGTGGAGGTCCTCGTTCTCCTCGACCTCGAGATCCCGCGCCAGGCGCCGGAGCAGGGTCGACTTCCCGGCGTTGGTGTACCCCGCCAGAGCGACGAGGTCGAATCCGGAGTCGCGGCGGCGTTCGCGGCGCTGTTCCTCGGTCTGCTCGATCTGGTCCAGTTCGTCCCTGATCCGGCTGATCTGGTCTTTGATGTCCTGTTCGCGGCTCTCGTCGTACTCACCGAGCCCCATGAAGCCGGGGTGTTCGTCCCGTTTGGCGAGACTCGCCTTCGCCTCGACGCGCGGGAGTTCGTACCGGAGTTCGGCGAGTTCGACCTGGAGCTGGGCCTTCCGGGTCTGAGCGCGCTGGCCGAAGATCTCGAGAATCAGGGTGAACCGGTCCATGACCGTGACGCCTTCAGGCAGGAGCTGTCCGAGGTTGTACGTCTGGTAGGGCCCGAGCCGGTTGTCGAAGATGACCGTCTCGACGTCGGTTCGCCGGACCGCCTCCGCCAGCTCGTTCGCCTTCCCCTCGCCCAGCTGGAGAGCGGCATCCGCCGTCCTGGTCTGGGTGATTTCGTCGACGACGGTGTACCCGGCTGCGCGGGCGAGGTCCGAAATCTCCTCGGTGTCGGCCACGCCGGAGTCGACGCGTTTGGCGACGATCGCTCGTCCGCCCGTCGACGCGTCCGCACTCGTCCGTTCGTGTGTGCGTTCGTTCATACAAGTAGCTGATCGTGGTCGATAGGGGTGTCGACGCGCTTTGAGCGGTCGATCGGTTGCTCGGACGGACGCAGGAATGAGCGCTCGGACTGACACTCGAGCGAGCAGTCGAGCGAGCGCGCAAGAGAACGCTCACGAACGCTGGCGACGGAGGCGTGCCTCGAGGCGCCGTCTCTCGAATCCGCCCAGTATCTGACCACGTCAGGGATGCCGGCCGGTCACCTCGGTTAGCTGGTCGCGAATCATACCTCACCTACGTCGGGAAGGGTCTTGAATGCGGTGGCGCTCGCCCGTCAGCGCGAACCGGCGTCGTTTTTACGGCCGCGGGCGGAAAGTCGGGTATGACGCTTCCGGCAGTACTCGAGGCCGCCGACGGGCCGCGAGCGATCGACACCCACGCCCACCAGCCGACCAGCGAGTTCCTCCACGACGCGGGCGGGGAGATGATGCGCGACGCGGCCGACCGCTTCGGAGCCGACCTCGAGACCGACACCTACGAGCACATGGTCGAGGAGTACCGCGAGGCGGGCGTCGGACGGACGGTCCTCCTCGGGTGGGACGCCGAGACCAACACCGGCAATCCGCCGGTGCCCAACGACTACGTCGCCGAGGTTCGGGACACGTACTCGGACTTCTTCGTCGGGTTCGGCTCGGTCGACCCGCTCAAGGACGACTGCGTCGAGGAGTCGATCCGCTGCGTCGAGGACCTCGACCTCTCCGGATTCAAGTTCCAGCAGATCGCCCAGGGCTTCGACCCCTCCGACCCCGAACACGAGGAGCTGTGGGCGACCATCGAGGACCTGGGCGTGCCGGTGGTCTTCCACGGCGGAAACTCGACGCTGGGGGCCTGTTCGCCTGGCGGCCGCGGCCTCAAGATCAAGTACGGCAACCCCATGCTGATCGACGACGTGGCGGCGAACTACCCCGACCTCCAGATCCTGATTGCCCACCCGGCGTTCCCCTGGGAACAGGAACAACTGGCTATCTGCCAGCAGAAGGGCAACGTCTACATGGACCTCTCGGGGTGGATGCCTCGCTACATCGACGACCAGGTGCTCCACTACGCGAAGTCCCTGCTGAAGGACAAGGTTATGTTCGGCACCGACTACCCGATGCTCGAGCCCAAGCCCTGGCTCGAGCAGTTCGCCGAACTCGACTTCCCCGAAGACGTGCAGCGAAAACTCCTCTGGGAGAACGCCGAGTCGTTCCTGGGTCTCGAGTGAGCGACCGGAGTCTCGAACTGAGAACGAAGGCAACTGTTGTATGTGCGTCTCGAGTACGTGTGCTATGTCCGTGTCGTACCGCTCGTTCAGCCGTTCGGTCGACCCCTCGTTCGGCCATCCGGTCGGCCGCTGGCTCGAGCACGCCCCCGCGACCATCCCCGGCCCGCCGGAACTCGAGATCGCCCTCTTCGTCCTGGTGGCAATGGTCGTTATTCCGGCGATCATGCTCGGCCTCGTTCTGTTGATCGTCCGACGACGAGCCCCGGGACTCGAGGAGATTCAGGCGTCGATCGACGCCGAATCAGACCACTCCGAGAGCGATACTGACAGCGAACGGGAGTACGAACGGGAGTAGTCCCGGGATGGGGGCGTCGGCGTAGTCACCCCTCCGATTCGTCCCCGACGTATTCGTCCTCGTCGTAGCGGAGTTCGGACGGGATCACACCGCCAGGACGGTATCGACGACCAGCATCACCGAAAATCCGGCGAGAAACGCCATCGTCGCCGTATCCGCGTAGCCGTGGCCGTGACTCGAGGGGATGAGTTCGCGGAACACGACCGCGATCATCGCGCCAGCGGCGAAGCCCGCTGCGATCGGGAAGATACCAGTGACGAACGCCACGAGGGCGAAGCCGACCGCGGCTGCGATCGGTTCGGGGAGGCCGCCCGAGAGCGTGGTGTAGAGAATCGTCTTCGGCGTGGAGACGCCGGCTCTGATGGCCGGAATCGCCATCGCGAATCCGTCGGGGACATTCTGGACGGCGATGGCCGTGGCGATTGCGAGACCGAGTCCCGCCTCGCCGCTGGCGAAGGCGATGCCCACGGCGAGTCCTTCGGGGACGTTGTGGATCGTGACGGTGGCGCCGACGAGCAATGCCCGCCGCCGGTTGTCGTCCATCGCCGCCCGTTCGGCCGCGGCCTCGTCGCTCTGGAGCAGGGCGATTCCCTCCATTCCGCTGGCTTCGTCCCGGAACCCAGTGTTTACGTGGAGGTGGGGAAGTGCGGCATTGACGGCGAGCAAGAAGACCCCGCCGGCGACGATGCCGGTGACGACCTCGAGCGGCGAACCGAGGTTGAGGCCGGGGATGATCAGCGCGAAGACGGCCGCGCCGACCATGACGCCGGCGGCGAATCCCAGCGAACTGTCGTAGACGCTGTGGCTCACCCGGTCAGTGTAGATCGTCGGCAGGGCACCGATTCCGGTCGCACAGCCGGCGAGCGTTGCGATTACGAGGACCTCGGAGAGCGTCGACATAGGTGTGATCTGTCCGGAATCGGCTCGGTTTCAGTCGTTCGCCTCGGACGGTTGGTCGGAGTCGGGCTCGAAGTGCTGTGCGACGCGCTCGTCGACGACGTCGATGGAGATGCCGGCGTCCATGCCTCGATCAGCGTCGCCGAACCCGGCGCTGAGCACCCGGGTCAGGGCGTCTTCGACGTCCTCGTCGAGTTCGGTGATACGGTCTGTTTCGACCTCGATGACGAATCCCGTCGTGATGTTTGGCGACGTCGGCAAGAAGAGTACTTCGCGGCCGTCGTCGGCCGTTTTTCCGGTCTTGAACGCCGTCATTCGCGCCCCGTTCCAGGTCTCGATCTTGACAGGCTTTTGCAGCGATTCCTGCTCCCCGAAGGCGGTTTCGGCAGCCATCTTGGAAGCGTTGTAGACGACCCGGAGGCCAGGCACGCGGTTGGCGACGTTGTCCAGGACGCGTTCGACCAGGCCGCCGATCGTCGTTCGCATCAGGTACCCCATCGAGAGCGTGAGGATGATGAGCACCGTGAGGACGATGACGACCCGCAGGAACTGTGCGACCTGTTCGCGGGTTCGGGCCGCACCCTCGAACGCGCCGTCCGGAATGAGCCATCGGAGCACGTTGGCGTCCAGGATCAACTCCGGGGTGACCCCCGCGATGATCCCGTAGAGCCAGTAGAGGAGGTAGAGGGTGATGAGAATGGGACCGAGAACGACGAGGCCGCTCGCAAAGTCCCGCTTCCACGAGGTCATGTGCTGTGGGTCACACTACGGGGTTATCAGCCCTTCCCTTTACCGGTCGAGGATCGCCCGCAGGGCGAAAAACAGGTTCTCCTTGCGTTCCATGACCCGTCGGTAGAAGTACGATTTCCACCGGCCGCCGTAGGGAACGTACTGCCACATCTCGTACTCTGCGGCGAGTTCCTCCTGGGCATCCTCGCGAACGCCCATGAGCATCTGGAGTTCGAAGTCGGTCCCGTACTCCTCGTGGAGGTCGATGGCGTAGTCGATCATCTCGGGGTCGTGACTGCCGACGGCGACCCCGTCCTCGAAGTGCTCGAAGGCGTACTCGAGCAACTCTCGGTAGGCGCGGTTGACGGCCGCTTTATCTTTGTAGGCGATTTCGGCCGGTTCGTCGTAAGCCCCCTTGACGAACCGGACCTTGCCTGGCAAGTCGGCGAGTCGCTCGACGTCCTCGCGAGTCCGTCTGAGGTTGGCTTGCACGCAGACACCGACGTTGCCGTCGTAGGTCGTCGTCATCGCCTCGAAGGCGTCGAGGGTGACGTCGGTCGTCGTGTGATCTTCCATGTCGATCCAGACGAACACGTCTCGATCTGTGGCCTCCGCGACGATTTCCTCGAGGAGGTCGCGAAAGACGTCTTCGCCCACGTCGAGGCCGATCTGGGAGGGTTTCACCGAGATGCAGGCCTCGAGGTTCGAGTCGCCGATGTCCGCGACGAGCGATCGGTATTCGGCCGCGTCGGCCGCCGCCGGCGACCGGGAGTCGTAGTGTTCGCCGAGCAGGTTGACGATAGCGTTGATGTTCCGGTCGTTCAGGGTCCGTACGTGCTCGAGGGCCGTCGCGGGTGACTCCCCGGCGACGAACCGATTTGCGATGGGCGGGATCATAATCGAACGTGGGTCCCCCTCTTATTTGGCAGTTTGTGATTCGTCTTCGTTGAGGAATCGTCGTCCGCGACCGTTATCGACGTGTCTTCGACCGTCATCGGTCATCGACGCCTCCAATCGACGGTCGAGAACCACCAGCGGTTAAGAGCCACCGGCACATCGAGGGTGACATGGCAGTACTCGAGACGGTCGTCGTCGCGTTCTGGGCGATGGTGCCCGCCTACGTGCCGAACAACGCGGCGGTGCTCGCAGGCGGCGGTCGGCCGATCGACGGCGGTCGAACTCTCAACAGTAAGCGACTACTGGGCGACGGCAAGACCTGGCGGGGAACGGCAGTGGGGACGACGATTGGCCTGATCCTGGCGGCGGTGTTGACGCTATTCGCCGGTGACGCGAGCGATGCTCTCGGCTTCGAGGTGCCGACGTTCACGCCGCTCGCGGCGCTCGGGCTCGCCGGCGGGGCGATGCTCGGGGACATTCTCGCGTCGTTTCTCAAGCGGCGAACCGGCCGCGACCGTGGGGCGATGTTTCCCGTCCTCGACCAGCTCGACTTCGTCGTCGTCTCGCTTCCGGTGACGGCCCTGCTCGCGACCGACTGGTTTCTGACCTGGTTCACCGGGGAGGTCATCCTCGTCGTCGTCGTCATCACGCCGCTGTTGCACGTCTCGACGAACATGATCGCGTACAGGCTCGGGTTAAAGGACGAGCCCTGGTAGGGTCGCGTCTCGCTCTGCGAGTCGGCCGCTCGAGTGCTGGCCTCGAGTTTCGACCCCGCGAGCCGACGTCGGGTACCAACCTCGAACACGCTCCCCAGTCTCCGGACGCGCATCCGAATTCGAGTCCCAGTTCCTTCGACGCCGAGCGCGCATCACATCGTTTATCTCGATTCGCCGCCCCACTGTCGCCAATGACGAACCAGGCACTCATCGACGCCCTTCGTGACGCCGACGCGGTTCGATACGGCGAGTTCGAACTCTCCCACGGCGGCACCAGCGACTACTACGTCGACAAGTACCTCTTCGAGACCGACCCGCGCTGTCTCGAGTTGATCGCCGAGGCATTCGCCGAGCGACTCGAGGCCAGGGCCGACGCGAAACTCGGCGGGGTCGCCCTCGGCGGGGTCCCGCTAGCGGCCGCGACGAGCGTCGCCGCGAACGTTCCCTACGTCATCGCCCGGAAACAGCGCAAGGACTACGGGACGACGAACCTGATCGAGGGCCGACTCGAGGAGGGTGAGGAAGTCGTCGTCGTCGAGGACATCGTCACGACGGGCACGAGCCTGGTGGACGCGGTCGAGGCGCTACGCGATGCGGGTGCGACGGTCGAGCGCGCCCTGGTCGTCGTGGACCGGCAGGAGGGTGGCCGCGAGAACGTCGAAGCCGCGGGCCTCGAGATGGAGGCGCTGGTGACGGCGGAGGAGTTGCTGGCCGGACGCGACTGACTCGTCCGGGCGTTCCTCGCGTGCGATCCACGCTGTTATTCCATCGGTTCGATTCCGGCATCCGTGAAGGGTCGGACTATACCGTTCCCGTCGAAAAGGGGGCGACCGTCCACCAGCTTATGGCCTGCCCTCCCCCGGGTCGCAGGGCTCTCACTCGTGTTCGAGCCCTGCTCCCGGCCGGTGGCGCGCGCTGCTGGAGTGACCGAGCATTGCGAGGGGGACTCCAGCACATCGTGCGAGGGACGGCGCGAGCGTAGCGAGCGCCGAGGCTGGGGAGGAACGAGGTGCGGTTGTGGAGATGCGGTCGGAGTGGGTTTCAGTCTCGGCACTGCCACGGGTGATTTAGTTCGAGCTCTCGGCTGCTCGAGGTCGCCGTTCCGATGGATGAACTGGCGACAGTTCCGCCGCGAACGGTCCCAGCCACTGTCGGTACGGCCCCAGCCACTGTCGGTGTGGCCCTATCTACTGCCCATACGATTCGAACTTCGCAAGCACCATCTCCAGTTGCTCGTCGGAGAGTCGCTGGGGCTCGAGGCCGGCCGAACGCGCTTCCAGGTAGATCCGGGCGAGGCTCTCGACGTGGGCCGTGTTCTCGAGGGCCGTCTCGAGGTCCGGCGCGGTGACGACGAGGCCGTGATTTTCGATGAGGCTCGCGGTGGCGTCGGCCTCGCGCATCGCGGTGACGATGTTCTCGGCCAGCGCGTCGGTGCCGTAGGGGGCGTACTCAGCGACCGGTACCCGCTTGCCGACGGCGACGATCATGTAGTGAATCGGCGGCAAGGGTTCGTCGGCGATCGCCAGCGTCGTCGACCACGGCGAGTGGGTGTGCACGATGGCGCCCACGTCCTCCCGGCGGTAGATGGCGCTATGCATCGGCACCTCGCTGCTGGGTTTCATGGCGCCGTCGCGGTGCTCGCCGTCGACGCCGACGACCGGTACGTCCTCGACGTCGAACGCGTCGTAGGGGACGCCTGTCGGCGTGATCGCGAAGGCGTCGCCGTCGCCGCCGCGGACGCTCAGGTTGCCGGTACGGCCAGGAGTGAGCGACGCGAGGTCGCTCGCGTGCTCGACCACCTGCTCGCGCTGGGTCTCGAGGATCAGGTTCACAGTCACAGTATCAGCTCCGTTAGGTCGCCGAAGTGATCTATCCTGTGGTCGGGGATGCGGTCGTCCTTCGTTCGATCATCGACTTCAGAGGGATCGGGGTCGTCCGGCTCCTCGCCCGCAGCGTCGAACAGCACCGTCTCGAGGCCAATCGCGTTTCCGCCGACGACGTCCGAACGGATCGAATCGCCGACCATCACCGCATCGCTCGGGTGACACTCGAGTCGCGCGAGCGGGTAGGTGAACATGACCGAGGCGGGTTTCTCCTGGCCGACCTCTTCTGAGGTCACGAACAGGTCGATGGCGTCCGCCAGGTCCAGGTGCTCAACTTTGCGGAGCTGAATCCGGGTGGTGAGGTTCGTGACGATTGCCACGTCGATTCCGGACTCGCGCAATGCCGAGAGCGCCTCCTGGACGCCGGGGTGGAGCGACATCGCCTCGAGGTAGCCCTCCCAGTAGGCGTCGCCCAGTGCCAGCGCGTCCGACGGTCGGGGCTCGCCCGAGCGGCGCTCGAGCGCGCGCTTGAAGTACAGGAGGCGGTCGTGGGAGGCGGCGGTCCCCTCGAGGTCGCGTTTCACGTCGCGGCGGCCGGTCTGGTAGAACGCCTCGAACTCCCCGGTGTCGAGGTCGTAGCCGCGCTCGAGGGCGGCCTCGTGGGCGGCGGTCTTTCCCGCCTCGTTGCACGGCGCGTACGGGTAGAACGTGTCGTCGAAGTCGAAGAGTACGGCGTCGACGGTCATAGGTGACCTGCTCGCGCATCGGTAAAACGCGTGTCGGTCCGATCGACTCGCTTCGAGTGTCGATTCTCGAGTCGCTCGAGTCGACGTCGAGTGCCAGTTAATCGTTCGGGAACTCCTTCTGGAACCCGCGGAACTCCGTCCGGTGGGCCTCCTCGTCGGCCAGGATCGTCACGGCGACGTCCTCCGTGACCGGATCGTTCGCCTCCCCCGCTGCCTCGAACAGCGCGCGATAGGTATCGATAGCGTCCTCCTCGGCCTCGAGCACGCCCTCGATGACGGACTGGACGTCGGTCGTGTCCTCTGGCGGCTGGAGACTCGACTGGCGGGCCTCGAACTCCATCGATCCCGGCGGGGACTCGTCGAGTTGTTTCAGCCGGTTGCCGAGCATCCGCGCGTGCTCGAGTTCCTCCTCCACGTCCGCCTCGAGGCTCTCTTTGACCTCCTCGGCGTGGACGCCATCGAGGACGATCGCGTTCGTCAGGTAGTTCATCACGGTCTCGAGTTCGTCGATGTACGCCTTCGTCAGTATGTCGGTGACCTCGTCTGCCATGATCGGTTCTATCACGAACGCTCGTATAAAGCTGACACCGGCATCGCTCGCGGTCCAGCGTGCGGCCAGCATCGCTCGCGCCGGAAGCACTGCCGGCACCGCCGTCCTTTATAGCCGTGCCAGACTGAGTTGCGGGTATGTCGAATCACGATCCTGGAACGGCGGACCCGCTCTCGGTCCACGGCGTCGTTCCCCCGACGGTCACGGCGTTTCACGAGGACGAGTCGGTCGACTACGAGACCACGGCGGCCCACGCCCGGTTCGTCGTCGACGGTGGCGCCCACGGCGTGTTCCCGCTCGGGACGAACGGCGAGTTCCCCCTGCTGACCGCCGACGAACAGCGAGGCGTGGTCGAGGCGGTGGTCGAGGAGATCGACGGTGAGGTACCCGTCATCGCGGGCGTCGGCGCACCGAGCACCCACGAGACGGTCCAGCACGCGACCCACGCCGAGCGCGTCGGCGTCGACGGCCTGGTCGTCGTGACACCGTACTACTACCCCGTCGACCACGATGCCGCCCTCCAGCACTACCGCCGGGTGGCAGAGGCGACTGACCTCCCGATCTACATCTATCACATTCCGAGCAAGACCGGGAACTCGATCGCCCGGTCGACGCTCGACGAACTGGCGAAGATCGACGGTATCGCCGGCCTCAAGGACTCGAGCAAGGACGTGCCCTGGCTCGCCCAGTCGATCGATGCCCACCCCGAACTGACCTTCCTCTCCGGATCGGACTCGCTGCTCTTCCCCGGCCTCGAGATCGGTTGTTCGGGCATGGTCAGCGCGGTCGCGAACGTCTTCCCCGAACTCGTGGTCGACCTCTACGAGGCCTACGACGCGGGCGAGGAAGACCGCGCCCGTGAACTCCAGAGCCGGGTCTACGACGTTCGAGACGCACTCAAGACCGGCGGCGCGTACATGTCGGGCGTCAAGACCGCGCTCCGTCTTCGCGGGTTCGACGCGGGACCGCTCCGGAGTCCGCTGCGGCTGAAAGACGAGGCGAGTACGGCGGCGCTCGAGGCCGAACTCGAGGCGCTGGACCTGCTGTAGCGAACTCGCCGGGTTCGTCGTCGATCGCGTTCGTCGGAGGCTGGTTCGCTGCCGATCGACGGGAAGAGGAGAAAAAAGCGAGGAACGCAAACCGGTGGCATTTTTTGCCGTTGCCGCGGAGTTCGAGGCATGGAACTCACGGCCGAGCAGGAGGCGGTCAGGGACGTGGTGCACGAGTTCGCCCTCGAGGAGATCCGGCCGACGGCGCTCGAGGCCGACGAGACGGAGACGTTCCCAGAGGAGGTCTGGGACGGCCTCGCGGAGATGGACCTGACGAGTCTGACGGTTCCGGAGAAATACGGCGGGTACGACGCCGATCCAATCACCTACGCGATCGTCAACGAGGAGGTCGCCTACGGGATGCTGGCAGTGGCGACGGCGCTCTCGGTCCACTGTCTGGCGACCTCGTGTATCGCCACGTTCGCCGACGACGAGCAGAAGGAGCGCTGGCTGCCGCAGATGGCCACTGGTCGGCCGGTCGGCGCCTTTGCCCTCTCGGAGCCACACGCGGGGTCGAATCCGGCCGAGATGACGACGGAAGCCGTCAAGGACGGGGACGAGTACGTCATCAACGGCGACAAGCAATGGATTACGAACGGCCATCGAGCGGGCGTGATCGTCCTCTTCGCGAAGACCGACCGGGACGACCCCTCGACGGTCACGCAGTTCCTGGTGCCCGCCGACGCGGACGGACTCACCGTCGGCGAGAAAGAGGACAAACTCGGGCTCAGGGCGAGCGACACGACGGGCCTTCACTTCGACGACGTTCGAATCCCGGCCGAGAACCGACTGACTGAGGAAGGTAGGGGGCTCTCTGCGGCCTTCGAAATCCTGACCGGCGGTCGCGTCGCCATCGCCGCCCAGTCGGTCGGACTCGCCCAGAGCGCCCTCGACGAGGCCATCGCCTACAGCCAGGAGCGCGAGCAGTTCGACCAGCCGATCGGCGACATCCAGTCGATCAGGCACAAGCTTGCGGAGATGGCGACCCGGATCGAGGCCTCGCGCCTGCTCACACGGGAAGCGGCCCGCAAGCGAGCGGCGAACGAGGGCGACGCCGCGATGTTCGCGAGCATGGCGAAGTACTTCGCCAGCGAGTCGGCGATGTTCGTCACCAACGAGGCCGTCCAGATCCACGGCGGCTACGGCTACGTCACCGAAGGCGAAGTCGAGCGTCTCTACCGGGACGCCAAAATCACCGAGATCTACGAGGGGACGACCGAGATTCAAAAGAAGATCATCGCTCGTCACCTGCTCGAGTAGCCTACGAATAGTCCTCGAGCATCCCTCGAACCACCGTTCTCGATCCAGAACGCCGGCGGCTACCGAAGCCACTATCCCCTTCTCGTTCCTCTCGTCGTTCGTGAACGCCGACGGATACGATGCGATTGTCTACGACCTCGACGGGACGCTCGTCGACCTCCCCGTCGACTGGGCTGCCGTCACCAGCGACGTCCGCGAGGTGTACCGCGCGGCAGACGTCGACCCGCCGAATTCAAGTCTGTGGTCGCTGTTGGCCAGCGCACCCGACGTCGGACTCGCGGCCGAAGTCGAGGCGACGATCGCCGGCCACGAACGCGAGGGTGCACGGCGGTCGACGCGACTGACTCACGCCGACGACCTCGAGAAGCAGGCTGAGCGAATGCCGGTCGGCGTCTGCTCGCTCAACTGCGAGGCAGCGTGTCGGATCGCCCTCGAGGAACACGCGCTCGCGTCGGTTGTCGGCGCCGTGGTCGGACGGGACTCCGTCGAGACGCAAAAACCCCACCCGGGCCCGTTGCTCGCGGTGATCGACACGCTCGATGCAGTCCCGTCGCAAACCCTCTTCATCGGCGACTCTCCACGCGACGAAGAGACGGCGAAACGAGCGGGCGCGAGATTCCAGTACGTCGACGGACAGTAGACTCTCGAGGTCGACGGTCAGTAGACCCTCGAGACGGCGGATTGCACAGAGGGGGGGGGGTTAGCAAAATACGGACGAGAGAGGTCCCGGCAGTCTACCGACCCTGCACCCGCTTCGCGTACGCGAAGACGGTGAGCGCCGTGAGGACCCAGATGACGGCGCCGACCCGGATGGCGAACTCGGCTCGAGCGTTCCACGTCGGCAGGTCGACGGTCGTGGACGCGAGGGCGACGAGCGGAGCGCCGACCACGATCGTCGTGACGAACGTGACCTGCATCACCCAGCCGTAATCGACGCCCTCCGGGGAACTCGTCTCGACGCGTTGAGGCACACGCGGACGTCTCGAGTGAGCGGGCTTAACGATACTGGCTTTAGCGTCGTTCCTGGTCCTGGCCCGTGAGAGTGGGCCAACGGCTTCATGTACTGGTAGAAGAGTGACTCCTGTATGGAACAGTGCTGCCGCCGGAGGACGGATGACTGACCTCCGTTCCGTCTTCGTCGGGGCATTGCTCGTTGCAGCGGTACTCTCGATGGGGGTCGTCGTCTACGCCCTTCGGAAACGGCGCAATCGTCAGGATCGACTGACGACGATTCTAGCAGTCATGATGGCGATCACCTGTGCCTGGAGCGTCGGATCGCTGGGGGCGCACCTGAGTGCCAGCGCGACAGCGACGTGGTTCTGGTTCGGACTGATCAACGTCGCGACGTTCGCGTTGCCCGTCTCTTGGCTCGTCTTCGCTGCTCACTACGCGAACTACGACCGACATATCACTCGAGGAACGATCGGGCTGTTGGCCGTCGTTCCCACTCTCACGTTTCTCACGATGGTGACGAACGGGTTTCACGGCTGGTTCCTGGCCGATGCCAGGTTCGTCGATGAACGCGCGCTCATCACCTACACGACCGGCTGGGCGTACGACCTTCACCTGATTTACGCCTACACCCTGATTCTCGCCGGCATCGCGCTGATCGGGCACGTCGCATACACCTCCCGTCGCGTTTATCGAAAACAGGCGATTGCGATCGCTGCCGCCGTCGTCGTCCCCCTCCTCGCGAACGTCTTTTACGTCCGAATGGGTGGAATCGAATCGTTCAACTGGACGCCCGTCGCGTTCGCAATTACCGGCGTTGCCATCGCCGCGGCTATCTTCCGCTATCAATTGCTCGAGATCGTGCCGGTCGCCCGGGAATCCGTCGTCGAGACGATGCGCGACGGCGTGATCGTGCTCGACGGACAGGGGCGAATCGTCGACGTGAACGCGACAGCCGAATCCGTACTCGAGGGGTCGGATTCCGATGCCTCCGCTGATCTCGTCGGTGCCCCCACCGATCGAGTCCGGATCGGGACCGAAACCGTCGAATCCATCGTCGAGACCGGCCGTGACGAACTCGCCATCGAACGGGCGGGGACCACACAGCACCTGGCCATCCGAAGCGAACCGATCACGGCCGAGTCGGACGCCACGCTGGTGATGATCCGGGACGTAACCCAGCGGCGCGAACACGAACGCGAACTCGAGCGGACGAACGCTCGCCTCGACGAGTTCGCGAGCGTCGTCAGTCACGACCTCCGGAACCCGCTGAACGTCGCGGCCGGGTACCTCGACATTCTCGAAACGTCCGTCGACGAGGATGGTCGAGAGACACTCGACGTCGTTCGAACGCAACACGATCGAATGCAGGCGATCATCGACGACGCGCTGACCCTGGCGCGGGAGGGATCGACCGTCGACGAAACCGAGACCGAGGCCCTGTCGCTCGAGGCCGTCGCTCGCGAGGCCTGGGACGGCGTCGACACGGGCGAGGCGACGCTGACGGTCGTCGACGATCGATCGCTCGAGGCCGATCGGGATCGGTTGCTTCGGGTTCTCGAGAACCTCTTTCGAAATTGTGTCGAACACGCAGGACCAGCAGTCGCCGTCGCTGTGGGCTCGAGCGACGAGGGCTTCTACGTCGTCGACGACGGACCCGGAATACCACCGGAGGAACGGGAACGCGTGTTCGATTCGGGGTACTCGACCGGAGCAGATGGAACGGGTTTCGGGCTCTCGATCGTCACCCAGATCGCCGACGCACACGGCTGGACCGTCGAGTGCAGCGAACGCGGGCGAAACGGATTCGACGGCGCCTGCTTCGAATTCTCGATTCGGAACTCGGCCGACCGTCTCGGGCCCGCTCTGGCCCAGAAACAGTGACGTTTACTCGCTCGAGGGCGACCGTCGTGGTATGCCAACGGTTCGTGACGTTCGCGAGAAGGCCGGAACGGAACCGATCACGATGCTCACTGCCTACGACGCGCCCACCGCCCGCATCGTCGATCGAGCCGGCGTCGACGTGATTCTCGTCGGCGACAGCGTCGGCAACACGACCCTCGGGTACGAGACGACGCTCCCGGTGAGCGTCGATCAGATGGCCAGCCACGTCGGCGCTGTCTCCCGGGCAACCGAGGACGCCCTCGTCGTCGCCGACATGCCGTTTCTCTCCTTCGGCGTCGACGAGAAAGAGAGCCTCGAAAACGCCGGACGCATGCTCAAAGAGGAGGGCGCCGAAGCGGTCAAACTCGAGTCGGGCCCACACACCGTCGACCTCACCGAGAAGATGGTCCAGCTCGGCATCCCGGTGATGGCCCACCTCGGGCTGACCCCCCAGCACGTCAACCAGTACGGTGGCTTCCCCCGCCAGGGAACCGACGAGGAGTCCGCCCGAGCAATCGTCGACCTGGCCCAGGCCCACGAGGACGCTGGCGCGTTCTCGCTCGTCCTCGAGCACGTTCCCTCGAACGTCGCGTCGCAGGTCACGGAGGCAATCGACATCCCGACGATCGGGATCGGTGCGGGGCCAGATTGTGACGGACAGGTGCTCGTGTTCCACGACGCGGTGGGGATCAGCGAGTGGAGTCCCTCGTTCTCGAAGCAGTTCGGAAACGTCCGCGAGGAGATGGAGTCGGCCGCCGAGGGCTACGTCGACGCCGTCGAGGGCGGGGCGTTCCCCGCGGAAGAACACAGCTACGAGCAGTCTGACCTGGATCGGATCTACTGAGTTCGTACTCGAGTCACTCGGCGTCCCCTTCGTTCTGCAGCGAACGATCAGTCGTCCGCCGACGCCACTACCTGCCGTTCGTCCTCGTCCTCGAGCAACCGGTCGAGCGCGTCGACCATCGCCTCGACGCTCGCGCGGGTGATGTCGGCCTCGCTCCTGGCGACCGTCACGCTGCGGTCGTCTCGAGCCATCGTGACCTCGACGGTGACGACCGCGTCCGTACCGCCGGTGACGGCGTCGACGTGGTAGGCCTCGAGGTCGGCGTCCGCAGCGGACCCGATCGCTTCGCGAACGGCGGAGACGGCGGCGTCGACGGGGCCTGAGCCAGTCCCCGAAGCAATTCGTTCCTCGCCGGCGACCGAGAGGCGAACGCTCGCCGTGGGCACCTCGCCGCCGCTGGTCGCGTTCAGGTCGAGCAGTTCGACCGTCCGGTCGCGGTCGGCGCCGGTGACGTCCTCGGCGATCGTGAGGAGGTCGGCGTCGGTCACCCGCCGCCCGCGGTCGCCGAGTTCGGTGACTCGAGTAGCGATCGTCCCGACCTGTTCGTCGGTCGCGTCGACGCCGTGTTCCTCGAGCGCGGCCCTGACGCCGGCCCGGCCGGTGTGCTTGCCGAGCGCGAGTCGTCGCTCCCGCCCGACCGTCTCGGGCGGGTAGGGCTCGTACATCCTGTCGTCCTTCAGGGTGCCGTCGGTGTGGATGCCGCTCTCGTGGGTGAACGCGTTCTGCCCGACGACGGCCTTGTTCGGCGCCAGTTCGACGCCCGTCGCCCTGGCGACGCGCTGGGCGAGGTCGTAGAGTTCCTCGAGTTCGACCGTCTCGACGCCGTAGACGTGCTCGAGCGAGATGGCAACCTCTTCGAGGGCGACGTTCCCGGCGCGTTCGCCCAGTCCGTTGACCGTGCAGTGGACCAGGTCGGCCCCCGCGGAGACGGCGGCGAGGGCGTTCGTCACGCCGAGGCCGAGGTCATCGTGCGTGTGGGCGCTGACTGGCCCGAGTTCGGCCAGCCGGGAGACCGCCTCCGCCGTTCGCTCCGGGCCCGTGTGGCCGACCGTGTCGGCGAAGCAGGTCCGGTCGGCGCCGGCCTCGAGGGCGGCTTCCATCAGGGTCTCGAGGTAGTCCAGGTCGGCCCGCGAGCCGTCCTCGCCGATCACCTCGACCCAGAGGCCGTGATCCGCGGCGTAGCCGACCAGGTCTGCGGTCGTCTCGAGGACGTCCTCGCGGGTGCTGCCGACTTTCCCCTCGACGTGGCGGTCGCTCGCGGGGACGACGAGGTGGACGCCGTCGACGTCACAGTCCAGGGCGAGGTCGACGTCGTTCCTGACGCCGCGGCAGAAGCTCGTCACGCGAGCCTCGAGGTCGAGGTCGGTCACGCGGGAGATGGCTTTGCGCTCGCCTGCACCAGTACACGCGCTCCCGGCCTCGATGACGGCGACGCCGGCGCGCTCGAGGGCGCGGGCGATCTCGACTTTTTCGTCTGGCGAGAGCGAGACGCCGGGCGCCTGTTCGCCGTCTCGGAGGGTCGTATCCAGCAGTTCGACGGACGTATCCGTAAGCGGGGTGGGTGGGCGAGTCATAGAATCGGTGGAAAAGGCGTTATCGACGAATTTCGCGGCCAGCCGGGTCGCCCCGACTTCCTCTATCCTCTGACGGTGAGAACGAGTCTCGTGTCATTGTATCTCAGCCGTGGCCCCGTCGATGGTTAAAGGCGCCGGTCACGGCACTACCTGCCACGCGTCACAGGCGGGCTGACACGATGGCGGATCAGTTTCGTCGGGAATCGCCCTCGAGAACGAGCCGCTCACCAGGTTCGACGCCGTCGGCGGCACCCGCCGGCAACTCGAGGATGAGGTCGGCCCGACCTCTGGCGAATCCTCGCCAGGGTCGGAGGGTTTCCACCCGCTGGACGACGCCATCTTCGACCCAGAGTACGTCGAGCGGAACGAACACGAACAGCATGTGGATGTCGCGGGTTTTCGCCCGCTCGAACTGAAAGGCGAGCGCGTAGTCGTCGGGGAGCGACCGACGAAACATCAACCCGCGAGTCTGCTGGAGGAGGGAGTCGGCGGTGTCGACGGTCGTCGCAAGCGTCCGCGCCGCACCGTCTGGGTCGTACACGACTGGCACGGCCTCGAGTGGCGGCGGCAGGGTAAAAGGCGTATCGGCACCGAGCGGGCACAGACCACAGATTCAACTTCGCTCGAGCGTACACAGTGGTATGGAGAAGACGCCACGGGGAACGTCGGTCGGCGTCGACGACCCCTACGCGTTCGCCGGCGTCTGCGATCACCTCACCAGCGACGGGAAGTGCCGATACGCCTTCGATCACTACCAGCACGACCCCGAGTTCGCCCGCGAGCGAGCCGAGGCCGACTACGCGTGCGTGGTCGTCGACGCGGAAGGCGACTGTAACGGATGTCACGGTGCGAGCGAGTCGGCGTCGGACGCGAGCGACGGGAGCAACGGAAGCGACGAGAGTAACGCAAATGAACCCTCACCCTGGGCCGCATGCCCCCACTTCCGGTCCCGGACGACTGAACGCGAGTGCGCTCGCTGCGGGCTCGAGGAACGCCGACTCGGCCAGCTTCCCCAGGAGTCGGCCATCTCCGGCGAGCGCCCACTACTCGAGGAACACCACCTGTCCTACGCTCGTGACGGCGAGACCGTCGGTCACGAGATCACGATCTATCTCTGTCGGTGGTGTCACGCGAAGGTGCACAACTCGTGGGCGCGGATCACCGACGACGTCGCCCCCGATCCGGAGGCGCTCGCCGAACGCGAGGGTCGCCGGTCGCTCGAGCAGTCCGAACTCGGATTCGAGACCGCGGCGGATCGGGCCGGCCGCTCGAACGAAGAGCGCTAGAATTCTAGAATTGCTCGCCGTCCGTGACCCACTGCCGGAGTAACGGTTTTCCCCCTTCGCGTGCCATGGTGTGGTATGGTGGTCACAACCCAGCGCGACGACGCCACCTGGTACGAGTGCGAGGAGTGCGGCCTGTTGTTCGATCTTCAAGACGATGCCGAGGAACACGAACGACACTGCGACGCCGAAGGCCCGTCGTACATCCAGTGAGTCTGGCACGAGTCACCCTCGGCCAGCAGCGACGCCGTCGCCTACTCCTCGAGACCCGCTCGAGCACGGTGCTCGACGGCTCGGTTCTCGGCTTCCTCGAGCGTGTGCGTCGCCTCCCAGCGCACCCGGTCGGCGCTCTCGTAGGCGAGCGCCGTCTTGAGTTCGTCCCGGAGGACGCCCGAGTCGATCGTTCGGACCTCACCGTCTGCATCGCCGAGTTCGTAAACCCCCGGACGATCCGGCGCCTGCGCGACGGTCGAACGCTCGAGGGGTCGCCACTGTTTTTGAAGCGGCATCACTCGGACCTGTCTCGTTCGTCCCGTTTGTCCCGTTCGTCTCGCACCTCTTCCTGGTCCCGCTCGTCTCCTCCCTCACCCTCGACCAGTTCGTACGCGTGCTCGCTCATCTCGTCCTCGGCGAAGACGAACACCCGGCCGTCGACGACAGCGTGATCCGCCTCGACGCGAACGGAGTACCCCTCGGTCGTTACGGTAACTCCGGGAAACAACTCCTCCTCGTCCGTCGCCTCGAGCATGACTCGCCCGACGCCCGTCGCCTCGAGGATGTCCTCGTGGGTATTTCGATCGTTGACGTAGGTCATCACGCCCTCGACGCCGTCGGGATCGGTGACCAGGACGTGGACCTCCTTTCCCGGCGGGGACCGAACGCTTCCCGCCTTCGGTTCCGGAACGCCGTTGTAGAACGTCTCCCGTCCGTCGAGGTAGCGAACGACGACGCCGCCGTCGACCAGTTCGACCGGCAGCGTGCTCGGGGCGACGTTGCTTCGCGTGCTCATACGCACCTCTTGGGGGCGGGCGGCAAAAGCACCACGGACTGCCCGTGGCCCTCGAGGGTGGTGCGATGGCGCTGCTACTGGTGACGCACGATGGTACTGATACCGACCGATACCGGCGACTCGGCGAATGCGGCCAGAACCGCACCGACCATCAGCCGTAAATAGCCCGTACAAGAGAGACACCGTATGGACGGTCGGGCGACCGCACCCGCTGCTGGCACGATACTCAACGCTCTGGCGACCGGCACGGGCGCCGCGTTCGCGATCGACCTCGAGACGACCGCGACGGTCGAACTCGACGGTTCGGAAGGCGTCTCCGGGACGGTCGAGAACGCTCCCGACGCCGACACCACGCTGATCGAACGCTGCGTCGAGCGCACGCTCGAGCACTACCGCGACGACGCTGGCTTCGAGGACTCGATCCAGGGCGGAACGGTCGCGACCAAAAGCGACGTCCCCCTCGCCTCGGGGCTCAAGAGCTCGAGCGCCGCCGCCAACGCGTCCGTACTCGCGACGCTCGACGCCCTCGGCTCCGGACTCGCCGACGACGTGGACCGACTCGAGGCCTGCCTGGTCGGCGTCGAGGCCGCCAGGGACGCGGGCGTCACCGTCACCGGCGCGCTCGACGACGCGAGCGCGAGCATGCTCGGGGGCGTCACGATCACCGACAACACGGAGGACCGGTTGCTCGAGCACGACCGATCGGACTTCGCACGGCACGCCGCCATCTACACCCCACCGGAACAGTCGTTCAGCGCCGACGCCGACGTAGACGCCTGCAAACGGATCGACTCGATGGCCGACCTCGTCGCCGAACTCGCCCTCGACGGACGCTACGCCGAAGCGATGACCGTCAACGGCTTCGCCTTCTGTGGCGCCCTCGAGTGTGCGACCAAACCGATGCTCGAGGCGCTTCCGGACGCTGCAGGCGTCTCGCTCTCCGGGACGGGCCCGAGTTACGTGGCCGTTGGTAATCGAGACGCACTCGAGACGGTGTGTGGGCGGTGGCGAGACAGACCGGGGACGACGCGATTGGTTCGAACGCGGACCGAGGGAGCCACAACGTTATGACGAACGATTCAGAGACCACGACCGACGAACCGAACGACGAAGGACGGGCGCCCGAGGAGATGGACCTCGAGGAACTACGCGAGGAGATCCAGGAGATCGACCAGGACCTCGTCGAACTGATCGCGCGCCGAACCTACGTCGCAGACACCATTGCGAAGGTGAAAGCCGCCGAGGACTTACCCACGACGGACGAAACGCAGGAGGCTCGAGTGATGGAGCGAGCGGGCGAGAACGCGGATCGATTCGACGTCGATGCGAACCTCGTTAAGGCAATCTTTCGGCTTCTGATAGAGCTGAACAAGATAGAGCAAAATTACCATATTCGGGACGAAAACGACACACAGTGGGACGATAACTAACGCGAACACGCCGAGTCTTTATAAGCAAAATCAGCACTAACTAGCAGCACTTCTTCCAACACAAGACACACGAATAGAAAGAGACCGCTCGACCGACGCCCAGTCTCGACTACACCTTGTCCAACCGCAGCTGGAAAATACCCTCCCGATACACGGGTTCGATGTTCTCGAAGTACTCGTGCATATAGGCGTCCATCGCTGACCGCCGGCGATTGTACTCGTCAGTCCGGTCACCACGCATATACTTCCGTTGCACCCTCGGGATACCTTGGGTACTCCACCACGACGTGAAGTGGTGTCGACACCAATGCGGCGTGATTGAATCGTAGTACTCATCCTCACCGAACTTGTACTCCGGCCACCAGTACTTCTTCCAAAAGTGCGCGATGTCGTTGTGCGCGGGACGTTTCCCTTTGTCCGTGAAGAACAACGCATCCTTCGAATTATCCGGACGAATCAACAACCAATCCACGATCGCCTGCCGAGTCTCTTCGTCAAGCGGCAATATCGTATCTACCTCACGCTTGTTCCCATCCCGCTCAGACGGGATATACACTACATTCTCGTACTGCTCGATTTTCGGGTGCGTTCCCATCTCAGTGTAGTGCTCACGCAGTTCATCGTGCTCGATGCTGATGTCGGCCAGGTTAATGTTCGCAAGCTCACTCGAGCGACACCCGAGTTTCAAATGCGTGACGGTGAGAGCCCGTTCCCGAATGTTTGTGATGTCATTGACCCTCTCTCGAAGCTCATCCAACGAGATTCTCGGATACGAGCGTTCACTGTCTGTCGATAACCGACCCTTCTTCAACCACTTCTTGTACGGATTGTAATCTGTCGGTGCTGGGATTTGCCCGTCTTCCTGCATCCACTCATATGCAGCATTCACCCGGAAGAGCTTGCTCTTCACGTCTCCCTCGCTGTTCTCCAATTCCTCGGTTTGGAATCTAACGAACTTCGAAACGTGCACGCTTGACGGGCACGCCGGATGGCGTCCCTGGGCTTCCATGAAGTTACGCCACTGGTCGAAGGTTCTCGTCCACTGATTATAGGTCGCGTCAGTGATCTCCTGATGCCGGTCTTCGAGCATGAACAGATCAAACGGGTCTTCATCAACGGCCAAAAATTCCGGCTCAACTTCAGCAAGCCGGTCTTTCGGATTCCCCGATACCTCACCGTAGGCGTTCTTCCCCGCTTCGAGTTTGTCAAGTCGATCTTTATTATCAGTCATTCAGCATCCTCTGTCCAATATTTGTCTCGACGGAACACACGTTCCGCCCACAGTTCCTCCGTAGCTCCTTCAAGCAACACCGCTTGCAGAACCGGGTTGTATCGGTGTGGATAGTCGGTGTGCTCAGTCACCCACGAGAACACCGCAATCAGCACTCTGAAGTGAATGTCGTGGGCGGTCTGAACGGATTTCGAATCCTCAATCGTCACACTGAACCAGTCCTCGAGGTCTTCTGCCGTGGGCGTAACCGAATTCACACCGCGCTCGCGTGCGAACGCGCACCACTTGTTCCACGGCGACTCATACCGGTACTTCAGCGTGTGCTCGCTCCAATTCTTGTCTCTTGATTCAACGAACGCATCCCACACAGTGTCGGGATCGAGGCCGGATGCGAAGTTGTCGAGTCGATACCTGGTCGGCACGTCAACTGTGCGTTTGAACACGCCGAGTTCTGCCTTCGCTTCCTGCACCGGGATCGACCCAGAATGGTAGTTCGAGTCCGGGTCGTAGTCGGCCTCCATCTACTCAACCCCACCATCGTCGTCGTTGTCTTCGACGACAAAGTACTGCTCCGAGGTGTTCGACTCTATTTCTCCTTCGATGGTGAGGAAGTCCAGGTGATCGGTGAGACGCTTCCCGGCAGTTTGTTGAATACGCGACAAGATTTCGTGGTATTCCGCAGCCGGGTTATCCTCGATGAAATCAAGAATGGCCTGGCGCTCCCCACGGTACACTTGCTGCTCAAGCTTTTGAATACGCTCGCGCGACTGATTCAGTTCCTCCAGCAGGTCGGCGCGTTGCTCGCGCAGCTCTGCTTTCGTAAAATCGGGTTCAACGTCTCTCTCGAACTTCTTAATGCCAGCTTCAGTCATCGATGCCAGAAACTCTGACATTGACATGTCCAGTTCGTCCGCTCGTTTCTTCCACCGTTCGCGTTGTTCCTCGGGCGGATAGGTGGACGCCTGTTTTCCCATGGTCAATCAATCAGGATGACGCACATTATAATTCCGCTATTGTACCACGTCAGGCGGGTTCGATGTGGATCGATCCGTTCCGAACGACTGGCCGAACGGTGTCCACAGAATCGCCAATGTCGAGGGCGGCGATCTGGTCGGGAGAGAGCACGATTGAGAGCGCCAGCGCGTCACCGTCGTCATTGCGGTGCATAGGGGCGGAGAGCCCTTCGATTTCGTCGTTCGAGGGGTCTTCGTGTTCGGGCGCGTTCGCGTGCGCAGTCGATGCATCAGTACTCATAGGTCGATACCTCCGCAGGCGGGCGGGCGAGAGCAGCAGATCGTCTCGTTCATATATGGTTGTTACTCGTTGTGTCGCGTTTGCCAGAGCAACCGCCACAGCGGGCGTTACGGTCGCTTCCGGGCAGTCTCTGCAACCTCGTTGGTTGCTCCAACTAGCTCAAAACAACCATCTATATTAAAACTATGGACTAGCGTTGGGCCGACTCAGCGAGCGTACAACCGGAGGCACAACACGGGAGACTATACGACGCCTACATCCATATCAGCGTACAGAAATCTATGATAGAACCACCAGCAGTACCTGACAATTGGTCGAAAATGTACACTGACCCGTTGGCCTCAACAGAACATGGTTGGGTGACTGTCTACGACTGCACAAGAAATGGTCAGCTTGCACAAATGGAGGTATTCTGGAAGGGCTCCAGCCACGATACTGTCGATATTCACGTCTACGAATTCCCGAGTACAGAGCCTGACCATGAAGAATCTGAAGCAGTAATCAAAATAACGGTTCCTGTGAACGAAGCAAAACAGAAAATCGACGAAACAGCTGAGGCCTGGATTACAGCAATCGACAACGAGTAACTCGCTACTCGGCTTGCTCGAGAAGATCGTCTATCCACTGGAGACCTTTTCTGGCCACGAACTCCGCATCTTCATCACCAGTGTATTCGGCCTGTTCGAGAAGCAGTTCGATCTTGTCGCGCACGTCCGCGATCTCCGAAGCGGGAACCATCCCTTCTACCTGCGCCGAAGACACTGCCTCACGCGACGCGGCCTCACTCCGTTCCTCGCGCTCGCCGGCTAGCGCGCCCGCCTCACGCAAACGCTGTTCAACAGCGTCCTTCAGCTCAGGATCTGGATCTTCCTCGAGATCTCCCTCACGCAGCTTCTGCCACTCGTCAGGTTCTCTATCCTCGATATCGTTGAAAATTTGCCTGACGTACTCGTAGCTGACACCTAGCGCGTCTGCAACCGCGTTTTTCTCCGCCGAGGGACTGACTCTGTGCGCTGCGATGATTCGTTCTTTCTTCGTCGAGTTGTCGATGATGTCTTCTGGTGTTGCCGTTGTTTGTGCACTCATGGATGTGTTCTCCGTGTCTTCTGGGTCGTATTCTTCGAGTCGTTCTTCCAACTCGTTCTTGAGGCCGTAGTCCAGCACTTCGATGTAGGTCTCGCGTGGTATTTCTCCGGACTCAAGGTCGTTCAGCAGTTTGGAAACGTATTGCTGGGTGGAGCCTGAAATTGCTTCGACCGCTTTTCGATCCGGGTCTCGGTCGGCAGCTAACCAACTATTGATGATGATTTCCTGCTTTGAATAGGATTCTAGTGGGTCGGCAGGTTCGGTCGGCACTCCTTCGATACGTTCGACCTCCTCACCATCAGTACCGTACGCAACGATATCCCGGGTGGGCTTCAAGCCGTCAACCCCTCGGTGTTCTCCTTCCGTTGACTCGGTAATGTGATCTCGAATTTCCGGGAGGAATTGGCGGGTCTGCTCGCAGTACGGACATGCCCATTCCTGTATGTCAGAGTTTTCTGGGGCGGCGGATAGAGGGTTGTTGCTCATGGTTTCTCCGGTGCAATACCCGGAGTATGACGCCCGTCTTCACTCCTCCAGGTGTTGCTTATGCACAACATCTGGTGCAACACGTATAATGGTTGCCTTCAGTTGCCCCAGAGAAAACGTCTTCATCCATATCAATACCAGCTGGGCGTTGTCGATCTCGACCCGATAAAACGCTGGCGCGCACCTACAGTTACAGAACAAGACCGCACCAAACAGCAGTAGACCTCAGAAATGACTGCGACAATACCGCAATCACCACCGCGGTAAGTGCGGTTGGTGCGGTATGTGCAGGCTGTTTTTCAGTATCTCGTATATACCCCCGACACACCGTACGGTGAGTGCGGAGCCAGTAGAGAAGGGGTGGGGGTCGCGCGGGGTCTATCTCGGAGTACACAGTACTCTCTCAATTTACCCTTGGGTCTACTACGGAAGCCTATGATTCATACACTAATAAACCTTTCTCAAATACAACCAACTAATAAAATGTCTCCAACTCTACCCCCCACCGTTTTCTTACGATGCACTCACTGTGCGGTGTCTCCGGGTATATAAGTAAATAGGGTCACTCACCACACTACCCACATTCACCCAAACACTTATGCAACCAACCAACCAACGGAAGTACGCAGGCACAAACAAGACCCTCTCCAACCATGTCTATATTCGAATCAAACGGAATCTTCGACAATGATCGAGTACTCCGCCACGACTCATACACACCAGACGAATTCCTTGCACGCGAAACTCAAGAACAAGAACTCGTCAGTGCCCTCAAAAGCGTATACCGAGGCTCACCACCCAAAAACATCGTTCTGCGCGGCAAGAACGGCACCGGCAAAACCTCGCTAACAAAATCCATCCTGGAGACCCTTACCGAGGATTGCGCCGAAAAGGGCATCAACGTCACTACTGTCTACGTCAACTGTTCTGACTCCCACAACGACAAAAGCAGCTACGATACCACCCGAGAAATCACGAACTCCCTCCGGGAAATCCGAAATCCGTCCGGCTACGACAAAATCGGGAGCGGCTATAGCCAAGGCGAACTATACGAGAAAATGTTCGACGAACTCGAAAGCTCCGGAGATACCAACATCATCGTCCTTGACGAACTCGACGGTCTAGGTGAAGACGAGATCCTCTATAAAATCTCACGTGCAACCACAAACGGAGATCTTCCGATGGACACCGACGTCGGACTCATCGGGATCACTAACGACCCAGGCTGCATCAAAAATTTCTCACCAACCGTCAAAGACAGTCTCTGCGAGGAATTCATTGAATTTAGCCCATACAAAGCTACCGAACTCGAAGCTATCCTGGGTGCCCGCAAAGAAGAAGCATTCGTAGATGGTGTCCTCAACGATGACGTCATTCCACTCTGCTCGGCCATCACCGCTCGAGACAGCGGCAGTGCCCGGCAAGCCCTCAAACTCTTGGAGAAATCGGGTGAAATTGCGGATGATGAAAATGCTGACAATGTCTCAGTTGAGCATGTCCGTGAAGCCGACACCCAGATAGACAAAGACGACGTGAAAAATTCTCTGAAAGGCCTTACGACCCAAGAGCGACTGGCCTTACTCTCCGTTGCCATCAAAAGTATCGATCCGTCGAGTTCGTCGAATAAAGTACCAACTTCCGACCTCTTTGAAGCATACGAAACCATCGCAACAAGACATGGTCATTCTGCACGGTCATACAACCGGTTCAGCGACCGGCTCAAAGCTCTTGAACAGCAAAACCTCATCAGTCTCACGCCTACCCAGAAGTCGGGCTATCAAAACACGTTCGACCTGGAGGTCAACGCCGCGCTCCTTATCGAAGCATTCGATGAAATCGTCTCTAACGGGATGGCTGGGGAATCAAGCGGTCTCCAAAGGACAGTGGAAGCAATCATGAAACGAGCTAATGATGCAGGTGAAGTCAGCCGAAGAGACCTTACCCTCGAGACGTGCAGTTTTTGAGCTGTTTCTCCACATTTGCGCAGCCGTGTTAAGGCGACCGCTGCCGACGAGACTGTCGAGTTGCACTTCGTGGTCTGGGAGTCGAGTGGCGGCGACGTTTCCCTCAAGGACGGAGACCACTACAGGCTCACGAACGTCGACATCTCTGAGTCCGATGGCATACTTAACTCCCCGTCCAGGAGGACACCGAGTTCGAATCCATCGGACAGGGCGTCAGTCACACAGAGCCCGCCAACGGCGGCGGCAACACCGCGCTGGACGGCAAGCACACAGCTGACGAGGAGGCCGCTACAGACGTCGGTGAGCCTCCGACTGGCGGTGGTAGTGTCCAGACCAGACGCCGAAGGTATGCTCGCCGACGCTCGCCGCATGGTGGAGCTGCTCGAGCAACGTGGCGTCGCGATGGACGAGAACGAGGACGCCCTTGAGTACGTCGTCAGCGATAAGGGCGGATTATGGAGGCCGAAGATGGCTGCATACCGGTCTGAGAAGCATATAACTGGGGAGAACGGCGGCGTCTCGGCTTCGTTCGTGGCCCTCTGATTGGCCTACGACTCTTTCTTCGAAGCAACAGCACCGTTCCCAACGACCAGTCCCTTGCAGCAGAGGAAGTCTATCGTATCCTCGCAGCGCGCCGTCGGCGGCAGCTGCTGGTCGTTCTAGACGAACACGAGGCCGACGAGGTTCACCGTAACGAGCTGGCCGACCGACTCGCCACCGAGGAGAACGGCACCGGGCCGGACGGCGAGTCCGCAGCCGGCTATAAACCGGTGTATACTGAGGTCTACCAGTCGCACCCGCCGGTTCTGGAAGAAACACGGCGTGGTTGAGTGGAACCCCGCCGCCGGCCTCGTGCGCCCAACAAACGCGGTGGTAGAGTTGATCGAGACCATCCGCCACGTCCAGCAGCAGTCATAGGACACCGCCGACTGAGAGTGACCTCGGCGAACTGTGAGTCGGCGACTGTGCTTCGTCAATGGCGACTGAGAGTTGCCACCTTCCCTAGCGCATATGACAGCATAGTTTAGTATCAGTATCTTCTCGTCATTAGCCGATTCTCGCCACTACCAAAGTGAGGGGGGTTTCGAGGTGTTATCCTTCCAGATACGACTGTTTCAGCGTCGTTCTCGGGAGATTCGTCGCTACATTCGTAATCGATGTTGTTCTGACACTAGAGCAACCCGCGAAACAAAATACATATTCCCCGTATTTCGACTCTAATGCCCAGATAGGGCACTACCCGGCCCGCTACTTTTGTTACCGATTCTCGTATAACGGCATCGAAGCAATATATTCGCTGTAAACCATCGAGAGAGCGAATATATTCCTTCAACGGCGATGCATGATAGGCAAAATGGAACCAAGGTAATGGGTACTATACAGAGAAAAAAGGGGGGCCGACTCTCATCGGGGGAATAATGTATGGAATTTGGTATAAAAACCGAGGAGACGGGCATCGATTCCACCAGGTGAGCGGCGGTGATCTCGACGTCCTTTCCCCCGGTTCGAGCGGAAAAGATGGCCCTCCAAAACGGAGGGCCGTAACGTTACGGGCAGTTCGGTAGTTTTGAGAGTTAGTAGGTTTCGACGTCGACGCCGAGGCGGTCGAAGTCGTCGACGTTCCGAGTGAGCACGGGTTCATCGACGACATCGGCAGTCGCACCAATAATGACGTCACCATCGTCGACGGTGTTGCCCTCGTTCACAAGTTGCCCTGACAGTCGCCCGGCCTTCCGCATGACTGCTGTGTCGGCTGGATGGACTGGCTTCGAGGAGAGAACGTTCTCCACCTTTTCTCGCTCCGCTTTGGACTGATTCGATCGCTCGATCCCGTAGTAGAGCTCGAACAGCGTCATTGAGGACAGCCGCTGCTGGATGAGGTTCGTCTCCAGCTCGCGAGCCTTCTCAATGGCGTCTTCGTCGCCGTTCATCAGGTCGATGAGAAAAGACGTGTCCAGCAACACTCTATGCACCCTGCATCTCGTCGGCGACGTCTTCTAACTCGCCGCGGCGCCGTTCTCGTCGCTCCTCGATCGCCTCTTCTAGGGCCGCGGTCTCCTCGTCGGTGAAGATCCCGGCTAGTTCGAGGAGGGAGCGCTCGCCGGCGAGTCGGAGAACCACGTCGGTGAACGTCTCTTCCTCCTTCTTGTGGGCCTCCAACCGCTCGTAGGCTTCCTCGGAAAGCCTGATACTTTTAGACATCTGCATACAGGTGTATGCAGCCCACCGACTCAAATGTTACCCTGCTACCGTCCGGGGAGGTAGGTTCGCCTCACCCGTCTCTTTGAGTAAATGAGAGACAACGCTCGGTGAAACGAGAGATGTGAGTTGTAGACCAACTCAAGTCTCTCTTTTCAACTCCTTTCGGCAAACAAGGATAGTGGTGCAGGAAGACCAAAGGGAGATTGAATAGCGGTCAGTTACTGTTGCCGTTGGCGAATGCTGATCGCTCTTCAGGGTCGAAATTGCAAACGATTCTCTCGCTGACCTCGTCTGAACTTCGCGTCATTCGATGGCGACTCTGCTGCTCTACAATGGTGAATTCCGAAAGTCCATCGGGAATCGTAGAACACGAAACCATCCAGTCATTCTCGATATCACGGAGACAGTCGACAAAGACGTCATGGTCGAATTCCCCATTGTATTGGTCTTCTCCACCAACATAAGGGGGGTCAGCGTAGTAGAGGACATCTACAGCGGAATCATCGTATTTCTCGAGGATTGCTTGGAAGTCCTGACTCTCGATGGTGACTTGATCGAACCGGCGAGCAAGCGAGTGGATTCTTTTTCGAGCATTGTCGAACGTACGTGCGGGTGACCGGCGTGCGCGTGTTTTGAAACCATTTGGTGACGACGCGATGCCGAGAAACTGCATGTAGCGAAGTGAGAAGAACCGGCCTGCACGTGCGATGGGATCGTCTGGACGCACCCCGTTATAAAATTCTGCTACCCATTGCTCGTACTGCGCTCGTGAATAGGGGACTGACTCGAGCCACTCAGATAGTTCGTCAGGTCGGTCTCGGAGGACTGTAAAGAATTGCGTCAGATCCTCGTTGTGGTCGTTGTAGATCTCGTACTTCGATCGGGGTTTATTGTACATGACGCCTGCTGCACCACCAAATACCTCGATATACGTATCGTGGGCCGGCATCGTATCGACAATCCAATCGGAGAGCCCTCCCTTCGCGCCGGGATACGGAAACGTACCTGATTGGGTACTTTCCCGAGGGGTATAGCCCGAGGACATTTTGGGTGGGCCAGGATTTTGAGGATAGTATTGGCGTGGAGCACTTCCAGTTCCGCCTTCGCTCTCGAGTAGATCCAGGGTTTCCATCGCATCGAGAGTGTTCCGAACTGTCCGTTCAGTGGGTGGTTCGCCATCGATGGCGTCCCGAACATCAGACGCAGTGAACGATCGTTGGAACTCAATCTGCTGTAGCGTCGTAGACCAGATTCTGTCACGGTGTGTTGGCAACTTGTGAGAAGATATATTCCGACAAGTAGGCTGTTTCGGTCGCCACTAATTCTTGGCAGATATCTATGGAATCGCGGACGATCACCTCTGTAGCTTCGTCCAACTCATGGGGGGCCCCGAACCGGGGATACCCGTTCAACCTCGCCCTCTCGAATACTCTCTTGAAATTGATCCTTTTTCCAAGGAGAATGCCTAGGAAGCGTTTGCTGACCGTTTTCAAGATACCGGCTCGCATACAGTACTCCGCTGCCGGGCTGGCGATAGATTGCCACACGGTCACCATCGACCGCGAAGTCCCCATGGTCAAAGCAGCTGCCCCATCGGTTGTAGGTCGGAATATAGAGCTCGTGCTGCCCCAGCCATGGATCTGGAGGAGAGAATTCATCCCAGACAATGGGAGTGCCCAAAGCAAGCTCGCCGTCCGCAAGTGAGGCAACACCCAGTGATGGCGTCGAAGTCATAAATTCGTCCAACAGATCCTCTGTTTCCCGCCGGGCCTCGTGAGCATCCACAGTAAATACCCAGTAAACGGCGTAGCCAAATCGGAGATGGTCAATAGTTGCTCGTAGCCGATCTTTGTTCGATGCGGCAGTCTCGATCTCGACGACAGATCGCTGTGGCATATCGGGTGGAGAGTCGGAAAGGTGACAGCGAATATCTCCAATCAAATCGGACGTTTTCTTCTCTGTTTCTATCGCCCCCACGCAACTAGGGTCTGCATGTAGTTTGTCGCTAATTGCAGCTTTGATTGCCCAGTGTTGTTGTGACTCGTTTTTCCTCTCGACTGTATGATCCAGCCGTATCGTTGGGTGGATGTCGACCAGGGCAGACATCTTATCAATTCTTGACCATCGCCCGGTATAACTAGACCTCAACAAAACAATACTATGTCACGTTTAAGCCCATCGTATAGAAATGTCATCGAGATGTTCTACGTGTATGCCTTCAGCACCGAAACCAGCAGAACGAGTGATGCTTGAGCTCGTTGCCTACCACGATCCAGTCGACTATCACAAACTCAAACGCCTTGTCGATGAGCGCCTCGAGTGTGAGTACGATTCCGAGATACATAGAATGGTGCTGAAAAATCTGAAAGAGTTGGATTTGATTGAACAGCCTGGGATGGCCCACGAATATGTCCACGTCACCGAGCAGGGTTGGTCATATCTCGGTGGTAAGACTCCTCGACACTCCACTGATGTCGAGACACGGGAAGCAGCGGTTTGTGAGGTGTGCGCGACAGATGAGTTGGTCGAGTCTGGTTGGTGAAAAGAGCCTCCTAGTCTTCGCTTTTATACCAACGCATTGAGCAGTTGCGGATAGAATCGTTTGATGCAACTGCTCCAACGCATCCGAGACGTTATCGAACCGCAGCCTAACCAGTCGACTAATAAAATCGATCCTGCCTATGCCTACGATCTCCTTTCAAACGAGAGGAGGCGGCGCATCATCGAGTTTCTCGTTGAATTCGAACCTGGTACCATAGTCGATGTCAGGGACATCGCAGACGCCATTTCGCAGGGCGACAGAAATGCCTGTTACGTGTCTCTCATTCAGTCACACCTGACCAAATTCGACAATAGCGAGGATGACAACAGAAATTATCTCCTTGAGTATGATGAACGGGCGAAAACAGTGAAAATCAGGCCTGAACTGCATGCAGTGTACCGGGCTCACGAAGCGTTCGCCAACGAATTGGATTAGTACTTGTGGTCTATCGAATTCAAGACACATATTATCTGAAACATTATTTTCCCACGATGATGTACCACCAGCATCCCAGTGTGTCTAGTTTTATGTATCCCTGGTAGAAGTTTAGCCCATGGATACACTCCAGCAGATCACAGCGAAGGACATCGCTGGCTGGGATTCGCTCTCCGATGTCGCCTCTACCTTCGAAAAACGCGGTCTGAAAGTCCGTGAAAACCTCGGTGAAGACAACGAACTCGTCCTCCAGCTGACCGACCGAGAGTTCATCGTGCTCATTGAGGCGGGTGCGGGCGAATCTGCCTCAGATTTCAAACCAGACGACCGACGCCGTCGAACTAACCTCGTCGCCACCAACGACTACGAGGAGTTCACATTCCTCACTCGCATTCGAGCGCTCGACGGGCAACAACACGGACGCATCAAGCATCAAAAACTCTCCTTCACCAAGGAGCAGATGACCAGCGAAGGCGGCGAGAAGAACACGATCCTCCAAAAGCTCAACAGCCTTGAGTACGGCTCAGCAGCTGCGATATACGACGATCTCTACGACACGAAGCAGGTCGTCAAGGAATTCTACCAGCAGTTCGAGACCCTTCGAACCGATCTCGTGCAGGAGGTCGCCGGCATCCCGGACGACCGCGGTGACGCCAAGCAGCGGTACGTCCAGGTCACCCTCGACCGGATGATCTTCCTTTACTTCATCCAAGAAAAACGTCTGCTCGACCGCGACCCGAACTACCTCCACGACCACCACAAACAACACGTAAACGAGGGCGAGAATGTCTACGAGGAGTTCTACGAGCCGCTGTTCTTCGATTTCCTCGCCGAGAACAAGAAGAGCACCGAGTTCGGGGCACTCCCATACCTCAACGGCGGCCTGTTCTCGAAGAACCCAATCGAGGAGGAGTTCGAGGATGCACGACTCGGCGATACGACCGCGCGCACCAACGAACTATTCGGTGACATCCTCGACTTCCTCTCAGACTGGAACTGGAACGTCGACGAGCGACTCGACATCGTCGATCCGAAGAACCTCTCGCCAGCCATCCTCGGCCACATTTTCGAGCAGACGGTCAACCAGAAGGAGATGGGGGCGTACTACACCCCCGAGGAGATCACCGGGTTCATGTCTCGGCGGACGATTCACCCATACCTTCTCGACCAGCTCAACGAGGAAGTCGGTGCCAATTACGAGGAGATTGACGACGTATTTGGGTTCCCCGCTCCAGACGCTGAGAGCGGCGTGGAAGTACTAGCCGATGGGGGAGCGGTCACGGCGCAGGTTCCGACCAAAAACGTCGAGACACAGCACGTGGAGACGCTGTATCACGACTTCCTGAAAGAAACTCGAGTCCTTGACCCAGCGGTTGGGAGCGGGGCCTTCCTGCTCGCTGCTCAGGAAGTACTGCTGGACATCTACATGCAGTGCATCGAGTTCTTCCAGCAGATGGACGGCAAAGGGAAAACATGGGAACTGGAGGAGCGCACCGTCGAGGAACTGGAGACGATCAAAGAGGGACGCGGGAGTGCTTCGCTGTACGCGAAGCGGTCGATTATTCTCAACAACCTCTACGGGGTAGACATCGACGACGGAGCAGTCGAAATCTGCAAGTTGCGTTTGTGGCTCTCGATGGTAGCTGACATTGAGGATGAGCCCAGTGAGGTGGAGCCACTGCCCAACATCGACTTCAATATTCGGCAAGGGAACTCACTTGTCGGCTTCACCGACCTAGTCGAATTAACTGATGATGGGGATGCCTCGCTTAATAATTGGGGAGCCGGCGTTGGGTCTGGGGTACGAGAGCTATATGAAGACGTAATCGAGGCGATTGAGCGCCATCGGGAAGCAACAAGTGCGACTGAGGCAGCGAATGCACGTCGGATGGCAGAGTCAAAAATCGACACCCATAGTGAGGAACTCAATAAAAAGGTTATTGAGCAGTTCCGCGCTGCCGGGATCGAGTCAGTCGATCAGGAGTCTGTCAAAGACTTTCACCCGTTCCATTGGGTGCTCGAATTTGCCCCTGTGTACGAGACTGGCGGCTTTGATGTCGTTATTGGAAATCCACCATGGGATCGTATTAAGCCACTTCGTGACGATTTCTTCTCGAAATACGACGAAACTTTCCGTTCACGACTTCCGGACGACAAGGACGAGGTGCAAGAGGAACTCCTCGCTGATGAGGAGATTGCACAGGGTTGGCAGGAGTATCAGGAGGAGATGGAGATACGTGCTGAGTACTTCAAGAATACTCCGGAGTATGAGCTACAACGTCCAGAGATTGATGGGCGAATCAACCCCAGTACAAACGACCTCTCATCGCTGTTCTTTGAGCGAGTGTTTAGCTTGGCAGGAGACTCCTCTCGTGTCGCACAAATCCTTCCGGGCGCGATATACAACGGTGCGTCGTGTAAAGACCTAAGAAGCCACTTGCTGGACAATACGCAGCTGGATGTTCTAACCATCTTTGAGAATCACGGCATCTTCGAGCAAGTTCACAACCAGTACAAATTCGGAGTGGTCATCTTCAAAAATGGTGGCTCAACTGACCACGTCTCGGGGAGATACATGGTAGGCGACCTTTCCATCTTTGAAGATTTCGATGAAAAGGCCATACGTATCCCTCGAGATGTCCTTGAAAAATACTCTCCAGAGGCAGGAATCTTCCCCTATATTGAGTCGGAACAAAAGTTGGAGGTGCTCAAGACCATCATCAAAAAACCACCAATCGCTCCCAGTGATGCCCCTGCGGGCTATATGGAACCATACCAGGGACTCCGACGAACGAGCGACTCAGATCGATTTGTCGATAGGTCGGAAGCTGAGTACCCGGTCTATGGTGGAAAGAACGTCTACCAGTATTCATACACTCCAGACTTCATCAACGACGTACATGAACCGGAGTTCTGGAGTGTTGAAGAAGAGACAGACCCAGCTCGAAGCGCAAAGCAACGGATGCGCGAGAAGACAGTCCGTGACCTCAAGTCCGCAATTTACGAGGCGTTCGACGGTACGGGTTCGCAGAAAGGGTTTGTAGATGACCTGCTAAAGGAACATCGAGGCAAGCCTCTCTCCGAGAACGACGTACTCTTGGATTGTACTGAATTCCGTATCGGTCTCCGCAGGATTACCAATTCAACGAACGAGCGGACGCTCATCGCATCGGTGTTACCGAAAGGCATCATCTGCCACAACACGTTACTAACCATCCCGAGTTACCAGATCACCCCGTATGAGGAGGGGCTATCTGAAGAACCCCTGCATAACTTTTACGAGCGGATGTTCACTGATCATGAGCTGTTTGCCAAGCTCGGCCTGCTCAATTCAATTCCGCTTGATTACCTCCTCAGGACAAAGGTGGATACAGGCATTGTAATGTACAAATTCAAAGAGTCGCAGATGCCTAACCTCTCTGAAGGTGACAACTGGTTCCACTACATCGCTGAGCGGGCTGCTCAGTTGAATTGTTACGGGAATGAGTTCGCGGAGATGCGCGAACGGCTCGGTGGGGTTGAGTCCGCAACTGATCCGCAGAAGCGAAACGAGATACAGGCAGAAATAGACGCTGCCGCCTTCCATGCGTATGGGCTTGACCGACGGGAAACCCAATTCATTCTTGACGATTTCCACCGGGTATCGAATCCACGAATTATGACTGAGGAGTACTTCGATATGGTGTTTGAGAAATTCGACCAGTTAGAGGCAGAAGGCCCGTTCAAGTAACACCAACAGCGATACTGCTAACAAACGATGGTCTATCACGTCGACAACGAAGGCGTCACAGCACTTGAGCCCACCAGCTTCGATGCTCTCCACCTAACCGAGGCAGACATCGAAGAGTGGATAATCGAGACGCCCTCGATACTCGGTGAAGACTTACTCGTGGTCGCCTCCCAGTATGCCAAATTTGACCGGACTGCCGAACGTCCTGACGTGTTGGCACTCGACCCAGACGGGAAGCTCGTGGTCATCGAACTGAAGCGAGACAGCGCCGACAAGACGACTGACCTCCAGGCGATTAAGTACGCGAGCTATTGCTCGACCATCAGCGCAGAGGAACTCCAGCAGGATCACCGGGCGTTCTGGAACAACCGCCGCGACGAAGACGACCAACTCACGCCTGAAGCTGTCGGCGAGCTATTCAGTGAATTCCTCGGTGAGGACGTCGCCACCACAGAGGACGGCTATGCGGACTTCGTCCTGGACGACCGACCACGGATATTGCTTGTCGCGGGCAGCTTCGGCCCGGAGATCACAACCCCTGTCGTGTGGCTCGAACGTGAGTACGGGATGGACATCACCTGCATCGAACTGGACGTTCACCAGCGCCACGAAGAGGTGTTCGTCAGCGCTCGGCAAGTGCTCCCCATACCAGAAGCTGAGGAATACATGGCCAAGCGCCGGCAGAAGGAACGTCAGCAGAGTCGGTCGTCGAGTCGGGCAGACAGGGCGATCACCGTCTTACTGGAGGCGGGGCTCGTCGAGGAAGGGGACATCGTCCTGTTCGACGAGGAAAGCCTACCAGACGATGCTGAGCGCGTGTACGACCCGGCGGACGACTTCTGGCGCGGTCGAATCACGGGAAAGACTGGTCGGAGTGACAACGTCGAGTGGCTGGAGAACGGTGCAGAGTACTCGTTCACTGCTCTGGCTCAAGAGATACTCGAACAAGCGACCGGTCGTGAATTCAACGTCAATGGATACCCGTACTGGCTGCATCCAGAGCACGAGATGAGTCTATCTGAACTCCGACGTTCGAAGGTCGGCGATATTGACTGGTGAATCTGTTAATGAAGAGCGTTGAACCGGGTGACTGTGTCCGAATCGACATCCCCAATCGAGGCGACCCGGACTTCCAATACCATGGCGAGCACGGAGAGGTTATCGAGATACTTCAGGACGATGCGGGTGCATCTACTGGTGACGAGCGGGACTCCTACATCTACCGTGTACGGTTGGCCTCAGGTACTCAGGTGGATATGAGGTGGCGTGACCTACGGCCATCCCTCGAATAGAACGGTGTCGTTCGGTGGAAACCCCCAAAACCTGACCGGGAATATCGGCTGTACTCGCATAGTGAGCGCGTCTTAGCCTCGGAGCGATAGATTGCGATGACCTACCAGAATAACCACGATTTTAACGATATCACTCAATGATATAGACCATGGTAGAAGTCGTGAAAGAGGGGTTTCTGAATAAGGACATTCGAGAACGGAAGAAATCGAGGATGTTTCCTGAGGACGATTTTGAACGAATTCTTGCAGCCGTCAAGGACACACCAAACAGTGTATTCGAGAAGAGTCAACAAGATCTGGACAGTTATGTGGCGAAGGCACTCCCAGACTACCACTTCGAACAGGATTCAGATATAGGACTGAATCCGAAGTGCAAATTATGGACACCGGAATTCAACCAGCGTAGACCTGTATCACCCAGGAGAACGGATTGCTATTGAGATTGAGAAGAGCCAACAGAAACGCGTGAGCGATGACATACTAAAGTTCGTCAAGGGCGGGAAGACACAACGAAGCAACCGCAAGAAAATCGAATTTGGATGTCTGATTGTTCCGGTGAATTGGGGTGAGAGGAACAACGATCTCTACAACGAAGCCATGCGGTGTATGAAGTTCATTAGGAGCGTGTTGCACGTTGAGGATATCGCAGTAATCGGATATCGAGAACGATCAGTGTGAACTACTGACCGATAACTCCCCAACAAATGAGCCGAGCTTGCACGGCACTCTCGCCAACGAGCGTCGTCTGGTACTCGGCAGAAGCTTCGATATTGTCCTCGATGAATGCCTCCAGTTCGACGAGGAATTCCTCGACTGGCCAATCGCCGAGCGAAGTGTAGTCCGGGTGTTCCCGGAAGGTCTCCCGCAATACTCTGTCTTCATCCGTGTGCTCCAGCTTAACTCGATCAAGCTGGTCGAACAGCTCATTCGTCCACTCCCCGACCGTATCGTGCCCATCTACGGGTGCGGGTTGATCACCGTACTGTGGCAGGATTCGCATCTGCATCATATCGAGGAGCATCTCCTGCGTGGCCGACTGGCCACCGCCACTGAACACCTCCTCGACCTGGCCTTCACGTATCTCTTCTAACCGCTGGGAGAGATGCTCCTCGACCGACTCTCTGTTCGCAATTACTCTGTCGGTGTTCCCGGAAAGCTGCTCTCCTTGGGTTTCCGGTTTGATGGCCAATGCACCAACTGGTCGCTCCTTCAGATCACCACTGAACGGCTTGTAATACAACGCCCGCCGTACACGCCCGAGCGGCGCATCTTCGGGTTCCCCAGTCTCTTCGTTCTCGAACCACAGGTGGACAAGGCCGAACACACCTGGACGTGGCCCACTATCGTGGCCAATGGCGTTCGTGTAGAGAAACTCTCGCTCGTCGGTCTGCTCTTCGAAATAGTCCTCTGCAAACTCGAAGTCTTCTGAAGAGAGTCCATATTCGTCGTTGAGCTCTTCTTTGAGTAGCACGCGCTCGAATGCCGCGTTTTCGTCACTTCCTGCGTTCCGTAGCAGCGGATTCTTCGAGGTGTCGTCGAGTTCGTTGTAGTCGGTCACCTCACGGGATTCCCGAATCGACGATTCGATCTCTTCAATCTCCAGTTCTCCAATCGTCTTTTCTGTCTCGACTCCTGCTTTTTCCAGCACTGCATCTTCGTTCGGGTCGAGGATGTTGTTCTCCTTCCCAACGATCAGCGCGATGTCGTTGATCTTCGCCTGCAAGCGCTGAAGGAGCTGGATTGCCGCCTCGATGTCACCGTCAGGGTAGAAATTGTGCACGTATTTGTCCGCCGTCGAACCAATGCGATCGACACGACCAACACGCTGAACAATTCGCATGGGATTCCACGGTAGATCATAATTTACGACCACCGAGATGTCTTGAAGATTCACACCCTCGCTGAGGGTATCCGTGGCGACGACGTACTGCAACTCTGTCTCGTCACTCTCAGCCAGGGTCTGCTGGTATCCTGACGCCTCTGGAGCGAACCGTTTGATGATGTCTTGCTTGTTCTCGTCACCGCCCTTCACCACGGCACTGTTCTCCATCGTCATCGGTGATGACTCGTTGTCGACGAGTGTTCGGTGAACGTAGTCCGCAGTCGCGCGGTACTGGGTGAAGATGAGTACCTTCTGATCGTACCCGTTCAGGACGTCGGCTAACCGGTCAATTTTGGGGTCACGGAACTCGCGGAGCGTGAATACGGCTTCGTAGAAGTCCAGTGTGGCACTGTCGGCTTCGCTCAAATCATGCCGGGGATAGAGGATCGGGTTTGGGTCGTCCTCAGGCACGTCTGGAAGAACCGCGGCACCATGGTCAGCAAGCCACTGTTCCAACTCGACCTCCATGTCCGCTATCGCCCCGGAGTCACGGGCCACACGACCGATGAATCGGGAAAGGAAGTACGCGAGGAGTGTCAGGTCTTCGCGAATGTACGTTTTCACCTCTCCCACCGTAGCATCGGCTAGTTCGTCGTTTGCATCGCCCCCATCTGCCTGAAGGGCTCCACTATCGAAGCCGAACTCCTCAAGCGTTTGCTCCAGATCTTCAGCTGCGTCAGCTCCTTCAACGAAATCCTCTAGCGTCGATCCAGGCTCGTCGGTGCCAAACGTACGTAGGACGTCGATATCTTCGTCCTCCGGTAACCCATCTAGGAACCCAAGGAGCGCCCGTTCACTCTCGTGGAGGGTCTGCACCGATTGGACGAACGCGTAGGTAGACGACTCAAGGCGTTTCAAGAGATTGAGTTTGTAGAGTGCTTTCAGTGTACCCCCTGCTTGTGGGTTCTTGATGGTGATGTGTGGGAGGTGGAGGGCGTCCATCACGTCCGGCAACATTCGGTAAATGGGCTGGTATGCGGGAGGAAGCGAGTACTGTTCCTTGTGGAGTTCTGGCGGCTTGAAGCTCATATCGAACTCGTCTTGATCGGTCAGCGTCTCTTTGACGTGCTTTCGAGTTCGGAGCACCATCACCTCGTTTAGTATCTCGGAGATCTCATCCGAGTGGCGCTTCAGTTGCTCTGTCATCTGGCGCTGTTTCTCCTCGGAGGCCTCCTCTTTGCCGGCAGCAACTCGCTTACGCTCCGCAGCGAGGTCGATATAGTCGTCGAAAGCACTGAATTTCAGCGACGCCTTGTTCATCAGCTCGTTTTCGTCGGTGAACAATCCAATGAGGTTCTTGAGGTCGCTAGCCGAGTTGTTGATCGGCGTCGCAGTCAGCATGATCATCGTGTTGTTCCGGAGAAGTCGCACGTTCGCATGCCGACGAGTTCCCTTGTAATCGTCGTCGTCAACCGGGTTTGGTCGCCACTTCCCGTGGTTCCGGAATCGGTGTGCCTCGTCGATGAGCACTACATCGAATCGGTCGTCGAGAGCGGTCACTTCTTCATGGGTGAGGTTCTGGAATTTGCTGATGCTCATGACCTGCAAGTGTTTTCCGTCAACCTCGAGTCCGAAGAACGGGTCTCCGTCTTCGTCTGTCGCGTCTTGAAGAAGATCACGCCACTGGTCGGTCAGGTTGGCCGGGACGATAAGGAGACAATGATCACCTTGTTCCCGGTAGTCGTAGAGGAGTTCGCTTCCGATAAACGACTTCCCTAGGCCGACTGAATCGGAAATAATGCAGCCGTCATATTGTGATAGCTTGGTCTTGGCACTCTCGTATCCGAGCGTCTGGAAGTAGTAGAGTGGGCTGTCGCGGACACTGACGTTGCCGTTCAGCTCGTCGTACGCAAGGAGCTTGTACATCTCGAACGGTTCGAGATACGTTCCGAGATTTGCTTCATCTTCGACTTCATCATCGTCCTCTTCCTGCTGTTCCTTCCACTGTTGGTAGCGATCGGTCTCCTCAATGATATTGATAATCTCTTCCGAGAATTCCTCGCCGTTGGCCCATTGGTTGTCGTACCATTCCTCGAACGCTTCTGCATCACTCCCGTTCTGACTGGTCAGATTGAGCTCGACGTTGTGACGGTGGCCTGACTGTGAGAAGTTCGATGATCCGACGATAGTCACCGCGCCTCGCTGGTCGCGGTCACCGTTGCGTAGACTCGGGTCATCCGTCGCACCGCGGAAGCAGGCGCCTTTCGCATGAAAATATCCCGAGTCGGGATTTCGAACGCGAACATCAACGAGCCCCTCTGCAATGAAATCGCGCAATCGGTCAAGTCGTTCAATCTGCGCGTTGTTCAGCTCTGCAACATCTTCCTTAACTTCCTGCTCGAACTGCTCGCGTAGCGTTTGGCCTTCGCTGACTTCGTCGACGGTACGTTGGTCAGTCTTTCGCCCCATGAGGATACGAAATGGGGCTTGTTCGAGTTCTTCCGGATCACGGAGATTTTCAAGATCTTCTTTGAAGAGATCGAAGCCAGATAAGTAGAAGTAGCCCGTTGCGATGCGGATTTCCTCGCATTCGGGGACGACGGTCTTGTAAACGTCTTCGAGCGTGTTGTTCGAGTTATCTACAAGCGCGTCAAGCGAGGGTAACATCAGTTGAATAGTCTCTCTAATTAAGATGTCTTCATACTTTCCCTATTTCAGCACTATGTACGTGGTGTAGTTTCTGCATTTCATTACAGAAGCACAGGCAGCATAGCGAGTGTCTCTGACGAGCCATCAAAACCCTGTTTAAAATACATACAGGGGTAACCGTCTACGCGTCACCCCAGTGCGTCCGGATAACCATAATCTCAACCACCAGAAAGATTATGGCAAATGAATTCCTCCTGCGGGCTATGCGGCGTAGAGACGTCCTTGCCACCATCACCGGCGTTGGCACGGCCCTCGTCGCTGGTTGCTCGGGAAGAGACGAAAATCCTGACACCGACATCGAGGCGCCGGACATCGAAAAGCCCGATTTCGAGATTCTGAGCAAGGAAACTGGCAAAGATCCTCAACTAAGCGATGTCATCGTCTCGCCAGTAGGCATCATTAAGAAAAATCATCTCTCAGTCATCTTCTACTACGACGTGGCCGATCATTCCAAAGAATATACTGCCCACATACGAGTCGATTCCGACGAAGACACGAACGAGACTTCGAAACAACTCAAACAAGTCCGTGATTGGTATCCTGGCCTCGATGGGTTGGGAATCGAGCTCCCCAAGGGTGCAGAGGATACCTTCATGCCTACTTTATCAGTTACCCTTCTTGAGGACGGCGAAGAAGTGGACGTAGAGGAGGAACGGATTCGACTCTAACCCTGCTCGAGCGGCAACACGGCCTCCTCCTCAGAAGGACACCCGCGCACTGTTGCCGCCTGATCGACTCCTCGGGAGAACATCGGTTCCAGTGGAAGTCATGAGAACAGGCGGTACAGCAGGAGAAATCTGGGGTAGTCAACAACCGCCATAGCAGTTCGCGTATCAAGTGCCATTCACATCAACCATCCAACAAACACACACAGAGTGTCACTTCCAGTCTGAGCCTTCTGAGAGGGGGCGGGGGTGAGCCACGGTGAGCTTCACGCGCAAAGACCTTATTACAAACTAGAACTGAACATTACCGTAGTGGGCAGAAACAAGCATTAATTACGTGGTTCGGTGCGTAGGTTGTTGTCATTGTCTTTCCTGAGAAAAACTACGTGCCCCCGGCCCCCTTCTGAAACTCCGCAGACTGGAACTGATACACTGTGTGTGTCTCGTGATCCCCAATCAACATAACAGAAAGAAATAATGTCACAATAGCAACCAAATATCTTGATTACCCACGCCTTGAAATTCGTTGACGACAAACCGCCCTCGCCGGGAGAGAGCGTCTTTGCCCAGTGACCGATGGCGGGCAGTCGAGACTCCAGAAAATCGTTCTTACTCAGGGCGTTGATCGACCAGCGATTCTCAGGGTTCGTGACGTATTCGACACCAAGGAACCGCTCACAATGACCTACTGGAGGACTTTCTAAATCCGACTGTCCTCAGAGTCGCGCACATTGGTGACAATGGTCAACTATCTAAATATTGTCTGACAACGGTTTAAACCAGGTGAGTGGGCCTATAGGCACACCAATGCACTACCCACCTGCAAAAAAACGTGACTCGCCAACCGTCGAAGATCACCTCACTGACCTTGTCGGTCTCGGGGCTACATCGCTCGCTGATCTGAATCATCGCGGGTTCCACAATGGCTCCGAACCGTTACGAGTGGCTGACATACTTCGAGAACGAAACGATGGGACGATTGCTCTGGAACCACACGTACGTCGGCATGCCTCGAACCGCTACGTCGACCGACTCCTTGATGACGCTCTTGCGCTACTCGCCGACCAATCTACCAACCGAGGTTACTTCTACGCACCGTACAACCTCCGAGGGCGACAGCATGGCGGTGCCTGTGGCATCGAAGCAATCAAACCGGCCCACCACTATCCCCGCGCACTTCTCGACGCACTAGCCGACCTCAGAGGCGAATACGTTATTACCAATATCGGACAGTCTGGATGCTTTACCTGTGGTTGTGCCGCCATCGACATGCTCCATCAAACCCTAGAAGCCGAAAACACCTCTGTCAGGGGTCGAGCTGGATTTTCAGCACAGACCAACTCAGAGAGTCCGACCCTTCGCTATGAGAGTTTCGACGACGAACGGCTAACTACGAGAGAACTTGGAAAACTCATTGCCGCAAGACTCGATGCCCATAACGTGCCCTTTAACTGGGATGGCGATCCAGACTCCACGATCCAGACCTACTCGGACGCTGTCTAAGCCGTTCACCGGTAAGGACATATCGTGGAATGACAGCTGTGAACATGGAATCAAAACCAAGTCAAAACCCCCGCGTCAAATCTAGCCCCGAAAACACGCCTTAGCTTGGCTTTCTGTTACCAGACTCCTACACTAACCTTACTCCTCAAAATCTTCTTCGATCAAAATAGCAATATCGGGAATATCTTCTGCTACAAATCCCTGGAATCGTCGTCGTTCAGGGTGGATGAGCGATCTTAGTGATCGTTAACAAGTTCTCGAAGTTCGTCTCTGGGCTTTCCAATCTTCGTTCGCAATTGATCAAGTCCTTCATCAAGCGAAACCGGCTCCATCCCGAGAATGCTATCGGTCGCATAGACGGGTGTTGTACTCATCGTCTCTCTCTTTGGCCCGTCACATGTTGCGATGATGTCGAACGGCAGGTAGAATTGTTCACCGACTTTAGATTCGATCATGGCGCGGGATTCTTTCCCTGCGTAGAGAGAAACGTTTTCTTCAAACGATACTTCTCCGGTATGCACCGAGATAATCAACATTCCTGGATTCTTGTATCGGGATGATAGATCAACATCGATGCTTACAGCGTCCTCGAACTGACTGAGAAGATCTCGCAGAATTTCTTCGATTGGTACGTTTTGAACCGCGTTATCCAGTAGCCGAGTGAGAACATCATCACAGTTTTCGTCGTCTTTTCGGATCGATTCGAGCCGCCGAAGTGTCTGTGCTTCCAATACGATATCTTCGTCCGCGTGCACTGACCGATCAGCGCCTTCCTTGTTTTGTTTCATAACAGCACCCTGATCAACCCATCAGTCACTTTTAAAGCCTTGCCCCGGAGATTTTTAAGTCCATGATGGGTATATCCTGACCAATTTACCAAACAGGATTCTCAGCTTCTTACAGGCCACGGAACTGCACGCACCAAAATTGTCGTGACTGGTGTACAGTTTCTCGATTCCCCACGTAGACTTGTCGATGTCGACGAAGATCTTGAGTTACACTCGGTTCATGGATCTCCAGAAGATCGAATGAGTCGAAAAACTCGCGGTTGATGCGATTCTTTTCCTCTTCGCTGAGTGCATAACTGATCGTCATACCTGCACAACATGCAGACTAACATCTAAGTGCTCTCCAGAGCAGGGACTCGACGAGTTCGCAACAAGTAACTCCCGATGAGTGACGAGGAGATCGTCGATAAACTCGACGACATCGTGGACGAACACCGGGAACAGCAACGTGCCCTTCTCGAATTCGATACACTTGAATTGCAATCGATGTCGTGTGGGTTCCTTGCAAATGTCGCCCGTCTCAAAGCAGAGAAGGGCGTGCTTGAAGCTCGGGTGCAGGAACTCGAAGATCTTGAGCAGCAACGACGTTTCGATGACTTTGCAAGTAATTCCCAGTGACGTACGTGGTTCAGCGGTCTGTGAGCGTCGATATCCCGGGTGAAGGTGTGCAGTCGGCCTATTCCAGCGGTCGGTTGGTCGTCACTGCGGGTGGTCGGTCGGTCTCGTTCGCTATCGACTCCTCTGCTGGGGTTGCTCGAGTCGTTGAGGATACCTACCAGCAGTCGGTATCAGTTACAGAGATTCCGGAGGACGTGGTCGCGCACGTCCTCTACGTTGGCTATCGAATCCACGGAGACAACATCGATGATGGTGGGTTCACGCTCCTGCGAGGTGACGAACGATGAGCACCTCAATCCCTCGTAGCGTACGGATGGAATCGATGCTCGCCGACCGCTCGACTCTGTTCACGCCTGGTCAGAAGAAGGCAGTGAGGCAAGCCATCAACTACTGCTCAGTCGTCGATTCGGGTATTGCCGACCTCGAGAAGCTCCTCCAGAAAGTCGAGAACGACCACGTGCTCGCGAAGAAAGAACGGCGGGCACTCCAGAACGTGTTGAATAAGCACGGCACCCAGTGCCTGTCGTCCGGCGAGCGCCGATTGAATGCATGGGATCGCAGTGACCTGTGGGACACACACCGACCATAGCGGATACGATGCTTATTCGATGAGATCGGCTAATTCATCGGGAGAAAACTCGTTCTCTTCGTTAGATTCCTGAGCATTCTTGATAGACACCGCTTGAGCGACGGTCTCCCAATCATCACCAATCAATTTCCTTGCACGGGATCGTGGGATATCCCCGCGGACAAACCGTTGGTAGACCTCTTCGTCGCTGGCAGAGACCCCCGGAGCGTCATCGGTCATATGTGAATAGAACCGTCAGCGATATTTAACGGTCTGGGTGGACGTGCTCACTCTGTTTGCTCGTAGTAGTGCTTCAGCGTGGATTCAGCCTCGAACAATCTTGTTCCTTCCAGTTCGTCGTGGCCATCGTCGGTCAGTCGATACCGCATCATCCCGTCCACGTCCATTCTCTCGACAACACCGTGACCGGCGAGTTCCCGCAGTTCCTCCTGAATCGTTTCAGAGTCGAGACTCGGATTCATCTCTTCCAGCTCACCGAACGATGGTTGTCCCTCCGGGTGAGCGACGATGCACTGCACAAGCGTGAATTGAGCGTTATTGGTGTCCATACCCGAGTTTCATTCTGTCCTGCTGCGAGTTAACATGTATGACCGATATGACGGACGAGGAGGTCGAAACTGAAGCCGCGAAGATCGTCCGAGAGTCGTTAGAGATGGACGACAAAGGGCCTGTCGAGACAGTAGACGGCGAATGCAGTCGTTGTGATCGCGACGCGACGTGGCAAGACCCCGTGCATGGACATCTGTTTTGCGAGGAGCACGCGAAAGAATTTTTCCGAGAACGGCACGGATAACATCGCTACCGATCCTTCCAGACCCCTTCGCCTGCATCGTAGAGAGAGGTGGCACTATCCACAGCCCTGAGTGGCATTGAACCCTTCTTCACGTACGGGAACCACACCGGCGCTTCATAGTCACTATGTTCATCAAGGATCGAAACAGCACCAATTGCAATCCCGCCGATTTTCATAAACAGGTACCCGAGCACGATCCCAGCAGCTATCGTGAATGGGACTAGTAGGTAAAGAGCGAGTGGGAGAAGCAGAATTCCAGCACATATGCTAACCACGACTTGACGCGGTGGAGCGTGAGAGAGCCAGTGACGTAAGTCGAACCGTCGTCTCTGTCTATGTCGCCCAGGTTGATACCGTCCGTTCTTCACACGTTTCCTCATTGTGTTAGCACCACGGCCAGTAGTTTTTGTACGGGCCCGAATCCGGACAGAATGCTTGACCAGCCTCACCGAACGCTCCAAGCACCTCTCCTAACATTCCCATTGATAGGAGAAGCAAAACGAGTACGATGAGTCCAATGATCGGCCCGACATCTCCTGACATTTATATGGTTAGTCATCGTTTCGATACAAAAAACTATCTCTGAAGGTAGCTATCCGGTTACTTTTTGATATTCTATAACAAACACCCAATCATGCTATCGAAAGCACTTCGGCGCATCAAATCTGGTGCTGCAAAAATCAAACCATTGATTCTCGAACGAGTCGGTTGGCGAAAGTACGTCGCTGGACTCATCGCCACTATTGTTGTTGGCCTTGTTCCAGTTTCTTGGGTCATTCCACCAGCAGGCGCTTTCTATACAATCGTCTTCCTAGTATCCTTATACTTCCTCGGTGATGTAGAACCATAGTACTCCTTCAATAATCCCTGGCTGAGCGATGGGGAATGCTCCAACGTGCACTGCCAGAATGGTGGTCACTCACCTTCTTGAAGACGAATTACCCTGGTAGAGTCCGTTGAAGAGGTAACGGGCAGTGTCGGTCAACTATTAGCGATACATTCCGCCACGTCCCCTACGTCGGCGGCCCCCACTGCTTATTGCTACTTTCAACGCTAGGAATACGAACAGACCCAGCACCAGGCCGACGATCGTTAAGACTGCGAGGAGTGGTTGGCCGAATAGTGACTGACCCGCAATCACCATTAGAACGTATGCGACACCACCAACAGCACCAGCCTCCACTGCTGCTTGTGCTATCCCAGCGATGAACAGAAGTGGCGGGAGGATTCCAAGAACGGCGATGAACATCCAGGCATTCGGTGGTTGTGAGAGAACTTCCGACGTAGATGGAGCGTCGATGAGTATCAACCAGAGGATGTGCTGAAGCAGTGGGAGCATCAGACCGGTGAAAATTGCTCCCTGAAGTGCGCGGCCACCGAGGTCTCCTGCGGTGCTGGGATGTGGCGTTGGTGTGGTTCGTGACGCCATACATTCTGATATGTCGTCTTTTGGTAAGAATCTATGGCTGTCTTCTTGAAGTTAGGTTCCCCTGGTAGAATTCAGCGCCGCTGAAAGTGATCGTAAACGCGTTCTGTCGTCGATACGCTGCGGTGGCGGAGTCTGTTCCTCACATCGACAAGCCGAGTTTCTGGGTCACCCAACATATAGTTCGACAGCGAGTGTCTGAGTGCATGTGGGTGGAATTCTGACGGGTCAGCTGGCTCTCCGTCGCTTCGGTGAACCGTGATGTCTGCGTGAATTGCGAGATCTTCGACGACGTTGCGCATTGACTCCGTCGTCATTTGGTCTGACTGCCGTGATGGGAAGATGTAGTCGCTGTCTCGCTCCTGGTACCATTCACTGTTGAAGTACGACCGGAGAAGACGGACGGTTCCGAAGTGGCCGAACGGATCGAGTCGCATCGTGACGCTCCCCGGTGAGAGGTCTTCGTTGGGGTAATCTTTCTGCACGTGTCCGGGAATGGTCACCTCTCCTTCAGAGAGTCGGAACATTGACTGCTTGAGTCCACGCAGTTCGTTGGCGCGCGCGCCGAGGTCGATTCCGAGGACGATGAGTAGTTCGTCGCGCAGGCGGCGACCGAGGTTGTCGTAGCGGAGGGGGCGGTCGTGTGCTGCGTCGCGGAGTGGGTCTACTTGTGTGAGGTCAATGTACCGGTGTACTGTTTCTTGTTTGCTCATACGATATGTTGTCTCTGGAACAACTTAACTAGTGGGGTCAGCTTTGGAATCCGTGAAATGGGGTGTTTGACCCCCTGGTTTGACTGGATATAGGCCCGAATTCGGCGTTCAGTTTTGGATTCTGATAACAGACTCCCAAACTCAGACAGCCTCGGATTAGAACTCGCCCAACGTCTTTTGAGCCAAATCCTTCTCAAGATCTGCAATAAATTCATCTGCCTTGTTCCGCAGAGCTTGGAACGAACTCGATTTGTGGAACCACGCCGGCTGATCGTCCTTCTGCACCTTCCGCAAATGCTCATCTAACCCCTTCTGATTGTACTTGTCAAGGAACTTCTCACCCCACGTCCGCAACTCCTTCTTTTTCTCCTCACTCATTGAATCCCAGAGCTTGTGCGACTCGGCCAATAACTCGTCTACGTTGAACGGGTCTGAGTCGTAGTCATTCGCCAGCTGAATCGCAGCATTCAGCATATAGATACAGAACTGAGTCTGATCCTCATCCTCAGCATCAAATGGGTAGTAATCCGTAGGGATATCCTTTCCATGGGGTACCTCAACCGGGAACGCATCATCAAGGTCGGGCTCCCCAAAGCCTTCTGACCCAACAATCTCTATACGAAGATTCGCATCCCCAATGTGTGCCTCGAACTGTACTGTTGTGAAATCGAACTCACTCAGGTCATGGGCATCGGCCAAGTCACGGAACGAAGAGTACGAAAAGTCGGCACTCAACTCATCGGGAGGAACACCTTGGACAGCCCCTCGAAGCACTAGTTGGTCGGGATTCTGAACGGCAGTTTCGTACCGCTCATTCTGGTGGTCTTTCAGTTGATATGACTTGAAATCCAATAGCAAACTATGCTTGCGCCGATGTGCCGTTAGAATCAAATCCGGCTGAATATAGTCCCCTTTGATCATGAACTCTGGCTCAATGATGTCCACAGTATATCCTAACTTAGCTAGCGTGTCTGGGAACCGATCGTCCAATTGGCACAAACCAATCCACGCATTCATCTGTATCGTGTGGGGCGACAGATAGTACGTCATTATGCAGTCAGACCAACCTTCGAGTTCTTCGGGTCACTGCGCTCACCAAAGGAAGCCTCTGCATCGTAGTACCGCTGGATATTCGAGAAAATTCGCAAGGCAGTATTCCCGCAAGCGTCATCCGGGAGATAGAGGCGAATCCAATCTCGCTTGATTTCCAGTGTGAAACTATCGTTGTTGTGGAGATCCGTCCCGCGAACCTTGTAGTAGTCGTCTGCAATCCAGGTACCAACCCCCCAGAGTCGGAGTGGTTTCGTGGCGGACGTGAAGCTGTCAGCGAACTCTTTCAGGTTCTCAACCGTGTTGGCGAGGTTGATTACTATCGGCGTTCCCTCGATAGATTGTCCTGATGAATGGCGTTCGCCTTCCTCAGCCTCTATTTCTCGAACCGGATATCCAATCCGGCCTTCTTCTTCGATTCCTCGGATGAGGTCTGCATAGAGCTCACGGATGATTTCGACAAACGACAGATGCGCTTGGATGTCATCGCCGCCTCTGGTGGTTATACGGCCATTGTTGTCGATCCGCTCAATCACGACCCCTTCCTCCATTTCCCGGCGAATCTTCACCGAAGACAAAGACATGAACCGCTTCAGGTCAGCATCATTCAACGCATCCAGCAGCCAGCTCGTTCCCTGGCCTGAACTCTGAATCGACAGCTCACCAAATGGGAGATACTGGTCAATATACTCCTCAGAGAACACATCCTCAGCATCGTAATTGATGCCTGCCCCTTGGAACTCACCAAGTTTAGTGAAGTACCGCTGTAGCTGCGCCGGGAACCAGAGATAGTCGAGCCCGCTTCGCTCCGCCATAATCAAGTCCTCCATCGCATCCTTCGCTGGTCGAGACTTCTCGATCGAATAGAACGTCCAGAATCGCTCATTCTGGCTATCCAAGTAGAACGTCAGAATTTCTTCCTCGTCTTCGTCGCTCGAAGTGTCGATGAGCACTTCGAACAGGCTGTAATCCACCTTCTCGACATTTACATGCTCGAACTGTTCCTCAAGAGAGGTGGCCTCAATGTTGGTTTCGACGAGGAACGATTTGAGCATGTTCTGTTTGTAGTTCAGTTTCTGATCTTCCAGCAGCTGGTCATAGGTTCCTTCGATGACGTGCTGAAAGTGTTCGTATAGTTCCCGTCGATCCGTCGGGTTTAGAGGTGGCATAGGTGAATCACGAAGTCGTCTCTAGGTTGGACATTGGCGTATAACGGTTGAAAGGATTTGGCATCGACTGTAAGTAAAACTCTCTGGGGTCGGATGTTCCCTATCTCAGGGAATCCGCAGACGTCTATTTCTGCGATATCGGCGGAATATACGACACACACGATGTCTTTCTTCGTTTCAATTCAGATTCATCCCCGTTTTGAATCCGTAACTAGGGTTCTTTGTGAGGGATACAGGGGTATACGACATCCAAAACGGGTTGGTAAGACCGTCAGTCCTCGTTGACGTTGTCGATGTCCGCCAGAAGCTCCACAGGATACTCGTCTTTGCCAGCCTCACCACCCACCACAGCGTCTTCGTGTGCCGGTTCCTCCGGCCATCTTGTCGTCGTTTCACAGTCTCGATTCACACCCACACCTCACAGTGGATATCTTGATATACTCGCGATAAAAACGCCGAGGCGTGCAAGAACAGCAAGAACCGCCTCTGAAAGAATCACTCGTCTATCTCTTCTTTCGGTACCACGCGTACATCTTTCTCGCAGTATTCCTGCTCGCCCCGGTCGCAATCGCGGGCGCGAACGCCGCCACAGACCTCACTATCTACCAAAACATGATGCTGGGTGTCGGGTGGACACAAGCGGTCATCACCGGATATCTGTCATTCAAAATCTTCGAGGTCAGCAAACGCGACTCCGAACTCCCAGACCTCACCTACAGAATCGAGGACGTCGAAGATGTCGGGTCTCCCTTCGAGAACCACAAGGTGGTTCGTTGCACGATTCGATTCACAAACCGGTCGTACGGTCGGGCGAAAATCACGGACATCGACCTCAACGCAGACTTCGACGAACGATTTCTCGAGCGACACAAAGACCCAGGCGAAGGAAATATCGTACACGGGTTCCCCGAGGGTCGGCCAATCCCGACAATTCTCGATAAGGGAGACTACGTCGATGTGATGTTCCAAATTAACGGGTTCAACTACCTTGACAGCGTCAGCCTGGAGATTACAGATGAGAAGATGGGGACGCGAGAGTGCCAGTTGTTGGTGTCGGAGATAAGTAACCGGTTGACGATGCAGCGATGGGCCCAGAAAGAGCGTGAGGAAGAAGCTGTGGAAGCATCCCAGTGAGACATCACAGTCACGTGTGACTCGACCAAGTCACAGTCTCGACTCACACGCACACCTCACAGACGGAGGAACTCTCTGAGGGGAAAATTATTAACCATACTCTTTGACAGAAAGAATTGCATGCTGGAAGACCCCCGCACTGATCCCGTATCGTTCGCGAACGTGATGGTCGGACTCGATAAGGCGGGCATCTCAGATGATGCGCGCCTCGAGATGTACAAACAACGGCGATTCGGCATCGACTGGGGTGTCGGGGCATCCGTGTCTACCGCAGCAAGCCCCGAGGATGACTGGGAAACATCGATGGACAATATGTACGACCTGTGTCGAGACGGCGGGCTCGTGTTCATTCCGGCCACAAATACGCCGAAAATCGAAGGTGGGCTCCTTGGCCAGGTACCTGCACATAGCGACATCGAACTGCGTGATTACGAAGCCCGAAAAGCGAGTGGGGAGAAGACGATGAAAACTCTCCAACTCCGCCGAGTACGAGAGGTTCATCCGAACGACGGAACGGGCGTATTCGACGAAGTGAACTGGGGGCAATACACCGTACACGGGCTTGACACGCACCGAGACAAGGTCGTGGACGCCTACAAGCAACTCTACTGACCTCCCTCCCGGGACTGACTTCGCTGTAGACGGACACATGGGGCAGCTCGCTTCGTCGCTGTCCGCTCACACTCTTGGATCACAGTCTCAAGTCACAGTCAGGCGTGGCTCTCACGTGTCACAGTCTCGGCTCACAGACAAAGATCACACTCACTCGTGATACTCCCACCTCACACTCTCAGGACACAGTCTCTCGCCACCGACCAGCGGCGCGCGCAACAGCGCCTCACCGCGCCGACGCTCGCCGGCTAGAACTACCGACAAAAAACCTCAAAAAAGAGGATTCGTACCAAAATGGGTATAGTCCCGGGCGAACCCTACCGTACAGTCACCAACCTAACCGTATGACTAAGTAGACGAGCCCCCGGAATTCAACCATCCATGACTCCCTCAAGCGAACTTAGTGCAGGAAACACGAATCTGACATGCCCGCAGTGCGACGATCGAATAGACACGCTTCATCTCCAACCATCAGGGGAGAACATCAATCCTGACGCGTACCTTGTCTGCCCTTATTGCGGGACATGGTTCTTTCCTGAGAATGGTCTACTCTACACGCTTCACAACTTGGACGGGGATGCCTATTTCGGCTTCCCGTTTGCTCTCGCCGGTAGCAAGATGCGAAATCTCACCACTGTGACGGTCGGCGAGACGCACAGCCATATCGTCAACGACCTCTTCTCGGGGGATGAATTCGAAACTGTCCAACTCCTTGGTGCCGAGCGTAAAGATGCAAGCGGCGACAATCGACTCCCGATAGAGCGACTTGACGACTCGTACACGCGTGCTTCTCTAGGCGAGTCCGTCCTGGTCGCCCTCCATCCCATCGGGCCACAAGAGATAGTCGTGACCGCCAATCTTCAGGAGAAAGCTGATTCGGTGGTTGAGACTGGCGACGAACTGGAAGTAGTGTACGATGCGAAGCTCTCGCGGGCAAATGCGACGAACCCGGCGTGGGTTGATCTCCTTCGTGAGGCGGAGCAGGCAATCCTTCGCGGTAATCTTATCTCGGCTGTCCCCCTGCTTACCTCCGCAGTAGATGGTGGTCTCTTCCGGTTGATTTCCCTGTACTATGTGTTGAACGGCTATGATAGAGATGAGGCGGGAGATCGAATCAGAGACAAGTTTGGGGACAAATACGACAACGTCTACTCCACGGATCTCGCAAAGGACGCCCTGAACGAGATTACTGGTTCATCTCTCACCGACGCGCACGGCCCGTACGGAGAGTTGTGGCACGAGTTCCACGGTGAACACGGCAACCGAGGATTCAGGAACGCGGTGATTCATCCGGGTGACGAGTCACTAGAGGAGATCGACCGAGAGACCGTTATTGAGTGGTTCAATATCTCAGTTTCTCTCATCATTGGCGGTTTTGAACTGCTTTGGGAAGTGGAATCCGACAATTGAATGCTTCGAGGTGCCGGGAATTTTGACGCGATTATACCTGTCTACCGGATAACCTACCCCTTTCTGCACCACGCCCCATCTGAGACATACAGAGACGGTACTCATCGGCTATTTACTCCTCAACCCTTTTATTCCGGAACTGTGGAAAGATTGAATTGTTCGTCAATCAACTTGGGTGTATGGTGAGCTCAAACAGTGATAGCGATTTGACGGAATTGACAGAGAATATGAAAGGGATACTGAAAGTATTAGCAGACGCAGACGGTGAGGCTCTTCGTGGTGTTGAGGTACGTCGTCGGTTACGAGAGGACTACGGTATAGAACTCTCAAAAAGGGCAATGAACGGTGTAATAGCCAGAACCACAAGGTATCCACGGCACATGGTGAATATCGAGTGGGTCGATGAGAGTGATATTGACGGGAACACTAGACACGCTTCGCACCAGCTCAAGCCCGATTATATTGACGAAGTACGCGAGCAACTGCAATAACTCTCTCACTGGTGGAGTCTCCAATGGTACGTTCGCACGTCTACCAACCGGCTGTTTCGGATAAAAGTATATCCGGAGAATAGGATTTCAAAAGAGTCGAGACTACAGGAATTCTCTTTTTAAGGAAACTTTCTTCCCCTGTACACTGATTAGCTCGATGCTGGGGAGGAGGTCATCTTTGGTTTCACCTACTCGTGTAGTTGCCCCTCCAGATAGTCCCCGGGACTCACCATGATGATGCTCTGAACGTGAATGAGTATGGCCAGTGATAACAAGATCGAGTGGAATATTGGAAGTGTCCAGAAGTCCGTTTAGTGAGCAATCGGGGCTGCCACTTGCTGTAAATGGTGCTATCGATTGATGGAGACAGAGCATCGTTGCTAGATTCTCTGGTGCACGTTCAAGATCAAGAACAAAATCAGTCCAGTCAGACTGGTGATCAACCCCATAGAATGCTACTGCGTCCCCGATTACTTCGTAACGAGAGCCCAAATGTACAGCAAGACCATCATCGGTAAACCGTTCCATGATTCGTCGGCCAGCTTGTCGTTCGTGGTTCCCATAGACGAAGTAGAACGGAATTCCATGTTCTGCTAACTCGGTCAAAACTCTACGACATACAGCAGTATCCTCTTCTTCAATTCCACTCCCTGGGTTGTGGAATAGATCTCCTCCATGGACGACTGCATCTACATTTTTGTGAATCGCATATTCTATTGCAGCACGGAGCCCCTCTTCCGGGTTCACTGACCAAGACAGTCCACCATAGCTGTGGGTTGTCTTTCCTAGGTGACTGTCGGTCAGAAATAGTATGTCAGATGAGTTTTCGCTTTGAAATGTGCCAAGCTTTTCGATTTTGAGAGAAGAGGTGCCGTGAAGGACTTTTCCAGAAGGCCACGAATTTACTGAAACACCACTTAATCGATACCAGCAACCAATCTCCCAATCAAAGCTCCTGCCCTCCTCTGATTTCTCCCAAACAACGAACGGGAATCGCGTTCCATTGGAATCCTCCAAGCTCAACTCAAAAGCGCGATTCTCCTTTTCTGCGAGAGAGCAATCACGAACACGAACATCAATTTCGTGTTGGGAATCCTCCTCGAGATCCTCGTATAGCGTCTCCACAGAGAGACTCGACCGTACACGGTAATAAATCGGATTGGTTACCTTATCAGATGGAGTGACAACCCTCTCACCGCTCCAAACAGCAACAAGGCAGGTAGAGAGATTTGATTCTGGCTTACTTATCCCAGTAATCGACATCTGGCTCCGGCCAGACTTCGCTCGCTCGTTCCGAAAGCCACTCCCCACGCTCTGCTATTGTTTCCTCGTTCCATTCGTCTGGCCAACTTGTGACAAGGTGCTTATTCAAACGTAGAACTGTGTGATCTTGAATCGCATCGCGCTTATCATCCCATGCTGCATTGGATATCGACGGATTCAGCTTATCAGTGAGGATTGTGAGATTCCCTACCCTATCCTTCGCATCGTCACGCTCCATACGTTCTACTTCAGCAGGCCGTTCACCGGGGAGCGACCAATGTGCAGACCACTTCTGAGGGAGGATATGCTCAATTTCCAAGTCCTGCGTAAACTCTAGCGTCTCGCTGTATCCAGTGTCACGTAACTCCCGTTCAATAGCTGCGAACACCATCTTAAGCCGTCGCTGATTGATGACTGCCCAGTACTCCAGATTCACCATCGAATCAGTCAACTTCTCATCGCTGGGCCAATAATCGCTTTCGCCCTCTTTGCTGCGGAAGAACTCGACGACAGTATCTCCGACACGACCATCGTCGCTCGTTTTGAGTTCGTCTAGAAGCTCGATGAAGATTTTATTGTAGTTCTTTGAGGTCAATCGTGACAGCATCCGACGCATCAACCAACTCTCGATAGCTTCAATGGCTTTCACTCGTTGGGGCTTTGGGACGCTTTCTTCACCGAAAATCCAGAGGAGAACCGGGTATGGTGTCGTCGTATCCAGCACGTCCAATCGGCGGAAGAAGATTCCTTCTCGTGAGCCCCGATCCGGTTCAGAGATAGTTTCGTAAATGGATGCGTAGTAGTCAATGTCCTTTACAATCTCCTCAACGGACTGTTCAGACCTGTCCAAGTACTTCCGAAACGCTGGGAATAGCTTCTTTGCACGTACTTGCTGGCTCATCTGCATCGTGAGCCAGTGCATGATGAACACATCTATCCTTGGACGATCCAAGCGGCCCTGAGAGACATCTACCCGCCATTCGTCCTCGTCGAACTGCTTCCAGTACTTGTCGTGCAGTTCGCCGGGATCGTTGTGTTGGAGGGTCGCCTCTCGAAAGAGGTAGTTCTTAATCAGATCTGCGGCGAGCAACGGTGTCCCACGCGCATTCAGCGTCTCGAAAATCACTTGCGCGTCGTCGCTTGATTCAAGATCAATTACGACGACACGGAGAAGGTGCCACATCGTCGTGACGAGTGCATCAAGATGTTCTTCGGTGGATTCATCACCTGATTCCGCCCACTCTCGAATCTCATCACTGAAGTACTGGAAACATTCTTCCAGGTTTTCGTCATCATCAAGCTCCGTATGATCCGACTCCGGGTCTGAGAACGTCATCACGTCAATGAACGCATCCTGATCAGCTTCGATTGGCCATACTTTCAGCCGGTCTGTCTCGGTGGAGGTCAGATCCTTATCGTTAAACATCAGCTTCTCCACCAGGGATGCGGGCTCCTTATGATCGAGATCAGTCGCTACGGAGTGTACCGCAGACAGGAGCACTTGGAGCGTTATAAGCCGCTGTTGACCGTCGATGATCTCTCGCGTCTCTAGTTTTTGTGTTGGTGTCGATTGCTGGTCGAGAACGATTGCTCCCAAGAAGTGTGGAGATGTGTTTTGTTGGGCTTCTTGGCGTTCAATACTGGTATTTGCCCCTGCTTGCCGATCCATCAGTTCGTCCACAACGAGCTGGAGATCCCCCCAAAGAGGCTGCCAGTGTTCTTCCTCCTTCCATACGTAGGGACGTTGAAACCGAGGAACGACGTACCGAGTGTCCTTTCGAAAAATATCCTTCAAATCGAGGGTATCCGCTTTCATTGATGATTCACCATTCCGGTGACTTCCGTATAAGTCGTTCCCACGAACGTATTTCGTGGCCGAACCGCAGCAGAGATATGAACTGTTGTTTACTTCGGTTCCTGACGACATTTACCCCACCTTCGGGAGGGAAAGGCTCGACTTTGCAACGACTTCCTGCCTTCTACAACACAGCAGCGATGCTACTTGCGGGAGTTGTCCTGAATGGCGAATCTACCTTTGAAAACGTATATTGGGCGACGTGCTATTGGACGTCGTCGGCCAGGCCGGACATCTCTGCACTACGGTTTGTTACTTCGAGGTCTTCAAGACTCCAGCCTTGGTCAATATGCCATTCAATGAGTCCGGCAATTGCAGCACTATCCAACTTGCTCAGGTCGATATTCACGCGCATATAGTCACCACTGTGGTAAGTCAGTTCTGTGTCACTAAACGTCCATTCGTCGAGTTCATTAAGAACGGTCAAAACGTTCTCGTTTGGGGCTGATTCTGTTGTCATTAGCTTAGACTGTTTGGTATTATCGACTGCCAGAGAACCTTCCACGCTCATACCCGGGGTTTCAAAGGTAGAGGGCGGGCATATTCAGTCACGAATGGAAGGCGCGTTCTGCTTTCCAACCTGACTTGACCCTCAGCGACTTAAAAGGGTTTGTAATGACACAAGTTAACAATGTGCAGGAATCCTAATACGAGTATCGAGACTTCCCTCCGAATCCTTCACAATGGACTCCATCGCGCACGCCGCAATATTACCAGAACCGGTTTCACCACCGGCAAGTGGCGCCAACAAAAACCCCGAAAAGGAGGATTCACACCAAAATGGGTATAGTTCCGGGCGGATTGAACCATTCAAGTTCCTCTAGTTAGTGCCCAAGACTCACCATTATTCTTGATGTGGTACTGGTAGTAGTGCAGTTCACGTATGATGTTGTCGGTGAAAATTTAACAGGGGAACTCGATTACGTCCACCCACCCCGTGAACACAGAAACATCCCGGTTGAAGCAAACTACTGCCTGCTGTATTCTCGATCCAACCCCAGAGCCTTATAAGTGACAAATGACCTTATTCCCATATGTCGAAAGGCCAACTGACTCTTCCACCGAACGCAGAGCCACTACTGCCGTCTCAAAACCGTACAGCAATCAACCACCACATCGAGACGAATATTGATTCTCTCTCAGGGGTTCATTCTGCGGAAGCTGGCAGGCTCTTCGATCGAGCGAATATGAATAGCTTGGAACTGCAAAATCGTTTTGATGTTGATCCAGTACTCGTGGCAGACTATCTGCGTGTACGCGAAGACGATACGCTCGCGCTGCACCCCATCGTCTGCCAAGTTGTCAAAGAAGAACACCACGATCAACTGCTTGATGATCTCGTTCGGACATACCATGACCGTTTGATTCAAGAAAGTGGCACTTCACGGAACCTAGAACCGGTGCCAGGATTTCCTGAACCAGCTCTGGACGGATTGAACGAAGGGATTGACCTGAGTCATCGTCGTCCCGAGTTCGCAATCAATGCTGTTGAGGACATGGACTGCGACGGGCGCGATATACGTCCAGCGACTGATTATCCCATTCAGGTGCACGACATATTCGCAGACCTTCGCAAGAAAGGTGTTGTCACGAATCTAGCAAAGTCAGGTTGTGAGGCTTGTGGACACAAGGCGGGGCACAAACTCGCCACCCGATTACGGAGTGAAGAGTACACAGTTCACGGCTACGCAGGCATTGCTGCAAGTGCTCATCCAGAAAGACCCTTGATTTCCGTCCAAGGTTTCGACGAGAGTTCTTGGGAGTCTGTAGATGTTGTCGATCTTGTTTTGGATCGCGCTCGGGAGCATAGCTTCCAATCGGATATCAAAGTCCAGAAAGCGGGAATCTTGAAACAGTAATTTCGGCACTCAGCGAGAACAACATCTAAACAGGGACTGCTGACCTCATGAACAGTAAACGGCCCCATAACACAGTTAGAGGTCGCGGGCCACAGGCACCGACCACAGCCACAGAAAACCTGTCGAGACACCCAAACTGGGAATAGGTAGATTCACCCTGCATGAACCAGAGCAAATGCCCTATGGGAAACCCTATAGGAATTGCTATAGTCGCTGACTGGCGTGTTCTTCGACCGCACCGCGGGTGGCATCGAGTTTGTCAGGTGCCGCGGTCTCGAAGCCGAGGCGAAGGGCCAGCCGGAGCACCTCGCTCCGGTCGGGCTCACTCTCGTCCTCGATTCCCAGTGCGTCACGCAACTGTTCACCCGTCTCAACCAAATCATCCTCGTGGGCTTCAAGCGCACCGAGTAGCGCAGCCATCGGCCCGTCCCACACACTCACTGTCTTCTGTTTCCCACCAGCGTCAATCACCTCCAGTTCATCGAGGATTGCTTCCTGGAGTTCGTGCTGTTCCTGTTTACTACTCGCTTCGTCGAGGCGGTCGCCAGAACTGGTCTGTTCGCGTAGTTGTTCGAGGTCTTCGTCCATGGTTAGTCCTCCACGCGTTCGATGAGTGCCTCTGCGTCAGCGAGGAACGCCTCACGCGCGCGCTGTGCAGTCGTGCTCGGATTCTCCAGCTCGAAGGCAGTCATACCCTGCTGGGTGGCGTTACGGATGTCCTGTGAGTACGGGACGTACTCAGGTGCAATTGTGTCGGGGTATTCCTCGTGGAACGCCTCCAAGTACTCGGTGGCGAGGTTGGTGCGGTCGTCAACCTTGTTTGGAAGTACCATCACGAGTTCGACGTCGATCCCGAAGCTCGACCGAATCTTCTCAAGGTCTTCGCGGAGTGCGCCAGCCTGCTCGGCTTCAAACGGCCCCATCTCAACCGGAGCGAGGACACGCCGGGCTGCCCAGAGACCATTGTAGGTGACGTTGTTCGACATCCCGGGAAGATCGATGAGAACAATGTCGTAGGGGAGACCCTCCACATAGTCATCGAGGAACGCCTCCAGGCGCGCGTAGCGTTCGCCAGCATCATCGATATTTCCCAGCTCGGAGTCCAGCGTATCGAGGCCCGGGTGGGCGGGGATGAGATCGACGTCTTCGTCGGTCTCGTAGACGAGGTCGTGGACGGCGTCGTCGCCAAGCTTCCCCGCGATGGTCGGCCAAGCGTCGTCGAAGACAGTGCTAATGTTGGGCCACGCTTCGTCGGCCTCAATGGCGTCCTGGACGTCGCTCCAGACGTCGAATGCTTTGGCGAGGTCGCCCTGCTTGCCAGCGAGATCGATTAGCAGGACATCGTGGCCCTGTTGGGTGAGTGCGACGCCGAGGTGTGCGATACTGGTGGTTTTGCCTGTCCCTCCTTTATCGAGGAAGCTGGCGATTCGTGTAGTCATTCAAGGCCACCTATAGGATTCACTGTAGTAATTCATATAGTGAGTGCTATAGGTTTAAAGCTGCGTCAGACGCTGGTTCTGGAAGTCCACAGAAGCCGTACCAGAATCAGGGAGCGACATCTGTTCTCCCCGGGAGTATGGATGACTCTGGGGCCGTAGATGTCCTCGTTAACTCCATCGAAAAAGTGCCCAGTGAGGAGTCCGTATCTGTGCTCAAGACACGATAAGTCCTACACACAAGTTGGTTCGAAGAGGACGCCTGCGCTAGCCGACGCGAGCACGACCTCTCCAGAACTGTCGTCTTTTCTGTAAATAGGGAGATATCGACACATAGAGACACCGGCCTTGGATTATGAGTACAATCACCCCACCTTTCACCGCATTAGAATCGGATCTGCAACGTCTTCCTGCCTTCGCCGACACCCCTCAGTGTGAGTGGGTTAGGTGTTCCCAGAGGTTTATCAGTGACTGGTGGGCATTTCACCCAGACCCCACCATTGGCAAGAACACATATAGGCAAATCATCTTTCTTTTCCCCACAGACTTAACACAACGTGATCATATATACATAAATAATATGTCCAAAACAAATCCACGCTCCATAGCAGAAGAAGCAATCGAAACACTGGATGACTGCAAGCGAACGGGTGACAAAGTCAAAATCAGCGAAGATGCACTCGATGCCATCGGCATCGATCGTAACACTCGAGTCGCCAATTGGGGACGCAACAGTCTCCCTATCACTTACAACCTGCACCGCAAACACGAAGTATGGCTACTCATCGAGACACATACGAACCAGCAAGGCCCAGAACGCACAATCCACTACATCACCGCCGGGAACCCATCGGTCGAACACGAAGAACTTGACCTCAATGCTGCCCGAGAAATCCTCGAAAACGCCGAACACTGGACAGCAAACACCGATCAAGCCATTACTGCAATCGAAAACCGACAGATGGCCATCAGCGATTGGTGGCGTGACGGGATCATCAATGGCAACCTGGCAGTGATCGGAGGCGAAAACCGGATGCACTTCACCGCACCTACCACCACGATCGAGTACCACGGCGCGCCAGAACTCGATCGTGTTGAGAAAGACCTCTTCCGTGACGCAGCATCCGCAGTGCACCCTGTTGTCGGCGACCACGTCCGCGGCTACCAGCATCCCTTCAACGTCGAATACTCAACTGAAGTAACTTGGAGCACAGACCGGCTGAACCCAGAAGAACTCGTCGAGCAACACACAGCCTAACCCACTTATGAATCCAGTCTGGAGAGTTGGAATACCAGAGTACTACCCGGTTCTCAAGTAACCACGAGAAGAACTAACCCCGAACACACCAACAATAGCACATGGCCCAGATCCCGAAAACACAGTTCACAATTCTCCAAGGAATTGTCGCCCACCCGAACGAGTCACCATCCCTGCTCGAACTCGACGAGATGAACCCCAGTCTGGAACGAGAAGAGATTCAGGAACATCTGCAACAGCTCATCGACGCGAACATCGTGGAGAAACCCAATGCCCGAGACACTGTATCGAACTACAGATTAACCGGCAGTGGACGAGATGAACTAACGGGAACCGGTCTCTTCAACGCTGAAACCACTCTCAAACACTATTATCTGAACACTTCGTGAACCGGCTCAGACAGATACGAATTTCTACCACGTCTTCCTGGTCGATACCATCTTGAAGCAACCCCACAAAACACACACCATGACTGACGACCCGATTCTTGACGACGATTATATCGTCGCAAAACGCGAAGAAGTCCTGAATGCCCTAGACGAAGAAGGAATCTCCAAAGAAGAGCTCGCTGAGATGAGCGCTGACGAAGTGCTTGATGCGGTCGGCACGGCGATGGTGAAGAACCATCCCGACGATGGAGATTTTGATGTTGACGAGGAAGCTCGGAAAATCATCGAAGAGTCAGCCGAAATGGGTGACAGAGGTGCAAAATCGCCACCGGAAGGGAAGACGTGTGAAAGAGAGGGGTGTGACCGCGACGCAGTAGCTGGGCCAGGCGAGGAATGGCTATGCGCTGAGCACCAGAAAGAGTTCTTCAGCGAACGTCACAACTGATCAGAATTCGTCGAGTGTTCGGTGTTCGCTTCCTCGGGCCAGTCGTCAGGGATTGAGAGTCCGGGACTGGACTCTTCTCGAGACTCAATGTCGAGATCGTCTGAGAATTCGTTGTAGAACTTGTCGGCGAGTTCTCGCACAGCGATGGCCATGTCTTCTTGGTTCTCGATTTCGGTCTGAGTCCGGAACTGCACGCCCTCGAGCGTGTCGTGTGACGTGTACAGCTTGGCCACTGCGTAGGCGTCACTATCCACGTCGAACAGCCCCTCCAAGTTACCGGGTAGACAGACGTCGATGTTCGCGTGGCGGGTCTCGGCTCGAAACTGCGGTAAATACAGGTGGACTACTGAGCATCTTTTGGATGGATATACGAACCTTCCCTAGCAAGAATCCACTTCGTCTGTAGCTCGTCGTCTGTTGCATTCTCTGGAAATAATACACATTCATCAGCTTCTGGTGAGTTTTCAATTACAACCTGAATGAGCTCAGGATGGCTCGAAATATCACTTGAAGAGGCCGATTCAGGCATGTTACGCCACCCGACACCCGCCCTATAGAAAAATATTACATATAGTCAATTGACTATAGCTCTTTAAAACAACAATAGTGGAATCCTCTGATAGGTCAATACATATACTTACTGACCAACAAAAGCTTCGTCAGAACTGATAGAAGGGTCAACGCATAACGTCTACTCGGGGAATGAAGTATTATACTCTTTCAGCAGTCGAACAAGTGGTTCCACCTCGGAGAACTTCGGCCCCTTGGAGATGATCTCCGTCTTATTGTCCCACCTGATGTATCCGGCGTTGGCTAATTTGGGTAAATGCGTATGGTGCAGCCGTATTCGGTCGTTCTCGTGGTTTAGCCGTCGTTCGATGGTGACGATACTGGTCTCGGTGGTGTCTCCTAACAACGTCATGAGAATAACGCGTCTTGTGCGACTTGTGAGTGCGTCCATCATCAAGTCGATGACTTCCAAAGAAACGGCGCGTCCCTCGATAGTATCGGTACGCGTCTCCCGAATCAGCGGCTCATCCCGGAGGGACAATATGTACTCTACCCACTGGCCGTACATCTCGACAAGGATTTTCTCTTTGTCGATGAATGGTTCATCGCGGGCGGCAGTGTCCGCAAAACAGAGCGTTCCATAGAGGTCGTTGTCAACCAAGACCGTCGTCCCGAGGTAACTCCCGAACTCGAGTGTTACATATGCTGGATCATCTTCCCACCCTTCAGCGAGGGCATCACTGACGGCCATTGTCCCTTCCGGGTCTGCGATGGTTTTCCGACAGTAGGTTTTGGAGAGTGGAACGGTGGTATCCGGTTTTAGATTCCCGTGGGAACCATGTACGATTTCGAAAGATTCTGTCTCGTTTTCTAGATCGATATGCGACAGAAACGCGCAATTCAGCTCGAATTTGTCGGTTTCCTGTTCGAACAGTTGTTCGAGTTTGGTTCTTGGTTCGATATTGGGGGCCAACAGCGTTCGCCACAGGCGCTGGAAATAGGGCAATCCCCCACCCGCTTCCGATGTGCAGATACTATGTGTCATTGAATGAGTTACGTGGCCGTGCGGCTAGCGAGCTTTTCCGATAGCTTGGATAAATAAGTATGTTGCGTGATACCATATAACTATGGCTGGAAGCCCTGGACTGGCGCCCAGAGACCCGCTCTTCGAGTGCTCCGTCTGCTAATTCAACACCCTGAACTGAACAGTTTAATTCCTTACGATGTGAATGTGCAAACAATCCTATGACACCCCATATAAAGCTGGAGAGCAGGTGAACTGGTCTTTGCCTTTATCCTAGCTCTCTAAGGAGTACTAGCCGAACGGGAGCGGTCGCCCCGACAATATGGGGTCAGGTGCGTCGGGGCGACTGTTCCCGGGATGAACACACTATGAGAATGCAATCTCTACGCAATCCATTTCGTCGCATCAAAACCACAATCACACGCGTACGTCACACTTACACCTCACAGTCACACGTCACGGACATCGATCACAGTGACATGCTGACCATTTTGTCGTCTGACTGGCGCAGGTGGGCAATCGAGTATCTGTCCGACCACCCACCGGACAGCACAGTAACCGTCTCTGACCTGGCCGAGCACGTCACAGCCAAGCAAAACGAGTGCGCAGTTCAGGAACTCAGTTCGAAACAAAGAGAACGCGTCTATATCGCCCTTTGTCAGCAGCACATGACGACTCTCGAAGAAACCATCGTTGACTACGACCGAGATAGGAAAACCATCACACCGACCGAGACACCTGCACGCCTCTGGAGTGCATACCGCGCCTTCCAGCGCTCGCTTGACGGCTAGCGTCGCTACTCAACGGAGTAGAATGCTGGCTTAAATACGCGGAATTGCATCCAAAAGACGCGTCGGGATCGCCTCAGCTCACACACCACTCCGGGGTCGGTGATTTCAGAGTGGTGATTTCGACCCGACTGCTACAAAGGGGTTACTTGGATACCGGTAAAGTACACGAAATTGTGTAATGAGAGTTATTAAACTGAACACCAAGCAGCGTGGGAGTCGGTAATCAAAAACAATCTTGTCAGTCCGTTATCCGTACCTCCGGAAAATTCCGCTAGTTATTTCCTACAGGGAGTCGGAGATCTACTTTCTGTGGGGTGGTGCGTCATCTGGCGGTTCGATACGCATCGTGCCGTCACAGGAGATCGTTATCTCACAGGACGCAAAATCAAATGTGATGGACACACTCCCTTGCTTGGTGGAGTCGCTCCTTGAGTTGTCGAGTACTTGTTTCAATGCATCGGGATCGATAGTTGTGTACAGCGGATCTAACTCTACCGGGGTTTTACCTGTAATAGCTGCAACTGATCGAACGACAGTGGTGACTAGCGTCTCGGAATTTTCCACATCGTATTGGGCGTAGTAAGACTCAGTTTTCGGATCGTACCCGGCTCGGTCTTGTCGGAGAAAACTCTTCAAGTCGGTTGACGCGTCCTCGTTACACTCGTTCTCACTCATCACCCTATAGAGGGGGTTGAACCGCTAATGCGTTGTACCGCAATAACGAAAAACCCTGCGAGAGATATACCTAAATAACAAACCCCGGGGATACAGTTATTCCTCGTCGAAAGCCAAGGAGAACACCTTCCGTTGGCCAGCACGGAGATGTTGCGTGAAAGTCGGCGGGGAAATACCGAGTGAATCAGCGATGTCCTGCCCAGTGCTCAACCGGGGTGACTCGAAAAACCCGCTCAGATAGGCCATCTTGAGAACTTCCGTCTGGCGGTCGGTGAGCGGTTCTTTGATTGCCGTCTGGATGTCCCGAACTGATTTGAGCGGTCTGTTACACGAGCGACGAGAGGTGAGTTCGACCGCCGGATAGGTGTCGCGAAGGCTCTCGAGGAATGGGCGGACATCGGTACTCGACGGAAGATCTACGACAGCTGTTGCACGGTCTCCATCGAATGTGAGAGTGTGTATTGCGACTCCCTGCCCAGTGAGGGTTGGCACGAGTGTGGAACCGGACACGGTCGCCCTGAGTAAGAGTGAATCGTCACTCTCAGTGATCTGTTCGACCTCCTCGATGGCAGCACGATCGTTTGCAACTGTATCGACCGCCTCAGCCGAAGCACCGTTAACTGTGAGAAACACATGTGCTGAATCGTCTTCTGCGGGAACCAATCCCTCAAAACTGATCTGAGTGCCGACGTTTTGTGCGAGCGTTGCGAGCGTCGTGCCGGGCTCTGAAATCTGAAGCGTCAGTTCGACCACGCTGTCCGTCTGGCGGGTCTCCGTAGACTCGACGGTATTGATCGAATAGGCGATCGTCTCACCGAGTTCTTCCAGTAATTCAATATCGCGTTCGCGACTCTGTTGGTGGTCTGCGTAGACTGCTAAGACGCCGTATAACGAGTCCTCGTAGGTCAACGGAACGGCACTACACGCTCGAACACCTTGCTCGAGTGTCTGATCGCGCCATGGATCAAACTGAGAGTCCAAGATGATGTCATCGACGACTTGGACATCACGAGTTTTCACTGCCGTCCCGATGGGGCCCTGTCCTGTAGGTGCATCGTTACTGGTAATTGTGAGACTGTCCAAGTAGTCCGGTTCGACCCCAGCCCATTCACTGGGCGTAATCGTGTCGGTACCAGCATCGTGTTCTCCGATCCATGCGAACTCAAACAGGTCGGAGTCCGCAAACTGGTCACAGACAGCCCGGTCGATTTCAGCCCGCGTCTCGGCTTGCACTAACGTCTGACCGATCCCACGGATGATCGCATTGATCTGGCTAAGGCGGTGTAGCTCTGCATTCTGCTCATCTAATTCTCGTTCACGGTCAGCACGAGTGAACGCGGCCTCGACAGTTGCCGTCATCGTCTTGATGAACTCGACCTCAGACTCAGCAAACTCGCTCGATCCCGTCGTGGCAGTAAGTAATACGCCCTGATTCCTCAGTGGTACGATAACGATTTTGTTCAACGAGTCGTGCTCTGTTCCTCCCTCGATGATCTGCATCTCGTTCGTAACGAATGCCTCCCAGACGGCTCCCTCTTGAGATTCTCCCAGTATTTCCGATGGCAGGGCAGTTTCTGCATCAGATGTCTGTGTCGCTAGTGAGAGGCACCCAGATTCATCGTATTGCATAATGGCAGTTACCGGGAGATCAAATGCTGACTCCGAACGGTCTATGACTTTCTGGGCGATGTCAGCCCACGTTTCCGTATTCATGAGGTCGCGACTTATCTCGTTGAGGCCCGTCAGCTGTTCCTCACGGTGTTCCCGTTCGAGTTCGTAGCTCAACCACTGACTCATCAGGTCGAGGAAGGTGTACTCGTCGTCGGTGAACTTCCGCTCGCGAGCGGAACTATCGGCGAAACAGACTGAGCCGAAGACGCCATTGCTATCGGTCACCCTTGTCCCGAGATAGCAGCCGAGGCCATACTCCTGGTAGAGTGGGTCACCGTCCCAACCATTTGCTTCAGCGTCCTCGACTCCGACTGGAACGTCCAGCGAGATCGTCTTATTACAGTACTGGTCGGGTTTCGGAGAAAACATTGTACTACCCTCCTCTAGATCGGTGCCGTGGGTGCGGATAACTCGGAATTTCTCCCCTTCTTCCTTGAGGAGGAATCCCATGTCCAAACCGAACCGGTCACACCCTATGTCAAGAAGTTTCCCAATCTTGTCTTCGAGAGTAAGGTCTCGGGCAGAGGTTATTTCGTAGAGGGCGCGCTGAGCGCGGTCGCGTTCGGTACGTTCTAGTTCGTTGCTCACCCACTTCCCCATCAGTTCCAGAAATGTCCGCTCGTCGTCGGTGAACGACTCCTTGCGCGGCGACGTATCGTAGAACCAGAGCGTGCCGTATGGATCACCGTCAGTGGTCACCCTGAGACCGAAATATGTCCTGACGCCGAGTTCCTGAAACACTGGGTCGGAGTCCCATTCCTCCCCGACAGTATCGGGCACGGCAGTGAGTTCAGTTTGGGTGATAGCCTGTCGGCAAAAACAGTCTTCACCAGGTTGTATTTCGAGAACGCCTGTTTCATCGGGCATCTCGGGGCCCACCATAACCTCTGTCCGAAAATCGTCATCCCACGACGGGAGATACGAGAGGCTACCGCCCTTGAGATTGAAATAGTCACACCCGAGTTCCAACAACTTCTCTACTGTCTCCTCAAACGGCAAATCATTATTTTCGGTTAGCTCGGAGAATTCGCGGAGGTACCGTTTGTGCTCTTGTAATTCCGATCTCGCTTCGGTCTGCTTCCGTAGTGACCCCATGATTTGGTCAATTTCCTGATCTGGGTTCTCTGGGCCGAGGAACTCCTCCGGGGGTATATAGTAATTGTTCTGAAAGATATCGTGGTCGGAGATCAGATGCGGATGTGTACTGATAATCTCCCGGATGACCTCCGATGGGAACCGATTGCGATTGTACTGACAGAGCCCGATGAAGTCCCTACTGTCAAAGACATTATTCGATAAGCTCTCGTATTCGATGAGAGCTTCGGTATCGGGTTCATCCCCGAGGGCCCAAGTCATCTCGCCGACGACCCGTAACGCTTCGTACTCCTCGGTCGCATCGTCGATCGTATCGTGTAGAAATTCAAGCACCCCCTCGCGATCGAACGTCCCACCGCGGAGATAGATGTCGTGTTTGGTATGGATCGACAGTGCTCCTGATTTGAGGGCGCTATCCACATCAATACCGTGAGCGTTCATCGCCTCTAACACAACTTCTCGTGAGTTCTCGTCAGCGATGTATTGGACTCGCTCGCCCCGTTCTAACCCCTGACGTACAAAGGGGATGGCTGTCGCAAACTGGTCTTCGCGGTTCTCGTAGATGAGTGCAAAATGGTCGTTTGCAGCTTCATGGTCGTGGATAGGTTCGACTACTCCGCGAAAATCATCATCGTGACGAAGGGCCTCTTGAGTAGATTCGAGGCCAGATACTTCAGGCTCGTGGGTCTGTTTTGTTGTTCGATCCATTGGCGCTATTTACTTACGAAGGCCCTTAAACTCGGGCATGGTACAGAGGCTAGAGAATATACAGAACGAACCCAAATCACGACGCCAGCAGCGCCCAGAGTGACTGTTACCTCGTCAGTATCGAACCGGTCAGAGGTCTTGGCGCTGGATTTTTTCTCTGACACCCTTCGTTGAGAGCGTAGCAATCTTCTCTCACTTTCACAGTGACAAACTACACGCTCATACTACGATGATACAGTCGGTGATTTTGACCACATTGCTACAAAGAGTACCACGCTATTGCGTCCCCATCGCTCCGGGTTACGCCGTCGCAAAATAGCACAAATGTCGCTTGATGGGGCGGGCCACCACGTCGTCGCCGCGGGCTCGAGCCTCGGGTTGAGTAGAGGAGATCAGCGGGGTGCCCGTATGATTTCGCCGTTCTCTTCGAGCTTGGTGATACGATTGGCGACCGTGCTGGACGAGACGCCGACCTGTTCCCCAATGGCGTTCGTCGTGTTATTCCGAGCATCTTCCTGCAAGAGATACAGGATACCTTTGTCAACCGAGTCAAGTTCCTCCGAGGCCAGGGGCAATTACGAGATACAGTTGACAGCAACAAACTGGTGGTCGCTTATAGCTGAGCGAGGAATGGTTCCAGTTGGCCAATCTCCTCAGTCGGTTCAACGAGGTTCCGACTTGAATCATAATTGATGACTCCTTTCTCCTCCAATTTTGGAATGTGAACGTGGTGCAATGATATATGAACCTGCTGCACCTGTTTACTGGGGATTTCAGTTATTTCTGTGCCCTGTTCCTTTTCGACAACCTCGTTACGGATATCAGTAAGAGTTAGTGGTCGGTCATGAGTGAGAAGCAGGTCAAGAATTGCACGACGGCGGTGGTGAGAGAGCAATTCAAGGACTCCGTCTACCGAAGTATCCTCTACTGGTATGGCTATTTCTTCTTTTGGAGTTTCTCCACTCCCGCTGGTTTGCTCACTCATTGTATCCCGTGGACAAGACACAGGCACCAGTGGGTATAAAGTTCTCGCCAATACGATTTGAAAATATGTTTTGATTATGTGGGTGACTCCGCTGTTCGTTCAGTTCGCACACGTAGTTGTCGTTCAGTACAGGAGCTGGTGTGTTCAATCAGAACTGGTTTAGCTCCCTGTAAAGTTTAAGTAATCTGACGAAGTTGGAAACTCTTAACGTATGGGGGAAGATCGAGATTTTCTCGTGGTCTGCGACCGGTGTGGAAACGCATATGCGGCCATGATTACTGACGATGGAGAAATAGTCCCGATTGGTTCTCGAAATGGTTGCAGATGTGGCGGGACATCGTTCTCCCGAGTAGACGAAGAAGATTTTGACGAAGCTACTGACGGCAGCTGATCAGTATGCAGTGTAGTGAACAGATAGATCAGTCCAGAGGAGGAAAACGGAACGTCATGGGAATCGTTCTGTGATTCCGGTACAGATAATCTACGCACCTGAACCAGCCACTGCTGGAAGAGTGAACGAAAACGTCGATCCTTCACCGGGTTCGGACTCGACCCATATTTCCCCCTCGTGACGTTCGACGATACGTTCGCAGACTGCGAGGCCAATTCCCGTGCCTACATAGTCCCCGTCGCCGTGCAATCCCTCAAAGACCTCGAATATCTGTTCTTGATTGTCAGAATCGATTCCAATTCCTTGGTCAATAACAGAGACTATCCACTCTTCACCATTCTGTTCGGCGGTGACGTGTATCTTCGGTGGCTCCTCACCACTGTATTTGATCGCGTTAGACAGCAGATTCTGGAACAGTTGGCGCAACTGGTTTTCATCCCCTTCCACACGAGGAAGCCGATCTGTGGTTATTTCAGCCCCGCTTTCTTCGATTGTTACCCGTAAGTCCTCACAGACGTCGTCGAAAACGACATCAAGATCGACTGGCTCAAACTCGTTGCCCATCGTCTCGATCCGGGAATACTGGAGCAGCCCGTCGATCATTGAACGCATGCGCTCGGCTCCGTCCACGGCGTACTCGAAGAATTCCTCGCCCTCCTCGTCGAGTTCATCTCCGTATCGGCGTTCGATGAGCTGGAGGTAGGTAGAAACCATCCGAAGTGGTTCTTGTAGATCGTGGGAGGCGGCATAGGCAAATTGCTCTAAGCGTTCGTTTGATTCCTCAAGATCGGCGACTAACTGTTCGAGTTTCTCCTCGTACTGTTTGCGTTCCGTGATGTCTTGGGACATCGCTAAGATGGCATACACGTCGCCGTCGTCATCGGTCAGCGGGTGCGTACGGAACTCGAACACGCGTCCTTGCATCGTCACCTCGAATGAGGTCGGCTCGCCGGCGAGTGTTGTGCGATAGTGCGATTCGATAGTTTCTAGGATTTCGCCTGAATACACTTCTTGAACCTCTTCTCCTTGGAGATCTGCGGCGACAAAATCGACTGATTCAAAGCCCTGACCGCCGACGATTGTATGGCGTAACTCGTCGTCCAAGAGAGCGACCCCGCCGTTTGGAAAGTTCTCCGCGAGCGTCCGGTATCGTTGCTCGGATTCCTCGAGTCGGGCGACGGTCTCTTCGAGTTCCGCTTGCGTTTCCTGTAGCTCCCGGTTCCGTTGTTTGAGGGTAAACGTCCGCGTTTTGGCCCGTGCATCATGCCTACCTGCGCCAGTGCCGGCGACGGCAGCAAGCGCCGGCAGGATGAGAAAGTTGTGGGCTGGATCGTTCAACTCGGCAACGAGTGCGATAACGACGAGGATGCTAACCATCACACCTATTGCACGGAAACACCAGATGGCGACGGTATCGAAGAATTCGGGTCGGATCTCAGTCTGCGGCAGGCGATAGCTCCAATAGAAGAGAGTGATTCCAGTACCACCGATCAGAACAGAAATAATCAGTTCCTCCTCAAGTGGTGTCGGTCTCGGGATACTCGCGAACGGCCATATGACACTCAGTATGATATATGCACTCCCGAGACCCAAGATGGCACGTCGCCCGCCGATAATTGACAAAATGCCGGTCAAGGGCTTCATCACTCGTTAAAAATGGCGCCACTCGGTTATGCTTGCTGAACCACGTCCCCGATACATCCTCCCACTAAATATAAGAGAAATTATGAATAGAGCTTTTGCTGAACGTGGAGGCGTTCATCCCTCTGGGTAATCATGCCGGTGCATTCGCTCTGCAATTGACCAACGAACAACCTAGTGATTAGAATTCTCCATAATCGTACCCGATGGGCGTTCAGTCCCGAAGGCGCCCTTCTCGGTGAATTTTGACGAACGAGGGACGAGTGTCTGAGACCATCGCTCCCGATATTTCAGCCCGATGGAGAACACGCAATCGGCAGTATCTCCAAGTGATTTATAGTTGGTTGAGGAACGGTTCCAGTTGAGTAAGTTTCTCTGTCGGTTCAACGATATTCCGGTTCGGGTCATAATTGACGACTCCTTTATCCTCCAATTTTGGAATGTGAACGTGATGTAATGATATATGGGTCTGTTTTACCTGTTGACTAGGGATTTCGGTTATGTCTGTGTTTTGCTCCTCTTCGACAACCTCGTTACGCAGGTCATTGAGCGTTAATGGCCGGTCATGCGTAAGAAGGAAATCAAGAACTGCACGACGACGTTGGTGGGAGAGCAATTCAAGGATTTCATCTACCGAAACCTCCTCTACTAGCATTATTCCCTCGCTCTGAGGTTTCCCATTCTCTCTGGTTTCGTCACTCCCCTCGTAGTCCATGGACAAGACACAGACATCGATGCGTATAAAGTTCACTCCCAACTACCCCGAAAAGATGTTTTGATTATGTGAGTGAATGCGCTTTTCGTTCAGTTCGCACACGTACTTACCGAATAGCGTGTCCGCGAATCCCGTCCTCGAGGTCAGTGGTCAGTACAGGGATGCGTGTATTACCAGCTTGTTCCGGTGTTACTATTCGAGCTTGCGTCTGTCCGAATGTGATTTTTCGAGTGAATGAGAGTGTTATCCGTGAGCCCCCTTGTTTTTGCTATGAGATCCGTCAATGAGCCAGGAAACCCAAACAGTCTCGACCGAAACAGCATTACGGGTAGTGGCAGATCCGTGTCGGCGATCAATCCTCTCCCAGTTGATCGACGGCGAGGAGACCGTGATTACGACGGATACCCTCGTTGATCGTATCAATCTCGAGAATCCACCTCCGGAGACCAATACAACTCACGCCGACCCCCTTCTTATCGACGTACACCATACACATCTCCCAAAACTGGAGGACGCAAATTTGATCGAGTACGACCCGCGTACGAAAACGATTCGGTATACCTCGAACGAGCGCGTCGAGAGGGTGCTCCAATTCGTCACCGAAGAGCTGGAATAGGGGACTTGAGACGGTAGGGGCTTTTTGTCCTCGAGAGGTCACTAGTTATCATGGTGAGTTTTGAGGAGGAGCAGGCCGAAGCCGAGGCGCTGGAACGATTGCAAGACCTTGGGCTGTCCCAGTACGAGGCTCAAACACTCATCAATCTCCTACGCCTCGGGGCGGGAACCGCACAGGACGTCACGCAAATCGGCGGTGTCCCTCGAACTCGCGTGTACGAATCGGCAGAGCGACTCCACGAATTGGGATTCATCGACATCCAGCACACGACGCCACGAAAATTCACCGTGATATCTAATGAAACGATCATCCGACTGCTCGCCACCAAACGCGAGAACACGATTACCGAACTCGCGGAGTGTCTCGAGGAGATCGGCCCCGCCCAGCCACAACGCGAACAGTTCGGCGTCTGGACGGTCACTGGACGGGAGGCGGTGGCATCCCGCATTGAGGAGTTCATCGCCGACGCTGACGAGCAGATCGTCTACATGACTATCGACGACTTGCTCACCGACGAACACCTCGACAGGCTTCAGGCTGCCGCGGAGCGTGGCGTCGAGATTCACTTGGCGGGGATTTCCGACGAAGTCCAGAAACGCATCCAGGAATCGGTACCGGAAGCCGAACTGTTCGAGACCCTCTGGGAATGGGAGGAGACGCCCGCTGGAAGCCTGCTGATCACGGACGAAGAGACGGCGCTCGTGAGCGCGCGCGTGGACGATATCTCCACTGCCGAAGAAATCGAGGAGACGGCGATCTGGGGTGCCGGCGACCGAAACAGTCTCGTCGTCGTCCTTCGGGCGATTTTCACCTGGCGACTCAACACGAACCAGCCGTCGTAAGGCTGCCCAATAGTTCACTCAGAAAGTCACACTACACTCTTGTTTCTCGATCCCGTGCGAAGAGTATGGTCGCAGAACGAGACGGTACCGATCAATCTACCGATGCACGCGAGCCATTATTCCGCCGAACATACGATTGGTCAGATACAGCAGCGAGTATGGCCACGCTCACTGCCCTCGGAACACTCGAAAAGGTCGATCCGGTGGAACTTCCCGATGTTCTCGGTACCACACTGTACGACCACATCGATCCCGAAGCGCTAGACACGCTTGTCGCTGGCGAAGAACGTGTTGACCTGTCGTTCCTGATCGACGACTATCGGGTGCGAATCGACGGTGAGGAGCTGACGATTACTCGCCAGTGAGGTAGCTAACGATCTCCTCGCGATCAGTTCGCACATGTAGTGAGCAATCCGTCACCTTTCGTTCGATCAGTACAGGGTAACTACTCAGCACAGATCAGACATCCGCAAAAGGTGAACATTACGGCGGAATTGGTGGGAGCCGTGCCTTCTCAACCCAGAACTGCTCAAAAGTATCTACAAGAGAGATGAACTTGGCAGGATCTGTTGGTTTTGTCAGATAGGCGTTAGCGCGGGCATCATAGCACCGCGCAACATCCTCTTCAGCCTCCGAACTCGTGAGCATAAGCACAGGCAGTGGTTTGAGCCGGGGATCATCCCGAATCATTTCAAGAACCTCGCACCCATCTCGACCGGGCAGATTCAAATCCAGCAGGATGAGATCGGGAAGCTCGTTATCTGAAGACGTTCGTAAGAACTCCACAGCGTCGTCACCATTAGTGACTGTCTGTAGTGCTACCTTCTGTTTGGCCGACTTGAATGCCTCTCGAGTGAGCCGAATATCACCGAGATTATCTTCGACAAGCAAAATGTCGATCTCGTCCTCGGTAGAGGACTGGTGGACAGTAGTGTTGTGCATGGGTGATGGCCGAGAATCAACTCTTGATACGCCCATGACCGTGATACTGCTTCTCGACGGCCACATACCCGTCAGAGAACACGCTAACCTCGCAACCGTTGTAGTTGAATGTAACTTTTCCAACGGTCAGGGCATCGTCAAAAATGCGGTCTAAGGCCTCGGGATCAATGGCATCGTACAATGGGGGTGTGAGTTCTACAGGCCGAACACCTTCTGCTTCAGCAACTGCTTCAACTACAGTCTGACTAACACACTTCTCGTCGGGTATTTCGGTCTGGATTTTGTTCACAACCCCTGTAGACCATCCACCTCCTTAAACATATAGCTTGATTGATATTTTCCAGAAGGGCTTAAATAGGCTATGGAAATCAGCCAGTGTCGTCCTCGTTCGTAAATTTCTTTCCGAAGTGATTGTAAGGGAACGCTCGAATCCGCTTCAACAAATCTATGCGCTCGATATCGACGCCCAATTCGCCCATCTCACCGATGCTCTTCTCAATTTCTTGCTTGTTCTGCCCGACCAACTCAATCGAGAGGTTTGCGTTATTCGTTAGTAACTCACTGACACTCACCACACCAGGGACGCTTACGAGGTCGTCAACGATCTCCTCTTGGTCATCAATTGGAATCGTCGCCATGACGAGCAAGTGATGGCCCATCCCCGTTTGCTCGTAGTCAACTGTTGGGTGATATCCCGTGATAACGCCGTTTTCTTCGAGTTTGGTGATGCGATTGGCGACTGTGCTGGACGAGACGCCGACCTTTTCCCCGATGGCGTTCGTCGTGTTGTTCCGGGCATCTTCCTGCAAGAGATACAGGATGCCTTTGTCAACCGAGTCAAGTTCCTCCGAAGCCATGATCAAGGGGCGTAATGGAGTCGTCACTAAAGTAGGTTCCCTTGATTTGTCCAGTACAGGCCGAGTAGTCTACATATCTACGTCTTCGAGAACAGAACCATCGTTGCTGAGAATACGGAGATCGCCATCCCCACAGGTACAAGTTCCGTCTCGTCCACTCCCAATAGGCCGTATTTCACCGTCAGGCCCAAGACGCACCGAATGGGCAGTCCCACAGTTTTCACAGACTGCTGCTGCCCGCTGTCTCTCACCTTCTCCTGCCATCACTCTGGTTCTTGTGTGATGTACGAGTTAACTGTTATCCATAGGGAAAGAGAGATACCCTCCCTCTGATCAGTACGCAGGTGTAGTGAACGGATAGTTCATTCCATATAGGGCGAAAAAACGCCATGTGAATCGTTCTATGACACCCTCGAACAACAAGCTGGGACACTCCAGCTCCAGCAAGGAATCCGATCGCTACGAACATCAGGTTGAAACCTGCTTGGTCTTCAGTAACTGAACTGCCGGCCACTATCGGTTCTGCGTCTGCGTCTGTTTCTGACATTGTAACTAGAAGTACGCCCTACCGTCGTTTAAACAAAAGAACAGAGTCTGGTGCTATTCTTTGAGCGCGTCAGGAACTAGATCGTCGGCCACCGGTTCAATCTCGATCGCTTCCAACAACGTCGCGTATTCTTCATCACGAGCATCCAGACCGTCTACTTCCCACACCTCGACAATCACTTGGATTACTGCCTCGACCGACTCTGGCGGCATCTGGATGTCCGATAACCAGCGGTCAGACGAACTGTGCAGCCATTCCTGCGACTCGGGTGCATCGAATAGCTCCGCATGGCGCTGCCGAATGCGCTGAAAGAACTCATCTTGCTCTTCAGAAACCTCAATGTCGTACAGATCTACATCCGGGTCTGGATCTGGATTAACCATACTGCGGGCGACAGACTCTGGATACATCAACGTGCCGTGTGCCCGCGTGCGATCTCGAAGAAGCCGTGCTGGTCGATACCATCTTGAAGCAACCCCACAAACACCTATTCATGACCACCGACCCACAGTTCGACGAAGAACACATCGAACAAAAACGCGAAGAAATCCTGAACGCCCTATCCGAAGAAGGAATCACAAAAAACGATCTCGCAGAGATGAACCCTGACGAAGTCCTTGACGCGGTCGGCACGGCGATGATAAAACAGCAGAACGCCGATGACGACTTCGACGTTGACGAGGAAGCCCGGAAAATCGTCGAGGAGTCAGCCGAGATGGGCGACAGTATGGCAGACACCCCACCGGAAGGGCAGACGTGTGAGCGCTGCGACCGCGACGCAGTGTCTGGGCCTGGTGAGGAGTGGCTATGCGAGAAGCATCAGAAAGAGTTCTTCGAAGAACGTCACAACTAGAATTCGTCGAGCGTCTTGTGCTCCGCGTCTTCCTCCCAGTCGTCCGGGATCGTCAGGCCCGGGGCGGGTTCTTCTCGAGACTCAACGTCGAGATCGTCGCTGAATTCGTCGTAGAACTTGTCGGCGAGGTCGCGCACGACGATGGCCATGTCTTCCTGGTTCTCGACCTCCGTTTGGATTCGGAATTGAACGCCCTCGAGCGTGTCGTGTGACGTGTACAGCTTGGCCACCGCCCAAGCATCTTCGTCGACGTCGAACAGCCCTTCAGAATTCTGTGGTGCGCACACGTCGATGTAGGCGTTGAGGGTTTCGTGTTCGAAGCACATGCGTCGGGCTGTTCGCATGGCCATTCCCGGGTTCCGGTGCCAATCGTTGGGGAGCATTGCAGTGTTCTTCATCTTGCGTGTATGTACGCGATACCCCGGTTTAAAGCTCAGAAACAGGTGAGCTGGTCTTTGCCTTTATCACTAGACCATGAGCAGTACTGGCCGAAGCGGGTGCGGGTCGCCCCGACAGTAGATGTCGGGTACGTCGGGACGACCTGCGCCCGAAACACCAATGAAAATGCAAATCTGCAATCCGGTTAGTCGCATCAAAGCCGCCATCACACGCGCGCGTCACAGTCACACGTCACACCCATCGATCACAGTGAAGTATTGACCATCTTGTCGTCCGACCGGCGCCGCTGGGCCATCGAGCACCTGGCCGATCAGCCACCGGACGACGTGGTGACGGTGTCCGATCTTGCAGAAGCAGTGGCCGCGCGCGAAAACGACTGCACCGTGAACGAACTCTCCTCGAAACAAAGAGAACGCGTCTACATCAGCCTCTGTCAGCAGCACATGACGATCCTCGAGGAAACTATCGTGGACTACGACCACGACCGGAAAACCATCACACCGACCGAGACACCCGCACGCCTCTGGATTGCATACCAATCCTTCTGCGAGACGCTTGATGGCTAGCGTCGTTACTCGGAGGCGTGGAATGCTGGCGCAATAAGACATGTCCGTCTACTCGGTCACCTGACCGCCTGCGCCAGCACTCGACACTCACCCCCGCTTTCGTAAATACCCGCAGAAATACGTCTGAGAGACCAAAGTATGTGGCCAGTGGATTCGTTTGAGCAGCGTGTTGAAATCCGCCATAGATAGAGAGATCCGCGAGAGGAGAGCCAATTGAGGTGCCATTGGTGGAGACAAATCAGGTTGCCGCAGACTCCCTCATTGAATTCCGCATAGCAACGTTATAGGAGCCCCCTTACAGATTACGGGTAATGGGCTTTAGGGATCGGATCGGTTCCGACGTTGTTGGGAGGAAATTTATTGTAGCCCTTGGAGGGCTTTTCGTCGCACTCGTAGTCAGCTATCCGTTCCTCCCCATTGTTGACGATGCATCGTCCGAACTCTGGATTGTGCTTGGCATTTTAGTTGGTATCCCCGGTCTCGTCCTGTTGTACGGTGGCTATCGGTTACCTCAAACAGACATCCGTTCTGAACTCTATCCTATCATCGGCAAGTGGTGCCTTCGCGGCATTGTGGTCGGTCTCGCTATCATCCTTCCTATCGTTCTTGCCAGTGACGATCCAAATATCGTCGGAAATACACTCTTGCTCACGGCACTGGGCAGTCTCGCGGGCTTCGGCGCAGGTGGGTACGACGCACGGGCCAAAACACGGCAACTCGAACTCCAAGAAACAGTCGATCAACTGGAAACCTCGAATGCGCGCCTTGAACGACACCAGCAGTACACCAACGATATTCTCGACGCAATCGATGACGTGTTCTATGTTTTAGACGAAAATGACTCTCTCACACGGTGGAACCAAAGCCTCTCAGAGGTTTCTGGCTACACGGACGATGAAATAGCATCAATGGCTGTAGCTGACTTCTTCGAGGACGATGACCGTGATACAGCCAAGGCTGCAATCCGCAAGGGCTTCGAGAGCGACTCAGTAGATGTAGAACTCGAGCTGCGCACTAAGGACGGTGATACCGTTCCCTTCGAGTTTGTTGGATCTACGCTCGAGAACACGTCCGGAGACCCTGTTCTGGCCGGCATCGGGCGCGACGTTACGGATCGTGTCGAGCGGGAACAAGAACTCCAGCGCGTCCGCGAGCGGATGGAATTCGCCCTCAATGCTACCGATGCGGTCGTCTGGGACTGGAACGTCGAGGAGGATCAGGCCACATTCTATCCTTCGGCGGAGTCGCTGTATGGAACCCCAGTCGAAACCTGGGAGGACTTTATCGAAGTGATCCATCCAGAGGATAGACAGAAGACACAAGAGGCTATCGAGAACACTCTGGAAACGGGCGAGCCGAAGCACGAAGAGATTCGTATCGTTCGAGACGGAGAAGTGCGGTGGATCGAGGCTCCTGGGCAGCCAGTCCAAGATGATGACGGGCCGACGTGGATGATCGGCGTGGCCCGGGACATCACCGAGCGGAAGACATACGAGCGCAAGCTCGAGGACTCGAACGAGCGACTCGAACAGTTCGCCTACGCGGCCTCCCACGACCTCCAAGAACCGCTTCGGATGGTATCGAGTTATCTGCGGTTGATCGAGAACCGAGCCGACGAGGAACTGACCGAGGAGACCGAAGAGTTCCTCGAATTTGCCGTGGACGGGGCTGACCGCATGCGTGACATGATCGACGGGTTACTGGCGTACTCACGCGTGGAGACCCAGGGAGAGGCGCTCGAACCGATCGACCTCAACGAAGTGGTGGAAGACGTGCGAGACGACCTCGAGATACGTATAACTGAAAGTGATGCCGACGTAGATATTGAGGAGCTACCTCGTGTGGTGGGAGATGAACATCAGTTACGGCAGGTGTTTCAGAACGTATTGAGCAACGCGATTGAGTATAGTGGGGACGAGCCGCCACGAGTGCATATTTCCGCCATCCGGAACGGTTCGATGTGGGAAGTGTCGGTTCGGGATGAGGGGATCGGAATCGAGCCGGACGAACAAGATCGTATTTTTGAGGTCTTCCAGCGGCTCCAATCCCGTAACGACCACGGGGGCTCAGGTATTGGCCTGGCACTATGCGAGCGGATCGTCGAACGTCACGGTGGCGAAATCCGGGTTGAGTCCGAGCCAGGCGAGGGAGCGACGTTCTCATTTACTCTTCCAGCGGAGGATGAGCATGACGAGTGAGTATGGGAGTGCCGAACCGGCTGACGTCCTCCTCGTTGAGGATAATCCTGGCGACATACGTCTCACGAAAGAGGCATTCAAGGACGGGAAGATAGCGAACACACTCCACGTTGTCGAAAACGGTGTTGACGCCCTCGATTTCCTCTTTCAACGGAATGACTACGCTGACGCACCGCGCCCCGATATCGTTCTGTTAGACCTCAATCTCCCCCGCAAAAATGGTGACGAGGTGCTTGCAGAACTTCACGAGGATTCGAACCGTAGGCGTATTCCGGTGATTGTCCTCACGAGTTCGGAAGAAGAAATGGATGTCGTCAAGTCCTACGAACTGTGTGCGAGCGGGTACCTGACGAAGCCAGTTGATCCCGGCGAGTTTATCAACATGATACAGGAGTTAGAGCAGTTCTGGCTCTCGATCATGCGGTTACCGACTGACACGGATCTCGATTGAGAAGCGCCGTGTATTCATCATACTTTTTTGAATACTAGTGTGAAATGTCCTAATTATCGGCGATCAGTTCGCACGTGTGGTTGCCGTTCAGTATAGGTATCTCACTTCTCATCTGGTACTGAAAGAATTATTTTTGTGTCTTTGATTCGGCATCAGTTACCAGATCCGAGTCGTCGCTTACAATCCGAAAATCGCCATCTCCGCACGTACACTCAGGCCCCCTTCCAGTACCGATTGGCAAAATCTCACCCACTGGCCCAATACGAACCGAGTGGGCGGTTCCACAGTTTTCACAGATTGCCGCTGCCCGACGGTTCTCGTCTCCGTTGACCATTTGAGCCCTATCGTTGATTGTGTGGTTATCTGAGTTAACTGTTCCCCTCTATCAAGTTGCCCACCAACAACTGCTCAGTTCACACGTGTATTGAGCGATCCAGTGGATAGCTGAGTTTCTGCGGTTCACTCGTTTGGAAACCGGTAAAGTACACACAATCGTGTTACGTGAGTTATTGAACTGAACAAGGTCGAGCAGCGCGAAAATAGGTAACAGCCAACACAATCGTGCCTTAGTACGACCGTACTTCGAGGCCGCCGATACGGCCAAAGTGCTTGGTGTTTCTCGTGATAACCGGTTCATCGTTGAGAAGCGCAGTCGCAGCGATAATACAGTCTTCTCGCTCAATCCGTTCGCCACGGTTGATCAGCTCACCGGAGAGTTTTCCGGCTTTTCGCATCACGGTGTGGTCGGCGCTCACGACGTGTTTTGTTTCTAGTATCTCGAGAATGCGTTCTCGCTTCGTCTCCGGTGTTTGAGACCGAGCAACACCCTCGTAGAGTTCCAAAACCGTCACGGAGGACACTTTCTGTGGTTGCGCTTCTTTTTCGACGATATCGAGAAGTCGTTTTGCGTTTTCATCGCCCCGAAGTAAGTCGATAATGAACGAGGTGTCCTGAATCATTCCGACGTCTCGTCGTCTACGGCTTCATCTAACTCTACTGTGAGGCGGTCACTCCGCTCTCTGGACTTCGTTCGTCCCTCTTCGATAGCGGCCTCGAGGTCTGCCGCCTCGTCCTCGGAGAGGATTCCCGTAACCTCGTTCCACGACCGTTCTCCAGCGAGGCGCTTGACGGTTTCACTGAAGCTTTCACCCTCTTTTTTTCGGGATTTCAGCCGCTCATAGGCTTCCTCGTCGAGTGAAATCGTTTTCGTTGCCATTGCAGTACACAGTACTACATGCATGCTTAAAAATACTGGTTCGAAGCCCCTCCTTTCAGTAGAAAAATGAGCCAACGTAACGAAACCGGCAAAATACACGAAACAGTGTAACGTGAATTATCGACCTGAACAAGGTCGAGCAGCGAGAGAACCGGTAAGGTTCAAAACATACGTTATAGGCGTTCAATCCTCCAAATAGGAATATAAAATTCGGTTCTGCGGGATTCTTCGCGTTTACTCGGAGTCGATGAGCACCCGGAAGACTGGATACTCGTCCGGTCGAACACGTTCCAACAACACCGCTCGGGTACCCTGCTCAGTCTCGATGAGAGGAATACCGTGAAGCTAGCGGTCAGTTCTTGCTGCTGTGTCTCCATCCAAAGACACAAGATTCTGTGTCTACATAGTTTTCTGTATGCCCAGTATCACCGTCAATGTCGACGACGATCTCAAAGATCGGATGGAGAGACATCCGGAAATCAACTGGAGCGAGGTCACCCGCCAGGCGATCCAAGAGAAAATCGAGACACTCGAAGTGATGGACGAGCTCACATCCGGAAGCGAACTCACCGAGAGCGACGTCGCAGAAATAGCCAACAAGGTCAACGAGAGCGCACGCGACCGCGTCGAAGAGGATTTGGAGTAGTCCCGACGAATGAAGTTGGTTATCGACGCCAATGTCGTCATCTCAGCGCTCATCGCCGACTCGAAAACCCGCGAACTCATCGTTACGCTCGAACCAGATCTCGTGACACCCGAGTTCGTCCACGACGAAATCGAGAACTACACGGAGTTGATCGTCGATAAATCTGGGATGCACCCGGATCGAGTCGCGCAGTTCATTGACCTCCTGTTTCAGTATATTGAGGTCGTCCCCGCCAGCAAGTTCTATCCCTATATCAAGGAGGCCAACGCGGCGATCGGTGAGACTGATCCCGACGATGTGCTGTACGTCGCGTGTGCCCTCGCCAGTGACGCGGACATCTGGAGCGACGACACCGACTTCGATGAGCAAGATATCGTCGAGACCCATTCGACGACCGACGTGATCGACTCGTTCGACACGCGCTAACCGACCGATACTAACAATTATAGGCCTCGGCAGTTTCGTTTATATATGTCGCCTAGTGAAGGACGCTAAACCCTATATTCGACAGGATGATTTTGTGATCAGACGTTGTTTTCGCGAGAATCCATGGTGGATTTCATCGAACTGAACAAAGTAGAACAGCGCGAGTCTAGGTAGCACATAACGCTCTTAGCTATACGTTCGATACCGCGTTATTTATCAAGCGATGCTCGCGGTATTCTCCGCCCGAGCAAGTCGAGTGATTACTGAACGCGAACTCGTGAAAGATGCCCTTCGTGTGACCAGCGGAAGCGTCCTCATCGGATTCGGAGTTAAACTGGCGCTCGAACGAAGAACTCCGGCTTAGGTTTACGAGAGAATACTCACGTTGCCAACTGCCGTTCCGGACGCTATGAAGAATGCAGTAACGTAGATGGAATCTGTAACGTCAGTCCGAGATTTGAACAAGGTTTCCCAAAGGCCATCACACGAAGACCGATAGCGCCGGTCGCAGGTGTAGTTGACCCGGAAATCGGTGACTCAATCCAGCCCGAGACTCAGTTTCAGTGCTTCGTCCACCTCGGACATGGTCGGCTCGCTCAGACTCCCGATAACCGAGTGAATCCGCTTTTCGATAGAGACGACGCGAATCTGGTCGAGGCGAACTGAGGAGTCCTTCTCGAACGGTGACCCATCCTCTTCGACCAGCACTTCGAACGGGTAGCCTCGATGCGTACCTGTCGCTAGAGCAACGATGGTCGTACTGGAGTTGCGATTTCCAATATCGTTTTGCACGACCACCGCAGGCCGAGTCTTTTTCATCTCGTGGCCCTCGGCAGGGTCGAGACGAACGACTACGACGTCACCGCGCCGAACCTCGGTCTTCTCGCTCATTCATCGAGTCCGTTCCATGCCTCGTCAGATGCTCCCTTCCACTCCTCAGCGAGATGGTCGGCGCTCTCGGATGCCTCGCGGTACGCGGCAGCTAATTCGTCCTCGTCAGGTCGGTCAGATTCGACTTCGACGACGGCGACAGTCACGCGCTTGTTCGCGTACTCCGTCCCGAGGTAGATTCGACCTCGGTCGTCAGTCTCGTTGGTTTGTAGGTCGTGAGCATCTACTTTCGTCATGGTACGCACTACGGGTCACTTCTGGATAAGCCTTACCCACTATTACCCACAGTGGCTATCCTCTGTGAGCGTACCAAGGATTTCACCTGGCTGAATAAGGTTGAGCAAAGGGGAAACCGGTAGCAGTTACTCTATCGATAATTTCCACTAGTACGACTGTACCTCCAGGTCATCGACACGGTTGAAATGTTTGGTATTTCTCGTGATAATCGGCTCATCGTTCAGGAGGGCAGTTGCTGCGATAATACAATCCTCTCGCTCGATCCGCCTGCCGCCGTTAATTAGTTCACCGGAGAGTTTCCCGGCTTTTCGCATGACGGCCTGGTCGGCACTTACCACGTGCTTCGTTTCCAGTACGTCAAGGATACGTTCTCGTTTCGTTTCTGGCGCTTGTGAACGGGCGACACCCTCGTAGAGTTCGAGCACCGTTACGGAGGACACTTTCTGTGGTCGTGATTCCTTCTCAACGATGTCGAGAATCCGTTTTGCGTTTTCGTCACCACGTAACAGGTCGATGATAAACGATGTATCCTGAATCATTCCGCCTTCTCGTTACCAACGGCTTCGTCTAGCTCCGCTGTGAGGCGGTTACTCCGCTCTTTGGACCGAGTGCGCCCCTCCTGGATAGCGCTTTCGAGGTCCGTCGCCTCCTCCTCGGAAAGGATACCTGCGACTTCGTTCCACGACCGTTCTCCCGCGAGGCGTTTGACGGTTTCACTGAAACTCTCCCCTTCTTTCTTTCGAGCCTTCAACCGCTCGTAGGCTTCTTCGTCGAGTGAAATCGTTTTTGTCGCCATTGTAGTACACAGCACTACATGCACACTTAAAAAGTATGGCGTCTAGACCATGCTCGTTACGAACGGAGAACGGCGGACTGGAAAAGCGGCAAAGTACACAGAACTGTGTAACGTAAATTATCGACCTAAACAGCGTCGAGCAGCAAGAAAGTCGATAGCCGGATTCGGCTGTTTCAGGGCATCTATTGCTGACCGGGTAGTCAACTTCCGGCTTGTGTTTACCTCGTAGTCGGATTAACGTAATATCATCCATCCATCATTAAGGGGAAGTTCGGGCCCAGCTTGCTCTGGTTACGACGCATCCGGCGTTCGTGACGCAGAGACACGTGCGCGACCGATGGCAGTGATTACTACCGCAGCACTCGCTGCAATCGCCGCACCAAAAATGAGAACTATACTTGCCGTGTGAAGTGGTTCGACGCCGAGTAGCGCACTCAGCTTTTTCAGAGCTACAGCCAGGCTTCCTACGAGCAGTACTGCTGCGAAGTATTCCTTGATGACGTCCTCGTCGACGAGCGTCGATGCTCCTGCACCGATGCGAGCACCGAGCGCACTTCCCACGAGTAGCAAACTAACAACGGGGAGGGAAACCGCGCCGGTTCGTGCGTAGACAAACGCGCCGAACGCACCGGACACGGTGATTTGAAGGATGTCAGTTCCGACGGCGATTCCAGCAGGAACGCCGAGTCCATATAGCATCGCGGGCAGTAGCAGGAATCCTCCACCAACACCGAGGAATCCAGAGAGCGTTCCGACGATCCCACCGATTGCCAGGATAACCCAGACTGACACCCTGACGTCACCGGTCAACGACACCATCGGAGGACAGTCAAAAGTTTGTACACGATTAGTGAGATTATCTCCGAGATATTCGTCCCTCTCCTGACGTGCATCACGCAGGGTGAACAGTCCGACGAGGGCGAGAAGGGTGATGTACGCGACGCCGATGACGAGGCCAGCCGACCCGAACTCTTCCAGTACCACGACTGCTCGTCTCCCGACTTCGATCCCGGCGGTCATAGCCACCGTCAGCAACGCGACGAGTTTGTAGTCGATCTGACCGTGGGTGCGATGCCTGAGCGCGGCCACGACGCTCGTCCCGAACACGAAGGCGAGTCCACTTCCGACTGCCACTTTTGCCGGATAGCCAAGGACGAGCAGCGCTGGCGTGACGAGGAACGACCCACCCATCCCGAAGAACCCGAAGAGAACACCGACCAGCAGACCAAATCCGACGAAGACGGCAATCGATACGAGGCTTAATCCGAGGAATTCCATGCGGAGTCTCCACCGAGCAACTCACGAATCGACGGCTTGACGATTGCCACGAGAGCGCCGTAACCGACGTACAGCACGATAGCCTCGGCGAGTACGAGGCCGACAACCGTTAGAGCCTGCACAGTTCCACTCGGTACTGTATACGTATCGCGGATGACGGGAAACGTAGCTGCGACCAGTAGAACGCCGACCGAAACCCCGAGTATACTCACGAACACGACGCGGGCGGTCGACGGTCGCTGCGGGGCACCTACCGATTCGCTCTCGAATTTACTCATCGATGCCATCCCCACCGTTAGTTTGCACAGCCCCGGACGGTGTGATGTTCTGGTTACGGCTGAAGAAATTCGTCGGGTCGTACTCGTCCTTCAGCGCAACTAATCGCTCGTAGGCAGGTCCGAACGTGGTCCGCATCATGTCCTCGCCTTCCTCGAGGAATCCAGGGAAGTTGAGGTAGACCGACCCGTCCGAGAACTGCCGCATGTCGTCGAGACAGTCACGCACCCACTCGAGGTTGGCATCGTCGTCGTCCGGACGTTCCCAGTTGGCTTCGACACCCAGCAGGAATGGAGCGTGCCGCCCCGCGAACGCACTGTCCTCGGGGTCGACCTGAGCGATTGCGCCCCCTAGCTGCCAGACGTCGACCGTCGAGAGCGGAGAGGGTGCCACGTCGGCCCAGTAGGCGATGCGGTCGATGGCGGACTCTGACAGTCCGTCGAGATACAGCGACTTCCAGTAGTAGCGCATCCCGTCTGGGTAGTCCTCATCGAGGATCTGCTGGAGGTCGGTGTAGGGCATCACCCCGCTGAAATCAGCGATCGGCTCTGCGAGTTCACGCAGGGCGGACAGCGCTCGTGTCCCGTTGTCGACGGGTCCGGCGTAGCATCCCATAATGGCGAATTTCTGGCGATGGACGTCGTCGCCCTCGAACAGTTCTTCGTCGGGCAGTTCGCCCGCGAAGACGAGCGTGCTCACCTCGTCGGGTGACGATTCGACGTACTCGCGGTACGCTCGCAGGCAATCAGTCAGCTGATCACTCGGATAGAACACCAGGCAGGCCGCCACGTCGGGCCCAATCGGATGGAGTTCGAACTCGAAGCCGGTGACGACTCCGAAGTTTCCGCCGCCCCCGCGAAGTCCCCAGAAGAGGTCCTCGTGTTCGTCCTCGCTGGCAGTCAGATAGTCGCCATCCGCGGTAACGAGGTCCACGGAGCGGAGGTTGTCACAACTGAGGCCGTACCTACACCGGAGGTGGCCAATCCCACCGCCGAGGGTGAGTCCCGCGACACCCGTGTCCGAGACGACGCCGCCGGGGGTCGCCAGCCCGAACACCTGCGTCTCGTGATCGACGTCTGCCCACGTGGCGCCGGCTTGAACCCACGCCGTCCGTTCGTCAGGGTCGACCCACACGCTCCTCATCTCGGACAGGTCGATAACGAGGCCGTCATCACAGACGGCAGTCCCGGCGACGTTGTGGCCACCACCGCGAACCGCCACCACCAGGTCGTGTTCACGGGCGACATGTACTGCGATGATGACGTCGGCGACTCCACGACACCGAGCGATGAGTGCGGGTCGCTTGTCGATCATCCCGTTCCAGACGGCGCGTGCATCGTCATAGTGGGGATCGGTGGGTCGAATCAGATCGCCGTGAAATTCCGCTTCGAACTGTTCGATCCGATCGTCACCGGCCTTTTGACGTGTCATGCCCACCTGTACGGCGTCACAGCTGTTGGCCTCACCTGTCGAGCGCTGTTCGATGGGATGAGCGGCGTTTCAGACCGTGAGAGGAGTTACGAAGCACGAACGGGATAGAGTTACCCTCGTTGCCGACGATTCTCTAGGAAGTGAGCCAGATGATGCCTGACAAACACGGTAGATACGGTGACGACCGTCACCTCCGACCAGGCTCGCCGATCTTCGAGGCCATTCTGGAGAACGAGCGAAACCGTCGCCAGCTCGGCCACCGGCTGAACACAGCAGGAAATCGCGTGGATACAGACCAGCTCGGCGATATCGTCCGACATGGACCCGTCCTCGAAGCACTCCTAGAAGAACCTCTCGACCGTGGAGAGATCGAAGACCGTCTCGACGTTTCTCGAGCGACGAGTCACCGCTTCACACAGTGGCTCGGCGAACAGGGATTCGCCGAGAAAGTCGACGGGCGGTTTCGATTGACCGGCCGAGGCGAAGTCGTCGCAGAGGAAGTGCTCCGATTCGAGGCGAACGTACATACTGCACAGAAGCTGACACCGCTGCTCGACGTGATCTGTGAAAACCACCGAGAGTTCGTCGTCGAACCGTTCGTGGACGCGACCGTTACCGTCGCAGAACCAGATGACCCGTACCGGCCTGTCGAACGGTTTATCTCACTCGTCCGGGAGTCGGAGACGTTCCGTGGATTCAATACGACACACATGGCACCACTTGCTCTCGGCGGATTCCACGAGCAACTGTTCGATGCAACTGACACGGAAATCGTCTACCTCCCCCATATCGCCGAGACGCTCTTCGACACGTATCCCGAGCGTGCTCAGAAGGCGATCGAGAGTGGCCACCTCGCCCTTCGAACGCGCGACCAACTGCCGTATGGGCTCGCTCTCTTCGACGAGTGCGTCGGAATAGGAGGATACGACGAAACGACGGGGCTCATGCAGGTGTTCGTCGATACAGACGAACCAATTGCACGCGAGTGGGCCGAACGTGTCTACGCCTCTATCAGAGAGGATTCGGAGCAACTCGACGACCGAGCCGATTCGACACGCTAACAGTACTTCGAAATTCGACGTGGTGTGAACCCGAAACGTCGTTCTGGATTCGAGTCAGCCGACCTGGTCCTGAATCACCATCACCTTCACCCGACGCACCCCGTCGAAGTCGCGCAGTCGATAGGTGAGTTCTCGAACGCGGTCGGCGCTTCCCCGGCAGAACAGCGACTCGAGACACCACTCCTGCTGGTGGGTGTGGCTCGTGTTGAGGATGACGTCCTGGAACTCGTGCTGGGCGGTGTGGAGTTCCCGGATCACGTCGTGGTGACGGTAATCGAAGCCGACGAGGGCGACCACCTCGCCGGTCGTCTCCTCCAGCCGCGAATGTGACTCGATGTACTCGAGCATTGCCTCTCTCACGGCTCGAGAGCGGTTGTCGAGTCCCTGGTCCTGCCAGACCTGGTCGAACGCGTCGACGACGTCGTCGGGAATGCTAAAACTGGTTCGCATGGTGGTTCGTTGCTGGGAAAAGCAGGCCGCGTATGATGAATCCCCCGTTTCGGTAGTAACAATGGTTAAGCCGGGCGTCCCGCGATAGGCGACACGAATGATCCCGTCCGATCTAACAGGGCTGTTCCTCGGGGCGGTCGTCCTCGGGGCTATACACGGCATCGAGCCAGGGCACGGGTGGCCGGTGGCGGCGTCGTACGCGCTCGATCAGACGAACAAGTGGGTGTACGGGTTCGCGGCGAGTTTCATCCTCGGCGTCGGCCACCTCGTGAGCAGCATCGCGATGGTGGGGGCCTTCTTCTACGCGAAGTCGTACTTCGAACTCACGCAGGTGAACGAACCGCTGACGATACCCGGTGGCGTACAGATTGGCGGTCCGGTCAGTCTGGTCGCTGGCATCTTGCTCATCGGGCTCGGCGTTCGGGAGTATCGTCACGGGCACAGTCATGGACACGGACACTCACACGATGGAGACGGGCACGGTCAGGGCCACTCACACGACGGACATGGGCACTCACACGAGTCCCATCACCACGATCACGACCATCACGAGCACCACCACGAAGACGACCACGACCACCACGAAAGCGCCGGACTTCTGACCCGACTGAAACGCGCACTCCCGTTCGTCGGTGGCCACGACCACGACCACACTCACGACCACGGGCACGGCAACCTCGAGGACGCCGCCGACCGCGGACTCCTCGGCATCGCCTGGTTCGCCTTCCTCCTCGGATTCGCCCACGAGGAGGAGTTCGAAATCATCGCCCTCTGTTCGGGGTCGAACTACTGCCTCGAGTTGATGGCCGCTTACGCGATCACCGTCATCATTGGAATCGTCACCCTGACCATGCTGCTGGTCGCGGGTTACGAACGTCACGAAGAGACGGTCGAGAAGTACACGCCGTACCTGCCGGCGTTCTCCGCGGCTGTCCTCATCGTAATGGGGCTCGGGTTCGTCGCAGGAGTGCTATGAATCCGCTCAGTAGTTCGTCAGTCGGTCGATGAAAATTCGCCGCAAAATCGCGTTTCAGCCTTCAGGCTCGCAAGGAGAGCAGTCGGCTTACTGGAACGTTCGGCCGACCTGCTCTTCTTTCGGCTGGGGTTCGCTCGACTGGAACTGCGATTCGATCTCCTCGTAGCGCTCGCGCGTCTCCTGGGTCACGCTCGGAGGAACCTCCTCGAGCGCTTGCTCGAAGTGAGCCTTGCTGACCCGGACGTTCCCGACGGCATCGCCGATGTCCTCGGGATCGACCGTCTCGATGAACTCGCGCGTCGCGGCCATAGACGCCTCGCGGCAGACGGCCTCGATGTCCGCACCGACGTAGCCTTCCGTCTGACTCGCGAGCCAGTCGAGGTCGATTCCCTCGGCCAGCGGTTTGTCGCGGGTGTGGACCTCGAAGATCTTCTTGCGGGCCTCCTCGTCCGGGACGGGAACGTGGATGTGACGGTCGAGTCGCCCGGGTCGGAGCAAGGCCGTGTCGATCAGGTCCGGCCGGTTCGTCGTTGCGATAACGACCACGTCCTCGAGTTCCTCGAGGCCGTCGAGTTCGGTCAGGAGCTGGGAGACGACACGCTCCCCGACACCCGAATCCATCTGGCCGCTGCCACGTTCGGTCGCGATGGAGTCGATCTCGTCGAAGAAGATCACGGTCGGTGCGTTCGACCGGGCCTTCTCGAACACCTCGCGGACGCCCTTCTCGGACTCGCCGACGTACTTGTTCAGCAGTTCGGGACCCTTGATCGAGATGAAGTTCGACTGGGCCTCGTTGGCGACGGCCTTCGCGAGCAGGGTCTTCCCGGTCCCCGGCGGACCGTACATGAGGACGCCCTTCGCGGCCTCCATGTCCATCGCCTGGAAGACCTCGGGGTAGTCCAGCGGCCACTGAATGGTCTCCTGGAGTCGGTCTTTGGTCTGCATGAGACCGCCGACGTCGTTCCAGGTGACGTCCGGCACCTCGACGAACACCTCGCGGAGCGCCGATGGCGTGATGCCCTTGAGCGCCTCCTTGAAGTCCTTCTCGGTGACGCGCAGGCGCTCGAGCACCTCGGCATCGATCTCCTCCTGTTCGAGGTCGAGTTCGGGCCGGATGCGCCGAAGCGCGTTCATTGCCGCTTCCTTCGTCAGGCTCTCGAGGTCGGCACCCACGAAGCCGTGGGTGTTCTCGGCGTACTGATCGAGGTCGACGCTGTCCGAGAGGGGCATCCCGCGGGTGTGCACCTGCAGGATCTCCGTCCGGCCGTCCTTGTCCGGAACGCCGATCTCGATCTCGCGGTCGAACCGGCCGCCACGTCGGAGCGCGGGGTCGATGGCGTCGACGCGGTTGGTTGCCGCGATGACGGTGACTCGTCCGCGCTCCTCGAGGCCGTCCATCAGCGAAAGCAGCTGGGCGACGACGCGTCGTTCGACGTCGCCGCCGGCGTCCTCGCGCTTGGCCGCGATCGAGTCGAGTTCGTCGACGAAGACGATCGCCGGGGCGTTCTCCTCGGCTTCCTCGAACACCTCGCGGAGCTTCTCTTCGGATTCTCCGTAGTACTTCGACATGATCTCCGGCCCGGAGATGGTCTGGAAGTGGGCGTCAATCTCGTTGGCGACGGCTTTGGCCATCAGGGTCTTCCCCGTTCCCGGCGGGCCGTGCAGGAGAACGCCCTTCGGCGGCTCGATGCCGAGCTGCTGGAACAGTTCCGGGTGGCGCATCGGCAACTCGATCATCTCGCGAACCTGATCGAGTTCGCTGTCGAGACCACCGATGTCCTCGTAGGTGACGTTCGGGATTCCTTCCTGGCCAGAGCCGCTGCCGGCGCTGATCTGTTCGGCAGGCGTCTCGGAGATCTGAATCTCCGTCGAGTCCGTGATCACGACTGTCCCTTTCGGGGACGTCGAGGCGATCTTCAGAGGGACCGACTGACCGGAGCTGGCCATCGGGCCGAACGAGAGCGAGAAGGGCACCGTCTGGCCCTCGGTGACGGCCTGGCCACTCAGTTTGTCGCGTACGAGCGGGCCGATGTCACCGCGGATCCGGAGATTCTGGGGAAGCGCCACGGTGACGCTCGAGGCCTGTTTCACGTCGGCTTTCTCGACAGTGACGCGGTCGTCGATGCCGACGCCGGCCTCCTGGCGGATGCGACCGTCGATGCGGACGACGCCTCGGCCCTCATCCTCGGGGTACCCCGGCCAGACGCGGGCGACGGCCCGGTCCTCGCCGTTGCCCTCGATCAGGATGTAATCGCCGTTCTCGAGGCCGAGTTCGCTCATCGACGAGCGGTCGATGGCGGCCAGTCCGCGACCTGCGTCTTTTTGCTTGAGGGGTCTGACGGTGAGTTTCATTGGGATGCCTCCAGGTCGATAGTGAGGACGCCGTTTTTCATAAACGCTTGCGCGTCACTCGCCTGTGCTGGCACCTCGAGTTCGTACTGTTCGTCGCCAGCGACGACGAGAACGGTCCCGTCGACGACCTCGGCGGATGCGTCGACGGAGTCGCCGCCAAAGTCGATGACGATCGTCGATCCGTCGTCGTTCTCGAACCGACGGACCAGTCGTTCGTCGTCGCGAGCAAGTTGTGCTATTTTCATTGTAACTAACCCAAGGTAAGCAGTACTAGTATAAATATCTTCCGTAAGGAATCGCCATACGTGAACAGAAATACCGATAGCGATAGTTTTGCGGTCCTACCCCCATTGGTCGACGAAAACCGACGACGACAGTGACGAGACGAATGAGTCCCCCGTCATTCCCACTTATCAGGGCGCCCGTCGTGTATCTACGCATGCACACGGTGGAACACCAAGAACGCGAAACGGCATACGTGCGTGCCGACCGCGACGGGTCAGGGGACCCGATCTGTTTCGTTCACGGAAGCGGCGGTTCGAGCGCCGTCTGGAAGTCCCAGCACCGCCTCGGCAGTCAGCACCCCATCGTCGCGCTCGATCTGAGCGGTCACGGAGACTCCACGGACGTCGACGCCAATCCAGGCTACTCGACGCTCTCGGCGTACGCTGACGACGTCATCGCGGTCCTCGAGGAGACGGACGCTCGCATGCTCGTCGGCAACTCCCTGGGTGGGGCCGTCACCATGCACGTCCTCCTCGAGCGAGCGGACGAGGTCGACCTCGACGGAGCGATACTGACCGGAACGGGGGCACGACTGGGCGTGCTCGAGGACCTTCGCTGGTGGCTCGAGAACGACTTCGAGCGGGCGATCGAGTTCCTGCACGAACCGGACCGGCTCTTTCACGACCCGGACCAGCGCCTGCGATCGATCTCGATGGAGACCATGCGCGAGTGCGGGCAGACGGTCACGCGACGGGACTTCCTCACGTGCCACGAGTTCGACGTCAGAGATCGACTTCACGAGGTCGACGTTCCCGTCCGGGCGATCTACGGCGAACACGACCAGCTCACGCCGCCGTGGTTCCACGAGTTCCTCGTCGAGGAGATTTCGGACGCCGACGGGGTCGAGATAGCCGACGCCGCCCACCTCTCGATGCTCGAGCGACCGACCGCGTTCAACGAAGCGCTGGTCGGATTCCTCGAGAGACTATAGATCGTTTTATTCTATATAGCACTACGTATGAGAGGTATTCTCGAGTGATCTCTCACGATCAAAATAGTCTGGTATAGAATTTCGGGTTGGTAAGTAGCGGTCTTCGGCAGCCCTATTCCCTACGTACGTCTGGCGAAAACCAACTTCATAGTACAAATCTACCGGCATGTGCTACTGAGACGAGGACGATCTATAGATTTGTATAGATTTATATGTTCGTGATTGCGTGGTTTCGGTATGGAGACGCGAAAAGTCCAGGTGACCGGCGGGTCGACGTACACCGTCTCACTCCCGAAGTCCTGGGCAACCGCGAACGACGTCAGCGCCGGATCGGTCGTCGAGTGCTATCCGGAGGACGACGCCCTCCTGTTGACGCCCCAGCGCGAGAGCGACCGCCAGAAAGGAACCCTCGACATCTCCAACCTCGAGGGCGAGCGTCTCACTCGGGCGGTCATGACGATGTACGTCAGCGGCTTCGACATCATCGCGCTCGAGGCCAGTCGCATCACGACCGACCAGCGCCGGGCGATCAGGAGCGCGACCCAGGGGCTGGTCGGCGTCGAAGTCCTCGAGGAGACGACCAACAGCGTCGTCATCCAGGACCTGCTCGACTCCTCGGAGCTGTCAATCGTCAACGCTGTCAACCGCATGCGCCTGATCGCCGCCTCGATGCTCGAGGACGCCGTCACGGCGCTCATCGAGAACGACGACGACATCGCTCGTGACGTGATCGAGCGCGACGACGACGTCGACCGGCTCTGGCTCGTCGTTTCCCGCATCTTCCGTGCGACGCTCCGCTCGCCCCGGGCCTCCGAAGAACTCGGCGTCTCCCGTGAGGACTGCTTCGACTATCACTCCAGCGCCCGCCAGCTCGAGCGCGTCGCCGATCACGCGGTCAAGATCAGCAAACTCGCGATGAAGCTCGAGGACGTCTCCGAGGAGGTCGCCGACGCGCTGGTCGAGCTGTACGACGAGACGTTCGACGTCTTCGAGAAGTCCCTCGACGCGCTCTTCGCCGACGACAGCGACGAGGCGACGGAGCTGGGTCACGACGCGCTCGAGGCCGTACTCGAGATCGACGAGCACACGCGGTCGATCGACCACATGCTCCGGGACCTCGACTCGGTCCAGGCCCAGTCGCTCGGCCTGATCGTCGACTCGCTCTCCCGAAGCGCCGATTACGGCGGGAACATCGCGGAGACGGCACTCCAGAAGGCGGCGCCCCGTCCCTGACTGTGGTCCTCGTCAGTCCTCCATAGCGGTACGTAGCCATCCGGCCGCATCGGGAATACAACTAGCAGCGATTTTTACGAGGTCGCTCGAGGCCCCGAATACAGGGTCCCCAGGAGGACGCTGGTATACCAATGACGACTGTGTCCAACGGTTCCGACACGCGAACGGCGACCGATCCCGGCGACGGAAAGGCGGCACCACCGATGTACACGGCGATTATCGTTCGCTACGACGACCGTCCCGCCCGCTGTACGATCGCACCGCGGGACGCATCTGCAGGCGAGGCTGGATTCGACACGATGACGACGTGGCTCACCGCGAACGCAGACGTGTTCGTCGACCTCGAGGAGATGCGGTGACAGTGACGGAAAATCGACGACCGAGCGCTTACTCGAGAAGGACGGCGTTGACCTGACCGACCTGCCCGGGTCGCGAGGTGACGCGGGCCTGGCCTTCACTCGTGTCGATGACGGCGCCTTTCGTGATGATGTTTCGACGCACGTAGTTCGGATTGGCGTCGTTCTCGACGACGTCCGTGATCTCGGCGGTCACCGTCTCCTCGCCCGTGCTGACGCTGGCAACGTTCGTCGCGAGCGCGCGAGTCTTCTCGCCGTTACCGCGGGCGTCGATGGTACGAAAGCGAGACTCGCCGACCTGGGTCTCGGTCGGGTGGCGACCGAGCTGGTGTTTTCGTCGGTTGTTGAAGGACTTCAGTCGTCCGCCGGTGCGCTTTCGCGTAGAGCGTCCCTGGTCTTGCATACGCTCACGAAGTCGCGGCGCATACTTGAATGCACCTCTTCGGATCGACGCCTCGAGCCGCCCGTCCCGGCGACGTTCGCTCGAGCGATCGGCATCGATGGAGGCTAAGCGAAGCGACGCTGTCGACGGCCTCAGGTTTCGTTCGATACCTCCGATACCTCCGATACGTCCGATACGTCCGATACGTCCGATACGTTCGATTACGGTCCCAACGATACCAGTATTGGCGACTCTGTAGCCGTATATACCAGTCATAGCATCGTACTTACGGAGATAGGGGAATCCCTCATTCGATGGTCGACAATCAGCTTCGAACGGTGAGCGGTCTGGCAACGCGACGGAAGGTCATCGCGGCGACTGGCGCCGTGGGGACGGGTCTGATTGCCGGATGTGCAGAGAACGAAGCGAGCGGCGACGGGAACAGTGGTAACGGCGGCAACGCCAATGGAAACGGAAATGGCAATGGCAACACCGAAAACACCGTCGAGGGAACCGTCCGTATCTCCGGAAGCAGCACCGTCTTCCCCGTCTCGGAAGCCGCTGGTGAGGAGTTCTCCACCATGCACGGCGGGTTCGAGTACGAACTCTCGAGCGACGGGAGCACCGGCGGGATAGAGAACTTCTTCATCCCCGGTGAGAGCGCCGTCACTGGCTCGAGTCGGCCGATACTCGAGGAAGAAATCGAGGGCTGTCAGGACACCGGCTTTCAGCCGATCGAGTTTCAGTGCGCGGGCGACGCGCTGACGGCGATCGTCAATCCGGAGAACGACTGGCTCGACTGCGTCGACTACGAGACGATGCAGGAAGTATGGCTCCCGGACGACGCGCCCGAGACGTGGGCCGACATCGACCCCGAGTGGCCCGACGAGGAAATCGAGCTCTTCGGCCCCGCCACGACGTCGGGGACGTACGACTACTGGACGGGCGAAGTGCTCGACGACTTCCGGAGCATCCGCGAGGACTTCCAGGGAACCGAGGAGGACGATCTCATCGCGGAGGGCGTCGCCGGGAATCCGTACGCACACGGCTATCTTCCCTATGCGTACTACGACAACAATCCCGAGGGCATCAAGGCGCTCGAGTTCGACGGCGGCGACGGGTGTACGGCGCCGAGCCTCGAGGCCGCCTCCGATGGATCATACCCGCTCGCACGCCCGATCTTCTGGTACGTCAACCAGAACAAGCTCCAGGAGGACGAGGCCGTACAGGCGTTCGTCGAGTTCGCTATCGAGCTGTCGGGCGACTTCGAGATCGTCTCCGAGGAGATCGGCTACGTCGCCATGAACGACGACGAGGTGCAGGAGAACCTCGAGCGCCTCCAGGCCGCGATCGATGGCGAGATCAGCGACGAAGACGCGATCCCGTCGGCAAACTGACCCTCGACGGTCGTTCAGTACTCCCATGGCACTAACATGCATTCGACGAGGGACCCACCGATGAGCGGCGACGTTTCGCAACGCGAGTGGCAACGCCCGGAAGCGAACGTTCGCCGGGAGCGGATCTACGAGTATGCGCTTCTGGGCTGTGCGACGCTGACCGTCGTGATCACGGTGGGGATTCTCTACACGCTCTTTTCGGACGCGCTGTACTTCTTCGAAGAGTACGCTGGCTTGCTCGACGGCTCGATCGCGAACGCCCTCTCGGAGTTCGTCACCGGGAAGAACTGGCGGCCGACGATTCGGCCGTACGCCTACGGCCTGTTGCCGCTGCTGAGCGGCACGATCGTCGTCACCGTCGCTGCCGCCGCCATCGCGCTTCCGTGCGGCCTCGGCGCGGCGATCTACCTGAGCGAGTACGCCCGCCCGACGACGAGAGCGTATCTGAAGCCAGCGCTCGAGGTGCTGGCGGGCGTTCCGACGATCGTTTACGGCTACTTCGCGCTCGCGTACGTCACGCCGTTCCTCGACCGATTCCTGCCGCTATCGACGTTCAACGCGCTGTCGGCCTCGATCATGATGGGGATCATGATCGTCCCGATGATCTCCTCGATCAGCGAGGATGCCCTGCGTGCGGTTCCCGATTCACTTCGGGAGGCGGGGTATGGGCTGGGCGCGACGAAATTCGACGTGTCGGTTCGCGTCATCGTGCCCGCGGCGTTTTCGGGGATCATCTCGTCGTTCATCCTCGCGCTCTCGCGAGCCATCGGCGAAACCATGATCGTCACCGTCGCGGCCGGGCAGAACCCGAAGATGCTGATCGTCGATCCGACCAGACTCGACGAGAACCTGTACGACTCGATCCAGACGATCACCTCGGCGATGGTACAGGCCGCAGGATCGGACACGGCGGGCGGAACGCCGGTGTTCTGGTCGATGTTCGCCCTCGGCCTCGCGCTGTTCGTCGTCACCTTCACGATGAATCTGATCGCCGACGCCGTCCAGCGTCGCTACAGGGAGGTGTACTAGATGGGAATTCGCACCAACGAACGCGAGTGGGTCGGCGGCTCGAGCACCCTGGCGAGAATCCGCGGCGGAGCGTTCAAGTACGTCTGTCTCAGCACCGCGCTGTTCGGCATCGTCACGCTCTTCGTGCTACTCGCGTACGTCGCGATCGACGCAGTCGAGTTGCGCGAGGCCGACCCTGCCTGGTTCGCCATCGTCGGAGCGACCCTCGTCTTCCCAATCGCGCTGTTCGGCTGGCGGGTTCGGGGAACCCCGGCGGCCGACGTCGCGAAGACGAGCGTCGGCGGCGTGTTGCTCGCGGCGGGCCTCGGCTGCTTCCTGACCGTTGCGTTCACGGTCGTCACCCCCTACGTGTGGGCGGCGTACGTTCTGCTGGCGGTCGCGCCCACTGTCGCGGCAGCGCGGTACGGCGACCGTTTCGAGCGACTCGACGGCTCCGGTCCGCTCGTGATGGCGACCGTCGCGCTGGGCGTGATCGTCGCGACCGCCCTGCTAGGGCCGATCACCGCCATCCTCGGACTGGCGAAGCCGTGGATCCTGTACCTGCTCACGGCGACCGTTCCCGTCGCCGGTGCGCTCCTCTGGTGGGCGAGGACTCGAGACGACCATGCGGCCGGTGTCGCCGCCGCATTGACCGTCGCGGCGACCGTCGGACTCGGCCTCCTCGTCGAGGTCGGAGCGCTCGAGAGCGCCGGCGCGCCGATCGCCTTCCTGCTCGGGTTCGTCGGTCCGGCGACCGTCGTTCTCGCGGACGGCTACCGTCGCGGCCCCGCCGCCAGGATCGGTCTGCTCGCGATCCCGATTATCCTGGGCGGCGCGGTCGCGGCCGTCGTCGCCTCCTTGCTGCTGGGAGTCCCGATGCCCAACCCCTGGCTTCGGCCGGAGTTCTTCCAGCAGGGGCCGTCCCGAACCCCCGAAAAAGCTGGCCTCTACCCGCCGATCGTCGGGTCGATATTCATGCTGATCGTGATGATCGTCGCCGTGTTCCCCCTCGGCGTCGGTGCGGCGATCTATCTGGAGGAGTACGCCACGGACAACTGGCTCACTCGCCTCATTCGCATCAATCTCACCAACCTGGCGGGCGTGCCATCGGTCGTCTACGGACTCCTCGGTCTGGCGATCATCGCTCGTCACTTCGGCTTCGGACGGGGAACGGTCATTACGGCGGGGTTAACCGTGGGGCTACTCGTCTTGCCGATCGTCATCATTTCGACCCAGGAGGCGATTCGGTCGGTGCCGAACTCGGTCCGACAGGCGTCCTACGGGATGGGTGCGAGTCGATGGCAGACGACGCGAGAGGTCGTCCTCCCGGAGGCGTTCCCCGGCATCCTGACCGGAACGATTCTGGCGCTCGGCCGAGCAATCGGGGAGACCGCGCCGCTCATCATGATCGGGGCCGCGACGTCGGTCTCGAGCGCCCCGGATTCGCTGTTCGGGACCGTCACCGCGATGCCGCTCCAGATCTTCTCCTGGCGGAGTTACTTCGACCCAGACTTCCGGTACGGCGTCGTGGCGGCGGGCGTCATCACGCTCCTCGTTATCCTTCTCGGCATGAACGCGGCCGCGATCATCCTGCGAAACCGCCTCGAGAAACGGTGATCGGGGTGACAGGAGGGCAGCCCCGTGCCTTGCTGGGGACCTGTTCATCGTGCACGATGGAACTTCGTTTGATGGAACTGGTACCGATCAAACCGCGACGACCGTTAGATGTTCGGCGCGGGAATACGCCGATAACGATGGCATCGGCGAGTTCTGCTCCTCTCGAGTCTTCATCCGTCGACGAGAATGCGTCGGGTCGATCTCCCGACAACCGGGTCTCGACATATATAGCGCGCCGACGTATTCGGGAGGCCGAAAATCGCTTGCAACTCGAGCTACATATCGGTGCTCTTGCTGAAGACACATACCGCCGCTACAACCCCCAAGCGCACTCGAATCGCGGAGAATCGCCTTTCGCCACGTATGACTATATAGAACTATGTTCTCATCATAGTAGACTATTTACCTCGTCTGGGGTATCCATCCGGTGATGTCGAGAGACGCCTCTGGCGTGCCGTCGACCGGTCTCGGGAGACGGGAACTGCTCGCCGCGACGGGGGTCGCGGCGACCGCCGGGCTGGCCGGTTGTACCGACGTACTGGCTGAAGAGGGGAAACAGGTACCGATCGCCGGAAGCAGCACGGTCTTTCCCGTGACCGAAGCCGTCGCCGCGGCGTACTTCGAGGAACGACCGAACGTCAACGTCTCCATCAGTCAGACGGGGACCGGCGGCGGTTTCTCGAACTTCTTCTGTCCGGGCATGACCGCGATCAACAACGCAAGTCGCGAGGTCGCGGACATCGAACGCGAACAGTGTAGCGAGAACGGAATCGAACCGATCGAGTTCACCATCGCGAGGGACGCGCTGACTGTCGTCGTCAACCCCGACGCCGACTGGGTTGACTGCCTCACCGTCGAGGAACTCCGGGAGATCTGGCGCACCGACGGCGCTCAGCGCTGGAGCGACGTGCGAGACGACTGGCCCGACGAGGAGTTCGAACTGTACGGGGCCGACACCACCTCCGGCACGTTCGACTACTTCGTCGAGGCGATCATCGGCGAGGACGCGAACCACCGAAGCGACTACCACGCGACCGAGAAGGATCGGACCATCGTCCAGGGCGTTCGCGGTTCCAAACACGCCATCGGCTACTTCGGGTTCGCCTACTACGTCGAAAACCCAGACCAGATCAAGGCAGTCGGCATCGACGACGGCGACGGCTGCGTCGAACCGTCGATCGAGACGGCCATGAACGACGAGTACACCCCGCTGTCGCGACCGTTGTTCATCTACGCCGCCGACCAGGCGCTCGTCGAGCCCGAGATTCAGGACTTCCTCCGCTTTTACATCGAGCAGTCGGCGACCGACCTCGTCGAGGAGGTCGGTTACGTCCCCGTCACCGAAGAAGTGCGTGACGAGAACCTCGAGAAACTCGAGACGGCCATCGACGAGGTGACCGCATGAGCGCGATGGACCTCTCCCACGACGGGAATCGGACGGCCCGTGGCGTTTTCTTCAAATACCTCTTCACGCTGTGTGCGCTGGTGTCGATCCTGACGACGGTCGCCATCGTCCTGACGCTGTTGCTCGACGCGGTGGACTTCTTCGCCGCCGTCTCGCCGATCGACTTCCTCTTTGGCACCCGCTGGAGTCCGACGAACGAGCCCGTCGCCTTCGGCGTGTTGCCGCTGATCACGGGGACGCTCACCATCACGTTCGGGGCTGCCGCCATCGCCCTGCCGATCGGCCTGCTGACGGCCATCTACCTGAGCGAGTACGCCTCGAGTCGTCGACGGGCCTACCTCAAGCCGGCGCTCGAGGTGCTGGCAGGCGTGCCGACGGTCGTCTACGGGTACTTCGCGCTCGTGTACGTGACGCCGGCGCTGGACGCGATTCCGTTCGTGGAGCTGTCGACGTTCAACGCACTGTCGGCCTCGATCATGGTCGGCATCATGATCATCCCGATGGTCTCCTCGATCAGCGAGGACGCGATGAGCGCGGTGCCGGACTCGCTCCGGCAGGCCAGTTACGGGCTAGGGGCGACGAAGTTCACAGTCTCCACGTCCGTCGTCGTCCCCGCGGCGCTGTCGGGCATCTTCTCGTCATTCATCCTCGCGCTCTCGCGAGCGATCGGCGAAACCATGATCGTCGCCATCGCGGCGGGGCAGACGCCCAAATTGATCGACCTGACCGATCCGGCCGCACTGTTCCTCGAGTCGGTCCAGACGATGACCGCGGCGATGGTCCAGATCGGGACGAACGACGTCGTCGGCCAGTCGGTAGCCTACAAGAGCCTGTTCGCGGTCGGCCTGACGCTGTTCGTGATCACCTTCGTGATGAACCTCGTGAGCGAATTTATCGCCTCGCGCTACCGGGAGGTGTACCAGTGATGGCGGCCGAAACCGGCACCAACGACCAGTCGGTCGAGGACTCCGGCTTCGGACGCGTGAGTCGAACGAAGGACGTCGCCTTCCGCTGGCTGACCCTCGCGGCGGCGCTGGTCGGCATCCTCTCGCTCGCGGTCTTGCTGGCGTACGTCGCCGTCGACGCGATCGGCTGGCTCGACTGGCAGTTCCTCACCAATCCGCCCCACCCGAACCCGTTCGAGGCGGGCATCCTCCCGGCGCTGGTCGGGTCGATCGCGCTCATGCTCCTGATCGCGCTCGTAACCTTCCCGCTGGGCGTCGGCGCGGCGATTTACCTCGAGGAGTACGCGAGCGACGGCCCCCTCACGACGTTCATCCAGATCAACATCGCCAACCTGGCGGGCGTTCCGTCTGTCGTCTACGGCCTGCTCGGACTGGGCCTGTTCGTGAGCCTCATCGGCCTCGGCTTCGGGACCCTGATCGTGGCCGCGTTCACCGTCGCCCTGCTCATCTTACCCATCGTCATCATCTCCGCCCAGGAGGCGATCCGGGCCGTCCCCGACTCCCAGCGCCAGGCCTCCTACGGGATGGGCGCGACGAAATGGCAGACGATCCGCAACGTCGTCCTGCCGCGGGCGATGCCCGGGATCCTGACCGGGACCATCCTCGCGCTCGGTCGAGCCATCGGCGAGACGGCCCCGCTCATCATGATCGGCGCGCCGACGACCGTCTTCGGCGTCCCGAACAGCCTCCTCAGCAAGGTCAGCGCGATGCCCATGCAGATCTACACCTGGGCGCAGTACCCCGAAGCCGAGTTCCAGTACGGGGTCGTCGCCGCCGGCGTCGTCACCCTGCTCGTCGTCTTGCTGTCGATCAACTCCGTCGCGATCCTCATCCGGAACCACTACCAGCACGACCAATGACCCGAGAACCCATGACCACCTCGAAGACCGAATCGAGCGACGACCACGCCTCCCCGACGCCGAAGACCGACAGCCTGGCCGACCGGGGTACCGAAACTGATTCATCGACCACCACCGACGGTCGAACGATCCTCGAGAGTCGCGGCCTCGACGTCTACTACGGCGACGACCAGGCGCTCCAGGACGTCTCCGTGGAACTGCCCGAGAAGCAGGTGACCGCGGTCATCGGCCCCTCCGGCTGCGGGAAGTCGACGTTCCTCCGATGTATCAACCGCATGAACGACCTCGTGGACGCCGCCCGCGTCGAGGGCGAACTGCTGTTCGATGGGAAGAACGTCTACGACGACGACGTCGACCCCGTCGCCCTGCGCCGCAAAATCGGAATGGTGTTCCAACAGCCCAATCCGTTCCCCAAGTCGATCCGGGACAACGTCGCCTACGGCCTGAAGGTGCAAGGCATCGACGATAACGTCGACGAGCGCGTCGAACGCGCCCTCGAGCGTGCCGCGTTGCTCGAGGAGGTCGAGGATCAACTGGACTCGAGCGGGCTCGACCTCTCTGGTGGGCAGCAACAGCGCCTGTGCATCGCTCGCGCCATCGCCACCGACCCCGAGGTCATCCTGATGGACGAGCCAGCGTCGGCGCTCGACCCCGTCGCCACCTCGAAGATCGAGGACCTGATCGAGGAGCTGGCCAACGACTACACCGTCGTCATCGTCACCCACAACATGCAGCAGGCGGCCCGAATTTCGGACAAGACCGCCGTCTTCCTCACCGGCGGGGAACTCGTCGAGTTCGACGACACGACGAAGATTTTCGAGAATCCCGAGAGCCAGCGCGTCGAGGACTACATCACCGGCAAGTTCGGATAGCCTCGAGGTGGCGTTCGAGCGGGCGGCGGGCCCTTCGGTGCGCTCAGGCCGACGTCAGATCAGCCGAGTTCTTTTTCCATGACGATCTCGTCGTACTCGCGATACTCGAGCGGGTAGCGACCCGTCCCTTCGTATTCGCGGCGCCGGTACAGGTCGGGCAGGTACGGATGATCCTCGGGCGTCGTGAGCCAGACGGTTTCGATTCCGGCGTCTCGAGCGACCGCCTCGGCCCGGTTGAGGAGCGCCGTCCCGATGCCGGCTCCCTGGCACTGTTCGTGGACGCCGAGTCGGCTGAGTTTCATCCGACCGGGGTCCGTCGATTCGAGGCGAACACCGCCGACGACCTCACCGCAACCCGATTCGGCTCCGTCGCCTTCTTCGCCCGTATCGGCCCCCAGAACCGCGACGTAGACGCGGTGATTCCGGATCCACTCCACGACCTCGTCTTCGGTCACGGTTTCGGCTTTGGCCGGGAAGCCCAATCGACGGTTCTCCCGGTACGCGTTGTGATACGTTGCGACCAGTTCGGCGGCGTCGCCGACGGTCGCTCGTCGAATGCGAACGTCGTCCATGGCGGTAGATACTCGAGAATCGTATTTGCGATTTTGGTCGCCAGTGAGGCGACGGTCCCCGACTGCGCGACGACAGCCAGCGTTAGCTCCTGGTCGTCGCACGCAGGTTCACGAACTCGTCGCGGATGGCCCGGCGCTTGACCAGGACGAACCCGATCGCGATCAAGACGAAACCGAACACCGTCGTCCCGGTGATCACCTCGTCGAGGAGCAACCAGCCGAAAATCGCGGCGAACACCGGCGCGACGTAGGAAACCATGTTGATCTCGATCGGGCCGAGGCGCTCGAGCAAGGTGAAGTACAGGAGGAAGCCGAAGGCACTCGAGACGAGCGCGAGGTAGGCGAGCGCCCAGAACGCGTTCGGGTGGAGCCACGACGCCGGCTCGATCGGTTCGCGCAGCCCGAGGCTCAGCAGGTGCATGAGGATCGCGCCGCCGATCATCGACCAGGCCTCCATCGTCTCGATGGCCATCTCGGCGTCGAGCCGACGGGTGAGGACGCTCCCGAGGGCAAACGACGCCGCGGCGAGGAAGACGAGGCCGGTCGCGATTGCGTTCGCCGAGAGCAGGTCGTTTGGGTCCGGCTGGGCGATGACGACGACTCCACAGAGGCCGATTCCGACGCCAATCAGTCCGACCGCCGAGAGCGCGTCCGAGGGGACGAGCGCACGGGCGAACCCGGTCGTGAGGACGGGCGAGAGCGACACGACGATCGCGGCGGCGGCTGCTGTCGTGTTGAGCTGACCGACGAAGAGGAATGCGTGGTAGGCCGCGATGAGAAGCACCGATCCGATCGTGACGAGCAACCACTGGTCGCGTCCGCTCGGGAGCAAGTCACCACCGTCGACGACGTACGCGGCGTAGGCCAGCATGATGATGCCAGCGACGTCGTACCGAAGCGCGGCGAAGAGCACGGGCGGGAAGTACTCGAGGCCGGCCCCGATGGCGACGAACGCGGTTCCCCAGACGGCTGCCAGCGCGAGAAAGAGGGCGAAGTTTCGGTATCTGCTCACGAGTGGAGATTCGCCACGGGCGACCTATGCGTTTCGATCCGAAATCATTGCGACGGACCGTTCGTCTGCGTTCCGTCCCCGGCCGGTTCGACGTGCGTCTGATCGGCCCGGCGGACGACGAGGACGTCGTAGGTGTCGTCGGCGGCGACGCTACTCACCGAGGTGACGAGCCGGCCAGCGTTCTCGCTGCCGATACAAACCATCGACGCGCTTTCCTCGCGGGCGATGCGTCGGATCCGTTTGGCGATCGTCCCCGACGGGGCGTATCGGTCCACTCGCTCGACGCGGAAGGAAGCGTCCGGACACACCGTTTCCACCCGTTCGCGAAGTCCCCGCACGATCGCGTCGCCGTCGAAAGCCTTCTCGTCGTCGATCCAGCCACGGTCGGCGGCGTAGGAACGATTTCCCACTGGAACGGAGGTTACAGCCAGGATCGGTTCGTCGAACACGGCAGCGAACCGGGTTGCCTTCCACAATGCAGCCTCGGCGAGTTCCGAGCCGTCGAACGGGACGATAAGTGACATACCGAACGCACGCTCGAGGAGCGGATAAACGGGGCTTCTCGTTCTCGCCCCCCTGGAACGTCACTCGAGGCTGAGTCCGGCGTGCCAGCGGTCGACGCCGGCCTCGCGCTTGACCGCGTCCATCTTCGCCAGCAGGTGCGTCGCCAGCGAGGCGGTTTCGGCTGCTCGAGACTCGCCCTCGGTGCGGAATTCGCCGGTCACGCGGTTGGCGTAGACCGAGCAGACCGCCCCGGCCCGGAGGCCGTAGACGTTCGCGATGGTGAGGATGGCGCTGGCTTCCATCTCGATGTTGGCGACGTTGGCCTCGGTGAGTTCGTCGATCAGATCGTCGGCGCCGGCGGCCTCGAAGCCGTCGAATCCGGGTCGTCCCTGTCCAGCGTAGAAGGAGTCGGCGCTCATCGTAACGCCGGTGTGGTAGTCGTAGCCCAGGCGCTCGGCGGCGGCGACCAGCGCGCTGACGACCTCGTAGTCGGCCGTGGCGGGGTAGTCATCGCGGACGTACTCGTCGCTCGTGCCCTCCTGGCGAACACCGCCGGTCGTGATCACGAGGTCGCCGACGCTCATCTCCGCTTGAAGCGCCCCACAGGAACCTACCCGGATGAACGTCTCGCATCCGACGCGGGCGAGTTCCTCGACGGCGATGGCCGCCGAAGGGCTACCGATTCCCGTCGAGGTGACCGAAATCGGCGTCCCGTCGTAGGTGCCAGTCGCCGTGCGGTACTCGCGGTGGTGCGCGCGCTCCTCGTGGTCGTCCCAGTGGGCGACGATCTTCTCGACGCGCTCGGGATTCCCCGGCAAGAGGACGGTGTCAGCCACGTCGTCGGCCGCGACCTCGAGGTGGTACTGTACGTCGGCGTTCGGGTCTTCGCTGTCGCCGGCCATAGAGACTCGAGAGTAGTCGCGCCATCGTATATAAATGCTGGAGGACCGTACGGGGCGTATGGGCACCGATCCGGACGCCGGGGCGAAAGCGGAACCCGAGGCGGGCGCCGAACCCGAGTCAGACGGAGCGGCCGCCGACAGAGCGAACGGAGAGTCGACGCTCACCGACACCTACGTCGCCGCCCTCCAGCACGATCTGGTCGACCTCGAGTCCGAGACCACGCTCGTCGGCGTCGTCCGCCAGCCGACTTCGTGGTTTCACGCCGCCGTCGACGAGAACCTGCCGGCGCTCGGGCCGCCGTCGCCGTTGCTCGAGGACGCCAAAACGGCCACAGAGGACCTGAAGATGGCCGGCATGTGCGACGAGGGCGCCCACAACGCGTCCTGGGAGCAAGTGGAGTTCGAGGACCGGTACCGGGAGCACCTCGAGACCGAGAGTGAGGCCCGGGAGGCGCTCGCGGAACTCGAGGGGCGACTCGAGGACGGCGAATCAATTGCTCTCGTCTGTTTCGAGAACACGGGTAAAAAGCGCTGTCACCGGACCGTGTTGCGAGAGGTCCTCGAGGCCACACGGGACTGACTGCCTTCCTCGAGGTTGCCCTGACTACCTTCCTCGAGGCCACACGGGACTGACTGCCTTCCTCGAGGTTGCCCTGACTACCTTCCTCGAGGCCACACGGGACTGACTGTCGACTCGTCTCGAGACCGAAACCGCCTCAGTCCACGTTCTCCGGCGACGCACACGACGGCGAGACGACTCGCCCGGCGAGGCGACCGTCCACGACGCGGCCCAGGATTTCGACTTCGACCTCGAGCGGTCCCTCGGGCGGCCGCCCCGTCGGCGAATCGAGGGTCTCGAGCCCCTCACAGACCACGACGTCCATCGGGCTCCGGTCGGAGGGATGTGCGGCGATCAGCGTTCCGTCGTCGGCGCTCGTGACCTCGAGGCAGTAGCGTTCCCCGATGCCGAGTGAACCACTGACCAGGTCGCGAATCGACGTCATCGGTTCAGAGCCGATTGATGTCCACGTCGTCGGGGTCGTTCGGATTCACCGTGTTGGCGCAGTTCGCACAGAGGCCGACACCCTCCTCGTAGTGGACCCGACAGACGAGGGCGCCGCAGTTGTCACACCGCTCCTCGGCCGACCGCGTTTCACAGATCTGACAGAGGCCGCTGACGCTCATAGGCGAGGTACGGACTCGAGTGGCTTCAAACCGGTGCCGGCACTGGGGACATAGTTCGCTCGAGCAGGAGAAACGGTCAATAGTACATTTTCTATAGCAACTTCAGAAAATGCATTATTAGCCATCGGGAGAGGAAATGCCGTTCGATGCCCGCAACGCTGGCCTGAAGAGACGCCGAGGCCCGGAGGGTTGAGTTCTTTCGTGACGCTGGGAACCGGAGTTGAACGCCGTCGAAGGGCTCGTACGCCGCTACTCGTCTTCGCTGTTCCCGTCGCCGTCGGTACCGGATTCGTCGGTTTTCTCGCCAGTATCTTCCTCAGCCTCTTCCGATTCGTTGGATTCCTCGTCCGCTTGGTCGTTCGTCTCTTCTCCACCATCCGCTCCGTCGTCGCGTTCTACTTCCTCGACTTCGACGTCCTTGCCTGCGATCCCACTTTCGGAGATTACGGGTTTCAGGTTGTAATCGGATCCCTGTCCGCGTTTCACGACGTTGATGTCGAAGACGAAACCGACCGGGTCATCGGCACCGATCTCGAACGAGTGGGTAATCTGTAACTTTTCGCTCGGGAGCTTGACGTTCGCCTGCTCGCCATCGACGATACCCTCGACCGCCGAGACGTGGAGTTCGATCTTTCGGTAGATACCCGGGGACAGTTCACCCTCGAACACGGAGACCGCTCGCTCGCCGACGAGGTTCGTGAGGTCGACCGTCCTTCCCTCGAGGTCGACGATGTAGAATCCGCGCTTTCGTTCGACGCCGTCGGAAGTGTCGTTCTCGTCATCGTTGCCTTCCCCGTTTTCATCGCCCTCGTCACCTTCGTCACCGTCGGATTCCCCGTCCGCGTCTACATCCTCTTCGCCATCGTCACTCGAGTCCTGCTGATCGTCGGCGTCCTCTTCGGTTTCGTTCGATTCCTCGCTTCCGTCTTTTTCAGTTTCGCTCGAGTCCTCGTCGTCGCCCTCGTCCCCACCACCGTCGAAAATTCGGGCGTAATCGAGCGTGACGTCCAGCCGTTCGAAGTCGCCGATGTCGGCCGGCATGTCGCTGATCAGCAGTCTGAAATTCCCCTCCTGGGTGCGCTCCTCGGAGCCACCAGTTTGTGACCCATCGTCGGACTGCGTGTCCTGGTCGGGCGTCCCCTCGTCGCTCGATTTCTCGGGACTGTCACCGGACGTACACCCGGCGAGCGCCGTCGCACCGACGCTACCGCCGGCGGCGATGAACGCTCGGCGTCCCACGCCGGGTTTCGATTGGTGGTTCGCCCGCCTCGACTCGTCGCTTTCTCGATCGTTTGGCATTACTCCTTCCAGACAGGAACCGGGTAAAGCAGTGCCGTTCGTTCTGGAGATTCAGAATCGTTTGTGAACGGTTTTGCTTCCGTGCTCAAAGGGCTGAAATGCCCGCCAGACAGCCCAACGATCGGTTCGAACAGAAGGTCGAACGAAAGAGCGTTCGTTTTAAGCTCGAGGCCGCGTCCCGGCTACACGTCGTCACCACTCGGCCCGCCACCGCTCGGCTTGCCAACCCTGGGCCGAATCACTCAGTGAACGCAAACGGTCGCGTATTCGACGCGGGGGTCGACGACACTTCGAGGCGAGACCGACGTGTGTTCGGTCGCCGCATCCTTTAGGCCGCTCGAGTCCCTATCTCGAGTGTGCAACGGTCACCGATCGTGTTGCTCGTCGCCGCGCTGTTCGCGGGCATGACGGCCCTGCTCGTGATCGGCTCGTTCGTCTCGCGCTCGCCGATTCCGTTCGTCGTCGCGGTTCCGCTCGGAGCAACGGCCTACTTCATGTACTACCACGGCAGCGGAAAACTCCTCGAGAGCCTTCGCCGTCGCCAGGTACGGAGTCGCCAGCGACAGCACGAACGGACGCGACACGCCCGGGGCAACCGCGACCGCGGCGGCTTCGGAGCCGGTCCACGTGCTCGAGGCGACCCGCGAACGCGTGGGGAGCGCGAGGCCCGGTTCGGTGTCGGTCTGGGTGGGGATGGGTCCGGATCTGGCCCCACAGGCTGGCGCAGTGAAGATCCCCGAAATCGAGTGTCCGCGACCTCGAGTGAGCCGACGACCGCCGAAGCCCGGAGCGTGCTCGGCGTCGACCCGACGGCCGACCAGGCAACGATCAAGCGGGCCTATCGAGACCGCGTCAAGGACGTTCACCCCGACCGCGGCGGCGACGAGGCGGAGTTCAAGCGGGTGACGGCGGCCTACGATCGCCTCCGCGAGTGAAGACATGACACTCTGTGTCACAGTCTCCCTCGAGAGAGACACGTTGACATTCGGCAGGAAGGCTTTTGCCGTGTGACTCGCTATCACCGGATATGAGCCGTGACCGGGCCCTGCTGGAGCGGGCCCTGGAACGTGGCGAACAGGACGGTGGGAACGTCGAGTTCAAGGAACGACTGCTCGAGTCGATCCACCTCGAAGGGGGGCGACGGGAGAGTCTCGCCGCACAGCTCCGTCACCGGGTCCTCTCGGGCGACGGCGAGGCGACGTACGTCGTCGGCGTCACCGACGACGGCGGCCTCGCCGGCATCGACGTCGACACCTTCTCGGAGTCGATGGACGTGCTCTCGCTGCTCGCGGAGGAAGCCGAGTGTCACATCGAGGACGTCCAGACCTGGGGGATCGAGGGCGGCGTCGTCGGCATCGCCCTGATCCGCGAGGGCGCCGTCCTCGAGACGGACGACCAGCACGTCGTCGTCGGGACGGCCGGTCACGTCGACCACGGAAAGAGCACCCTGGTTGGCTCGCTCGTCACCGGCCGCCCGGACGACGGCGACGGCGCGACGCGGGCCTTCCTCGACGTCCAGCCCCACGAGGTCGAGCGGGGGCTGTCCGCGGACCTCTCCTACGCCGTCTACGGCTTCGACGACGATGGCCCGGTGCACGTCGTGAATCCGAACCGAAAACAGGACCGCGCGGCCGTCGTCGAAGAGGCCGACCGCCTCGTCTCGTTCGTCGACACCGTCGGTCACGAGCCCTGGCTCCGGACCACGATCCGCGGCCTCGTCGGACAGAAACTCGACTACGGCCTGCTCGTGGTCGCCGCCGACGACGGGCCGACGCGCACGACACGCGAACACCTGGGGGTGTTACTCGCCACGGAACTCCCCACGGTGGTCGCGCTCACCAAGACCGACCTCGTCGACGACGACCGCATCGAGGAGGTCGTCCTCGAGGTCGAGCGCCTCCTCCGGGACGTCGGCAAGTCCCCGCTCCGGGTTGGCCGTCACGGCGTCGACGCCGCCGTCGAGGAAATTGGCGACACCGTCGTCCCCATCGTCGAAACCAGCGCAATCACGATGGACGGCCTCGACGTCCTGGACGAACTGTTCGACCGACTGCCGAAGACCGCCAGTGACGACGGCGAGTTCCGGATGTACATCGACCGGAGCTACGCCGTGACCGGCGTCGGCGCCGTCGCCTCGGGGACGGTCATGCGCGGCGAAGTCGAGGCAGGCGACGAACTCCTGCTCGGACCGATGGCCGACGGCTCGTTCCGCGAGGTCGAGGTTCGTTCGATCGAGATGCACTACCACCGCGTGGATCAGGCCCAGTCTGGGCGGATCGTCGGCATCGCGCTCAAGGGCGTCGAGGAGGCGGAGATCGAGCGCGGGATGGTCCTCCTGCCCGGCGACGCCGATCCCACGCCCGTTCGTGAGTTCGAGGCCGAGGTGATGGTGCTCAACCACCCCACGCGAATCGGCGACGGCTACGAACCCGTCGTCCACCTCGAGACCATCGGCGAGGCCGCGGCGTTCTATCCCGAGGACGGGCGCCTCCTGCCGGGCGACAAGGGCACAACCCGGGTGCGGTTCAAGTTCCGCTCGTACCTCGTCGAGGAGGGCCAGAAGTTCGTCTTCCGCGAGGGTCGGAGCAAGGGCGTCGGGACGGTGACGGACATCTCACCGACGACGTAATCGGAGATTCGGCCTAATCGGATTCACTCTCCATATCCGGCTCGAGCGTCCCACGCTCGAGAACCTCGGACGTCTCGGCGTACCGCCCCGCGAGTTCCACGTAGTGATCCGCAGCGGTTGCCCACGGCGAATTCTCGACCTCCTTTCTGACTTTGGCGGGGGCACCGACGACCAGCACCGACTCGGGGACAGTGGTGTCCTCTGTGACGACACTATTTGCAGCGACCAGGCTCTCCGCGCCGACCGTCGCCCGGTCGAGGACGATTGCCCCCATCCCGACCATCGCCCGCTCGCCAACCGTCGCGGCGTGGACGATCGCGTTGTGGCCGACGGTCGCGTAGGGGCCAATCGTCGACCCCTCGTGAACTGTCGCGTTGTCCTGGACGTTCGCGCCTTCCTCGAGGACGATTTCGCCGTGGTCGCCCCGGAGCACGGCCCCCGGCCAGACGCTAGCGTCGGCTTCGATCGTGACGTTACCGATGACGTCTGCGCGCTCGTCGACGTATGCCGAATCCGCGATCGTCGGTTCTCGGCCGTCGAAGGATCGGATCATGAACCAAATTAGCGCTGGCTCGAGTAAGGGTTACTGGTACTCGCCGAGCACACATGTCTAATTCAAATAATAGTCTTTACTGTGTTATATCAATATACAATTTGTACCGTCCGATGGAGATGGTCGAATCGATCCTGTCGGCGTTAAACGATCGTTCAGGGGCTAAATCTGTTCTCGAGGAGGTATACGGTCGATGAGGAACGATATTCGTGAGAACGTTCGCGAATGGCAGAGCACCGATCGACTGTAGCGGGAAGGCGTTCGAATGTGGCGATATATCGATTGAATATGGCCAATAGAAGCAATACAGATGGCACACATTCGAAAAGAGCGGATTCCACTGAGCGCTAGCAGAACGAACAGCAGAAAACATCGAATTTTATATGGTTAGGTGAAAATACCATTTTATATATCTTTCTTGTACCGAAACGCGCCCACGACCCGTCCGAACCGATGCTAGCGATTCGAATACGATCGACGAACGAGAGAGTGGTGAGTTGTTAGCAAATTGAGGGGGATCCCGGCGGCGGGTCGACGTGGGACCCGAAAGTCAAAGACGCGGCAACTCATAGCGGGAACCAAGCGATGGCACGCAACGATGCCGGGGGCCGAGACGACGGTACAGCGCTCGCGCTCGACGACCGGTCGAACTACGACTACGTTAGCGACGACCTCAAGCGCCCTGACCTGGTCGAGGATCTCCGTCGCCGAATCGATGGCGAGGTGCGATTCGACGTGTACACTCGACAGCTGTACGCGACAGATGCGTCTGCCTACGAGGTAACACCCATCGGCGTCGTCTTTCCGCGAACCACGGCGGAAGTCGCCTCGGTGGTCAGTTACTGTGCCGATCGGGAGATTCCGGTGCTCCCTCGTGGCGGCGGCACGAGCCTCGCGGGTCAGACGGTCAACGAGGCAATCGTGCTGGATTTCACGCGCCACATGGACGGCATCCTCGAAGTCGACGCCGATGCAAAAATCGCTCGCACGCAGGCTGGAACGGTTCTCGAGGATCTGAACCAGCGACTCGCCCCCGACGGTCTGAAATTCGCGCCGGATCCCGCTTCCGGCAATCGGAGCGTAATCGGCGGGGCGATCGGAAACAATTCGACCGGGGCTCACTCCCTCAAATACGGCAAGACCGACGCCTACGTCGAGTCCTGCGAGGTCGTGCTCGCCGACGGGTCTGTCGAAACCTTCGGGGAGGTGACCGTATCGAAACTGCGCGAACGAGCAGACGCCAGAGCCGACGACATCCTGCCGCGAATCTACGCCGGCGTCCTCACGATTATCGACGACCACGCCGACGACGTCGAGGTGCGATATCCGGCGCTCAAGCGCAACGTCTCGGGATACAACCTCGACCGACTGCTCGAGGAGGCCGAGACGGGATCGGTAAACCTCGCACGACTGCTCGCCGGCAGCGAGGGGACGCTCGCGATCGTGACGGAGGCGACGGTCGCCCTCGAGCCGGTTCCCGAGACGAAGGCCATCGCGCTGCTGACCTACGAGCGCTTACACGACGCCGTCGCCGACGTCGAACCCGTCCTCAAGCACGAACCGGCGGCCGTCGAACTCATCGACGACATGCTGCTCGAATTAGCGAGCGAGACGGCCGAGTTCGCGGAGGTTGTCTCGGTGCTGCCCGACGAGACGAACGCGGCGTTGCTCGTGGAGTTCTACGCGAGCGACGACCGGAAGGGAAGGGAGAAGGTCGCGAGATTGGTCGACGATCGGGTCCGATCCGGCGAGCGCGAGCGAGCGCGAACCGACGACGGAGGGTCGGAAAACGAAGGGCGGAGCGGGCGCAATGCGACCGCCCTCGAGGCGCTCGAGGCCCACGAATCCGACGAGCGGGCGACGTTCTGGAAGATGCGCAAGGCCGCGAACCCGATCTTGCTCTCGCGAACCTCCGACGCCAAACACATCAGCTTTATCGAGGACTGCGCCGTTCCCGCCGAGCACTTGCCCGCGTTCGTCGACAGGTTCCAGGACGTGCTCGAGAAGTCCGGCACGTTCGCCTCGTTTTACGGCCACGCCGGCCCCGGCGTGTTGCACATTCGCCCGCTCATCGACGCGAAGTCGGCGAAGGATCGGGAGACGATGGTGGCCATCTCGGACGCGGTGACCGACCTCGTGGTCGAGTTCGGCGGGGCGGTCTCGGGCGAACACGGCGACGGCCGGGCCCGAACCCAGTGGAACCGGAAGCTCTACGGCGACGTGCTCTGGAAGGCGTTTCGCGACCTGAAGACTGCGTTCGACCCCGACTGGCTCCTGAATCCAGGCCAGGTCTGCGGCGACGTCGACATGACCGAGAACCTCCGGTTCGACGGCGAGTACGCGTTCGATGCAGGGTTCGAACCCGCCCTCGAGTGGGACAACGAAAATGGCATGCAGGGGATGGTCGAGCTCTGTCACGGCTGTGGCGGCTGTCGCGGTACCCAGGAGAACACCGGCGGCGTGATGTGTCCAACCTACCGGGCCGCCGACGAGGAGATCACCACCACACGGGGGCGGGCGAACATGCTCCGGCAGGCCATGAGCGGCGACCTGCCGGACGACCCGACGGACGAGGAGTTCGCCACTGAGGTGCTCGACCTCTGTATCGGCTGCAAGGGCTGCGCGAAGGATTGCCCGAGCGAGGTCGACATGGCTAAACTCAAAGCAGAAGTGAGCCACGCTCGTCACCAGCGAGAGGGGGCGAGTCTCCGCGATCGGCTCTTCGCGAACGTCGATACGCTCGCTCGAATCGGGAGCGCGACCGCACCGCTCTCGAACGTCCTCCCCTCACTGCCGGGGGGTCGCCTCGTCGCGGAACGAACGCTCGGCATCGCCCGCGAACGAACGCTACCGACGTTCGAGCGGGAGACGCTCCAGGACTGGTTTCGAGCGCGCGACGGCTCTCGAGTCCCCCGCTCGACGGCCGACCGCCGCGCCGTTCTCTTCCCGGACACGTATACGAACTACAGTCACCCCGAGGTCGGAAAGGCCGCGATACGGGTGTTCGAGGGGGCGAACGTCCACGTCAGTCTCGCCGGCCAGACGGACAGCGGTCGGCCCGCTCATTCGAAGGGATTTCTCGAGAAATCGCGCCGAACGGCCGCCGAAAACGTCGACGCGCTCGCACCCCTCGTGGAGAACGGGTGGGACGTCGTTCTCGTCGAACCGTCCGACGCCGTCATGTTTCAGTCCGACTATCTCGATTTGCTCTCGGGAGGCGACGTCGAGACCGTCGCCGAACACACCTACGGCGTCTGCGAGTACCTCGACGGGTTCGGGCTGGACGAGTCGATCGACTTCGACGCCCCATCAGTCTCGCTCTCGTATCACGGGCACTGCCACCAGAAGGCGACGAAGAAGGACCACCACGCGGTCGGCGTCCTTCGTCGAGCGGGCTTCGCCGTCGATCCGATCGACTCGACGTGCTGTGGGATGGCCGGCACCTTCGGCTACGAGTCCGAACACCACGCGATGAGTACGGCCATCGGCGAAATTCTCGAGGGGCAACTCGGAGAGAGCACGGGAGATGTCGTCGTTGCCCCCGGGGCCTCCTGCCGAACCCAGCTCGATGACCTCGAGGTCGACACCAATCACGACCTGCTCTCGGCAGACGGCCAGGGTCCGCCGACGCCGGTTCAGGTGCTCGCGGACGCGCTCCCGCGGTAGGCGATAACCGGTATCGGTAATCCGTTATCGGTATCTCGACTGTTCGAAAAATCGATAGCGAGATCGCGTGGAGTCCGAGCGAGCGAAACGCGCGCTCAAACGAGCGAAACGCGTCGATGATCGCCTGTAACGCGCTCAGTTCAGCGCGTAGCTCAGGGCGTCGGTCGCCTTGTTCCCCGCGCCGGTGTTGATGATGAGGATTTCGTCGTCCTCGTCCAGTTCGCCCTCCTCGGCCATCTGCATGGCCGCCGCCAGGGCCGCGCCGGGTTCGACGCACATCTCGATGCCGGCGTGTCGCGCGGCCGCCAGCGCGCCCTCGAGGGCCTCGCTGTCGGAGACGGCGACGCCGGTGCCGCCGGTCTCGTAGACGGCCTCGAGCATCCAGGGCGACGCCCCGGGATCGGGAACTTCGATTCCGCGGGCGATGGATTCGGGACAGTCCCAGGCTTCGTGTACCTCTCTGTGTTCCTCGATGGCGTCGACGACCGGCGCACAGCCCTTCGACTGAGCGACGTTGAGGCTGGGCGGGGTCTCGTCCTCGAGCCAGCCAAGTTCGGCGAGTTCCTGATAGGCTTTCCAGATGCCGATCAGGCCCACGCCGCCGCCGGTCGGGTAGAAGATTTCGTCGGGACTGCCCCAGTCGTACTGTTCGAAGAGCTCGAGGCCCATCGTCTTCTTGCCCTCGTGTCTGAACGGCGTCTGGAACGTCGCGACGGTGTACCACCCCTTCTCGTCTCGCAACTCGCCGAATTTCCCGCCGGCCTTGTCGAGTTTGCCGTCGACAAGGTGGAGGTCCGCGCCGTGGGCCTCGACCATCGTCTTCTGGATGTCGTTCGACTGGTAGTTGAGGACGACGGTACAGTCGATGCCCGCTCGAGCCGTGTACGCGGCGGCGGCCTGGCCGGCGTTGCCGGCCGAGGGGATGGCGACCTCTCGGATTCCCTGCTGGGAGGCCCCGGAGACCGAGGCCGACGCGCCGCGGTCCTTGAAGGTATTCGTCGGGTTCTGCCCCTCGTCCTTGATCGCGACGCGGGCGACGCCCATCTCCTCGGCGAGTTCGGGACACTCGACGACCGGGGTGTTGCCTTCACCCATCGAGACGATGTCATCCGTGTCGAGGATGGGGAGGAGTTCGCGGTACTTCCACATCGAGCCGTTTCGGGTTTCGATCTCCTCGCGGGAGACGTCGATGGCGTCGTAGTCGTACTTCGGATCGAGGATGCCCCCGCACTCGGGGCAGGGGAACTCGGTGTGCTCTAGGTCGTAGGTCGAGCCACAGTCGTAGCACTCGAAGTGGCTAACCACGCTGTTCGTTCTGGTCACGGTAACGTAGTCGGATCCGTCGCTCCGGATAAAAAAGGTTCGGGTTCGAGACGATTCCCGCCGCCTAGAGTTTATTAGCGCGCGTTCGGTGGGTGTAGGCATGGACCTCGAGACGGCGATCGGTAACGGCTGTGCGCGCGACTGGGAGACGGTCGACCCGGGCGACGTGGATCCGGTTCGATTCGCCGTAATCGGACTCGGCTGGTTTACCAGAGGACGAGCCCTGCCCGCCCTCGAGTCGAGCAACCGGTGCGTTCCTTCGGTGCTGGTCAGCGGCTCGGCCGAGAAGGCCCAGCGACTCGCCGACGAAACGGACGGAGCCACGTGCGGGCTCACCTACAATCAGTTCCACGACGGCGTCGCCCGTGACGCCTACGACGCAATCTACGTCGTCACCCCGAACGCCCTCCACCTCGAGTACGTCGAGACGGCTGCCGAGTACGGCAAGCACGTCCTCTGTGAGAAACCGATGGAGCGTTCGAGCGACCGCGCCCGGGAACTTGAGGCCGTCGCCGCGGACGCCGGCGTCGACCTCATGATCGCCTATCGGATGCACACCGAACCAGCCGTCCGACGCGCCCGCGAACTCGTCGAGGAGGGCTACGTCGGATCGCCGATGGCCGTCGATGGCCAGATGTCACAGCGACTGCTCGACCGGATAAACCCCGACCCGGGGCAGTGGCGTCTCGACGAGGACCTCGCCGGCGGCGGCGCGCTCTTCGACATCGGCATCTACCCGCTCAACACCGCTCGCTTCCTGCTCGGCTCGGATCCCATCGCGGTCACGGGAACCACCTCGAGCACCCACGACGCCTTTGACGACGTTGACGAGACGGTTTCGTTCGCGCTCCGGTTCCCCGACGGCGTGACCGGGCGGTGTTACGCCAGCCACAACGCCCGCCAGGCCAGTTCCATCACGGTGACTGGGACGGAAGGACAGGTCCGCGTCGAACCCGCGTTCTTCCAGGACCAGCGTCGAACGCTGTACGTCTCCCGCGGCGACGGGCGCGCCTCGATCGAACTCGATCCAGTCGATCAGATGCTCGAGGAGTTCGATTACTTCGCCGATCGCGTCCGCGGGAGCGCGGAGCTGCACCCGGACGGAGAGCACGGAATCGCCGACATGGACATCATGGAAGCAGTCTACGAGGGGGCCGAAGAAGATCGGTGGGTCTCGCTCGAGTGATGGAGAAAGGTCGATGGCCGTAGTCGCGTGACTCCGACCTAGACGTCCGTGAATCCCTGGTGGAATCCGACGAGCTTCTCTCGCGAGAAGTGTTCGACCGCGTACTTGATTCCCTCCTTTCCGACGCCTGAATCCTTGAACCCACCGTAGGGCATGTGGTCGGCCCGGAACCCGCTGACGGTGTTGATGTTGACCCCACCGGCGTCGATGGCGTCGGCCGCTCGCTTCGCCCGGTCGATGTCCTGAGTGAACAGGCCGGCCTCGAGGCCGTAATTGGTGTTGTTTGCTTCCTCGATTGCCTTGTCGAAGGAGTCGACGCTGATGACGGGCACGAGCGGGCCAAACGTCTCTTCTTTCGCGGCCGGCATCTCCGGCGTCACGCCCGAAAGGACGGTGGGTTCGAAGACCCACTCGCCGAGGTCGCCGCCGTAGTTCCCGCCGCACTCGACAGTCGCGCCCTGCTCGACGGTCTCCTCGAAAATCTCGACGACGTCCTCGAACTGGTCGCCGTCGACCATCGCCGCGAGGTCAGTCTCTTCGTCGAACGGGTCGCCGATTGTCAGGTTCCGGCAGGCGTCAACCATCGCGTCGACGAGTTCGTCCTCGATCGACTCGTGGACGATGACGCGCTCCACGCTGTTACAGACCTGACCCGCGTTCGAGCATGCGCCGCCGACGACCTCCTCGGCGGCCGCCTCGACGTCCGTGTCGTGCCAGACGATGGTCGGGTCGTTACCGCCCAGCTCGAGGGTCAGCTCCTTCATGCCGCTGTTCTCGGCGAGGTACTTTCCGACGCCGGTGGAACCGGTGAAGGAGATTGCCTCGACGGCGTCGTGGGCCAGGAGTTCGTCGCCGACGGTCGAACCGCTGCCGGTGACGACGTTCACGAGGCCGTCCGGCGCGGGGGAGTCCTCGACGGCCTCCTGCAAGCACTCGAACAGTAGGATGGCGCTGAGGGGCGTGTTGGTTGCGGGCTTGCCGACGACGGCGTTCCCCGCGGCGAGAGCGGGACCGACCTTGTGAACCATCAGATTGAGCGGGAAGTTGAACGGCGTGATGGCGGCGACGACGCCGAGGGGTTCGCGCTGGGTGAAACAGTGGTCTTTTGCGAAGCCCTTCTGGGCGTCCATCGGAACGTATTCGCCGAACATCCGTTTCGCCTGCTCCGCGGAGAGGCGCAGGGTCTGTGTCGCTCGGTCGACCTCGGTTCGGGCTTCGCCGATCGGTTTCCCCTGTTCGCCCGTGATCACCTGCGCAACCTCCTCCGCGCGCTCCTCGAGACGGTCGGCCGTATCCTCCAGTAGTTCGTACCGCTGGTACGCCGAGAGCGTCGACGCGTCGAAGGCGGCCTCGGCGGCCTCGATCGCGTCGCGTACCTGCGCGTCGGTGGCCATCGGTACCGAGCCGATCCGTTCGCCGTCGTAAGGGTGGACGACGTCCGTTCGGTTCTCGCTGTCGGTCCACTCGCCCGCGATGAGCATCCGCTTGTCGAGACTGCTAGCTACGTCCAGACTCATGCTCGAACAGTTGGGGAAGGGAAGAATAAGTCTTGCGACGAGGTCGAATCATCCCAAATTATAACTTGTCGGTGAGCAACTACGGTGTATGGACCTGTCGGGAACAGTCGTTCCCATGGCTACGCCTATCGACGGAACTGGCCAGGGTATCGACGAAACCACCCTCGCGGACTTTACGCGCACACTGATCGACGGCGGCGTCAACGGCCTCTTTCCGGGAAGCTCTATCGGCGAGTTCTCGAGTCTGAGCACCACCGAACACGAGACGGTCGTCCGGACCGTAACCACGGCAGCGGACGGCGACACGACCGTCCTCGCTGGCTGTTGCGGAACGAGTGTTGGGGACGTCCGATCGAAACTCGAGACGGCAGCCGATGCCGGCGCCGACGCGGCCGTCGTCGTCTCGCCGTACTACTTGAACACGACACAGCGCGGTCTCGCGCGATTTTTCACGATGATCGCGGACGAGAGCCCGCTCCCGCTGTTGCTCTACAATATCCCCGGCCTCACCGGCAACGAGATCTCGGTGGACACCGTTGCCACGATGGCCGAACACGACGCCATCGTCGGCCTGAAAGACACGTCAGGGGATCTCATCTACCAGCATCGAGTGATCGAAGCAACGCCCGAGTCGTTCGCGGTCTTCAACGGAATGACGGCTACTGCCGCCCCCTCGCTCGACGTCGGGATCGACGGCCTCATCGCCGGACCGGCGAACGTGTTTCCGGAAGCGCTCGCCGAACTGTACGCGGCCTACGACCGCGGTGACGACCGGACGGTCACTCGCCTCACTCGAGACCTCGTCATGCCGCTGGTCAGCGCCTACCAGGATCTCCCAACGGCGGCGGCCATCAAGTACCTCGTGCAACTCGAGGGGCTGGACCTCGGCGAACCGCTGCCGCCGCTCGCGCCGCTCTCGGGCGAGCAGCGGCGACGCCTCAAAGCGTGCCACCAGGAGGTCGTCGACGCGGTCGACGTCAGCGTGGTCAAGTAACGCAGCGTTCGTCGCGGGTCGGGTTCTGATTCACGTTCTACTGCGATAGCACACTTCGACGTACGCGTACCGACGACGTGGCGTCTGACAAACAGTAGGAGATGCCGGATCGAGATTCGTTCGAATCCGCCTCGAGACCGAGAGCGACACTCGAGGTGCGAGCGATTCCGCAACGAATAATTCGCGCAGAATCCCGCGGTCAGGCCTTCCCGACGCCGGCGGTCATCCCCTCGACGATCTTCTTCTGGAAGACGAGCATGAACACCATGAGCGGCACGAGCGACATGAACACCGCCGCCGTGATCGTTCCCCAGGGGGAGTTGAACTGGCCGCCGAAGAGTGCGATCCCCACCGTGATCGTTCGTTTCGAATCCTGCGTCATGAACGTCAGGGCGAACAGGAACTCGTTCCAGGCGTAGATGAACACGATGATCGCCGTCGTCGCCATGGCGGGCATCGACACCGGGAGGATGATACGAAACAGCACGCCGACGCGCGAGAGCCCATCCATGAGGCCGGCTTCCTCGAGTGAGGCGGGAAGCTCGTTGAAGTACGCCTGGAAGATCCACACCGCGAACGGCATCTGGAAGGCCGCGTAGGGGAGGATCAGGCCCAGGTACTGGTTGAGGCCGAAGAACGGCCCGAACGCCGTTCCCTGGAGATCGATCGCCAGCTTGTACAGCGGGATGAGCCGGGAGATGAACGGGAGCAGCGCCGCGAACAGGATGATCAACAGCACCTGTAGCTTGTAGGGGAACCGGAGTCGCGAGAGCGCGTACCCGGCCATCGCGCCGAGGACGACGTCGATGAACGCCGTCGCCGACGCGACGATGGCGCTGTTGATCAGGTACCGACCGACGGGACGCTCTTGCAAGGCCGTTCGATAGTTCTCGAGCGTGAGAGGGAACTGCTGGACGAGGGTTGGTTGGCCGTCCTCGATCGCGATGGTGTAGGGGAGGAACTCCTGCGGAAAGACGAACAGCTCTGATGGCGGCTTCAGGGAACTGAGCAGGATCCAGAAGACCGGGAACATCGAGATCGACACCATAGCCAGGATGGAGCCGTAGAATCCAAGCCGCTTTCCGACATCCCAGAGGGCGACGTCTTCGAGCCTCGTCTCGCGAACTGAATCGACGATGCTCATCTCACCGCACCTCCGGTTCGTAGAGGGTGGCGACGTAGATCAGTGCGATCACCAGCGCGATCATGGTGATGACCGTCGCGGCCGCAGAGCCCAGCGCGAATCCGCCGTTGGTCGGTCCAGGATTGTTGTAGGCGGCCTGCTGGGTGTAGAGGACGAGCGTCGTCGTCGCCTCTCCGGGACCGCCGCCGGTGAGTCCGTACGGAAGCCCGAACGCCTGGAACGCGGGCAACGTCCGGAAGATCAGCGCGACCAGGATGGTGGGTTTGAGCAACGGAAGCGTGATGTCTCGGAATCGACGCCACCTCGAGGCGCCGTCCATCCGCGCCGATTCGTAGAGATGGTCGGGGATGCTCGAGAGGCCGGCGAGCATGATGAGCGCCATGAAGGAGGTCGTCTTCCAGATCGTGATACTCGTCATGGCGTACAGCGCGACATCGGGCTTCGAAAGGAACGGGTACGGCGCGCTGAGTATCCCCACCCGAACGAGAATGTCGCTGATGACGCCGTAGTCGGGATTCAACAGCCACGCCCAGATCTTCGCGTTGATGACCGTCGGAAGCGCCCAGGGGAAGAGTATCGCCGCTTGCGCGAAGTACTTGCCCTTGAAGTCGGCCTTGAGGAGCAGAGCCAATCCGAGGCCGAAGACCAGCTCGATCGGGACGCTCACGAAGGTGTAAAAGAGGCTCACACCCAGGGCGTTCCAGAAGCTCCCGTCAGAGAAGAGCTTCCGATAGTTTTCGATACCGACGAACTCGGTCGACTGGGTGGGGAGTTGAATGACGTAGCCCGTGTGCAAGCTCGCCCAGACCGTGTCCACGATTGGGTAAAACGAGACGGCGAGCAAGAAGAGCATCACCGGGGTCAACAGCGCGATCGCGAGCTCCTCTTCGGTGATCCTGAGCTCGCGGTAGCGCTCGAGGCGCCCGCGTAATCCCTCCTCACCGAATCGGGTGATATTCTGTTCTCCAGTGGTCGAGTCTGCCATTGCTTTTCGTTGTGGCTTCATAAGCCATAAATGTGTCTAATGATACCATGAGACACGCAAAACCTGGACTCTCGACTGGGCGAACGATTGCAAGCGTCTGCGAGAGGACGGCGGTTCGCGATCCGCGGTGTCAGTGGTTTCTCAGGCGTCGTTGATGTCGCTGTCGATCTGATCCTGGGCGTCGTCGAGCGCCTGCTGTGGGGATTTCTGTTCCGTGAGTGCGTTGTTACACTCTGTGTAGACGATGTTCGACCACTGTGAGTAGTTCGGAATCGCCGGGCGGGCGCTCGTCTGGTCGAGGATTTCGCTGAACCGGTCGAGGAATGCGGGCTTGTCGGCGTCGCTGTCCTCCCAGTAACCGTCCTCGTAGAGTTCCTGACGGACGGGGAGCCGGCTTCGCTCGGCGGCCAGTTGCTCCTGGGCTTCGGGAGAGCCGACGTAGTTCGCTAGCTCCTGGGCCGCGCTCTGGTTCTCGGAGAAGCTGTTGATGAACAGGCTCCACCCGCCGATACACGAGTTGGGCGCGTCCTCGTTGCCCTCGGCTTTCGGCATCGTCGTCACGGCGAAGTTGTCAGTGACCGGCGTGTCGTCCTGGAAGAGCGCGTACGCGTACGGCCAGTTGCGCATGAAGATCGTGTTCCCTTGCTGGAACGTCTGGCGGTTACCGTCGGTCCCGCTCGAGGGGATCGATTCGGGCGTAATCTCGTACTCGTAGATGAGGTCGACGGCGTGTTGCAACGCCTCGACGCCTTCCTCCGAGTTGACGACGAGGTTTCCGTCGTCACCCTGGACCGAGCCACCCATGCCCCAGAGCCAGTTGAGCCACATGATCGTCAACCCCTCGTTGGCACCGCCCTGCCAGATGTAGCCGTTGAGGTCCTCGTCGGACTGGTCCATAATGTCCTGAGCCATGTCGACGAGTTCCATGTACGTGGACGGCGGTTCGTCGTATCCGGCCTCCTCGAGTAGGTCGGTTCGATAGTAGAGCCCGTTCGCGTCCGTGAACATGGGCATGCCGTACAGCGAGTCGTCGATGGTGACCGTCTCGACCGGCGTCTCGAGCATCTCGTCGGTGAGCCCGTCCGGGTCGTCGACTTCCGCGGCCCAGCCCGCGTCGACGAACTCCGCCGGCCAGACGACGTCCATCATCCCGACGTCGAACTCCGAAGACTGGGCGGCGAACTGGTTGACGTAGTACTCGCGACTCGAGCTCGATTCCGCGGGCGTCGCCTGAACCTCGAGGGTCGCGTCGGACTGGCTATCGTAGGCCTCCTTGAAGTCGTTCGCGGAGGGTTCGAACGAGGCGATGTGAACGAAGTTTATCGATCCGCCTCCATCTTCCTCCCCGCCACCACCACCGAGACAGCCAGCTACGAACGCGCTACCGCCTGCAGCAGCCCCTTTGATAATCTGACGTCGTCTGATAGCACTGTCTTCCCATGCCATGTTAACGTCATACAGTCATGTTAACTATATACTTTTTCATTAAAGGCTTGATACGAGTGGATACGAGTGCGGCGTCCTCACAGTAGCGTCACGACGGCGAGATACGCGAGCCCCGTGACCGTCACGAACTGGGCGAGGACGACCGCGACCGGTCGGAGCCCGGTCGTTCGGAACTGGCGCGGGTTCAGGTCGATTCCGAGGCCGACGAACGCGAGCGTGAACAACCAGTCGCCGACGAGCGAAACGGACGTACGTGCGGACTCGTCCAGTACGTTCAGATTCGCTAGCATCGCGACGAGAACGAACCCGATAAGGAATTTCGGAAACCGGGACCACACCTGCGAGACGTTCGTTCGCTTGGCGTCGGCGACGTGATATACCGTGTACGCGACCGCCAGAACGCCGATGAACGTATTTCGGATCAGTTTCGTGACCGTCGCCCACTGGCCGGCGGTCTCGGACATCGAGAAGCCGACGGCCGCGGCCGGCCCGGTGCTGAAGAGACTCAACCCCGCCCACACGCCGAAGAGGCGATCCGGGACGCCCAGCAGGGAGCCGACGATTGGGAACGCGACGAGCGTAACCGCGTCGAAGAGGAGGATCGTACCGGCAGCGTACGTGATCGCGCTTTCGTCGCTGTCGATGCTGCTCCCGACGGCCACGACCGCCGAGACACCACAGACGCTCCCGCCGGCCGCCAGCAGCGGGCGCAACTCCCGTCCAATACCAAGCAGGCGGCCGATTACTTCCGTAAACCCGACGCCCACTGCGATGACCGCGACGGCAAGAACGACGATGACTGGCCCGGTCGCGACCAACTGATCGACGGCGAGACTCGCCCCGAGTAGCACGATTCCGGTCTCCAGCAGCAATTTATATCGACCGACGCCGGGTTCGGCCCACGAAGGTACGCCGACGAAAACCGCCACGAGGACGCCGAGGACGATGGCCACGACGAGCGGGTTGACCACCGTCGCGCCGCCGATGATCCTGGCGAGGATACCGAGCACTGCCAGGACGACGAGCCCCGGAAGAACGCGATTCCCGACGGGCGACATCAGGGCAGACCCACTGCAAAAACGAGCGAGATTCCGAGTCCGATTACCGTCGCCTGCCATCCCCGATCACCAGAGACGAGCTGGCGAAAAAGTCGACAGATATCCCCGGTGGTACGAGCTATCGGCAATTTACTCATGCGCTGCCTGATCTTGTGCTCAGCGGACACATAAATCTACCTTCTCGAGGCGATGGCTCGAGGGATCACTGGTGGCGAAAACCGGACGAGGACGTGGGGCTCTGATGCGATAGTGCCGGCAAAAAGTCGGGTTCCAGGATTCGGGCCCGGCTCGGAAACGAACAGGAGTGCGAAAGCGCTCGAGTTGAGCCAGACAGTGAGGGCGACTCAGACGATCAGTTCGGACCCGTCAGCCAGGTACTCCCGACAGAGGTCGCGGTTCAACCGAACGCCAAGGCCGGGGCCCTCGGGGAGGTCGATGTAGCCGTCCTCGAGAATCGGACCGCTCCCCTCGACGCGTTCGACCATGTCGTTCCACCAGGGGACGTCGCGGGAGTGGTACTCCATCATCAGAAAGTTCGGAATGGACGCCGACGCGTGCGCTCCGGCGACGGTCCCGAGCGGGCTCGAGATGTTGTGGGAGGCCACGGGAACCCCGTAGAGGTCACAGATCATGGCGATCTTTCGGTACTCCCCGAGCCCGCCGCACTTGTTCACGTCCGGAGCAGCAATGTCGAAGACCCCGTCCCGGGCGGCCTTGTTGAACTGGTGAGGCTTCACGAGATTCTCACCGGTGAGCACCGGCAGATCCAGCGCCTGAGTGACCCGCTTCTGGGCCTCGAACTTCTCCGGCGGTACCGGGTCCTCGAGGAATGCCAGGTCGAATCGCTCGAGTTTCTTACCCAGGCGGATGGCGGTCTCGACGGTGAAGTTCCAGTGGAGATCCATCCCGAGGTCGATGTCGTAGCCGATCTCGTCGCGAACCGCCTCGACGAGTCGCACCTTGTGCTCGATGGCCGCATTGTCCATTCGACGGTTCGCCTCGTCGTAGGCAGCGTGCGTCGGCACGTCGAGATCGAGTTTCAGCGCGTCGAAGCCCTCGTCGACGACCTCGCGGGCCGCGCGGGCGTACGATTCCGGCGTGTAGACGTCCGTCGGATCGTAGGCGACGGCCTCGCCGAGGGACTCGCCGCCGTGGGTGTCGCAGTAGATCTTGATCTCGTCGCGGTACTTCCCACCGAGCAGTTCGTACACCGGAACGTCAAGCACCTTCCCCTTGATGTCGTAGCAGGCGGTTTCGATTGCGGTAAACGCCGCCTGACCGATGCGGCCGGTCGCGGTGTATCGCTGCTCGAGAAGTTCGACGATTCGATCGGTGTCGAGGGGATTCTCGCCCTCGAGGTCGATCGACATTCGCTCGGTCATGTCCAGCGCGGCCTCCGCCCGGAACGTCTCGCCGAGCCCGTAGACCCCCGAATCGGTCTCGACCTTGACGATCCCCCAGGTAAAGTTTCCGGCGATGGCCATCGTCTTCACGTCCGTGATCTCGATGTCCCGATCCGCGGGTCGGTGTGACTCCTGCATGCCCATGTCCCGCCAGGGGACGCCGCCGCCCTGTGGGATACGGTAGTCTGGTTCGTCCTCGTGCATCGTCTAACCGATGTTCGAAGCTTCGAATAAACCTTGTGGTGTGTAGGTACGGGTCTCGATCGGACGACCGACGACGGAGAGCAATTAGCGCCGGCCTAGCGATTCCCCATCGAATCCATCACGGCGACCGGCGACGACGGCGGCGACCGCTCGCCCGTCACCGTCACGGTCTCACGGAGCCGGATATCGGCCGACGATTGCCCGACTTGCACCTCGAACGATCCCGGTTCGACGACCCACTCGGCGTCCCGATCGAGAAGCGTGAGCGCGTCAGTCGGGAGCGAAAACGAGACCCGTCGACGCACGCCTGGCGGGAGCAAGAGGCGCCGGAACCCGCGGAGTTCCCCGAACTGGGCGCGTCACGCTAACTTCGCGGTCGCGCACGTAGAGTTGCACCACCTCGACGCCCGAGCGGTCGGCAGCGTTCGTCACGTCCAGCGAGAGGTCGATTGCCCCGCCGATCGGTACCGACGCCGATTCTACCTCGAGATTCGCATACTCGAAGGCCGCGTAACTCTCGCCGTGGCCGAACGGGAACCACGGGTCCGCGGGTTCGTCGACGTAGCCCTGTTTCGCCGAAAGGGGTGTCCGGCGGTAGTGAACCGGAAGCTGTCCGGCCGATCGCGGGATCGATACGGGGAGGCGTCCGGTCGCGTCAACGACGCCGAACAACACGTCCGCAATCGCGAGTCCACCGGCCTGGCCGGGAAGCCACGCCTCGAGAACGGCCGCGGGCGAGTCGAGAGATGCCAGCGAGAGGGGACGTCCGTTGACGAGCACGACGACGAGCGGCGTCCCGGTTTCGGCGACCGCTTCGAGTAATCCCTGCTGCCGCCCGGGCAACGATAGCGACGTCCGGTCAAGGCCTTCCCCCGCGGTACCGGTCGCGTCCCGTTCCACGTCGATCCCGGATCGGCCCCCGACGCAGGCCACGACGACGTCGGCGTTCCTGGCAGCGGCCGTCGCGGCATCGAAGTCGCGCGACTCGCCGTCGGTCGCATCGTCCTCGACGCGAACCGCACACCCGCGCTCGTACCGAACAGATCGCGTTTGTAGGCGATCACGAATGGCCTCGAGCGGCGTGACCACGTCGAGGGCGCTCTCGTCCGATTCCGCAGCCGCGTAGGTGTAGTTGCCGAGCAGGTGTCGGGGACTGTCAGCGTTCGGTCCGATGACTGCGATGGTCGCGTCCGCCGAGAGCGGCAGGACGCCGTCGTTCTCGAGCAGCTCGTCGAGCGAGGCGACGATGCTCCTCGCTGTCGAAGGCCTCCCCGGCTCGGTCCGGGTCGGGGGCCGCCGACTCGAAGAGGCCGAGTCGAGACTTCTGCTCGAGGTGGCGACGGGCGGCTCGGTCGACGAGCGCCTCGCGGACCTCCCCGTCGCGAACCGCCTCGAGAAGAGCGGAACCATAGCATTCGCGTTCCGGGAGTTCGACGTCGGTACCGGCGCGTAACGCAGTCTTCCCAGCTGTCGCACGGTCGGGGACGACGCGGTGATCGTCACAGAGCAGTTCGATCCCGCGGCCGTCGGAGACGACCGTGCCGTCGAATCCCCACTCGTCCCGGAGGACGTCGGTGAGGAGCCGTTCGTCGGCGTGACAGGGGACGCCTTCGACGGCGTGGTAGGCCGCCATGACCGATTCGACGCCACCCCGTTCGACAGCGACATGGAACGGTCGGAGGTCGTTCGCCTCGAGCGTTCGAAACGAGCAGGAGGCGGGAGCGCGGTTTCGGCCGCCTTCGGGCCGTCCATGGCCGGCGAAGTGCTTTGCGGTCGCCACGACCGGCTCTCCGCTCCCGCCCTGGAACCCTTCGATGGCGACGAGCCCCATTTGGGCGACGAGTGCAGGATCCTCGCCGTAGGTCTCCTCGATTCGTCCCCACCGGGGATCCAGCCCCAGGTCGAGAACCGGCGCGAGCGTTGCCCGACAACCGATCGCGCGAAGTTGGCTCGAGATCCCGTCTGCTACGCGTCCGACGAGTTCGGGATTCCAGGTGCTGGCCATCCCGATGCTCTGCGGAAAGGCGGTTCCCCCTCGCCCGGCGTACCCATAGAGGGCTTCCTCGCGGAAAATAGCGGGAATACCGGGTCGCGTCTTGGCCTCGAGAAACGACTGGACGTCGCGCACGACGCGAGCGAGCGCCGCGGGCTCGAGGCGGCTCTCTCGGCCGACGCGCGTGACGCGACCGATGCCGTGGGGAATCTCCTCGAGGGCGCGTTCCCGGGAGAACGACCCGTCCTCGAGGAGCGATCCGATCCGTACCGTGCCGAGCTGGGCGACCTTCTCCTCGAGGGAGAGCGTCTCAAGCAGTGCGGCGACCTGCTCCGTGTTGGACTCTTGCATGGAACGTCGATGGAGGGCGCTTCGCGGAACGGGCGTAAATAGTTCCGGGCGAGGGGCCTGTCGAACGGGTGTGGAGAGGAGGACCGAACAGCGACGTTTCGACGAAGCTCGACGGGGTACATTTATTAGCCAGAGCCACACCACTCCAGGTATCGATGCAACGCGAGCGACTGACGGTTTCGGCGGTCGAGTCGTACGATCTCGAGGATGACACGGTTCGGTTCGAGTGCGCGGTCGACGGTCCCCCGGACGCCACCGAGCGGACCTGGCCCGTGACGCTTCAGTTCTACGACGATCGGACGTTCCGGTTCGAACTCGAGACGAATCCCGAGGTCCGTGCCGAACGCACGTACCCGGAGTACGACGAGTCGGCGCTGGGGTCGTCGGTCGACGTCGAAGCGACGGAACGGGACGGGTCCCTGCATCTCGAGACTGGTGTTCTCACCGTCGTCGTCGGCCTTGACGAGTGGAGTTTTCGGATAGAGGATGAGGACGGCACGGTCTTCGAGGAACAGCGCGAGGATCTCGACGTCTTCGGTGAGGACCGCGTCGCCCCCCTCGGCGGCGTACAGGAGAAAATCAATCACAATCCCCGTCGAATGGCCGAAACGGGAACCGGATTCCGTCTTCGCCCCGACGAGAAGTTCTACGGCGTCGGCGAGCAGTTCGTCGAGTTCGACCGCCGCGGCCGGACGATCGAGGCCTGGCACGAGGAACCACTCGGAACCGAGACTCAGCGGGCGTACAAGAACATCCCGTTTCACCTCTCGACCGAGGGCTACGGCTTCCTCGTCGATACGACCGCCAGAGTCACCTACGACTTCGGCACGGAATCGACCGCCAGCGGGACGGTCACCGTCGATGACGATCGGTTCGCGTTCGTCTTCTTCTACGGCCCGACGCTGAAGGAGATCGTTCGCCAGTACACCGCGTTCACCGGCCGACCCGAACGGCCGCCGAAGTGGAGTTTCGGGACGTGGATGTCACGCCTCGGCTACGAATCGCGGGACGAACTCGAGGCCATCGCTGACCGGCTTCGCGAGGAGGAGATTCCCTGTGACGTCCTCCACTTGGACCCGTTCTGGATGCCCCCCAGCGAGTCCTGCACGCTCGAGTGGGACACCGATCAGTTCCCCGAGCCGGAAGGGATGATGGCGGAACTGCGCGAGCGGAACTTCCGGCTCTCCCTCTGGGAACACCCTCACGTCCCGGTGGGGACGGACGCGTTCCTCGAAGGGGCCGAGAATGGGTACTTCGTCACCGACGGCTCTGGCAAGCCGTACGTGATGGATCACACCTGCCAAGGGGACTATCGCGGGTCGCTGGTCGACTTCACGAACCCCGACGCCGTCGAGTGGTGGAAGGACAAACACCGACGGCTGCTCGAGATGGGCGTGACCGTCTTCAAGACGGACTACGGCGAGTACGTCCCCGAAGACGCCGTCTTCGCCAACGGGAAGAGCGGTCGACTGATGCACAACCTCTACCCCTATCTCTACAACCGCGCGGTATACGAGACGGTCGGCGAGGTCAACGGCGACGAGGAGGCCCTCGTCTGGGGGCGAGCGGCCTGGACGGGGAGCCAGAAATTCCCGATGCACTGGGGCGGCGACCCCCAGACGTCCTGGAACGGGATGGCCGCGGCGCTTCGAGGCGGGTTGTCAGCCTCCCTCTCGGGAATCGCGTTCTGGAGTCACGACATCGGCGGCTTCCGCGGAACCCCGAGCGACAACCTGTACGTCCGGTGGGCCCAGTTCGGCCTGCTCTCGAGCAACAGCCGGTGTCACGGCACAACGCCCCGCGAGCCCTGGGCCTTCGGTGAGGAGGCGCTCGACATCTTCCGGACGTACGCCCGGCTCCGGTACCGGCTGCTCCCGTACCTGTACACCTACGCCGAAATCGCCGCCCGGACGGGGCTGCCGGAGGTTCGTCCGCTGGTGCTCGAGTACCAGGACGACCCGCGAACGCATCGGCTGGATACGGAGTACCTCGTCGGCGAGGACCTGCTCGTCGCGCCGGTCTTCGAATCCGAGACGACCCGTGACGTCTACCTTCCGCGAGGCGAGTGGCGTCACCTCTGGGACGGCGAGCGGTACGATGGCGAGCAAACCGTCGCCATCGACGCGCCACTCGAGATAATGCCGATCTTCGTTCGTGCAGGGAGCGTCCTTCCGCAACGAGAGCCAACGCCGTACGTCGAACCGGGAACGCCGGACGAACTCTCCTTCCGGGTTACTCTCAAGGACGGCGCGGCGAGTGGGCGGTACTACGACGAGAGCGCGGACGAGCTCGTGACGATTTCAGGCGAAGTTCGCGACGGATCCCTCTCCCTTAAGGTGCCCCCACTCTCGGCGGACCAGGTGACGGTCGAGATCGTCGATACGCCCGCAGTTTCGGATGTCGTCGTCGACGGGGAATCGCTCTCTCGTACCGACGGCGATCCGGCTCCGGGCGAATGGGTGGACGCGAACGGGTCGCTGATTGCCATGTTGTAAGGGCGAACGACGACGCTCGACGTCACGGACCATCAACCTCCACCGAGGAAAGAAGTTTAATACCATGCCCAGAAACTCTATAGTCACGACTGAGGATCATGGGCAAACTCGAATTACGCGACTTGACGAAGGTATTCGACGGAGGCGGTAACGACATCGTCGCCGTCGACGAATTGAACGTCACGATCGAAGACGGCGACTTTCTGGTCCTCGTGGGACCCTCCGGCTGTGGGAAGTCGACGACGCTCCGATGCATCGCCGGCCTGGAGCGGGCGACCAGCGGCGAGATACGGCTCGACGGCCGGAACATCACTGACGCCAAACCGAAGGATCGGGACATGGCGATGGTGTTCCAGAACTACGCACTGTATCCCCACATGACGGTCCGGAAAAACATCGGGTACGGACTGAAGATCACGACGGACCTCTCGAGCGACGAAATCGACAAACGCGTGGAATCGACGGCCAAACTCCTCGAAATTAGCGACCTCCTCGATCAGAAGCCAAAGGAGCTCTCTGGCGGCCAGCAACAGCGCGTGGCGCTGGGACGGGCAATCATCCGTGAACCTGAAGTATTCTTGATGGACGAGCCGCTGTCGAACCTCGACGCCAAGCTTCGAACGCAAATGCGGACGGAGATCCAGCAACTCCAGCAGAACATGGACGTCACCACGATCTACGTCACGCACGACCAGACCGAGGCGATGACCATGGGCGACAAAATCGCCATCCTCAACGGCGGGAAACTGCAACAGATCGGTACGCCGCTCGAGTGTTACCACAAACCCGACAACCAGTTCGTCGCCGGGTTCATCGGTTCGCCGTCGATGAACTTTCTCGACGTAACCCGTGACGGGGATCGATTGATCAACGACGCGTTCGAGTACGAACTGTCCGAAGAGACAGTATCGTTGCTCGAAGAAGCGGCCGACCAGCTGACCCTCGGCATTCGACCCGAACACATCGAACTGACCGATGGAAGCGAACCGAACGCGATCGTGACCCAGGTAGACGTCGTCGAACCGATGGGGGAAGTGACCTATGCCTACATCGAACTTGGAGATCAGATTTACACGCTTAGCGTCGATGGCGAGACGCGTATCGGTGCGGGAGACGACATCGCCGTAGTGTTTCCGGAGGAGAAGATTCACCTCTTCGACGACCGGTCGGGGGTATCGATCAAGAATAGTACGACGGCGGACCACGTCGAACCGGCCCAGCATCTCTAGCGTTCGTTTGGTCCTTGCAAACAGTTAAGGTGGTTCTCCAGCGTATAGCTAACTATGAGCGAGCAATCGACGCCAACGAAAGGGGGACGCCGGATACAGGCGGTGGAAACCACGTGTGAACTGCTCGATGCACTTCGTGAACGAGGCGGTTCGGGCGTCTCCGAACTCGCTCGAGAGACCGGCTACTCCAAGGCGACCGTTCACTCCCATCTGGCGACGCTCCTGGATAACGAGTTCGTGGTCAAACGCGGAAACGGCTACGAAATCAGCCTCAAATTCGTCGATTTCGGCGAGTTCGCGAAGAACGGCGTTGCGATTCACGAGATCGCCAGACAGGAGGTCGATAAACTGGCCGAACAGACCGGTGAAGTAGCGCAGTTCATGGTCGAAGAGCACGGCCGTGGCGTCTACCTCCACAAGGCCCGCGGAGCGAACGCTATTCGAACCGCCTCCTACACCGGTGAACGAAAGGATCTTCACTGCACCGCACTGGGGAAGGCGATTCTCGCCCAACTCCCGCGAGACCGCGTCGAGGAGATTATCGAGGAGCACGGTTTGCCCGCACACACCGAGAACACGGTGTCGACGCGGGAAGCGCTGTTCGACCAACTCGAGAGGATCCGTCAGGAGAATGTGGCCTATGACGACGAGGAGGTCCTCTCCGGTCTCCGATGCGTTGCGGCGCCGATCGTGTACAAGAACGGAGACATACAGGGTGCGATCAGCATTTCGGGGCCGACCAGTCGGTTCAAACGGGATCGCTTTCGCGAGGAGTTGCCGGAAATCGTCCGAAGTGCGGCGAACGTAATCGAAGTGAACTCGACGCAGGTGTGATTCGCTCCTCGCAAACGACCTCCTTGCCGCCTGCTCCCCTCAAGTGGTAGTAATCCCGAATACGACGCCTTTCACTGCTATTCTGGATCGGTGATGAAAAAGTGTTGAACATCATATTGGATACAGATCGTTTGCAGTGGACAAACAGGTTTCCGGGACGCGCAAACAGCCGTGTTCTGGCACCTTGTGTTACACACATAAGCTCGTAATACTGGTGTCGCGTCTTCGTGCCGCTTCGTCGAAATCTGATCTGTACCGGCGGAAGCGACCCCTTTCGAACGTGTACTATAGTAGTGATAATCCATTATGGGTGCGTTTGACCTCGCGTTCACGGCCAGATACACGGATAGTTTTCGAGGACTTCACTTCAACATACGTTTAGTACCGATTCTACTCTACCCGAGCCTTCGCGGTTCGTTTCCCTTGAGACACCAACCCATCGTGGATGGAACGTACCCGGTCGTACGCAGTCGTACACGGATCTCGTTTCTTATATTTTCATTCGCCAAATTGAAGGTATCACTCCCAGTTTCGTGTTACAGAGCGTTATAGCGTACAGTTCAAAGCGGACAGGTTCCAGAATATATCTAATTCTAGTATGTGGTCGCTTCTCGCATATCGAAGGCATACTCGATGCCCGGCATTGACTGCCCCTGCGGTCATCAGAGACTGACGAACGGACGATGGCGGCCCGTCACACCTGAATCCGAAGGTGTTCGTGAAATGCGAACAACAAACCCTCTGGGCGAGGCATTACACGAATAAGCACGTAACGGCCGTAGCTCGCTCACAGAGTTTCGCTGGCAGTGGACATGTTGATACTCGCTTCGGTCACGTTCGCGCTCTCCATGACCATGTGGGGTAATTCGTCGTGGTAGTACTCGCCGTTGAGTCGACTGGTCGGGCCCGACACGCTGATCGCCCCGAGCACCTCGCCGTTCGCGCTTCGGATTGGGGCACCGACAGCACGAATGCCCTTGATCTCCTCCTCGTCGTTGACCGCGTATCCGCGTTGGCGTATCGACTCGAGCTCCGCGAGCAACGCGTCCAGGTCGGTGATGGTGTGTTCTGTCTTCCGGACTAGCCCGTAGCTGTCGACGATCGATCGAACCCGAGTCTCGGGGAGGTGTGCGAGAACGGCCTTCCCGGTCGACGTGAAGTGGAGAAAGTCCGGTTTCTGTTCCTTCGCCGTGTGGTAGTCGTCGCCAACGGCGTTCTCCCCCGGGACTTTATAGATGTTTCGCTCGAGGCCGTGCTGTTCGCACATCAGGTGGGCGTACTCGCCGCTCCGCTCGGCGAGGCGGTCGACCGTCGACTTGCCGTGCTCGAAGAGGACGTGCCGATGGCGAACCGATTTGCCGAGATAGAGGAACTCGAGGCTGAGGTGGTAGGTGTCGCCGCGTTTGACCACCAGCCGTTTCTCCCGAAGCGTGTTGAGGTAGGAGTGGGCCGAACTCTTCGAGAGGTCGAGCGCCGTCGCCAGTTCGGTCACCCCGACGCCGTCGCGTTTCTCGAGCGTTTCGATCACGTCACAGGCTCGAGCGACGGTCTCGAGGGTCCGGGCGGAACCGGTTTCGTGGTCGTTCATATGTGTCACTCGTGAGCACACCTCAAAACTGTTCGCATTTGGCGAACCGCTGGTAGCGTTAGCCGGTGGTCGGCTCAATCCGGAGAACTGCTCGGGTGCACACGCTTGCGATGACCCTCCCAGCAATCGAACGAACGCCGGCGTTCTCATTTCGAAGGGAGTAACAATCGAAGTCGACCCGACGATATCGATGGTTCAGCCGGCAACGTCGGCGACGACTCAGTCCACGACGTACTGCTCGAGGAAGCGCGTGTAGAGTCGTCTGGACTCCTGTGCCTTCGCGTACCGGTCGGGCGTGGCCGAGCGCGAGAGGTGCTGGCGACACCGGTCCGAAGCCAGCCGGTCGCGGAGGATGATCTCGACCATGGACCGATCGAATTCGGGGTGGAACTGAATGCCGAGAGCGGGCACCCTGGTCGATTCGAACGCCTGTACGCCAGTTCGATTCGTCGCGAGGACTCGCGCGTCCAGTGGCGGTTCCCGAACGTGGTCGCGGTGCCAGCAAAACGACGTGATGGTGCGGTCGAAACCGGCGAACAGGTCGTGGTTCGATCCCGCTTCGGTCAGGTCGATGTCCTCGAATCCGGCCGAACGCTCCGGGAGCGTCTCGATCGTGCCGCCGAGCACCGACGTAACGACTTGGTGGCCGAAACACACGCCGAGGATCGGAATCGCTTCGGCGATGGCGGCGCGGGTCGCGTCCTCGAGGTGGACGAGGAACGGGGGCCGTCGGTTGATGCGCGCGTGAGAGCCGGTGACGATCACCGCATCGGCATTGACTACTGAGTGCAACTGATCGCGTCGGGGGTCGAGGACGCGAAACTCGACGTCCGGGAATCGATCGGTAACGATGCGCTGGATCGCCGTTGCGTAGTCGAACCGGTTGGGGGGTTGAATGCACGCGAGTCTCATGGTGGGCGTTCGTGGTCGTCTCGACCTCGACCCGCGACGGCCGGTGACAGTCCACTCCCGTGGATGCCGTCTGGGTTCGGATTCACGGCTCAATCGATGGCCGAGGCCTCGAGTGTACGCAACGCTCTAACGGAACGTCCCATAACTGTTCGGGTGCCGTCGAACGCGGACGGCTCGATACCGTGGGTGCTGTCAAACGCAAACACTTAACACAGCAGGCTTCGCATCGGTCAGGTGTACATGATGGTCTCCGAGGAGAGGCTTCGGGCCGACATCGAAGCGAACGCCCGGTTCGGCGCGTTAGCGGACGTCGACGGCCGCGGGCGAACGGTACTGACGGGAACGGAAGCGAACGAACTGGCGCGCGATCGGTTCGTCGACCGACTCGAGGACGCAGGTCTCGAGGTACGAATCGACGCCGTCGGCAACGTCGTCGGCCGGTGGGACCCGCCCGAAGCCGATTCGACGGCGGCCCCTGTCGCGTCGGGAAGCCACCTGGACTCGGTGCCGGTCGGCGGCATCTTCGATGGCCCACTCGGCGTCTACGCGGCGCTCGAGGCCGTCCGGGCGATCCGGGAGTCAGACCAATCCCTCGACCGGCCGATCGACGTGGTGTGCTTCTCCGAGGAGGAAGGACAGCGATTTGGCAACGGATTGCTCGGTTCGTCGGTCGCGACGGGCCGGACGACCGTCGACGAGGCGCTCGCCTTCGAGGACGATTCGGGGACGGTGCTCGAGGACGCTCTCGAGCACATTGGCTATCGCGGCTCGGGACGCCTCAACGCTGCCGCGTGGGACGCCTGGCTCGAACTGCACGTTGAACAGGGGACGAAACTCGAGCGGGCGGGAGCGTCGGCGGGCGTCGTCACGTCGATCACGGGAATCACCCACTGTTACGTCGACGTCGCCGGCGAAGCCGACCACGCGGGATCGACGCCGATGGACGACCGGAGCGACGCCCTCGCCGCCGCGAGCGAAATCGTCCTCGACGTCGAGGACGCAGCCAATCGAATCGTCGCCGACCACTCGGCGTCCGCGGTCGGCACCGTCGGAAAGGCGTCAGTCTCGCCGAACGCGACGAACGTCATTCCGGGGTCGGTCCGGCTGGGGGTCGACGTCCGGGACGTCGAACCCGAATCGATGGAGTCACTCGTCGAGGCGCTCGAGGAGAGTGCGCGGCGGGTCGAGGCCGAGCGCGTCGTCGACGTAACGGTGACCCGACCGTACGACATCCCGCCGGAACCGATGGCTCCCCGGTGTCGTGACGCGATGCTCGAGGCGGGCGCGGCGTCCGGCGTCGAGACCCTCCGGATGCACTCCGGCGCGGCTCACGACACGATGAACGTCGCGCGGGTAACCGATGCGGGACTGTTGTTCGCCCCGTCTCGAGATGGGCTCTCCCACAACCCCCAGGAGTGGACCGAATGGACGGATTGTGCCAGGGCGACGGCCGTCCTCGCGGAGGCGATTGCTCGACTGGCCGATTCTTGAACGAATCGGAGACCATCTCGGCGAGCGAATTTCGCGTCTCGAGTGGCTGAGACACCCGTCTTCAGTATTCGAACGAAATAATGCGTACATTTATATGTGATGAGTGTGGTACTCACAGGCAGGCATGGCAAGTCATAACAGTAGCCCGGAGACTGCCGATTCGTCGACGGGTCCGAGCCGTCGGCTCTTCGTGAAGGCGGCCGCCGCCGGGGTGCCGATCGCGTTCGCCGGGTGTCTCGGCGGCGGTGGCAATGGGAATGGAAACGGAAATGGCCTCGGCAACGGGAACGGCAACCAGACCGGACCCGACGCCGAGGAAGACGATCCGGTCGAGGGCGGGGAGCTTCTCTGGGGTGGCAGCGTTCCCGTCCAGAGCCTCGATCCGCACTTCGAGAGCGCAGCGGCGAGCGCACGCGTCCTCGAGAACATCACGCAGGGGCTGGTGCGAGTGAACTGGGACTACGAACTCGAGCCGCTGCTGGCCGAGAACTGGGAGAGTTCGGACGACAACCTCGAGTTGACGTTCGACATCCGCCAGGGGGTCCAGTTCCACGACGGCACCGAACTGACCGCCAACGACGTGCTCGCCTCTTTCACCCGAATCGAGGAGAACGAGGGACTGGCCGCGGATTACATGGCGCTGGTCGACTCGATGGAGGCGCCGGATGACCACACGTTCGTCATGCAACTCAGCGAACCGTTCGCGCCGATGCTCTCGCGGATGGCGACCTCGCACATGCACGTCCTTACCGCCGAGCAGGCCGAACAGGACTCGATTAGCGAACCAATCGGGACCGGCCCGTTTCAGTTCGAGAGCATGGAACTCGACTCCGAGTTCGTGATGACGACGTTCGACGACTACTGGGACGACGAACTCCCCTACCTCGACAGGGTCACCAAGTCCGAGATTTCGGACGACGACAACCGCCTCAATACGTTCGAAGCCGGCGAGGTCGACTTCATCAACGACGTCCCGCCGCGACACGCCGAATCCCTCGAGAGCGACTCGAGCGTCGACTTCATCAGCCGGTTCCCGAAGTCGCTCGTCTACCTGGGCGTCAACTGCACGGAGGAGCCGTTCGACAGCCAGGACGCTCGACTGGCCCTCGAGTACGCCATCGACAAGAACGAAGTCATGGAGGCGGCGCTGTACGGCCAGGGGCAGGTCGCGACCAGTCCCGCCGCGCCGGGAAGTGAGTGGGAGCACCCGGACCTGGAGCCGCGGCCGCAGGACTACGAACTCGCCCAGGAGCACCTCGACGCCGCCGGGTACTCGGACGGGTTCGAGGCGACGTTCCAGATTCCGGAGCAGTACAACGACCAGGTGACTGCCGCGCAGGTCATCGAATCCCAGGCGGCCGAGGTCGGGATCGACCTCAACATTCAGCTCATCACCTGGAGCAACTGGCTCAGCGACGTCTACACCGACCGGAACTTCCAGGCGACGACGAGTTCGTACCTGGCGTTGTGGTTCCCGGACGCCGGCTTCCACCGACCGCTCCACTCCGAGGGGGCGTTCTTCTTCACCGGCTGGGAGGACGAGGAGTACGACGGCCTCATCGACGAGGCGCGGCAACTCTACGAAATCGAGGAACGTGCGCCGCTGTACCACGAGGCCGCGGAGATCCTGCAAGAACGCCGGTCGGGCCACATCCTGCTGTACTGGATGCCGACACTGATGGCCCGTCAACCCAATTACAAGGGCGAGGTCATGTCGCCCGACGGCTCGACCTTCAGATTCGAAAACACCTGGATGGAGTAATCCGTGACTTCACGTGCGCACCACGACCAATCCCACGCGACACAGATCACTCGCATAGATGGCGTTCGTTAGCTACCTGGCCAAGCGCCTCGGGTTCATGGCGATCACGCTGTTCCTCGTATCGCTCATCACCTTCGGGCTCACGAACATCCTGCCCGGGAACGTGGCGCTGTTGATCCTCGGTCCGAACGCAAACGATGCGTCGATCGCCCAGCTCGAGGCGCAGCTGGGGCTCGATCAGCCGCTGTATTTGCAGTACGTCGACTGGGTCGTCGGCATGCTCCAGGGAGACATGGGCACGTCCCTCCGGTACGGGACGCCGGTCGTCGACCTGATCGGCGTCAGACTGCCGCGGTCGTTACTCCTCGCCGTCTCCGCGACGATCGTGTCGGTGAGTCTGTCGATCCCGCTCGGCGTCATCGCCGCGGTCAAGAAGAACACGCCGACTGACCTGACGGCGTCGATGCTCGCGTTCGTCGGCCTCTCGCTTCCCATCTTCCTGTGGGGACTGGTGTTCATCTACGTGTTCGCGCTCACCCTCGGCGGCTTCCCGACCCGCGGGTACGTCTCGCCGATGGAGGATCCCGTAGCGGCAGCCCACCACCTCGCACTGCCCGCGAGCGCGATGGGCGTCGCACTGACGGCCTACATCATGCGCATGACGCGCTCGAGCATGATCGACGAACTGAGCGAGGACTACGTCGAATTCGCCCGGTCGAAAGGGCTCAGCGAGCGGGCGGTCGTGATTCGCCACGCGCTGAAAAATGCCGCAATTCCCGTCATCACGGTCATCGCGTTCCAGTTCAGTTACGCCTTCGGGGGCGTCGTCGTCCTCGAGCAGGTGTTCTCCTGGCCGGGCATCGGTCAGTTGACGCTGACGGCCATCGAGAACCGCGACATTCCCCTCTTGCAGGGGTGTATCATCGTGATTGCACTGATCTACATGGTCTCGAACTTCCTCGCGGACACGTTCTACGCGTACGTCGATCCACGAATCCGCTACGGAGGCTCGGAGTAATGTCGACCGAACGTTTCCGGCTGACGGACGAAAAGAAGGCCCACTACGGCCGATTCGCCCGCCAGTTCCGCCGGAACCAGAAGGCGATAATCGGGTTGCTCATCGTCGTCGCGCTCTTCACGACGGCCATACTCGCGCCGTTCGTCGTTCCCCACGACCCCGAGGCGACGAACGTCCAGGACCGAGAGCTCGCGCCGTCGCTCGAGCACCCGATGGGGACCGACGACCTCGGCCGCGACATCTTCAGTCGCGTAATGATGGGGGCCCGGATCTCGTTATACGTCGGGTTCACCTCGATCAGCGCGGCGATGGTCATGGGGACGACCATCGGCGTCGTCGCCGGCTACTACCAGGGGCTGATCGACGAGGGACTCATGCGCGGCATGGACGCGATGATGTCGTTCCCGCCGATCCTGCTGGCGCTGACCATCGTCGCCGTCCTCGAGCCGAGTCTCAACAACGTGATCCTCGCGCTCACGTTCGTGTACACGCCGTTCATCGCCAGGGTCGCCCGCAGCGCGGCGCTGTCGGTGCGCAACGAATCGTTCGTCGAAGCCGCCGTCGCCCGCGGGGAGAGCGACGGTTACATCATCTTCCGGGAGGTGCTGCCCAACTGCGTCGGCCCGCTGCTCGTCCAGGGATCAATCAACGTCGCGTTCACCATGTTGCTCGAGGCGAGCCTCTCGTTCCTCGGGCTGGGCGTCCAGCCGCCGACCCCCTCGTGGGGCCTGATGATCAACCAGGGCTGGTCGTTCATGGGCGACGCGCCGTGGCTCGTGTTCTTCCCGGCGGGAGCGATCGCCGTCGCCGTCATCGGGTTCAACCTGCTGGGTGACGGCCTCCGCGACGTCCTCGATCCCAAGGGGGAGATCATCGAATGACCTCTAGACACACTATCGACAGCACTGACGGCTCTGGCGGCACCGACGATACAGTGACGGCAACTGGCGACGCCATCGCCAGCGACCCGCTCCTCGCCGTCGAGGACCTCCGCACGCAGTTCCGGACCGAGGACGGGGTCGTTACCGCAGTCGACGACGTCTCGTTCGACCTAGAGCGCGGGGAGGTGATGGGTATCGTCGGCGAGTCGGGGGCGGGAAAGAGCGTGACGGCGAAGTCGATCATGCGCCTGATCCGCTACCCGGGCGAAATCGTCTCCGGGTCGGTCACCTTCGACGGGACCGACCTCCTCACGCTCACCGAGAAGGAGATGCGGAGCGTCCGCGGGAACAGGATCACGCTGATCCCGCAGGATCCGATGACCTCGCTCAATCCCGTGCTCACCGTGGGCCAGCAGATCGTCGAGACGATCCGGCTCCACCAGGACGTCGGCGAGAGCGAGGCGCGCGAAATCGCCATCGAGGCGATGGAGGAAGTCGAGATTCCGGACCCGGCGTCGCGCATCGACGAGTACCCCCACGAGTTCTCCGGGGGGATGCGCCAGCGGGTGCTGATCGCCATCGGGCTGGCCTGCGAGCCGGACCTGATCATCGCCGACGAGCCGACGACGGCGCTCGACGTGACGACCCAGGCGAAGATCCTGGACCTGCTGAACGACCTCCGCGAGGAGCGCGGCGTCTCGATCCTGATGATTACCCACAACCTGGGCGTCGTCGCCCAGACCTGTGACCGCGTCGGCGTCATGTACGCCGGCAACCTCGTCGAGACGGGCCGCGTCGACGACGTCTTCGAGCAGCCGAGACACCCTTACACGCGCACGCTGATCGACGCGATTCCGGCGGTCGACTCGGACCGGAACCGCCTCTACGCGCTCGGTGGATCGATGCCCGACCTCAAGGCCTTGCCCGATGGCTGTAACTTCGCCGACCGGTGTCCACACGCCGTCGAGGCGTGCCGTTCCGGCCGTGACCCACCTCTCGAGCCGGTCGTTGGTGCCCCGCCGGGCGCCCAGGCGGCGTGCATTCGAACCGACGAACTCGACCTCTCGGAGCCCGCCGTCGAGGAGGGTGTCGAACGTCGACACCGCGAGACGCGCTCGGACGCGGAGCCGTTACTCGAGGTTCGCGACCTGCAGAAGCACTTCTCGGCGGGGGACGGATTCTTCGGGAATCTCTCGCTGGCCCGAACCGAGAGCGGCGGGCTGACGCTCGAGCGCCGGTACGTCGAGGCGGTCGACGGTGTGAGCTTCACGATCGACCGCTGCGAGACGGTCGGTCTGGTCGGCGAGAGCGGCTGTGGCAAGTCGACGGTCGCCAGGACCGTGATGCAGCTGCTCGAGCCCACCGGCGGCGAGGTCTACTTCGACGGTCACCCGTTGCACGAACTCGGGAAGAAGGAGATTCGGAGCCTCCGCAAGGAGATGCAGATCATCTTCCAGGACCCCAAGAGTTCGCTCAATCCGCGCAAGACGGTCGCCCAGATCATCGGCAGAGGGATGGCGAAACACGGCATCGCGACGGGGGACGACAAGCGCGCACGGATCGAGGAGCTGCTCGAGCGCGTCGGTCTCTCTGGGTCCGACGCCGACAAGTATCCCCACCAGTTCTCCGGCGGCCAGCAACAGCGGATCGCCATCGCGAACGCGCTCGCGGTCGAACCCGACCTCATCGTCTGTGACGAGCCCGTCTCCGCGCTGGACGTGAGCGTCCAGGCACAGATCCTCAACCTGCTCGACGACATCCAGGACGAGTTCGGCCTCTCGTACCTGTTCATCTCCCACAACATCAGCGTCGTCCAGCACCTCTGTGACCGCGTGGCGGTGATGTACCTCGGCAAAATCGCCGAGTTCGGCACCGTCGAGGAGGTGTTCGAGCCGCCGTATCACCCCTACACGGAGAGCCTGCTGTCGGCGGTCCCGCACGCGAATCCGAACCGGGAGACCGAGCGTATCCTGCTCGAGGGGACGGTCCCGAGCCCGATCGATCCGCCGACCGGCTGTCCGTTCCACACGCGCTGTCCGAAGAAGATCGGTGAGGTGTGCGAGACGGACGAGCCGCTTCCCGAGCCGGTCACCGCGGAGAGCGATCACCGGATCGCCTGTCACCTGTCGCTCGAGGAGATGAGCCACCCCGTGCACGGTCGGTCGCCCGCACCGTCGGAGACGGACCGATCGTGACGTTCTCCATCTGCGCGACGGTCGACGGTCGCCATGGCGTCGTGGTCGCGACGAAGGCCATCGCCGTCGGGTCGACCGCACCGTTCGTCTGCCGGCGAGGAGCCGTCTGCACGCAGGCGACGACCAGCACGCCCCTGGGTGTACGAGCGATTCGTGCACTCGAGGCAGGAACGCCCGTCGAATACGCCGTCGAATCGCAGCTCGCGGACGACCCACACGCCACCGTCCGGCAGGTTCACGGTGTCGACGCTGGTGGCGACACGGTCGCGGTGACCGGTTCAGAGTGCGTCCCCGTCGCCGGTGACCTCGAGGGGGAGGGGTACACCGTCGCGGGAAACATGCTGGGATCGGCCGACGTACTGGCAACCGTGGCCGACGCGTTCGAAGCCTCGAGCGGGAGTCCACTGGACCGGCGACTTCTGGACGCCCTTCGGGCGGGCGAGGACGCCGGGGGCGACAAGCGCGGCGAACACGCCCAGAGCGCTGCCCTGTGCGTATTCGACCCCGACGAACCCCGTCTCGCTCACGACCTCCGGGTCGACGAGCACGACGACGCGATCGCGGAACTCGAGCGGATTCACGACCTCGCGACGACCGCGGGAAACGAGTGGGAAGAAGCGTATTCTCGAGCAGACGTACAACGATATCCCGAACGCATATCTCAGTAGACAACTATACTCTAATAATATATATTAGTTGTGAGCTGTGTTCGAACTGAGGAAGCCAGATTATGGGTAGGCCCCCGTATTTCACCAATATAGGCGACTTCAATCTTTTCGCCCCGTCCCATAGCCTATTTCTAAATAGTCACCTATTGTTGTCGTTTATGGGCATTAGAGCGCCGTATTGGGCAATATTCGAGTTTTGATGGGTTTTGAGAGAAACCTCTAAAAAATGAGGTACTTTAGACTATAGATAATTAAAATTGTACGACTAGCAGCTAGGCGATTCACCGCCCAGCGGCGCTCAGACAGCCGGAGAAAACGAAGCGAAGCGGACGGGTTCAGAACGTCGCGACGACCTCGTGGATGCACCCGTCGGGCTTGTAGTGGGTGAAGTGATCCGGAACGTAGTCGACGTTGTGGTCGGTGTAGTTCCACGGCGGTGTGCCATCGATCGTCGTCGCACCGATCGCGGTCCCCATCTCGGCAGTGCCGTAGGCCCAGTCGAGTACGGCGTCGTCGTTCATCCAGAAGTTGTCGAGGCGGCCAGTCGAATTCGCGATCGCGGAGCCGTAACTCCCCTCGAGCGACGGTGCGTCGTCGTCGGCGGCGCCACCCAGGAGGGTCACGCTCTCGAGGAGGTCGTGGTACCCCCACGACGAGAGCGTCGCGACCGCGCTGAGGACGACTCGCGCACCGAGCGAGTGCGAGCACAGGCGGAGCGTCACGTCGGGATTCTGGGCACGATAGTCGACCAGGAAATTCGCGAGTTTGGCTCCGTTTCGTTCGGCGATTTCGGTCGCGTTGTACCAGCCGTAGTCGGCGTCCCAGGTGTAGCCGACGACCGGCTGGTCGTACCCCTCGAGGTCGAACGTGTTCGCGGCGGTGCTGGTCGAGCAGACGCCGCCCTCGCGGTCGTTGTTCCAGCCGTGGGCGTGGATCAGGAGTTCCCCGAACGCCGGTTGGCCGACTCCAGGGATCGGATCACCCGCGAGGTCGTAGTTCGTGTCGGTGTTTCCGTCGGTGATGTAGACGCTCCCGTACCAGGTCGTGTCGAAGTGACCTCGAGTGCTCACGCGCGGGAAGTCCATCGGCGGGTACTCGCAGGAGTCGCCTTTCCCTGCCTGGACGGACGATGTCGCCGCGCCGAGCGTGCCGATACCGACGGCGGAGATGCCGAGACCGCGGAGGAGGGTTCGTCGCGAAACGGGTCGACCGGTCGTGCCATCGTCACTCGTGTGTCGTGGTGGCATAGGTCGCGATTCAACACACCTAAATATTAATGTTATTGTGAGTATTCCCGTAGAATAAATCCGAGACAACGTGCGAGACGTTTATTCTATCCACTCGTCTGAATGAGTGTATTTCGGATACGGCCAAAGATATCCGTAGCCCTCTACTCGAGCGACAGCCGTTGTGTTCATCGACAGTCAGTGGTGTACCCGCACCGATCGGTCGTCGAACCCACGGACTTTATACTACCTGGGTGTGTAGACGGGGGTAGCGAAACCCGCGGGCAAGTGCGTTCGCGCGACGTGGACACGGCCTCGCCGTGTTCGACGTCCGGAATCGATCCCGAACGCATAGCGGGACCCCGACCGACGCGACACCGTGGCGGTCTTTCGTACCCGGCAGTCCGCGGACCGTTTCGATGAGCGCTGAACGCGCTCAGTGTATACAACCATGGAAATCGAAATTGCAACCATCGGCGGTTACGAGGAGGTCGGACGGCAGATGACTGCCGTTCGCGCAGGAAACGATGTCGTCATCTTCGACATGGGTCTGAACCTCTCACAGGTTCTCATCCACGACAACGTCGAGACCGAACGCATGCACAGCCTCGACCTGATCGACATGGGCGCCATCCCCGACGATCGGATCATGAGCGACCTCGAGGGCGACGTCCAGGCGATCGTCCCGACCCACGGCCACCTCGACCACATCGGCGCGATCTCGAAACTCGCCCACCGCTACGACGCCCCCGTCGTCGCGACCCCGTTCACCATCGAACTGACCAAACAGCAAATCGAGAGCGAACAGAAGTTCGGCGTCGAGAACGACCTGATCAAGATGGATCCCGGCGAGTCGATGACCATCGGCGACCACGGGTGTGAACTCGAGTTCGTCAACGTCACCCACTCGATCATCGACGCGATCAACCCGGTCTTACACACGCCCGAGGGCGCCATCGTCTACGGCCTGGACAAGCGTATGGACCACACGCCCGTCATCGGCGACCCCATCGACATGAAGCGCTTCCGTGAGATTGGTCGCGAGGGCGAAGGCGTCCTCTGTTACATCGAGGACTGCACCAACGCCAACAAGAAGGGGCGCACCCCCTCCGAGAACGTCGCCCGCGAACACCTTCGCGACGTCCTCCACAGCATGGAAGACTACGACGGCGGCATCGTCGCCACCACGTTCTCGAGCCACATCGCCCGTGTCAAGAGCCTCGTCGAGTTCGCCGACGACATCGGCCGACAGCCCGTCCTGCTCGGGCGCTCGATGGAGAAGTACTCCGGCACCGCCGAGCGACTCGACTTCATCGACTTCCCGAGCGACCTCGGGATGTTCGGCCACCGGAAGTCCGTCGACCGGACGTTCAAGCGGATTATGAACGAGGGAAAAGAGAACTTCCTGCCCGTCGTGACGGGCCACCAGGGCGAACCCCGCGCGATGCTCACGCGTATGGCCCGCGGCGAGACGCCGTACGAACTGGACGACGGCGACAAGGTCGTCTTCTCCGCCCGCGTCATCCCCGAACCGACCAACGAGGGGCAACGCTACCAGGCCGAGAAATTGCTCGGCATGCAGGGTGCGCGCATCTACGACGACATCCACGTCTCGGGCCACCTCTGTCAGGAGGGCCACTACCAGATGCTCGATGCGCTCCAGCCCCAGCACGTCATCCCCGCCCACCAGGACGTCAAGGGCTTCTCGGGATACGTCGGACTCGCCGGAAACGAGGGCTACAAACTGGGCCGGGACATCCACATCACCGCGAACGGCAACCTGATCCAACTTGTCGACTGACATGACATCACCCGAGGCACGCGAGAAAGCGGTGCTCGAGGCCGTCGGCGAGCGACGCGAACTCGTCAACGAGGCCATCCCCGAAGAGCTACCGATCACGCGACCGGAACGGCTCTACGAGGCGTCCCGGTACCTGCTCGACGCCGGCGGTAAGCGGCTTCGGCCGACGGTCCTACTGGCCACCGGGGAAGCACTCGCCGACGTCGAGCCGCTGTCGACGCCCTACCGGGAGTTCCCGACGCTCCAGTCGACGACCGTCGACCTCATGGCCGCCGCAGTCAGCGTCGAGGTTATTCAGTCCTTCACGCTCATCCACGACGACATCATGGACGACGACGACCTCCGACGCGGCGTGCCCGCCGTCCACAAGGCCTACGACCTCGAGACAGCGATTCTCGCTGGCGACACGCTGTACTCGAAAGCCTTCGAGATCATGCTCGAGACGGGCGCCGAATCCGACCGAACGGTGCAGGCGCTCGACGTTCTCGCGAACACCTGTACCCAGATCTGTGAGGGGCAGTCACTCGACGTGAGCTTCGAATCGCGCGAGGACGTCACGCCCGAGGAGTACCTCGAGATGGTCGAGCAGAAGACTGCCGTCCTTTACGCGGCCTCGGCGGCCCTCCCGGCAATCTTGCTGGGAGCCGATCAGGACACCGTCGACGCGCTCTACGGCTACGGACTCGACGTCGGACGCGCCTTCCAGATTCAAGACGACGTGCTCGACCTGACCGTTCCCAGTGAAAAGCTCGGCAAGCAGCGCGGAAGCGACCTCGTCGAGAACAAGCAGACGCTCATCACGGTCCACGCCCGCGAGCAGGGCGTCGACGTCGAGTCGCTGGTCGACACCACCGACGTCGACGCCGTCACCGAGGCCGAGATCGACGACGCTGTCGCCACGCTCGAGGACTCCGGGTCGATCTCCTACGCGAACGACAAGGCGCGCGACCTCGTCGACCGCGGGAAGAACCGCCTCGAGGTGCTCCCCGACAACGAGGCTCGCGAACTGCTCCTCCAGGTGGCCGATTACCTGATTGAACGCGGTTACTGAGGCAGCGATTGGGCCGTTCGTCGGCGATTTTTCGCTGCTCGAGTTGATCGACGACTCACCGCTCGAGTTGATCGACGACTCACCGCTCGAAATGGAACGGAGGTTTTTGCCCGTGTTGTCGCTACGAAGAGTATGGACAACTCGAACGGTTCGCTCTCTCGCCGCCGCCTGCTGGGCGGTATCGGGGCGGCGGGGCTGACTGGCCTCGCCGGCTGTCTCGGCTCGTTTCTCGGCAGCTCCGGCCGGAACTTCCGACCGACCGAACCATCCGATCCACCGCAGGGCACGCCGGAGGAATTCTACTACGTCCTCGAGAACGGCATCCAGGGTTACGACATCACCGTCGAAGCGCTCTACGAGAACGACGGCGACCTCATCCTCGAGTATCAGTCGACTGTCGGCGACGACCTCGAGCGGGGTTCGAACTCGTCGGACGGCGAATCTGCTACCGAGTCGGACAGCGACTCCGCCGACGAGTCTACCAACGAGTCAGATGACTCGCCGGCGACCGGCGTCGACCACGACCTCTACCAGGCCACCCTCGACGAGATGGGCGTCATCGTCCAGGCGTACAACCAGACGGTCGTCGCGAACGGCGACAGCGACTATAGCATGCTCGTCGGCGACATCGTCAACCCGCTCGAGGGGCAGGCCTACGGCTGGGGCGTCAAGAACGAGTGGCTCGAGGCCCACAACGAGGGCGAGATGCAGCAGATGGCACTGTGGATGAACATTCAGCAGATGATCGTCTACGAGGAGGACGTCGCCGAGGCGTCGAACGTCTCCGAGGACTAATCAGAGCGTTCGAGGGCCGGTCGGAACGCTCGAGGACCGGTCGGAACGCTCGAGGACTGACCGGCGCGTTCGAGCACGGACTCGGGCGCACACCGCGGCTGTTTTGAACGCGCGGGCGAAACTGTTCGTCAACATGGACGAGGAGTTACGAGGCCGCGTCGAGCGCGAGGCCGAGAAACACGCACTGCTGAACGCGGTCAAACACGGGAGCGAGGCCAACGTCGGCGCCGTCATGGGGCCGCTGATGGGCGACAACCCCGACTTCCGAGAGCACGCCGACGACGTCCCCGGCGTCGTCGGTGGCGTCGTGTCTCGAGTCAACGGCTTCGACCCCGACGAGCGCCGCGCCAGACTCGAGGAACTGGCACCCGAGGAGCTGGCCGAACTCGAGGCCGAGGACGAAGAGGACGACACGGTCCTCCCGGACCTCCCGAACGCCGACGAGTACGACGAGATCCGGATGCGCTGCGCGCCGAATCCCAACGGCCCCTGGCACATCGGTCACGCGCGGATGCCCGCCGTCATCGGGACCTACAAGGAGCGCTACGACGGCTGGTTCTGCGTTCGATTCGACGACACCGACCCCGAGACGAAGCGGCCGAACCTCGAGGCCTACGACTGGATTCTCGAGGACATCGAGTATCTGGGGTTCGAGCCCGACGCGATCTACCGCGCGAGCGACCGGGTCGAGAGCTACTACGATCACGCTCGAGAGCTCATCGAGATGGGCGGGGCCTACACCTGCTCGTGTCCGGGCGACGAGTTTAGCGACCTGAAAAACGCCGGCGAGCCGTGTCCCCACCGCGACAAGGACCCGGAGACGGTCCTCGCGGAGTTCGAGGACATGGTCGCGGGCAAGTACGGAAGCGGCGAGATGGTTCTGCGAGTCAAGACGGACATCGAGCACAAGAACCCCGCCCTCCGCGACTGGGTCGCCTTCCGGATGGTCGACACGCCCCACCCACGCGAGCGGGCTGCCGACTATCGCTGCTGGCCGATGCTCGACTTCCAGTCCGGCGTCGACGATCACCGCATTGGCATTACCCACATCATCCGGGGTATCGACCTGCAGGACTCCGCGAAACGCCAGCGGTTCCTCTACGACTACTTCGACTGGACGTACCCGGAGGTCGTCCACTGGGGCCACGTGCAGGTCGACGCCTACGACGTGAAGATGAGCACCTCCCGCATCGGGGAGTTGATCGAGGCCGGCCACCTCGACGGCTGGGACGACCCGCGGGCGCCGACCATCCAGAGCCTCCGGCGCCGCGGGATCCGCGGCGAAGCGATCACCGACGCCATGATCCAGCTCGGCACCTCGACGAGCGACGTCGACCTCGCGATGAGTTCCATCTACGCCGAAAACCGAAACCTGATCGACGAGGAGACCGACCGGCGGTTCTTCGTTCGCGAAGGCGCCGAAGTCGGGCTGGCCGGGAGTCCGCCCGACGAGGCGAACCCACCACTCCACCCGAACCACGAGGACCGCGGCGTGCGCCACATCCCCGTCGGTGACGCCGTCGTCCTCGAGCAAGACGACGTTCCCCAGCGAAAGGAGCGCATCTGGCTGAAGGGGCTCGGCTGTTTCCAGTACACCCGGGACGTCCTCCAGTACACGGGCGACTCCATCGACGTCGTTCGCGAGGGTGACGTCGACGTGATCCACTGGGCGCCGGCGGCCGAGAGCGTCCCGCTCACGTTGCGAACGATGGACGGCGACGTCGAGGGGCGAGCCGAACCCGAGGTCGGGGACCTTTCTCCCGACGACGTCGTCCAGTTCGAGCGCGTGGGCTTCGCCCGGATCGACGAGGTCGACGAAGGCAGCGACGAGGTCGTCGCCTACTACGCGCACCCGTAATCGGCGTCTCGAGCAGCCGCTTTCAGTCGAAGCTCGACGTCTCGAGCAGCCGCTTTCAGTCGAAACACCTCACTCATCGAGCAGGTCCGCCCCGCTGTCCGGAAACGGGTCGGCGACGACGCCGTCCTGACGACCCAGGACGCGGGCGTGGGGCGCGCACACGACGCGGTTTTCGGCCCACGGGATGTGTAACTCTACAGCGGCGTCCCGGTCGCAGCCGTCCTCGCTACAGCGCATTATGCCGACTCTGGGCGATCCAGTGACACAATCGTTTCGGTGGTCAGCGATCCTGCACGTTCGGGGCGATCAGAAGACGAACACGGCGAGGATGAACCCGACGAGAATCGCACTCGTCAACAGGACCTGGACCGCCGTCGACGCGAGCGTTCCAGCGGTGGCGTAGCCGGCCGCCCGAAGGCTGTCTTCGAGGTCGCGGTTCCCGACGAACTCGAGGGCGAACACGGTGCCGAAGAGGCCGACCAGGAAGCCGAGCGGCCCGGTCACGATCATCAGTGCGATGCCGACGGCAGCAGCGAGCGCGGTCGTTTGCCACGAGGCGCCGCCGGCGCGGGCAGCGATCGACCCGGCGAAGAACTCCGCGAACAGCGTTGCCAGGGCGAGGGCGGTCAACGCGACGAACGCGACGACGCCAGGTTCGCTGTACCCGCTGTGCCACCAGTAGAGAAAGAGTCCGGCCAGCGAGAGACCACCGCCGGGAACGAGCGGGACGACAGTGCCGGCGATACCGCCGATCAGAAGGACGACCGCGAGCACGGTGAGGGCGTCGACCATGGCACGATTGTCGATCGGTAGGGAGAAAGGCGTGCTGCCTGCCGTGTTCCGATTTTCCCGATTTCGCGGCTCGAGCAATCGATCCGAACGACGTGGCCACCGTTTAGTACCGCGGAGCAGTCGCTCTCGACATGGCACGACTCGTCCGTCACGACGCGACCGGCCCGCGAAAACTCGAGGAAGACGACATCGATTCCGAGAAAGGGAACGTCGCGATCTGTCAGTGCGGTCTCGCGGAGACGTACCCGTTCTGTGACGGCACCCATCGAACGACGCGAGACGAACGAGCGGACGAACTCTACGTGTACGAGACGGACGAGGACGACGATAGATCGCGGCGTGTCGTCGAGGACGTCGTTTGTAGTGACGAGTGACGGTGGCCGGGTATCGTCGAGGAGATGGGTTCGGCCGGGTATCGTCGAGGAGAAGGGCCCACGACCGGCCGACGGTACACTCGCCAATCAGCGAGAGCGTCGACTGCTCGTTCGGCTCGGTCCAGTATTATAAGCCAGTCGTACCGAACGAAAGGATTTACAGACGGACGCGAATAGTTCAATGGCAATGGATTCGAGTTCGGGTACAGATAGCGAACTCCGCACGAGGGTCCACCAGCAGGAAGTCGTCGCCGAATTCGGCCAGCGGGCGCTCGAGACCGACGACCTCGACGAGTTGCTACACGACGCCGCAGTCGCCGTCGCGGAGACGCTCGACGTCGAGTACTGTAAGGTGCTCGAACTGCTCCCCGGTGGTGACGAGGTCCTTCTTCGGCAGGGGGTCGGCTGGCAAGACGGACTCGTCGGAACGGCGACGGCGCCCACCGATCTGGACTCGCAGGCGGGCTATACGCTCCTCTCTGAGGAGCCCGTCGTCGTCGACGACCTGCGGACCGAAGACCGCTTCTCCGGGCCCGACCTGCTGGTCGACCACGACGTCGTCAGCGGAATTAGCGTCATCATCGGCTCGCTCGAGGACCCGTGGGGCGTCCTGGGTACGCACACGACGGACCGCCGGGCATTCACCGAGTACGACGTGAATTTCGTCCAGAGCATCGCGAACGTGCTCGCCGCCGCCATCGAAACCAGGCGGGCGAAACGATCCCTCGAGGCTGAAAAGGAGGTCAAAGAACAGATCGTCGAGACCAGCCCCGTCGGGATCGTGGTATTCGACGCGAAAGGCGACCTGCAGTTCGCGAACGAACACGCCGAGGACATCCTCGGACGAGACCGCAAAGAGATCCAGTCGGTCGCGTACGACGACCCGCGCTGGCGGCTGACCGACGCCGACGGAACTCCTCTCTCCGGAGACGAAACGCCGTTCATGCGGGTAATCGAAACCGGTGAGCCGATCTTCGACATGGAGGTTGGGCTGCGCCGTCCCGACGGCGAACGCATCTGGGTGACGGTGAACGGCGCCCCGCTGGACGTGGATGGCGACGGCAGCGACGCGACCGGTGCCGTTCTCGCGCTTACCGACGTCACCGACCAGAAGCGCCTCGAGAGCGAATTCGAGGAGATGCTCGAACGAGTTACCGACGCGTTCTACGCCGTCGACGACGAATTCCGGTTCACACACGTCAACGAGCGCGCCGCGGAACTACTCCAGCGACCGAGAGCGGAGTTACTCGGCGAGAACCTCTGGGAAATGTACCCCGAAGCGGCGGCGGTGGACGAGGTCTGGGACGCGTTTCACACGGCGCTGAACGACCAGGTACCGACCAGCTTCGACCTGTACTTCGACCCACTCGACTTCTGGGTGGAGGCGAGCCTCTACCCCTCCGAAACGGGCGTCTCCGTCTACTTTCGCGACATCACCGAGAGTAAACAGCACGAACTGGAACTCGAGCGGTACCGGGCGCTGACGGAGGCGGCCAACGATGTCATCGTGACGATCGACGCCGAGAGCACGATCCGCTCGGTGAACCCCGCCGTCGAGGACGTCTTCGGCTACGAACCCGACGAACTGGTCGGTGAGTCGCTTACGACGCTCATGCGCGACGACCTCGCGGTTCGTCATCGGGCGGGGCTGCAGCGGTATCTCGAGACCGACGAGCGGACCCTCGACTGGGACTACGTCGAACTCGACGGTCAGCACGCCGACGGTTCGGTGGTGTCATTGTCGATCACGTTCAGCGAAATCGTCTACGAGAACGACCGCTACTTCACCGGCGTCATCCGGGACATCACGAACCGGAAAAAACGGGAACGACAACTCGAGCGAGCGAACGAGCGGCTAACACGGTCGAACAAACGCCTCGAGCAGTTCGCCCACGCGGCCAGCCACGACCTGCAAGAGCCCCTGCGGATGGTCTCGAGTTACCTCCAGTTGATCGAACAGCGCTACGAAGACGACCTGGACGCCAACGGGATGGACTACCTCGAGTTCGCCGTCGATGGGGCCGACCGGATGCGGGCGATGATCGAGGGGCTGCTCGAGTACTCCCGTATCGAGACGGAAGGAAAGCCACTCGAGCCGACCGATCTCGACGCCGTCTTCGAGGACGTACTCGACGACCTCGAGGTACAGATCGAACGGAGCGACGCCACCATCACGTCCGATTCGCTTCCCCAGGTCCGAGGAGACCGTACGCAACTCCGCCAGCTGTTCCAGAACCTCCTGGACAACGCGATGACCTACAGCGGCGACGAACCGCCACAGATACGCGTCGCAGCCGAACGAGACGGGGAGGAGTGGGTCGTGTCCGTGTGCGACGAGGGGATCGGACTGGACCCGTCACACGGCAGTCGAGTCTTCGAGGTCTTCCAGCGGCTCCACAGCCGCGAGGAGTACTCGGGGTCCGGTATCGGCCTGGCGCTCTGTAAGCGCATCGTCGAGCGTCACGGCGGCGACATCTGGGTCGATGCCGAACCCGGAGAAGGGGCGACGTTCTCGGTTACACTCCCGGCCCCTGAGACGTGAGCGCCTTCTGCCGTACGCTGCGAGACGTCGGTACGGCCGATGGATGCACCGATTGTTGGTCAGTGACTGCTCGAGTCAACACGACTATACCCTCGACGCCGAATGCACGTCCATGTCCACGACTCGAGGCGCAATCGTCGTCGGCGCCTCATCCGGTATCGGAGAAGCACTTGCCCGCGAACTCGCCGCGGAAGGGTACGAACTCGGACTCGCGGCGAGGCGAACCGAACGGCTGTCGTCGATCGGCGAATCCCTGCCGACGAGTGCCTACGTCGCAACGATGGACGTCACCGACGTCGAGGACGCCAGGGCCGGCTTCGACGAGTTGATCGAGGCCATGCCCCCGGTCGACCTCGTCGTCCTCAGTGCCGGCGTCGGCGGCCCCAACCGTGGCCTCGAGTGGGACCACGAACGGGAGACGATCGACGTCAACGTCCGCGGCTTCACCGCGCTGGCGTCGGCGGCGATGGATCACTTCGAGAATCGCCAGGCGTTCGAGAGCGAGCGCGACGGCCACCTCGTCGGCATCTCGTCGGTGGCCTCCCGGTTCGGAAACCCCAGTTCGCCCGCCTACAACGCTTCGAAGGCGTTCGTCTCGACGTACCTCGAGGGACTCCGATATCGGCAATCGAAGCGGGCGGCCGACGTGACGATCACGACCGTCGAACCCGGGTACGTCGACACCGACCTCATGCTCGCGGAGGACCCGTTCTGGGTCAGTTCGCCGGAGACCGCGGCCGCACAAATCGCTCGAGCGATTCGCCGAGAGCGTTCACACGTCTACGTCACCCAGCGCTGGCGGCTGGTCGCGTGGCTGTTCGAGGCGTTGCCCGAGCCGGTAGTTCGGCGAATAATGACCTGAACCTGCGTCGAAGCGCGAGGCTACTTGCTCGAGAGCAACGTCGGTAACAGGTCACTCGAGACCGAAAACGAAATCAGAACCGGTCGCAACTCACTCGAGACCGAGCACCGCGGGCCGCTCGAGTTCGAGGTCGTACTCGCCGACCGCCTCGACCTCGATGGTCGGCCAGTCGTCGTCGGTACTGGTTCCAGTTCCGGCATCGGTCAGCGTTTCGAAGCCGTCGTCCGAGACCAGGACGGTGTCCTCGCTCTTGGCACCCTGGACGGTCGGATTCCAGGCGAAGGCCATCGGCGCAATCACAGGCGCCTCGTGACCTAGGGTCGCGATCCACTCGCGTCCGGCGAAGCCGGCGGCACCACCCTGGTGGTGGCGTTCCCACTCGCCGGCGTGGCCGAGGGCGTCGTAGGCCGCCTGAATCTCGGCGAAGACGTCACCGGCGGTGCCGCCCGCTGCGGCAGCGTCCTGGGTTGCGGCCAGGGCGGTCGTCTCGACGCGGGCGGCGTGACGGTGGCGTTCCTCGAGCCATTCCGGCGGGTCGAAGGCGACGGCGCGGGTGCAACTGGCGTGCAGGCCGTGGCGCTGGGTGGTCACCGAGACGAGGGCGTAGTCGCCGAACTCGACGGATTTGGGAGTGTAGTGGCGGTACTTTTGTGCGCGTTCGGACCCGCCCACGAGGACGACGGGTGCTTCGATATTGCGGGCGGCGAGCGAGACGGTGAGCGCCGCGGTGACCTCGTCTTCCGTATCGCCGGGCTGGAGCTCCCGGCAGACGGCCTCGACCGCCGCCGCCGTCTCCCGGCCGAGGTCGCGGTAGCGCTCGCGGTCGGTCGCCGTCAGGGGCTGGCGAACCGTCGCGGGGTCAAGGCGCTCGAGGCCGGGGACGTCGACGTCTACGGCCGCAGGTTCCTCGACGCGGTCGGCGAGAGCCTCCACGAGCGAGCGTTCGTACCAGGGGAACGCTTCGCGGGTCACCGATACACCTGTGGCCTCGAGGTCGGGCAGTTCCTCCTCGTAGAGACGGTCGATCTCGATGGTGTTCGCGAGAAGCGTCACCTCGTCGCCGTCGTAGCCGAGGGCCCCGACGCCGACGTCACCCTCGCGGTCGACGACCGAGCTGCCGCCGCTCAACCACGCGAACGAGTTCGGGTGGGCGAACCAGACCGACGCCAGGTCCTTCGCCTCGAGGGTGGCGTCCAGTCGTTCGAGTTTTTCCATGCCGGTGGGTCGGGTGGCGGGTTCTTGAATCCGACGAAGGGCGCGTCTCGATGTCGCTGGCGCTTCGTGTCGACGGTGTTCAGCCCGGTTCCCACGCGGTGGGACGAACGCGGACGATTCAAATACGGGCGCACCTAACCCCCGCTGAAAGACCGTGTCGTACGATACTCACACGTCCGATTCCTCGCGATTACCGATCGACATCGGTCGACGGGGATTCTCCGCTCTGCTCACCGTGACGGTCGCGCTCGTGGCGGGAACGATCGTTCTCGGCGTCGCCACGCGAACGACCGGTTCCGGACTGGCCTGTGACGCCAACTGGCCGGTCTGTGACGGCGGCTTCCTGAACCTGCTCCCGCAGGGACGGCCGAGTTTCTGGGAGTGGTTCCACCGCCTCGTTGCGATGTTCGCCGGGTTCACCATCGTTGCCTCCGCGCTCGTCGGGTACTTCGACGAGGCCGTCGATCGACGGATCACGGGTCTCGTCGTCGCCGGCGCCCTGTTGACGCCGATCCAGGTGTTGCTCGGTCGAGAAACCGTCCTCACCTACGAGTACGAGATTCTCAATCTCCACTTCTGGACGGCCATCGTAATCTTCGTCTGCTTCGTCCTCGCGCTCGTCATCGCCCTGCACCGCCGGCTTACGGGCCGGCACCTCGTCGCCGCGCTCGTCGTCGCGGCCCTCACGGTCCCGGCCCAGGTAATCCTGAGCCCGCTGTTCATTTCGCAGAACACGCCCACGACCCTGACGATCCAGATGGTGTTGCTCCTGACGCTCGTCGGCGCCGTCGTGCTGGCGACGGTCGTCGGCCGCGCCGTTCTCGAGGGACGGCTCCCTCGCGTGGCGATCGGTTCCGGCGTCGTGCTGACCGCGGTGACGCTGTTCCTCAGCCGCGAGTCCGTGATGACCGTCTCGCCGGCGCTCGACCTGCTTTACGTGCTCGCCGCGGGCGCCTTGATCGTGACGCTCCTCGCCGGAGCCTGGGCGAGTCGAGCGGACCTGCGGGGCGAACGGTCCGGTGCGCCGCACTCGAGTTGATTCGCAGGCATCGTCGGAATCCCTGGGGCGTGATAGCGTGTCGGTCGTGTCCGATTTGAACCCTCGAGGAGGGCATGATCGATCTCGTCGAAACCGTCGATAGCGGTAACCTCGTTTGATTTCTGCCAGATCCAACGGACTGACTGCTCGGTAATCCGGCGAACGTAGTAGGGTGTGCGTCCCGAATCAGAATGAAACGCGGATTTCGTACTGTTCCATCACCTCGTTCGTCGTCCCCACATCCCGGCGAGTAGTCCCGAAAGAACGACGCCAACGAACGAAAACGCAAGGACGACCATCAGAACGTCCGGATCGGAAAAGCTGGTCGTCGCGATAAAGAGTGCAATCGCAGCGTTTCGAGCGGTGGTCGTCGTCGCCAGCACTTCTCGTGTGTTCCGTCCCGGTCCGCCGAGTACGTACCCGAGAAATAACGACACACAGATGACGACGACCGAAATGAACAGCGTTCCCGTTCCGATGAGCGTGATCATCTCGTCGCTATAGACGACCAAGAGGAGTACGATCAAGAAGAGAAACGAGACGTCGGACAGCCGTTGGACAGGAGGATGCAGCCAGTTCGTCACGGAGGGGTACCGGGAATCGAGCCCGATTCCCGCTAGCAACGGGAGAAGTTGAATGCCACAGATCATCCATCCGATTCCAAGCGGATCTACGGTGACGTCCCCGGGCAGAAACAGTGCCAGACTTACCGGTATCGTCACGACCGAGATGATCCCGAGAACGGCCATCAGACCGCTTGCAAACTCGATATCGCTCTTCGATATTTCCGCAAACTTTGGCCCAAAAGGGGCCCCAGGCGCCACAGCTATCAAGACGATCCCTGCCGCATATCCCGGCTCCACGGGAACCGGACGGACGAATAGATAGGCAAGCACTGGGACTGCCACGAGATTGAGTAGCAATGCTTTCGCCATCAACCGTCGCTTGTTGAGGGCGATCAGCAACTGCTCGAGTGATAGTTCCATCCCGATAGAGAACATCGTCGCGAGGACGAAAATCGTCGTAGCGACCTCGACGACCGTCTCAACTGAAACCGCTACCATGGAGTGCTCACAGTCTGCTCGGGAGGTTCGAAGTGCTACAATATGGGTCCCCTGTTTCGTATCCGGCGAACGAACTGGAACTGCAGTGATCGATAGAATCCCCGAACTGGATTGCCACGCTCGCACAATCGGACGAATCTCGGATCCGCTCGCCTCGTGTTCGACTCGAGTCGCAAAAATCGGCATTCGCTGAGGTTTCAACGAGCCATGCTTCCATATTGGCCGGATTTCCGCCTCGAGAACCCTTTTCCACCGCGCTCGCTAGCCTCGAGACATGGACCTCTCCATCGTCGACCTCTCACCCGTTCGCGAGGGGGAGACGGCAACCGACGCCTACGAGAACACGGTCTCGCTCGCGACACTGGCCGAACGAGTGGGCTACGAGCGGTTCTGGGTCGCCGAGCACCACGGGATGGCCGATTCCATCGCAGGAACGACCCCCGAGGTGCTGATCGGCCACCTCGCTGCCCGAACCGAGGAGATCAGGCTCGGGTCCGGAACGGTCCTGCTCAACCACTACAGCCCGTTCAAGGTCGCCGAGGCGTTCGGCGTCCTCGATTCGCTCGCCCCCGGGCGGATCGACCTCGGCCTCGGTCGGGCAACCGGAATCCCGGCCGCCGACAGCGCGCTCCAGACCTCGCGGGTGAGCGAGAATCCCGACCGCGATCACGCCGAGAAGATCGAAGCCGTCGCGAACCACCTCTACGACGGGTTCGGGGACGACCACGCCTACGCCGACCTCACACTAGCGCGCTCCGGCGCCGGTCCGCCCGACCTCTGGGTGCTCGGCTCGAGTCCCTCGAGTGCGAAGATTGCCGGCAAACTCGGCCTCCGCTACTGCTTCGCGGCGTTCATCAGGCCGACGCTCGCCGAGCGAGCGTTCGATGTCTACCGGGACACGTTCGACCCCTCCTCGATCGGCGCCGGTCCCGACGACCCCCACGGAATGCTGGCGGTCAACGCCGCGTGCGCCGAGACCGATCGGGAGGCGGCCCGCCTTCGAGCGACCGCGGAAGCCTCCTACAAGCGGATGCAACGCGGCGTCGTCGGCTCCATGCCGTCGGTCGAGACGGCGATTTCGGAGCTCGGTGGCGTGCCCGACCCGACGCCACGAGAACTCGAGGACGGACAGTGGCCGCGAGCGCTCTCCGGCGACCCGGACACGCTGGCGGGACTCCTCGAGCAACTGACCGACCGCGTCGGCGTCTCCGAGGTGATGGTCCAGAACCTCGTCGCCGACCACGAGGACGTGCTGCAGTCCCACGAACTCCTGGCCGAGGGCGTCGGCCTCGAGTGAGTCGCCACCAGCAAAGTGGTGGATCGTGGGCGCACGCTCCTCGGGACACGAGATGGATGCCCGAAACGAGGGCATGAAACCGACGCTCGAGAGTACCGCTATCCGTCCGCGGGGCGGCGTTCGTCTACGACCCGCATCACGGGACTGGCCACAAACCCGTGAACGAACACCGAGACGAGGACGACGAAGCCGACGAAGGCCCACAACCACTCCGCGGCGACGAGCAACTCGAGTTCATCGAACGACGCGTGGGCCAGCGCGAAGGACAGGTAGTAAAACGAGCCGATACCGCGAATGCCGAAGAACGAGACGACGGCGCGGTCACCCGTCGGCGCGTCGGAACCGAGGAAGGCGATACCGCCGGCGAGGGGACGGATCACGAACAGGAAAGCGAGGCCGAGCGCTGCGCCATCCCACGTCAACGGCGTCAGTAGGCCGTCCGCGATCGCGCCGCCAAACAGCACCAGCACCGTCGCCATGAGGAGTCGTTCGACGATAGCGGCGAAGTCGTGTAAGTGTTGGTAGTAGTCGTGTTCCCACTCGAACCGACGGAGCTCGAGGGCGGCGACGAACACGGCGATGAATCCGTACCCGCCGAGCAACTCGGCCAATCCGTAGGCGAAGAGCGTCGCCGCGAGCGCCTCCGATCCGGCCATCACTTCCTCTCGCCGCGACAGCGACGGCGCGTAGAACACCACCCGGGCCATGACGTGTCCGACGACGTATCCCACGACGAGTCCCGCGCCGATCCTGTACAGCACGTCGACCAGGAACCAGTCGGCCAGCCAGCCGTACCCGGCCGTACTCGCTGACGCGGTCGCAATCGCGAGGTACGTGAACGGAAAAGCCAGTCCGTCGTTGAGGCCCGCCTCCGACGTGAGCGAGAATCGAACGGATCCCCACTCGTGCTCGGCCGATCGTTCCTCCTCGAGTTCGGTGAGCGGGGCGCCGGACTCGACGTCCGACGCCAGAACGGGGTCGGTCGGCGCGAGAACCGCACCGAGGAGAATCGCCGTCGGGACGAGCAGCCCGGCGACGTACCACCCGAGAACGGCCAGCAGCGCGATGGACACCGGCATGGTGATCGCGAGGAGTCGCCAGGTCGATCCCCACCCCAGCACGTCGAACGGACGGTCGATTTTCAACCCGGCCCCCATCAGCGCGATGATCACGACGAGTTCAGTGAGTCGCTCCGTCACGCCGGAGTTGGCGACCGGATCGAGCGTCGGAAGACCGGGAACGATCCAGAACAGGGCCACGCCGAACCCGACGTAGATCATCGGGAGCGAGAGCGGTTTGTCTGTCAAAAACCGCGGGAGCAACACAGCGCCCACGATGGCGAAGGCGACGACGATCAACGCGATTTCGTAGGCGCTCATCCGGCGTGTATTCCGACAACCGCGGTGAAAGGTATCGGGGGTCTACGAGGAGAGATCGCCACCGATCGTCGACGAGTCCGAGCACCGGAACAACCGACTCGACGAGGCTGCCCCGCCGGACCGGCTACCAGCCACCCGTCACGACGACGATCGACGCGACGCTCGCCGCGATCCCGAGCGCGAACAGGGCGTAGTTGGCGATCGGATTCTTCGCGGTAGTAACCCGGAGCGAGACGTGGTACGAGGAGAGTGGCCAGAAGGGAGTGACTCCCATCGGCGTCAGCGCGTCGGCCAGCAGGTGTGAGCCGAGCGACAGTGCGGTAACGCCGTAGACGAACCCCACGACGGTCGGATCGGGCGATCCCATCGTCACCTCGAGGGCCGCGTACGCTACGCCGGCGACTACGGCCGGGACCAGGAGGACGAACCCGATCGTGTGGGTGATCCCGCGGTGGGCGACGAACGGCAGGCCGTGGTCGCAGTCCGGAAGCGTCGAGAAGGAGAGACAGATGACGGCCCCTAGGAGGGCGACGAACTCCTCGCCGGCGAAACCGAGCCAGACGGCGACGGGCGCGTAGAGGAGGAGGGCGACGCCGTAGTGACCGAGTTGGTACATTAGCCTCTACTCGAGAGCACGAACAGCCGTGGCATAATCTTTCTGAACCTTCGTCTCGATCCGACTCGAGGTTCCGAACGATCGGCTCGGGGTGTTCGATGATCGTGAGAGGTCGAAGTGCCGCCCTGACGACTCGGGCCCGACGGACCCGGAACGTTTTCCTCGAGGCGCCCGTCCTCGAGACCATGACCGACGTCGATCCGATGACCCGGTTTTCGGTGCCAGACGTGAACGAGCTCCCTGAAGACCTTCGAGAACGCATCAAGGAGGAGACCGAACGCGCCGGCTTCACGCCGAACGTGTTCCTCGCCTACGCCTACCGACCCTCCCACTTCCGGGCGTTCTTCCAGTACTACGACGCGCTCGTCGAGGACACCGAACTCACGCGGCTCGAGGTCGAGATGATCATCGTCGCCGTCAGCGGAGCCAACGACTGCTACTACTGCAACACGGCTCACGGGGCGCTCGTTCGCCTCTACGGAGACGATCCGATGCTGGCCGATCAACTGATTTCGAACTACCGGAACGCCGACGTCAGCGACCGACACCGGGCAATGCTCGACCTGGCGGTCGCGCTCACGACCGACCAGGCGACCGTCGAGGAGGCGGACCTGGAGGCCCTCGAGGATCACGGGTTCAGCCGGAAGGCGATCTGGGACGTCGGTTCAGTGGCGGCGTTTTTCAACCTCTCGAATCGAATGGCCCAGCTCGCGGACATGCGACCGAACGAGGAGTTTCACACACTGGGTCGTGAATAGTTGCCACGTGTTAGCCGATGTTTGTGCACGCCTCTGTTGAAACTCTTCGGTTCTGACAGGAGTCGCGTGCTGAACGCACAGCGCGAATAGGCACGAGAGTTTGCTCGATTACCGTAGTAGTGAGCGGTTAATACAGAGAAATCACAGATCATTGCCAACTGACCGCAGCCTTTTCACTGTTCGTCTAAAATCATCTACAATGGCTTCAGACAGTGAGCACGAGGGGAGGCTGGTAACCGTATTACTGGTCGAACCAAATCCCGGAGATACCCGTCTCTTTACGGAATCGTTCAAAGATGCGAACCTCAAGAATAGCCTCTACACCGTCGCTGATGCCGACGCAGCCCTCGATTTTGTCAATCAGCGAGGAGCGTATGCAGATGAACCGCGTCCTGATCTCATCCTGCTCGAACCGAAGTTACCCGGAAGAAGTGGTACGGACGTCCTAGCTGAACTGAAGAACGAACCCTCACTCCGTGAGATTCCGGTTGTCGTCCTCACGAGTTCGGAGGTTGGAGCGGACATTTTCAAATCGCAGGGGCTCGACGTGGATCACTTCGTCCAGAAGCCAGTTGAACCGGAGGATTATATCGAATTCGTCCAGGAAATCGAGGGGTTTTGGATGGCGCTCATTCAAGAGGAACCCGAAGAAGCCTGAGTGTCTACCGACAATTCGATATCTGAGGGTTTCACGTCTGGCAGAAAAGAACTATACTGTGCACGGCCGGTGCGCACGTGTGGCGTGCGGCTACCCACACCGTCACTCGAGATCTCGCCCCGACTCGAGTTCGTCGAATAGCGCGATGACCCGTCGCCGGACGTCCTCGCGAATCTCGTGTACTCGCTCGAGTGTTTTTCCCGTGAGGGTCCTCGAGGGCCCAGTCGCGAACGTCGACCTCGGCGTCGAGGTCGAGCGTCGAACAGCCCATCGTCGCCACGACCTCACAGGTCTCGAGTTCGTCGGTGGTGATCGACGTCGGCGTCCGCCCGGCGAGGTCGAAGCCCTCCTCGGCCATGGCTTCCTGCACTTCGTCGTGGACTGCGTCGGCCGGGTGGGTTCCGCCGGAGAGAATCTCGACCTCGTCCTCGAGCCCGCGGGCCGCCCGTTCCCGTTCGGCGTAGGCGGTCGCCATCTGACTGCGGCCGGCGTTCTGTACGCACACCAGTGCGATTCGCGTCATGGTCGACGTCGTCGCTCGAGGAACCTAACGGTTCATATGAGCCGTACCGTGTAATATGGTTGCATAGGGAGTCGATAGTGCGGCGACGTTTCGAAGGGAATAGTCGGGCAGACCGGGGAATAGTACGGAGGCGGGCGCGACCCGTGTCCGGCGACTCACCGTATTGATTCACTGCGAGAACAAGTTGCGCAGACGAGCGAGCAGTCCGTTCGAGTCCGCCCGGTCGTCGGCTTCGTCGCTCGAGGGAGAAGGGTCGTCGGCCCGGTTGGAAGGAGAAGCGGCGGTCGACCCGGACGTCGCGGACTCGGACGCCTGGCTCGTCTCGAGATCGTCGAGCGAAAGGTCAATCTCGTCGATGTCCGGGGTTCGTTCCCGGCCCTCGCCGGCTTCGGCGGCCCGGACGTCGGCGCCCGTCACGGCTCCGCGCTCGACGCGACTCGAGAGGTCGTCCTGGCTCGAGGGTCTCGGGATCGGTTCGTCGTTCGGTACCTGCTCGGTTTTCGCTGTTCGACCGTTTTCGTCGGCGGTCTCCAATTGCTCGGTTTCCGCTTCTCTATCGCTGCCTTCGACGGCCCCCGTCCCCTCCTCTTCGACAGCCCCCGTTCCCTCTCCTTCGGCCTCATCGAGGCTCGTCTCGTCCTCGAGTCGTTCCCTCGAGTCAGCGGATGGGTCGGGTTGAGCGCGAGTGTCGCCAGCATTCGTCCCGTTCAGCGAGTCGAGAATGTCGTCGACGCTCGTGTTCGAGACGACTCGTCTCGGCCCACCGCCGGGTCCCTCCCGTTTCCTTCCGTCCCTCTGCTCCCCCAGGTCGTTGTCTTCGCTTTCGGCCCCCTGCTCCCCCGAATCGTCGTCCGCGCCGTCGTGCTCGCTCATCGCTCACGTCTGGCGCTCGAGCCGGCATAAATTTTCCCCGTTCGGGAGGGACGAAACTCGCCCCTCGCCCTCCGGTCGCCTGCCGTTCCTGCGGCCGCGGCTACGTCGGGACGAGTCGCGGTCGGGACATCACCACGTTGATGACCGCCCCCAGCAGGATCAGGATGCCGGCGAAGTAGAGCCAGGTGACGAACAACAGGATGGCGCCGATCGCTCCGTAGGCCTCGTACTGCCCGGCGTTCGCGGCGTAGAGCTGGAAGCCAGCCTGGAGGAGCACCCAGCCGATCGCTGCGAAGAACGCGCCCGGAATCACCTCACGAATGTCGACGGGAATCGGGGGCAACACGTAGTAAAGCGGCAGGAACACCAGGACGAGCCCAAGGAGCAAGCCGAGCCAGCTGAGGACCCCGACGTAGGGAACCCGCCCGGCGAGGAGGCCGATCACCGCCCCGATGAGGATCATGAGCAAGAGCGCGAGGACGATGGTCAGGATGACCGTGATCCCGTCGCGAATCTGCTCGAGCAGCGAGTCCTCGGCGACGGTATCGTAGACGCGGTCGAACGCGAGGCTCAGCCCGCGAAAGACCTTCAACGCACCCCACGTCGAGACGGCGAGGGCGACGACGGTCGCCTCGGTTCGCCCCGACTCGGCGGTGAGCGCCTCGAGCACGAGGTCCTCGCCGGCGTCGGGAAGGAAGTCGCCGGCCAGCACGATCAGGTCCTCCGCGACCTGCTGGCCGCCGACGAGGGTGCCGACGACGAGCGCCAGCACGATCATCGGAAAGAGCGAGACGAACGCGTAGTAGGCGAATCCGGCGGCGAGGAACGTTATCTCTCGCTCTTTTGCGGTTCCGACGACTCCTCGTACGATGGTACGAACGTCGCGGTCCGACGGGTGGCTCATGCCGTCGGCTTCCACGAGGAGCACTTAAGAGTATGTGAAGTATCGACGACGTAGGTGTTACCAGTCGAAGGGTTTGCGCACCGTACAGAAGTTATGGGTCGCGAACACCCGCCCGTCGTCGTCGATGTAGACGCCGACGCCGCCCCGGTCCCAGCCCTCGATCCCGTCGCTCTCCTCGAGGATCGTCGCCCGGTGTTCCGCTGAGTGCATCCACTGCTCGACGAGCCCTTCGGCGAGTTCGTCCGCGGTCTGGTACTCGACGTGTTCGCCGTCGTGAGAGCGTTCGACCGTCGTGCCTACGCTGGTGAGGGCGATGTTCTCGCCGTAGGCGCGACAGTAGTCGGCGACATCGCCGAACCGGTCGTACGGCGACTCGCCGTCTGCGTTGACGTGGGCGAATCGATCGTCCGCGTGCATGTCCTGGCTGTGGGCGCGGGACACCGAGGCGACCGTCCCGTCCCACCCGAGCGGCTCGAGACCGTGTTCGGCGCGCCGTTCGTTGACGAGTTCGTGGACTCGGTCCTCGACGGCGCTCGAGTCGACCCGTTCAGTCTCGGTTTCGTAGCTCGAGTGGCCGGGGTCGTCGGGATCGGTGACAGGCGGGTTTCGGTCGCCCGGTTCCGGCGGGTCGACGGAAGGGCCGAGTTCGTCCTCGACGAACGCGATGGCCTGCGGGGCGAGCACGACGCCCGCGAGAACGATCGCGCCGATCAGAACGGCGGTCATCACGAGCGACGTGAGGTTCAGACTCGCTCTGTTCGTCTGGCGCTCGTTGGACGACCTCGTCCGCTCGAGTCGGCGACCGCGTCTGCTCATGGGTACAGGTATATCTCCACGAACGACAGTAACTAACTACCGATTGTGAGTGTCGTCTGGCGAGAGAGGTCGCGTCGAGGCAGTCGTTCGCGACGACGCGCGGACTACCGCTCGGCTGACGATGGGTCGTCCTCGAGACGGGTGGCCGCACTCGAGCCGAAAATCGTCTCGTGGAAGGCGATGACGAGGCCGGGGACGACCGCCATGAACAGGTGTTCCTCGATCGGGATGCCGCCGACTTCGTAGCCCGTTCGCAACTGAATGTCGAAGACGCCGACCTCGAGCGTGTACCAGTCCCAGAAATAGGCGATCGGGTACAACGCGAGGATGGTCACGGCGGCCCGTTTGAGCGCGCCGGCCCGTCGCAACAGTACGAACGCGACGGCACCCCAGAAAATCTCCGTCGCGAGGTAGGTGTACCGGCCGAAGACGGAAATGTCTCGAGCCATGTCACGACCAGAACGGCGGTACATAAAAACACCCGGTAGTCACGGGTTACAGGGGCGGGCGGTACGTTAAATAGTCCAGCGAGAGAAGGGGCAGGTGGAACGATGAATATCGCCGATATCGCCACCACGGAGTACATCGAGGTCGACGTCGGGACGCGAATGGGGAAAGTCCGTTCGACGTTCGAGGACGGCAACCCCAAGGGCCTGATCGTAACCGACGACGGAGAGTACGCTGGCGTCATCAGCGAACGCGAGGTGCTCCAGTCACACGTCGAAGACGACGCCAAGGTGGCGGCGTTGATCAAGCCGAGTCGCAACGACCCGGCCCCGAAAGTCGACCGGCACGAGGACGTCCGGGAGGTCGCCCGCATGCTCGTCGAGGGCAACACCAAGGTCGCGCCGGTGTTCGAGGGCGACAACCTCTGGGGCGTCATCACCGAGGACGACCTCCTCACCGCCGTCCTCGAGAACCTCGACGCGATCACCGTCGGCGACATCTACACCACCGACCCGATCACGCTCGCTGAGGACGACGGCGTCGGGAAGGCGATCAACCACCTGCGCGAACACGGCATCTCCCGACTCCCCGTGGTCAACGAGAACGGCTACCTGACCGGCGTCGTGACGACCCACGACATCGCCGACTTCGTCATCCGGGAGAACGAGCGCATGACGACCGGCGACCGCGTCGGCGACAACCAGCGGATGCTCGACGTCCCGATCTACGACATCATGAATAGCCCCGTGGTGACCACGACGGCGGACAAGACCGCTCGAGAGGCCGTCGAAACCATGCTCGAGAACGATTACGCCGGCCTCGTCGTCACGCCGACGGACGACGACCGACTCATCGACGGCGTGATCACCAAGACCGACGTGCTCCGGGCGCTGACGTTCACCGAGGAAGAGCACATGGACGTCCAGATCACGAACATCTCGCTCATGGACACCATCTCCCGGGAGTCCATCGTCCAGAGCATCGAGCAGGTCTCCGACAAGTACGCGGACATGCAGGTCCACCACGCCCACGTCCGATTCCACGAGCACAAGGAGAAGCTCCGCGGCACGCCCCTGATCCAGTGTCAGATTCGCCTCCGGACGAACAAATCGCAGGTCGCCGGCTCCGGCGAGGGCTACGGCGCGGAGAACTCGTTCCGCGTCGCCCTGGACAAACTCGAGCGAAACGTCTTAGAGCTCAAGGGCGTCCGCAGCGACGAGGAGTACCGCGGCCAGTTGCTCCGGAAGTTGAACGAACTCTAGGACCGGAGTACAGTAAGAGCTCGGACGGGATCTGCAGACCTTATACATTTTTATCACGTTAGGGCTCGTCGTCTCGGGTAGCTATGCCCGCATTCAGAGATCAATCCTCCATCGTCAGCGTGCTCGGCTTGCTCGTCGCCATCGTCGCCATCGTCGGCACCCAGGTGCTCGGGTGGGAGTGGGGGTCCGGTCAGCTCGTGCCGACGATCATCGGCGTCGTCGCCACCATCGCCGTGCTCGTCGTCGTGCGGCGACTGGCATAAGCCGCTACGGCCGAGCGTCGTCACTTCCCTCGAGTCCCGACCCCGTGATTCGGAACGTCACCGACTCGCCCGCCGGTTTCGAGCGGTGTTTCGTGAGCGTCGCCCGACGATTGCCGCCGCGGAACCGCTCGAGGCGGACCACCACGCCCGTCCAGTGCTCTAAGGTATTCCCACCGAGCGGGCGCGTCCGGTCGCTGTCCGGATCGGCGAACACCTGATTCGTGACGACCACCGCGAGGTCGTGCTTGCGCGCGAGCGAGAGCAGATGGGTGATCTGGCTGGCCACCTGCCGGAGGGCGTCACCCGCCTCGCCGTCTTCGGCGCGCTCGATTCGGTAGAAGCCGGTCGCGCTGTCGAGGACGATCAGGTCGGCCTGGGTCGCGAAGTCCGCGGCGTCGCGGACGGCCTCGGCCTGTTCGTCGAAGTCGTAGGCGTCCTCGATGATGATCCGGGAGGCGACCGACTCGACGTCGTCGGTGCGAGCGGAGAGGAGTTGTTCGAACCGGTCGACCGAGACGCCCTCGGTGTCGATGAAGACGGCCGTGCCACCGGCGGCGGCCGTCTCGACGGCGGCCGACAGCGCGAGGTTCGTCTTACCCGACGCTGGCGGGCCGTACAACTGCGTGACGGCTCCGCGTTCGAACCCGCCCTCGAGCAACGCGTCGACCGGGGGACAGCCGGTCGATATCGCCTCGTCGTTCACGCGCTCAGTTGGGAGGTAGCGGGCAAAAACCCCCCGGAACCGATCGCTCGTCCGGAGACGGAGCAATTTATTCGGTGGCAGTCGAAGCGTGGGTATGATCGTCGTCGCCACCGCGGACTTCGAAGTGTACCACGAAGTCGTCGCCGACCTTCGCGATCGAGGCGCGACCTTCACGACGATCGAACCCGACGACCCGCTCCCGTCGAAAACCGTCGTCGTCCTCACCGGTGCGGAGCACGCCGAATCGTTCGCGGACGCCGACGCGCCGACTATCGTCGTGGACCCCGACGACAGCCGACAGGCGGTCGATCAGGCGCTCGCGACCATCCGCGGCGAGCACGGTCGAACCGTCGTCGGCGTCGATCCCGGACGCCAGCCCGGCATCGCCGTGCTCGCGGGGGAGACCGTCGTCGCCGCGTTCCAGGTGCCACTGGGCGACGCCGTCGACGTCGTCCTCGAGGAGGTCCGTGGCGACGACGCCGTCGACCCGGTCGTCCGCATCGGCGATGGGTCGCGCCTCGAGGGCGCCAAACTGATCAACGAACTCGAGGACGTCCGCGTCGAGATGGTCGACGAGACGGGGACGACGCCGTACCTCGGCACCGGTGCCAGAGGGATGGGTGACGTCCTCGCAGCGGTGAACATCGCCCGACTCGAGGGCGAGGCGATCGACACCCGCGAGATCGAACCGACGCCAGGAGAGCTCCAGGTGATCAAGGACCGCTCGCGCGAGCGAAGCGAGGCGAATCGGGCGATCGACGAGACCCTGGCCAGGCGAGTCGCGAGCGGCGAGTTGACGGTCGAGGAGGCGCTCGCGGTGCATCGAAACGATGTCGACGGTGAGGATAGCGGCGACGGGGGAGACAGCGCCGACGAAGAAGACGGCAGCGACGACGACGCGAACTGATGTCGAGGTTGTGACTCGAGGCTACGTATAGAGACGAGATAACCAATACTGCAAAATATGTAGTATAATACTATAATAAATATATCAAATTCTATAATATGTGTAGTTTTGGCATCAGGACGAACGCTCCGCCCAGAACGCCTGCTCGGCTCGAGCCACGATCGACTGAATCGGCTCGCCTGTCTCGGCGGCGACGGCCACGGCGTCGTCGTACTCCGCGCTCGCGTCGTAGACCTCGCCGGCTTCGTCGCTCGCCACCTTGACCGTCACCTCGTAGGCGTCGCCGCCGACATCAAGCGTCACCGTCTCGAACGCGCGCTGGGCGATCCAGCGATGAGTGACGCCGGCCTCGCGGATACCGAGGGTTCCCGTCTCCTCGGCGAGTTGCCGGGCGACGCGTTCCCGGTCGGCGGGTCTGCAGATCACCTTGACCAGGTGGCCCGGCCGGGACTTCTTCATCGTGACCGGGACGATGGAAACGTCTCGAGCGCCCGCATCCGAGAGCGTCTCCTGGAGGCCGCCGAGCACTTCGGGGGTCGCGTCGTCGAGGTTCGTCTCGAGAACGGCGATGTCCTCGCGCTGGAGGCCCCCTCGAGTCGTCCCGACCAGCGCGCGGAGCACGTTCGGGTGGGGATCGAGGTCGTAGCCACCGGCGCCGTAGCCCGTGTTTTCGACGGTCATCGTCGGGAGGTCCTGGATTCCCTCGGCGACGTGAGCCAGGATAGCGGCTCCCGTCGGCGTCAGGAGTTCCGCCTCGACCGGGCCGCCGGAGAGTTCCCAGTCGGCCCGCTCCGCGACCTCGAGGACGGCCGGGGCGGGGATCGGGTACTCGCCGTGGCTCATCGAGACGGTGCCCCCGCCAGTCGAGATGGGCGTCGTCACGACGCGGTCGGCCTCGAGGTCGTGTAACAGCAAGACGGCGCCGACGATGTCTGCGATCGCGTCGTCGGCACCCACCTCGTGGAAGTGAATCGACTCGAGGTCGGTGCCGTGGACGGCGGCCTCCGCTTCGCCGAGTCGTTCGAAGATGGCGAGCGCGTGAGCTTCGACTGCCTCCTCGAGGTCCATGTTTCGGACGATGTCACAGACCTCGAGGTAGCTCCGGTGGGGGCCGTGGCCTTCGGCGTGGACGTGACCGTCGTCTCCGTGGTTGTGGTCGTGGTCGTCGTCTCCGTGGTCGTGGCTGTGATTGTGGCCGTTACCGTGGCTGTGATTGTGATCGTGACCATGGCCATTATCGGCGGCGTGGCCGTGTTCGTCTTCGTGTCCGTGGTGATGGTGACCACCCGTAACCTCACTTTCCGAACCTTGCTCGTGCACACCGTCGTCCTTATGCTCGTCCCCGCGCTCTCTATCGTCGTGACGGGCCACCTCAAGGTAGGCGTCCTGGCTGCTGGAGGTGGGGATCACGACGTCGACCGTCGTCGCGTGGATCCCACACTTCGAGGTGTGCCCGATACGATACTCGACGCCGAGCGCGTCTTCGACGGGCTCGAGGGCCGTCCGGTCGGCACCCGCAGCGAGCAGGGCGCCGAGTACCATGTCGCCGCTGGCGCCCATCCGGCCGTCGAATGCGAGCAGTCTCCTGGTCATAGCTAGGACGGCGGGCAGCGTGACCAAAAACCCACGCACTCCCGCGCAGGGAAAGGCCGTCGTTCCGTCTCGGAAAACGACCGAGGCCGGTACATCTATGTAGCTCCCTGACTCAGTCACATATGACAGGCGCTAGCACAGGTGCGTTCGCGGATCGATGCGTCTGCTGTGAGCAAAACACCTATCCGACATCGAGTCGGAGTCAGGAACATCCCCGTCTACCCCAAACCATGAACGAAGTGCAACTGGAGGTCGCGAAAGCGTACCCGAACGACTCGGGCCGCGGCATCGCCCGTCTCGACCCGGACACCTTGCTTCACCTGAAGCTGAGTCCGGGCGACATCATCGAGATCGAAGGGTCGGAGACGACCGCTGCGAAGGTCTGGCGTGCGGACCGGCAGGACTGGAACACGGACACCGTCCGGATCGACGGCTTCACGCGCCAGAACGCCGACGTCGGCATCGGCGAGCGCGTCACGATCCGGAAGGCCGAGGCCACGAAGGCGAACACGCTGGTGCTCGCTCCCCCGGAAGAGGCCTCCGTCCAGTTCGGCTCCGACGCCGCCGGCATGGTGAAACGCCAGATCCTCAAACGGCCGGTCGTCGGCCACGACATCGTCCCCGTGATGAGCTCGACGAACCACCCGTTCATGCGCTCGCCGGGCCAGGCGATTCCGCTGATCGCCGTCGAAACCGATCCCGAAGGCGTCGTCCTCATCACCGAGGACACCGACGTCGAACTCCGCGAGGAGCCCATTTCCGGCTTCGAGAAGACCGGCGGCGGGATCACCTACGAGGACATCGGTGGCCTCCAGAACGAGATCCAGCGCGTCCGCGAGATGGTCGAGCTGCCGATGAAACACCCCCAGATCTTCAAGAAACTGGGGATCGAGCCCCCGCAAGGGGTGCTCCTGCACGGCCCGCCGGGGACCGGGAAGACGCTGCTCGCGAAGGCCGTCGCCAACGAGACCTCCGCCAGTTTCTTCTCCATCGCCGGCCCCGAGATCATCTCGAAGTACTACGGCGAGTCCGAACAGCAGTTACGGGAGATTTTCGAGGACGCCAGCGAGGAGTCACCCGCGATCATCTTCATCGACGAACTCGACTCGATCGCGCCCAAGCGCGAAGACGTCACCGGCGAGGTCGAACGCCGCGTCGTCGCCCAGTTACTGACCATGATGGACGGCCTCGAGGCTCGCGGCCAGGTGATTGTCATCGCCGCGACCAACCGCGTCGACAGCGTCGACCCCGCGCTCCGACGACCGGGCCGGTTCGACCGCGAGATCGAGATCGGCGTCCCGGACGAGGTGGGCCGCGAGGAGATCCTCCAGATCCACACCCGGGGTATGCCACTCTCCGACGACGTTAACCTCTCGCACCTGGCCGACGAGACCCACGGCTTCGTCGGCGCGGACATCGAGTCGCTCACGAAAGAGTCAGCGATGAAGGCCCTGCGGCGCTACCTCCCCGAGATCGATCTCGACGAAGAGGACATCCCGCCGAGTTTGATCGACCGAATGATCGTCAAGCGCGAGGACTTCCGCGGCGCCCTCGCCGAGGTTGAACCGTCGGCGATGCGGGAAGTCCTCGTCGAATTGCCGAAGGTTAGCTGGGACGACGTCGGCGGTCTCGACGAGGCGAAAGAACAGGTCAAGGAGTCCGTCGAGTGGCCCCTGCGCGAGCCACAGAAATTCGAGCGGATGGGCATCGATCCACCCGCGGGCGTCCTGCTCTACGGGCCGCCAGGCACCGGAAAGACGCTCATGGCGAAGGCCGTCGCCAACGAGACCAACGCCAACTTCATATCCGTACGCGGCCCGCAACTGCTCAGCAAGTGGGTCGGCGAGTCCGAGAAGGCCATCCGTCAGACCTTCCGGAAGGCCCGGCAGGTCTCCCCGACGGTGATCTTCTTCGACGAACTCGACTCGCTCGCCCCCGGCCGCGGTGGCGAGGTCGGGTCGAACGTCTCCGAACGGGTCGTCAACCAGCTCCTGACCGAACTCGACGGACTCGAGGAGATGGAGGACGTGATGGTGATCGGCGCGACGAACCGGCCGGACATGATCGACCCCGCCCTCCTCCGGTCGGGTCGCTTCGACCGGCTGGTCATGCTCGGCGAACCAAACACCGAGGGTCGCGAACGGATCCTCGAGATCCACACCGACGACACCCCCCTGGCTGCGGACGTCAGCCTGCGCGAAATCGCCGAGATCACGGAGGGGTACGTCGGCAGTGACCTCGAGTCGATCGGTCGAGAGGCCGCGATCGAAGCCCTTCGTGAGGACGACGACGCCGACCTCGTCGAGATGCGTCACTTCCGGAAAGCGATGGAAAACGTGCGCCCGACAATCAACGAGGACATCCTCGAGTACTACGACCAGATCGAACAGCAGTTCAAGGGTGGTGGAAACCGAGTCGAACCCGGCACGGGTCGCCGGGGCAGTCGTATCGGGTTCCAGTAAACGGACGACCGTACGACCGGCGTAATTCGGGTTCCCGCCGATCGTAATCAGTTCTTTCTCGAGGGAGTCGAATCGACTCAACCCAGTAATCACGGCTTACACCAGTGAACTGAATCGATTCCACTGAAACGCAGTATCCGATATTTACGCGTCCACGGCGTAGGTATCGGCGATCAGGTAACCAATGCCAGGGCCTCGAGCGACACAGAACAGTCGCCTCGCAACCGACCAGGAAGCGCCCGTAGAAGCCGGTTCCACGTCCGAGCGAGAAAGCGAGCGGAGGCGGAGATCCACGACCGAGAGTTTCGTCGAACGCCTCCGCGTCGCGAGTTTCTGGACGGCAATCGTACTGCCGATCGCGTACCTGCCGATACTGGCCATCGGTTCAGACGGGACACGAACGGGCCTGTTCGTTGCCCTCCTCGCCGTCCACCTGGTGGCGCTCTACGCCGGCCACGCACACGAACTCGAGCGATAGTTCGCGGTGCCAATCCGCAATGTGGTCGTCGTCCATCCCCCGCTACAGTCACCCATCCGGTTCCCGGGAATGTCCACCTACCACAAAAGTCATGGTAGCCGACTCGAATTCTCTCTAACATGGTCAATATCGATCCAACGGCCCTCGGACTCGAGTTCGGTGGTGGTGCAGCCATCGGCGCTCTCATGGGCTTCGCTGCAAAGAAAATCGCGAAACTCATCGCCGTCATCATCGGCGTCCAACTGGTCATCTTCCGGTACCTCGAGTCACAGGGGATCCTCATCGTCGACTGGAGCGCGCTCTCGAACGGACTGATCAAAACCTCAGAACACGCGGACCCGAGCTACCTCGAGTCGCTCATCTCGACGATGTCCGTCGGGGCTGGCTTCACGGCTGGCTTCCTGATCGGCTTCCGTCGCGGATAACTGTTCTTCCCCACTTCGCACGTCGAATTGTCGCTACCGCGTACTCAACTCTCCCTTGTCGCTGACGATCTGCGTTTCGGCTTCGCCGCTCGTGTTCTCGTTGACGACGTCGTAGAAGTCGTTCTGCAACCCCGCTGGGAACGTGATGACGCCGATCCAGGAGCCGTCGGGTTGCCACTCCTCGCGCTCGAGGTCGCCGTACTGACGAATCTTCGCCTGGGCACTCCCGGCGTACTCCGGGGGGATCTGGACGGCGATGGTGATCTCCTCGAACCGGATCGGGATGACGGGACGGAGGGCGTCGAGGGCGTCGTCGACCTGCTCGCTTGCCGGCTCCATCGGATCGACCGTGAATCCGGCCTCCTCGAGGGCGTTCTCGATCCGCTCGGGGGGATGGGGCGCGTCGTCCATCTGCGGGTTGATGGCGTTTCGCGCGATAGTCGTGATCAGTTCCCTTCGCTTCTGTTCTTGCATCTCGCGGCGCTGGTCGGCCGTGATCTGGATCTCTCCACGTTCGATGACTTCGGGGATAATCTCGAGGGGATCCGTGGTGTCGAACACGTCCTCGAGGTCGTTCTCGGCCGGCCGGTCGCCCGTCGAGGCGTTGTCGAAGACGTCCTCCGCGGCGATGACGTCCTCGAGGTCGCCGTCGAACTCGCCGCGTTTGATCGCCAGTGCCGCGTCCGGGTCGACAAGCACTTCGAAGCGCGCGCCGTGTGACTCGAGTCGCGCGGTGACTGCCTCGTCGAGCGATATCATACCCGAAGATATCCGCGGGCGGTTACAAGAGTGTTTCCCGTCGGGCGGTGACGGTGGGTTCGTCGGCGGTGGTTGCAGTCGAGGTTGCGGTTGTGGTCGCGGCCGCAGTTGCAATCGAGGTTGCGGTCGCGATGCGAAGGTTACTCGTCGGTCTCGTCTTCGTCGTCGCCTTCGTCGAGCAGTTCGTTCTCCACGAGGTACTCCTCGATACGGTCGTCGTCGAACTGGACGAACGACTCCGTCTCGGCGTCGATCGTCGCCAGGCCGACTTCGGTAGGCAGGAGGGAGTCGTCGTTGACCGACGCGAGCGCCTCGAGGGCGAGCGCGACGCCGCTGTCGAGGTCCGCCTCTTCGTCGTAGTTGTCCTCGAGGAAGCCCTGGAGTTCGCCGCGTTCGGCGCCGACGGCGAGGGCTTTCCACTCGTAGGGCGTTCCCGACGGGTCGGTCTCGAAGAGGCGGGGTTCGCCGTTCTCGATGCCGCCGACGATGAGCGCGACGCCGAACGGGCGGGCGCCGCCGACCTGGGTATACTGCTGGATGTGGTCGGTGATCTCTTTGGTCAGGCTCTCGACGCCGATGGGTTCGCCGTAGCGGAGGTGGTTGACCTGTGCGCGCCGCCGGGCGAAGTCGATGAGCTGGCGGGCGTCGGCGACGTGGCCGGCGCTCGCGATGCCGATGTGGTCGTCGGCTTTGTGGATCTTCTCGACGCTCGAGTCCTCGAGCAGCGGCGACGGGATCCGCTTGTCGACGGCCAGGACGACGCCGCCAGCCGTTCGGATGCCGATGCTCGCGGTGCCACGTTTGACCGCCTCGCGGGCGTACTCTACCTGGTAGAGTCGGCCATCTGGCGAGAAGATCGTGATGCCGCGGTCGTACGCCTGCTGTTGGGCTTGTCCCTGCATAGTATCACGTTAACGTTAGATCGGAATCGAGGGGTGTCGTGGTGTGACGGTCGCGTCATCGAGTCGCGGTGAAACGGCGCCGGCACCGATTCCATCGGGCCGGGTGACTGCCCCCGGAAGACCGCTATCGGCACCAGTCATCGCCACAGGATGGAAACGACGCTCGTTCGCCCGACGACTCGGTCAGCGATGTCGAACACGACGAATCTCTCTACTCGACCTTACCGGCGGCGTCCTAAATAGTTTTCTTCCTCCGGTCTCGCTTACCGCGGTCCGGGGGTGTATTCGTCTCGAGCGTTCGTCTCGAGCGTTCGTTTCGAGTGTTCGTCTCGAGCGGCGGTCACGGAGGGCGGAAGTCCCGCGAACGGAGACTGGGCGTCGGGCTCGAGAAACTGGGGCCTCGTCGACGAGCGGGCCGTCACAGGTGCGATTCGGCCCCCCGGATCGTCCCGCTCACCCCTCGAACGACCAGACCCAGCGGCGCGTCGTCGACGCTGTGAACGCAGGCGACCGCGGCTCGAGCGCGTTCGATCTCGCCGTGGCGGACGCGGATGATCGCCTCCCCGCTCCCTGTATCGGCGTCGAAGCGAAACCGGACGACCGCCAGGTCGGCGTCCGCGCTCCCCGGATCGCCGAGGAGGTTCTGCCCGGCGTACCAGACCTCACGCTGGAAGGCCCGCCGACCGATGGCGACGTCGGGCCGGGTCTCGAGGGTGACGGCGAGGTACCGCCAGCGCGGCCGGAGGTGTTTGGGGAGGTGTTTCATGGGTGGGTACAGCGACTCACGCCTCCTGGTTCTCGGCACGCTCGGCAACCAGGACGCCGACCTGGTCGTGAACGCGCTCGACCGCCGTCAGCGAGAAGCCGGCGTCGGTGAACGCGTCTGCCAGCGTACCGACCGTCGCCGGATCGTCGACCGATGGGTCGTAGAACGGCTCGCTCGGGTCCGGTTCGCCGAAGAACATCACGTCCCCGAGGACGAATCGTCGGGGCTCGAGGGCGGCGATGACGTCGATCGCCTCGCGTTTCTCGTCGTCTGCGAGGTGGTGCATGGCGAAGTTCGAGGTGACGATATCGACGGAGACGCCGTCGACGTCGGGTTCGCGGAAGGTTCCGTAGTCGAAAGAGACGTTCTCGAGGCCGCGCTCCTCGGCTTTCGCGCGCGCTTCGTCCATCATGCCTTCACTGATGTCCCGGCCAATCACGGCCTCGGCGTCGGGAGCGAGTGCGAGGGCGATAGCTCCGGTTCCGGCACCGAGGTCGAGGACCGAATCGTCGGATTCGGGGGCCGCGTGTTCGATAACCAGATTCGCGCACGCGCGATACTCCTCGCTGCCCGAGTCGTCGTACTCACTCGCCTTCTCGTCGAATCGAGCCGCGTGATCCGCCACGCTTCGTTTCATATCGTCCACGTTCGACCCCCGGTTCAATGAACGAATCGGACTGGGTCCGTCGGTTGCGCGCCGCCAGTCGTCCCCACTCCGCGAGGCCGTCGACGATCCACTCGCGGTCGAAGCCGAGTTCGACGCCGAGCGCGCAGAGTTCCCTCGGCGCCCGTACCTCGAGTGGCCCCTCGGGATCGCCGCTGACGACGTACGGCGCGTCGTAGTAGTCGACGATCTCCCGGAGTTTGCGAAGAGACTGGATCGCTCGAACCCGCCGACCGCCCGTGGTCCGGAGGATCTCCGCGAAAGAGAACTCGAGGCGGACGCCGTTGGCCGCGGCGGCCTTCGCGAGTACGTGGTTGACGTCGCCGGAGCCGTCCATGGGGTGAGCGAGCACGTCGACTTTGTCGGTTTCGACGGCGAACCGGTTGAGCGCGTTCGTGCCGCCGTGGATCGCCAGGATCGTGTACTGCGGTCGGTAGTTCCCCACCGAACCGCTGGCCTGGTGCGGGTCGTCGGCCCGGATTTCGATGCCGTCGACGACGTCGATGCCGTGCTCGTCAGCCAGATCCTGGGCGTCGAACTCGAGTCTCGAGTCGTCGTGGTTTCGAACGACTACGCCCTCGAAGCCGTATCTTGCGGCGGTTTCGACGATGCGCGAGACGGCCTCGGCGACCGAGCCGCCGTCGGCCTCGAGGTCGGGGTCCACGCGAACGGCCTCGTACATACGCGTCTCAAGGGACGGCGGTGACTTGTGGTTTGCGACCGTATACGTGGAGAATTGCTACCGATGAGAACCGCTCTGGGCAACCGACGTGGCCGGACGCGGGGCTCGAGTATTGCGAGAGTCCCGCGTTTCGGGGGAGGGCAGGCCCCACACCAGTTTGTACCGCGAGCGAAGAAATGAGCGAGCGGGCCGACGACCGATGTGAGAGAACGGAGTGAACGAACGGAGGGAGGAGTGCTTTTGATCGAGCTTTTACCGAGTGCCAGCGCGTCGTGCGCCAGCTACGCAGGCGTCGACGCGAAACAATCGCAGCGTAAAAGGTCGGTTCTCTAGTTCAGAATACTCTGAGCGACCGTCGCCAGCTGGCCGTTGTCGGCCTCGTCGAGGCGCTCGTCGCCGATCTTGAGGCGCAGGCGTGGACGACCGACGTCGATTGGGACCTTCTCGGTGTCGATCAGGCCCATATCCTCGAGCTTGGTCTTCGTTCGGCTGAACGTCGCCTTGCTGGCGATGCCGACGTCCTCGCCCCACTTGCTGATGTCGTAGAGCAGGGCCTCGTTCCTGGCAGCGACGAGCAGCGAGATGGTGACCTCGTCGAGGCCCTCACCGTCACCGCGGGCGGTCTCGAGCGAGTTGAGGATCGCCGTGAAGTCCTCCTCGGCCTCGGGGCTGATCTCGTCGGTGAGCGTCTCGCGGACGCGCGTGATCGGCGGCGTCCGGAGGTTGAAGTCGTTGGCTTCCTCCCAGCGGCCGGCGTAGGTGTCGAACGCGGCCTCGACGAACTCCTCGTCCTCGGTGACGAGGCCGCCAACGCGGTCGCCCGCGTGGACGACGGCGACGACGCTGTCTTCGGTAATGAGCAGGGAGTTTTCGGGGGCCTGCTCGAGGGTTCGCAGCTCGAGGGCACCGTCGGCGATGAGGTCGGCGGCGTTCGAGGCGACGATGAAGTCGTCCATGACGTCCTTGAGCGTGCGGTCGTCCGCGAGCATGTGGACGGTCGGGAGATCGCCGTCGAAGGCCGTCGCGACGGTGACGAACTCGTCGATGGCGTCCCAGGACGGGTTGATCATGTATACGTCGCCTGTCGTCTCCCCGAGAACGGACTCGAGGATATCGTCAATCTGGTGGTTGAGTAAATTCGATGCCATGCGTATACACAAGTAATTGATGGCCAGCTACTTAATATTGTTGGCCCCAATTCCGCCAAACCTTGTGGTTAACGCCCAGATGAGGTGATTTTTGTCGCTTTTCTCGGCATTTCTTCCGACCGACCGAGAGTTTAGCTAGCAAGACGCATACAGAAAGCCATCCGGCAACGGCCCGTCCTGCGTTCCGTCCCTCAGTGACGGATAGAGACGTACCTGTGCTAGATAGTCACACAATAGCAACAGTTAACTCCCCTGAATGCCATTCCTGTTGTCGTATGGGTGTCACGGATACGCGACCGTGGGGACGAGAGCGAGGATCCTTCGAACAGCCGATTCAGGATCACGAGACGACGACCGACGCGTCCAGCCGAATCAGCACTTACGGAGGCCCCTGACCGCCGAACTTGCTGGCGAGTTCGGTCGACCAGTAGACGTCACCGTCGTAGATGACCGCGACGTTCGATTCCGCGAGAAACGCCGCGAGTTCTGCTCGGTCGAGCGTAAACGTCGCTGGCGACCCACAGAGGTAGCTGTACTCGTTGTCGGCCGCGTGCGGGAAGTAGTAGAGGCCGTTGACCCGTGTGGAGTAACACTCGAGTTCGAGTACGTACCGGCCGTCCTCCAGCCGGTCGATGGTCGCCGTCGTCGGCAACTCGAGGTTGCCGCCCGTCAGCGCGTGTGTGCCGTCGCCGACGACGGCGTAGTCTTTGCCCATCATGATTCGCCGGCGTGCGAGTCCCATCGCGCGCTCGAAGCTAAAGCCGTGGACGAGGAGTTTTGCGAACGTCGCGCCGACTTTTAGTGCGTGCTCGTTGAGTACCTGCGTGAACGTCACCGCTCCCGCGACGCTCCCGCGTTCGATGAGCTCCATTCCCTCGTAGTATGAGCCACAGGCGTTCAGGAAGAACGTCTCGACGCGACACTGTTCGAGGCTCGAGACCGAGAGCGATCCGTCGGGACACCGGAACCCGCCGGTCTCGCAGTGACCGATGTAGTGGACGAACGCGTGGTCGTCCTCGAGCAATCGAGCGAGCGCGTCGGTCGTGAGGTGTTCCTCGACGCGAACGTCGAGGGAGAGTTCCTCCGCTCGCTGTTGATAGATTTCGGCGACCCGTTCGCGTTCGCCGGCCATCTCGGGGTCGTTCAGGACGACACGGATCGACGTCGACTCGGTGTCGCGCTCGAGGAATCGGAGGCGATTCCGGTAGGCGCCGACTGTCGATTTGAAGACGTCGATGGGGACACCGTCTGCGAGCCAGCCGTGGGCGCGTCCACCGCGGAGTTCCGGTTTGACGATGTTGACTGAGGCGACCTTCCCGGTTCCTGACGACCCGCTGCGGTAGAAGTCGGTGAGCGACCGTTCGACCAGTTCTCGCCCCTCGAGCGTCGACGTCCTGGGCATGAAGATCAGACTGAGGCGGTCGAGCAGGTAGGGAATCGCTTCGACGCTCGCGGCGTTCGGCTCGACGTACGTCGAGAGGTGCCACTCCGGCAGGCGATGTTTGACCGCGGCGTACGGAACGTCGAGGTACGTCGATAGCCGTTCCTGGGGCGTCACGTGGTACAGTCGCTCTGCATCGAGGTTGAGGACATCCAGGAGACTCGATTCCGCGAGCGTGGTGCCGTAGGGACCGGCGTTGCGAACGAGACAGTCCAGGAAGAACCACTGCCGCAGGCACTGTTCGACGTCCCGCTCGAGGTCGGGCATCGGCGCGAGTTCGTGTTCACGGGCGACTGACGGGAAGCGAATTCGTGGTGTCGCATCGGGTTCGGTCCTGACCGTCGCCTGCAGATAGTACGCGAGCGGCGCCGTCACGAACAGCGTGTCGTAACACGGCGGGACGACGAGTTCGATGCCGGACCGGGACGCCTGCTCGAGGACCGAGTCGGGTGCCGAAAACGTGGGGCCGGTCTCGAGCAACGGTGGATGACCGCGGAGCGTCGGGTACGTACGATCAGGTGAGTCGGTCTTGATCGACGACGAGAGCGCAGAGAGGCCGCGAGCGAACCCGGCGGGCGTGTCCGGAATCGTGATCGTCTCGGCCGGCAATTCGTGACGGCTCCGGAAGCCCAGGATGGTTCGCGTGCGCTCGGGGAAGGAGACGACCAGCGAGGAATAGTCCGGTGCGCGCTGGACGACCGCCTCCCCCGAGAACCGGAGGTAGGTCTTGATGCCCGTGTCGATGTCAAGGACGTACTCACCGGGCGGAAGCGTCAACGAGTGTTGATCCGGCTCGAGGTGGAATCGTTCGTCGCGGCCGAGCGAGAACGCGTAGACGACGGCGTGGGGGAATCGGAAGGCGGTTGCCGTCACTGCGACGGTGTCGTCGACCGGCCGCGAGATGTCCGGGCCGGGGCCTTCGACGTCGAGGCCGATCCCCTGCACGCGGAGTTCGGCGTTGTCCGCGTCGACCACTCGCAGGTGGGTGTCGTCGTCGGCCACCTCCCACTCTATCATTCGGTTCGATGAATCTTCGTCCGTGAAGTTAGTTGTATCGCCGTACTAGTTGCATAGTTTATGTATTCTACGTCGCCGCCTTGCTGCACAGTTTCGAGGCACTCGCCCTCGAGTGGGGTTGCGGCCCACGTTGCCGGGGAGAGGTACACTTATACAGCGTCCGGGCGCCACTGGAAATATGGACCACGACCACGTCCGGGGGGTCGACCCCGCCGTCGCCGACGCGCTCGAAGGTGAGATCGAACGACAGCAGGACACGCTGTCGATGATCGCCAGCGAGAACCACGTCAGCCGCGCCGTTCTCGACGCCCAGGGGAGCGCGCTCACGAACAAGTACGCCGAGGGCTACCCCGGCGCGCGCTACTACGGCGGCTGTCGGTACGCCGACGAGGTCGAACAGCTCGCCATCGACCGCGCGACGGAACTCTTCGGCGCCGAGCACGTCAACGTCCAGCCCCACTCCGGCACCCAGGCCAACCAGGCCGTCTACTTCGCGATGCTCGAGCCCGGCGACAAGATCCTCTCGCTCGACCTGACCCACGGCGGCCACCTCAGTCACGGTCACCCGGCGAACTTCACCGGCCAGCTCTACGAGGTCGAGCAGTACGAGGTCGATCCCGAAACGGGGTACCTCGATTACGACGGCCTCGCCGACCACGCCGCCGAGTTCGAACCGGACGTCATCGTCTCGGGGTACTCCGCGTATCCGCGCGAGGTCGAGTGGGAACGCATCCAGGACGTCGCCGAGGAGGTCGACGCGCTCCACCTCGCCGACATCGCCCACATCACGGGTCTCGTGGCCGCGGGCGTCCACTCCTCGCCCGTGGGCGTCGCAGACTTCGTGACCGGCTCGACCCACAAGACGATTCGTTCCGGACGTGGCGGCATCGTCATGACGAGCGAGGAGTACGCCGACGACGTCGATTCCGCCGTGTTCCCCGGCGGTCAGGGCGGCCCGCTCATGCACAACATCGCCGGCAAGGCCGTCGGCTTCGGCGAGGCGCTCGAGCCCGAGTTCGAGACCTACGCCGAACGGACGGTCGCCAACGCGAAGGCCCTCGGCGAGACGCTCACCGACCACGGGTTTTCGCTCGTTTCGGGCGGCACGGACAACCACCTCGTGCTCGTGGACCTCCGGGAGTCTCACCCCGATACGACCGGCGGTGACGCCGAAGAGGCGCTCGAGGACGCCGGCATCGTCCTCAACGCGAACACCGTCCCCGGCGAGACGCGCTCGGCGTTCAACCCGAGCGGCATTCGGGCCGGGACCCCGGCGCTGACGACCCGTGGCTTCGACGAGGACGACCTGCGGACCGTCGGCGACCTCATCGCGCGCGTGATCGATTCGCCCGAGGACAAGGACGTGATCGCCGACGTGAGCGAGTCGGTCGACGAGCTGTGTGCGGCGAATCCGCTCTACGAGTGAGTCGCTAGAGAGGGAGGGACTCCGAGGAGTCCGAGGGTAGTCAATTCGACTTGCGATCCTCGAGGTCGTGCGAACGGGCGTATTTGTAGCTTCGTGCCTCGAGAGAATTGCGTCGAGGTGTGTTTCTTCCCGGAATCGAATGCGCCAATCTGCAAAACGGGATCTGCGTCGTCGATCTATGAGACCAGTAAGGTGAGACGATTCGCGGTTTTCGCGACTCGACGATCAGCTCAGGATCGCGTTTTTGAAGCGGAGATACCCGAGGCTGACCGGGACGACGATCCAGAGGACCACGATGATCCACGCGAACCAGTTTTCGAGGTAGAACGGGACTTCGCCCGCGACGCGACCAGCAGCGGTGAGGTCGAGATCCTCCGCTCCCGCGATCTCGATGAGGGTCAGCGCTATCGCACCCAGTGCCTGCCCTGGGCTCAGTCGAAGAACGAAGAGGTACCAGGCAGGGAGTCCATCGAATCCCGGTAAGCTCCCTTCGAGGGCCCAGTACGTGCCCATCAGGATGAACTCCCAGAGGAAGTCGAAGATGACGAAGAACACCAGCACACCCGCGAGTGCTTTCGCTCGAGAACTGACGCTTGCCGAAATACCCACGGCCACCGACACGTAGACGAGACCCATAACCAGCGAGAAGACCAGGAGGCCGAGGTAATCTGAAACGATGAAACCGTCGTACAGCGCGCCGATCACGACCGCACCGACGAGAAAGCCGATCAGGGTCGGAACGGCGACGACGCCGACGCGCCCGATAACCTTCCCGAGAATCACGTCGCGACGGGTATTTGGGAGACCAAGGAGGAAGCGAATGCTCCCCGATTCGCGTTCGCTCACGATCGCCTGGTAGCCGACGACTAATCCGATGATCGGTATGAGCAAGCCGATCGGCGTAAAGAGGAAGTAAAGCGCCGCTTCGAACGTCGGCGTCATCTCTTCAGCAAGCAGGTACGGGATCGCCGACACGCCGGCGACGAGCAGGACTAACACGACGGTGAGCGCCCACAACATCATCGATCGACCGGCGTCGGCGAAGTCCTTGCTGGCGACGTGCATCCAGCTCATGCGTTGACCTCCGCCGAATTGGCGTTGTCGTCCTCGAGTCGGCCGGAATCCGAGGTCGTGAGCACGGCAAACAGTTCCTCGAGCGACGGTTCCTTCGAGGTGATGTCGGTGATCTTCACGCCTCGTTCCTCGACGGCGTTGATGATGGCCGCCTTCTGGTCCGAGTCCCGCAGGCTGACGACGATGTCGGTTCCCGAGACCTGTGCGTCCGAGACGCTCGCCATGGATCGGAGGGGCGAGAGGATCCCGTCCGGCACCGAATCGACGGTGAGGACGAGGCGTGATTCGGCGTCGAACTGATCCTTTAGCGTGTCAATCGTGTCTTCGGCGACGAGCTGGCCGTCGCGCATGATCCCAACCCGATCGCAGATCGCCTCGACTTGCTCCATGATGTGACTCGAGAAGAACACCGTCGCCCCGCGGTCGACCTCGTCGAGGATGATCTGGCGCATCTCGCGGGCGCCGTTCGGGTCGAGTCCCGACGAGGGTTCGTCGAGGATGAGGAGGTCGGGCTCACCGACGAGCGCCATCGCGAGCGCGACGCGCTGTTTCATCCCGGTCGAAAAGCCACCTGCCTTCCGGTCAGCGGCGTCCTCGAGTCCGACTCGCTCGAGTAGTACGTCGGGGTCGTCACTCGCGCCTTTCGTGTCGATCGCGAACTGGACGTGCTTTCGCGCGGTCAACCGGTCGTACATGCCGAAGTCTTCCGGGAGGACCCCAGTCGCCTGTCGGATGGCGAGCGATTCGTCCACGATGTCGTGACCGAGAACCGTCGCGGTTCCGGACGTCGGCGGGGTGAACCCGAGGAGCATGTTGATCGTCGTCGACTTCCCGGCGCCGTTCGGACCGAGGAACCCGTACACTTCACCCCGCCTGACCTCGAGGTCGAGCCCGTCCACGGCCGTGACGTCGCCGAACCGTCGTGTGAGCGAATTTATTTGAATTGCGACCATAGTATCGTCAGTATCTAAACAAAGTGCAAGGACAAATAGTTTTAGCTATCGATCGCTGAATTTCGCTTCAGGTGCCGTGGTTACCGTTTCAACCCCCCCCCCCCCCCTTCCATTCCTCATCCCCCGTCCTCTTTTGGGAGCAGTCTCGAGTTCGATCGGTCTGGGAGTGAACTACCATCCTGGCCTTTCGGTCCGTCGAGCAAACGGTACCGTCCTCAGAATCTCGAACGAGAAAACGGGAGCGGGTCGAGTCGTGGAATCGGATACCTCTTGACCACTCTGACCGTTCACGCTGACCGTCTACTCTACGGCTGTCACGGCATCAAGACGTTTGTACGCGCTCGTTGAACCATCCTCGAGTGAACAGTCTCGAGATCGGTCTCAGGTTGCTCGCCGGGGCTGGATTGATTCTGGTGAACGCCTACTTCGTCGCCACCGAGTTCGCGCTCACTCGCGTCAGGCAGTATCCGGAGTCGGAGTTCGACACACCGGGACTTCGACGGGCGTGGGAGATGACCGAGGACCTCGAGTTCTACCTGACAACCTGTCAAATCTGGATTTCGGGGACCAGCATCGCGCTCGGTATCGTCGCCGAACCGGGGCTGGCGGCCATCTTCGAACCCGTCTTCCAGAACTCGTTTCTCGCGTCCGTCGGCGCCGGTTCCCTGCTGGCGTTCTTCATCATCAACATGATCCACCTCACCCACGGCGAGCAGACGCCGACCTACCTCGGCGTCGAACGCTCGAAACAGGTCGCACGATACGGTTCCGGGCCACTGTACTGGTTCGCGTGGGTGATCTCCCCGCTGATCGCCGTCGGCGACTGGACGGCGAAGGCAACGCTCAGGCTCTTCGGCGTCGAGATGACCGGCGCCTGGCTCGAGGCCGAAACTGAGCGGATCGAGACGCGCGCCGAACTCCACCGCGAACTCGGCTCCGTCCTCGAGCAGGGCGAACTGTCCAGGGAACGACGAGAGGAGGTCTTCAACGCCCTCGCCGTCGACGAACTGCGGGTGAGCGACGTCATGACCGACCGAGGGGACATCGTCTTCCTCTCGACTGACGTCTCGGTCGCCGAGAACCTCGAGCGGATGGGATCGAGCCCACACACGCGATTCCCACTGGTCGAAGGGGACCTCGAGCGATACGTCGGGATCGTCTACGTGCCGACGGTCGTCGATCGGATCGATGCGCTTCGGTCGGGCGACACCTCGTTCGAGGATATCTCGACGCCGCCGATGTCGCTGGCGCCCGACACGCCGGTTAGCGAGGCGATCGACGAGTTGCAGGCCGAAAACCAGGAACTGGGCCTCGTTCAGACGGCCGTCGGGGCCGATGGCGAGTCGGTCGATGCCGGCGCATTCGCGGGTGACGAACGTGCGTCTCGAGAGAGCGACGCCGTCGGCGGCGGGAACGGTTCCGAGACGGACCAGCAGATCATCGGCCTGATGACCGCGACCGACGCCCTCGAGGCAATCGTCGGGGCGTTCGAAGATCCGCTCGAGACGGAGGAGTTCCAGGCCGGCGATCCAGATTCTTCGCGTAGACGCGAATAGAGACGCGAGTAGTGGCACGAATAGCGTCGCTGGGTCTGGGGTGGTTCGGTCGCTCTAATGGTCCAGGTCGTCGCACTTTAGTACCCGTCGTCTGGTCTCGATAGCCGTTCATCGGATCTCTGTAGCAGTTCTCGGACCTCGGTAGCAGTTCGTCAAATCTCTGTGACCCGTCGTCGACGTCGATCCAGAACCGATCTGGAAACGCCTCACAATTATGGCCATCCCGGTCGAATCCTCTCCATGTACGACTTCCCCCTCGTCCCGGTCGACGGGAGTGACGCGTCGACCGTCGCGCTCGAGTTCGATCGACGGCCAGTAGACACAACAGGTACGTATCTCCAATCCGAACCGATCACCGACGATGAGTCTCCTCGAGAATTTGACGCTGGTGTTCGTCGCCGGATTCGTGACTGCCCTCGCGACCGGGCTCGGGGCACTCCCGTTTTTCTTCTTCGACGACATTAGCGACCGGCACAACGTCGTCCTCTGGGGGCTCGCATCCGGGATCATGGTCTCGGCGTCGGTGTTCGGCCTCATCGAGGAGGGGCTGGCCGAGGGGACCGCCCTCGAGATCGCGGTCGGAATGGCGGTCGGCGTCGTCCTCGTCGTCATCGCTCACGACGTGCTCCTCGACGCGGATCTCGACCCTCGAGAGTACGAGGAGGCCGACTTCAAAAAGCTCGTGCTCATCCTCGGCATCTTGACGGTACACAGCTTTCCAGAGGGAATCGCCGTCGGCGTCTCCTTTGCCGATCTGGGACTCGAGGGTGGGTTCGGATTCCTCGGATTCACCGTTCCGCTGCTGGCGGTGTTCATGACGATCGCTATCTCCATCCACAACATCCCAGAGGGAACGGCGATTTCGATCCCGCTGAAGTCGATGGGTGTCAGCCGCTGGAAGATGGTCTGGTGGGCCATCTTCTCGAGTCTCCCCCAGCCAATTGGAGCCGTCATCGCCTTCGCGTTCGTCCAGGTGGCCCGCGACTTCCTCCCGTTCGGATTTGGGTTCGCCGCGGGAGCGATGATCTACCTCGTCGTGAGCGAATTCATCCCCGAAGCGCTCGACATCGGTTCGGCGTTGCCACGCGGCGGAAAACCGGAGCTCGCTGGTGGGATCGTCGCGGGGGTTCTGGTGATGGTGCCGCTGGCGTTCATCTAGCGGTGGTTCGTCGAACACGAACGCCGTGAGGGTTATTGGGCCGAGGTTTTATGGTATTGGGATAATAATACACAACTATGTCAGATACGGTGGACGAGAACGAACGAGCACACGCACGAACCGACGTGGCCGATCGAATCGGCATCGTCCTCGAGACCGCCGACCCCGAACGGGCGTGGAACGCGTTTCGGTTCGGCATCACCGCTCTCGAGGACGGTCACGACGTCTCCGTGTTCCTCCTCGGCGAAGGCGTCGAGGCCGAAACGATCTCCGGAGGGCAGTTCGACGTCCGCGAGCGAATGGAGGCGTTCGCCGACGCCGGTGGCGACCTCCTCGCCTGCGGAACCTGCCTCGAGATCCGAAACAGCGAGGGCAGCGACGTGTGTCCAGTTTCGACGATGAGCGACTTACTCGAGATGGTGACCGACGCCGACCGCGTGCTGACGATTGGGTAGGGTCTGATACTGTGTGGAGTTCGATGGAGAGAGTGAGTTTCTTGTCGGTCCAATTCCGAGAGAGGATCGTATGTCTGACATCACCATCACGACGACGGACGGACTCGAGGGACGGGAAGTAACGGAGTACCTGGGCGTGGTCTCCGGGGAAGCCGTCATCGGCGCGAACGTCATCAGCGACATCGCGGCGGAAATCCGCGACGTTGTCGGCGGACGGAGCGGTTCCTACGAGAAGAAGATCGAAGCGGGACGCCGGGAGGCGATCACGGACGTGCGAGCGGGCGCAGCGGAACTCGGTGCGGACGCCATCGTCGGCGCATCCTTCGATTACGAGGAGATGGGCGAGGGAATGCTCTGGGTCAACCTCTCTGGTACCGCAGTCGAGACCCGACGGCGGTAGCTGCGTTCGGCCCGGCGGAGGTGACGGTTATCCAGTCTGGAAGCGGTGGCGGTAACTCAGCCTGCCGGCGGTAACGCAAACTCGGTAGAGAACTGGAGCTTCCGAAAGCCTGGTCGAACTCGAGCACGACCTCGTGTCGATTGTTCCTCGAGTCGGTCAATCATGCTCCTCGAGTCCGTTAATCGGGTCGTCAATGGTGTGAACTCAATTTTGACAGCCGAATCGTCAGTTCCAGAAGCTCGAGAACGTCGGTGGACGGGTTGAACCTATGTTACAGAACGACGACTCCCTACCCGAGGCCGAACGCCAGGACGAACGACCCGATCCAGGCGAGGACCGTCACGCCGAGTTTTCGAGGACTGACGCCGCCGCTCCCACCCACGGCCAGTCCGCTACCGATGATCGCGCTGACGATGATCTCGTTGAACGAGACGGGAACGCCGAGCAGGACGGCCGTCTGTGCGATCAGAAACGAGGGAACGAGCGTCGAAATCGAACGTCGCGGGCCAAGTGAGGCGTACTCCTGGGAGATCGACTTGATCATTCGCGGCGCACCGGTCCAGGAGCCCACGAGGATCCCGAGACCGCCACCGGTGAGGATCGCGATGGTCGAGACGGCCATCGCCGACTCCTGTTCGAGCAGTGGCAGCAGGGGCCCGACCGCGAGTCCGACCTGACTCGCCCCCGCAGAGAAGGCGACGAGGCCACCGAGCGCGAGCAGGAACCGGCGAAGCCCTCCGGCCTGGTCGCGGCTGACGTCCCAGCGAACCAGCAGGCCCACCGAAATCGCGACGAGCGCAGTTGCGACCGCCGGTCCGACGAGTCCCTCGAGCGGGATAAACCGGCTGCCGGCCGCCGCCAGCGTCCCGCCTGCGGATGCGAGGAACGCGAACTCGAGGTTCGCGACGACGGCGCCGACGATCGCGGCCAGGATCGGCACGCTCACCCGTTCGGGGACGTCATCGCGTGGCAGGACACTCGCGATTCCGTAGGCGATCCCGCCGCCGACGAACGGGGTCAGGACCCACAGCGCCCCGATTTCGGTATACTTCGAGGGGCGGGCTGGCCGCCGAGGGCGAACCCGACGCCGATCACCGCGCCCGTGACGGTGAACGCGGTCGCGATCGGATACCCCGTTACGATGCCAATCGCCATCAGGCCGGCACCGATCAGGAGAACGATGATGACGGCGCTGGGAGGGAGCGTGACTCCCTGCACGAGGCCGCGGCCGACGGCGTCCGAGACGCTTCCACCCTGTGTAACCGCGCCAGCGAATCCGAGGATGCCGACCACGAACGCCGCCCGCATGGTCGAGATGGCGTTCGCGCCGACCGCCGGGGCGAACGGTGTCGCGCCGCTCGAGCCGGCGCCGATCACCCAGGCCATAAATAGACTGGCGAGTGCCGCGACGCTGAAGAGCGCAATCGTTGTGGGGTCCATCGTTGGTGACGTGTATGTCGAAAATCTGGTCGTTGGCTCGAGAGCTGGTCCTTCGCTCGAGGGATGCGTGGGTCGTTGGTCGTGGAGCGTGGACGCGGGTCGTGGAACGTAGGTCGTCGGTCGTTGGTAAAGGGGAGTCGGTCGTCGCGTATCAGTCCGCGCTCGACGGTGTCGTCCCGCTCGAGGCGCGCTGGCTCCGCTAGACACCCTGGAGGTAGGCGCCGGCGAACATCCCGCCGATCGCCCACAGGATCGTGACGTTTCCGATCCCGAGGCTGGCGTAGGCCGCGCCGGGACAGATCCCGGAGAGGCCCCAGCCGACGCCGAAGATGGCGCCGCCGATCAGGACGTTCCGGTCGAACGACTTCAGGCGACGGCCGTAGGTGTCGCCGGTCAGCGGCGCCCGTTCGCGAAGGCGCGGCGTGATCCAGAACGCGATGCCCGAGATGATCGCCGCGCCGAACATCACGAACAGCAGGCCGAAGTCGTCGAACTGGAGGAAATCCAGCACGACTTCCGGCCGGGCCATGTGACTGTAGGCGAGGCCGAACCCGAAGATCAGGCCGCCGACGAGAATCAACGGCATGAACAGCGGGTGCCGTTCGGGCCCACTCGCGCTCATGGGCTCACCCCCAGTGCAGAGACCAGCTGTGCGGTCACGATCGCCACCGCCAGGAACGTCACGACGCCGACGATCGAGGTCTTCGAGGCCGAGCCGACGCCGCAAACGCCGTGACCCGACGTACAGCCCTTCCCGACGCGCGTGCCGATACCGACGAACACGCCGCCGACCAGGAGTCGCCACGGCTGGACGTCGGTCGTCCAGGCGCCGCCCTGCCAGACGACGGCGTAGACCGCCGCCCCCAGAACGATCCCGAGGGTGAAGACGACGCGCCAGTCTCGAGACGCCCGATACTGCTGGAACCGGGACTGGTCCGAGACGTACGACAGCGTCGACTCGAGGAACGTGCTCGCACCGGCGGCGATGCCCGTCCCGAGGTAGATTGCGACCGCGCCGAGACCGACGAGTAAGCCCCCGGCGGCGTACCGCGAAATGCCGTTCGGGAAGAGGTCGGCGGGTGGCGTCAGTTGCAGTGGCAGGTGCAGTTGTAAGGGCAGTTGCGGGTACAGTTGTAGGGACAGGAGTTCAGCGATCACGGGTATCTGGATCAGTCGTCAGCCAGGGAATCCTGGCTGGCGGCGCAGTTGTTCGGGCCGAGCTCGAGTTCGAACGCCTCGTCGTTCTCGGCGGTCTGCTGTCCCAGGTTCGTCGCGATGATGTCCTCGTAGTTGGCCGGACGGGGCGGCATGTCCGCGAGGATCAGATCGACGAACTCGTCTTCGTCCATCGTGAGGGCGTCCATGCGGTCGACGAGGTCGCCGATCGGCGCCGTGTACGTCCCGTCCTCGGCGGGGACGGCCGCGTCGCTGAAGTGAGCCCCGCCGACGAGCGTGTCCTCGGGCAGGGTCAGCACTCGCTCTTGCAACGATTCGTACAGCGTGCGCGCGGCGTCTTCCGCGCCGTCGTCGCCCTCTTCGAGGTCCGGCCGGGCAACGCTCTCGACGAACAGGCCGTCTCCGGTCGCGAGCAGGCCGTCGTCGATCAGGTAGGAGGTCATCCCTGAGGTGTGTCCGGGCGTGTAGACTGCCTCGATCGTGGCGTCGCCAACCGCAAATTCGTCCCCGTCCTCGGCCAGCGTCACGTCGTCGGTGTAGGTGACCCCGCGGTCGGCCGCGGGCGCGGGGAGAACGCTCACGACGCCCTCCTCGGCGAGCGATCGAAGTCCCGAGATGTGGTCCGCGTGTACGTGCGTGTCGAACGCGTACGTCAGGTTGACACCGAGGTCGTCGGCGTCCTCGAGGTAGCGGTCAGTGAAGGCACGCAGCGGGTCGATCACGGCGGCGTCGTCGCCGTCGTAGAGCAGGTAGCCCAGGCAGCCCGAGGAGGGACGCTGGTACTGGAGCAGGGTGCCGGCGCCGTCGTAGTTCGTGACTTCGCGGGCCTCGTAGATGCGCGCCCACCCGTTCATCCCGTCCTCGAGGTGGTTGACGTCGTAGCCGCGCTCCTCGAGCGCCCCGGCGACGAACTCGCTGGCGCCGCCTTTCGCACAGAGGACGGTGACTTCGCGGTCGTCCGGAATCTGTGCAAGCACGTCGTCGTCGATTTCGTCGTCCAGAAATTCGAAGTACGGGACGTTGATCGTCTCGACGGTGTCACCCTCGATGCGCCACTTGTCGTAATCCGACTGCATACGGGCGTCGAGGATTGTGACTGATTCTCCATCGTCGATGCTGGCTTTCAACTCCACAGGTGTGATCGAATCGACTGCAACGTCGGGCGTTGGAAAGTCCATTTCGCTCATGGTGTACATCCCTCTGTACCTGGCGCCCCCACTTAAGAGTTTGTATAGTAGTTCCAAATATATGCAATACTATCTTTGCCGTCTGGTCGACGATATCCTGAATAACGCGTGTAGTGGTGTGAACGAGCAATTATAGTCATCACCCTACATTGCGGTGGTTCACGAGAGAGGCAATAATCGATACGCTTTTATTCCCCTGTATGGTATTGTGGGGTAGATCCAATACATAGCACACGATAACCAATGAGTTCAGAATACACCGTTACGGAGACGCTCGACGTGAAAGGACAGTCTTGCCCAATACCCATCGTGAAGACCAAGCAGGCCATCGACGACCTCGACGACGGCGACGTTCTCGAGGTCGTGGCGACCGACTCGGGTAGCATGAGCGACATTCGGGGCTGGGCCGAGGGAATCGACGGCGTCGAACTCCTCGACCAGGTCGAATCGGACGACCTCTACACGCACTACGTGAAGAAAACCGAGTAACATGAGCACCGACAACGCAACCCCATCGATCGACGGTAGCGAGTTCGACGCCGCCGACGTGGAGGCCCTGCTCGAGCGCGTCGAGGAACTCGAGGACACCGTCGCCGACCTGGACGACGACCAGAAGAAGATGACGATCGTCGCGACGCAGGGCAGTTTCGACATGGCGTACCCGCCACTGATCCTCGCGAGCACGGCAGCCGCCTTCGGCTGGGACGTCGTCGTCTTCCACACGTTCTGGGGGCTCGACATTCTCCACGAGGAGAAGTCCCAGAACCTCAAGCTGAGCGCCGTCGGTAACCCGAACATGCCGATGCCGAACGCGCTGGCCGCGCTCCCCGGAATGGACTCGATGGCGACGAAGATGATGCAGAAGAAAATCGACGAGAACGGCACGGCTACCATCGAGGAGCTTATCGACCTTTCCCTCGAGAGTGGAGTCGACCTCCAGGCCTGCCAGATGACCATCGAGCTGATGGACTACGACGAGGACGACTTCTACGACGGCGTGACGACCGGCGTCGGGGCCGCGACGGCGCTCCAGCACATGGCTGAGTCGGACATCCAGCTCCTGGTCTAACCATGAGCATGGCACCAGACGATGCACCCGATTCGTGGGCGACGGATCCGAGTTTGCGCGTCATCGAAACCGTCGCCGAGGCCGACGGAATCGATCCAGAAGCCTGTAAACCACCGCTCAACGACGTCGTCGACCCGTCCGCTCTCGACCAGATCTTCCTGGAGACGGGACCAGCGGCACCGTTCAGGCAAGTGAGTTTCGAGTACCGTGGCTACGACGTCACCGTCCACTCCGACGGTCGTGTCACGCTCGAGTGAGACACTCCTTTCTGTGACTACGTTCGAGGTCGAGAAGTCTGTGGCTGCGTATGGATTCGAGAGGTCTATGACTGCGTTTGGAGTCGAGAAATATCGCTCGCACCGAACTCGAGCGGAGGATCGCTCACGCGTACGTATTAGAACGGATACTCCCGACGGTCGTGCTGGAGCGAGATCCACTTCTTCTCGGTCATCTCGTCCATGATGTCAGTCCCGTTGTAGCCGCCGACACCGGACGCCTTCGTGCCGCTGAACGGAACGTGAGCCTCGTCGTTGACCGGCTGGTCGTTGACGTGGACCATTCCCGTCTCCATCCGCTCGGCGATTTGCATTCCCGTTCCGACGTCGCCGGCGTGGACCGATCCCGAGAGGCCGTACTCGGTGTCGTTGTGGACCTCGATCGCCTCGTCGACGCTCGAGACGCTGATCACCGGCGCGATGGGGCCGAAGTGTTCGTTGCACGCGGCGGCCATGTCGTTCGTGACGCCGGAGAGTACAGTTGGGGCGACGAGCAGGGAGTCGCTGGGTCCGTTTTCGCGCTCGTCAGGTCCTCCATCGCCACCGCTATCCATCGGTACCGTCTCGCCGCCCGTCTCGAGCGTCGCCCCGGCCTCGACCGTCTCCTCGACGTAGCCCAGCATCTCGTCGCGCTGGGATTCGTCGATGACCGGGCCGACCACCGTATCGGGGTCGTGAGCGCTGCCGACCGGGAGAGATTCAGCGCGGTCGGTGAGCCGATCGACGTACTCGTCGTAGACGTCCTCGTGCACGATGTGGCGGTTGATGGAGATACAGACCTGTCCCTGGTGGACGAAGGTCCCGAAGACCGCCGAATCGACGGCCGCCTCGAGGTCGGCGTCGGCAGTCACGATGTGTCCGTTGTTTCCGCCCAACTCGAGCGCGATCACGGAGAGGTTCTCGCCGCCGGTCGTCGCGACGCCGCGGCCGACCGGGGTCGAACCGGTGAACGCGACGACGTCGCTCTCGGGGTGAGCGACCACCGGATCGCCAATCTCTGAACCGCTCCCGGTGACGACGTTCAGGAGGCCATCCGGCAAGCCCGCCTCTTCGTACAGTTTCGCGATCAGGAGCCCGCCCGTGATCGGCGTGTTCGACGCGGGTTTGAGCACGACGGCGTTGCCGGTCGCGATGGCGGGCGCGACGGCCCGCCCCGAGAGATTGAGGGGGAAGTTCCACGGCGAGATGACCGTGACGACGCCCTGCGGTTCTCGCCTGACGAGGTTTTCCTTGCCCGGCACGTTCGAGTCGGCCTGCTCGCCCTTCATGCGGCGGGGGAGCGTCGCGGCCTCCATCGCCTGGTCCGCGGCGATCTGGACCGACGTTTCGCCCATGATCCGAGAGCCGCCCGCCTCGTGGGCCAGGAGGTCCACGATTTCGTCTTCGTACTCCTGAAGCAGGTTCGCCACCTCGAGGGCGACGCGCTCGCGCTCGATGGGTGGGGCCTCTCGCCACTCGGCCTGTGCCGATGCCGCGGCCTCGAACGCTGCGTCGACGTCGGCTTCCGTCCCCGCAGGGACGCGGGCGATTTCCTCGCGACTCGAGGGATCATCGACAGAGATTTCTTCGTCGCCGTCTGATTCCGTCCATTCGCCGTCTATGTAGAGTGCGTTCCAGTCTGCGTCGATCGAGAAGGTATTCGGCATATCCTACCTCACGGGAAATCGCTGTGTAATACCCAGGCTTGCCTCTTCAGACGTGGTGGAATTGATGGACAGGCGCTCAACTGCCGCACAATAGACTGTGGTACAGGTCGAGAATTCCCAGATCAGTATGCTGGGCTCACGAACCGTCTCGAGCCTGGTCGCCCTAACACGAGGGAGGTTCGTCGCCGTTACTGGTGCAGCGTTTTGTCTCTGGCCTCGAGGCGAAGTTGCGTTTCGTTTCCGAGGCGAAAGTCGAGTTGCGTCGCCTACCGAGACGAAGTTACGCAACCATCACGATCACGCGGTATCGTTCTCGTCACCCCCGTTTGATTCGGTCTCGTTTCCGTCGGCGGTCTCGTTTCCGTCGGCGGTCTCGTTCCCGTCGTCCGTTCCTTCGTCCTGCTCCGTATCGTCACCCGCATCGCTTTCATCGTCGTCCGTCTCGCTTTCGTCTCCTTCACCGTCTTCTTCGTCGCCTTCTTCCTCACCCGTCTCCTGTGCGACCGAATCTTCGTGCGGTTCGATCTCCTCGCCATCTTCCTCCGAGACGATACGGTACACTTCGCCCGTTTCGCCGTCGGTGTACCGTGCCGTCGTCAGGACGTACAGTTCGCCGTCGTGGTCCCGACCGAACGAGAGGACGAATCGGTTGATCGCATTCTCGGGCGCGTTGGCAACCGAAAGCCGGATGATGTCCCACAGGTCCTCCTCGCTTCGATCGGCCATCGGCTCGTACTCCTCGAGCGGCGACGCGAAGAGCGCCCCCGACGGTCGTTCGAACGCGTCGCTCCAGTCGCCGAAGACGTAGTGGCCCTCGAGCGCCGGTGCCGCCTCGCCCTCGTAGACGTAGCCGCCGGTAATCGAGATGCCGATGGTCTCCTCGCCGACCTGGTGTGGGTAGTGGATGACGGGATCGAGCAGCGGTTCGCCGCCGCGAACGTCATCGGGAGTTTGCGACGGGCACTCCGAGGGCGGAGCGTTCGGATCGGCCGTCGAGAAGCACTCGATGCCCTCCTTGACGTTCCAGCCGTAGTTGCCGCCGTTCTCGACGATGTTGACCTCTTCGTACAGGTTCTGCCCGACGTCTGCGACGAAGAGACGACCCTCGCCGTCGAACGAGACACGCCACGGGTTGCGAAGCCCCCAGGCGAAGTACTCGTCGAAGCCATCCTCGCTGTCGACGAACGGGTTGTCGTCCGGGATGGCGTAGGGTTTGTCGTCCTCGCCTTCGCTGTCGACGTCGATCCGGTGAATCCCGCCGAGCAGGGTCTCGGTCGTGTTCTGGGCGTTGCCGCCCTCGTTCTCGTCGTACCAGTCTTCCAGGTGGCCGAAGCCGATGTCGTCCGCTCCGCCGCCGTCGCCCAGTGCCCAGTACAGGTAGCCGTCCGGCCCGAATACGACGGGGCCGCCGTTGTGGTTGAACTGCGGTTGGTCCACCTCGATGAGAATCCGCTCCGAATCGAGGTCGACCGACGCGAAGTCCTCCGTCGCCTGGAACTCGGCGAGGACGGCCGTGTGGTCGTAGGACTCTTCCGCTTCGTCCTCCTCGCTCGAGTCTTCGCTGCCGTTCTCGTCGTCGCTTGCGTTTTCGTCGTCGGCCTCGCTGTCGTCACTCGCGTTCTCGTCTGTGGTACTGTCGGTTTCGTTCGCATCGTCGCTCGAGTCGTCACCGGTTTCGGCTTCGTCCCCGCTCTCGGCGCTACCGTCGCTCGAGTCCTCACGCAGGGGCGCGCTGTAGTAGACGAAGAGCCGGCGATTCTCCTGGTACTCGGGGTGGAATGCGAGGCCGAGGAGGCCGCGCTCGTCGAACCCCGCATCCGTCGCGGCGCCGACCTCGACCATTCGGTCGGTGAGGTCGAGGAACTCCGTCGGTTCGCTACCGTTGGCATCGACGTGGTAGATCTGACCCGGTTGATCGAGTACGTAGTAGCAATTTTGCTGCCCGGGTGCCACCTCGAACCCGACCGGCGAGACGAACCCACCGGCGACGCGCTCGAGGCCGATCGTGGGGCCCTCGCCGATGACGTCGCTCACGTCCTCCTCAGTCTCGTCGCCGTCGGCACCGTCGGCTGGTTCGCCGATCTGGATGTCGCCGCGCATCGATCCCGGATGGACTGAGCAGTAGTACTCCGCCATCTCCTCGGTCGCCTCGAACTCGAGGGTTTGGGTTTCGCCCTGCTCGCTCATTATTTCCGTCCCGACGATGTCGTTCCCGTCCGCGTCGAGAATAATGATGTCGTGTGGAAGGCCGTCGACGTTCTCCCAGGTTATCGAATACGTCTGGCCGGCCTCGAGCGTCAGCGTCGGATTCGTCTCCCCTTCGATATCGGATGGCGACCGCCCCTCCCAGCCGGAGGTGACGCCGCCGAGTTCGAACGTCGTTTCTTCCTGGGCGACAGTGAGTCCGCTGAGGCCGGCTACGGCGCCCGCCGTAGCGGTCGCCCGGAGAAAGGTTCGTCGTGACGGCCACGTTCGTCGACTCGTTCCGTCGCGTAATTCCCCGTCGAGTGTCGTCCGTGCGGTGTCGGACGCCTGTTCGTTGTCAGGTGCCCGTCCGTTGTCGTGTGGTTTCATGTCCCTTCGAGAACAACTCCTGACACCGGAATAACGTGAAGCGACTGTTACGGCGGGTAATCGAGGCTTCGTCGAGGTAGTGATCCTTTTCTTCGAGAAACAGTCTCGAGCGAGGTCGGTGATCGAACGGGATGCGGAGAGCGAGACTCAGACGAGAGTCGAACTCGAGGAGAGGCCGATACAAGATGAGGAGAAGAAGGTAGAAGAGGAAAGGTAAGGAGGGAGAGACAAAAAAGAGAGACAGGAGAGCGCGTCCGAGAGTGGGCGCAGCTTGCTCAGCCCTCGTAGCCGGCGTACCCCATGAGGTCGCTGAAGATGTCGGTGTCCATGACGTCTCGGTAGACGATCGCACTGACCATGCCGCCTGGGTAGAAGTTCCTGTTCATCGCGTGGTCGACCTTGTGACAGTGCATCAGATAGATGCCGGGATCGGCGTTCGCCTCGAACTCGATCGTGTGGCGCTCCGCGGGCGCGACGTTGGTGATGTCGCGCTCGTACTGCGCCGCTTCGGGGATCTGGCCGCCGTCCTTCTCGACCAGACGGAAACGGTGGTTGTGCGTGTGCAGCGGGTGAGACATGTACCCCGCATTGACGAAGTGGAGTCTGACCGTGTCGCCCGAATCGACGATCATCGGTGAACCGTCTTCGGGATGGAGCGTCCGGGGGAGGCTCTTTCCGTTGATCGTGAACACGTCGGGGTTACGCTGGCGAGGGCTGTAGTCGACGTCCTCGCCGTTCATCTGCCTGGGGACGCGCGAGTCCCAGTCTTTGACCGTCATGAAGTACTCCTTGTCGGCTGGTTCGTACCCCTTCGGGTCGACGCGGAAGATGCCGTACATCCCCATGTCGATGTGCCGGTTCGTTTGGTAGTGACAGTGGTAGAGGTGCGTCCCCGGAACGTTCGCCGGAATCGTGTAGGTGTGTTTCTCGCCCGGGTCGACGCGAATACCCGTCGTCGTCGGCACGCCGTCGTTCTCCCATGTCTTGTGTGAGCCGTGAAAGTGAAGCGTGTGCGGGTGACTCCCGTCCGTGTTGTCGAGCGTCACTTCCATGTCGTTGCCCTCGGTCGTTCGCAGGATCGGCCCCGGAACGCTGGGTTCCCTGTCGTCGGCCTGGAACGCCCAGACCTGTGGGAACTCGATTGGACCGCCCATCGACTCGAGCGGGTGCACGGGGTGTCGGGAGGTGACGCTTCGAAGCGTGACTTCCCCGCCCTGCTCGTCGACCTGGACGACCGACGGTGGGCTCGTCGTCGGGAGGTCTGATTGGGCAGTTGCTTTGGAACTCAGGTTCATCGGTGACTGACAGCCGGCGAGAACGGCAGCACCGGTTCCGCCGGTTGCAGCCAGATATTCCCGCCGCGAGATACCAATTCCAGGGGCTCCGATGTGATCGGTCATGTACACCCGAACGTATGAACTCCCGTAGTATAGCGGGTCACGCCAGTTATTAGCCGCTGGGAATACGAGCGAAGATGTTCGTCCAGATGACTTAAAGCAAGAGGACGGCCAATTCGAGGTCGGAACGGTCGGTCGGCATTTTGTGAGGTGTCCCACCCCACAGTGTCGAGTGTTTTTTGGAGTGAGGCCGGCCGTCGTCTGAGGGGTGGTAGGGTGAGAGACCCCACTTTGTCGAGTGTTTCGGGTCAGGGGGTGGTGATGTCTGCGAGGCGAGCAAATCGGAGGCGTCTCCGATGAAGGAGGCCAGGGTGGGTAAACTCAAGGCATCTTTGGGGGAGTGGTCTAAAAAAGGACGGTACCTCGAGAAAGAGGACGGTACCTCGACAGTGAGGCTCCTGGCAGGGGAGGTGATAGTAACATCACCAACGAAGAAAATAACGTCGGCATCGCAATATCGAAAAGATAGTCATCGTCGAACGCAAACTCCCATTAACGGAACGTAACGAGCGATTCACTCGGATGGCTCATTGGGACCGTCAATGCAGATGAGAGATCGGAATCGAGCGTACGTCACTGGAAGAGGGGTTTCCCGGCTACGCATGCGGTGGGAAACTCGAGGGGTGAACTCGGCTATCGAGACAGCCTATCTGGCATCTCGGTACGATCGCTCGCAACGTGCCATAGGTTGATCCGGAAAGGTGATCAACTCGAGCTCCTGGAACGGTCCGGAACACTCGACACGGTGGGGTGTCCATCTCATCGAGGGGCGGTAGGGACGATTGGGGACGCTCCGTTGAACACTCGACGCACTCGACACGGTGGTTTTATATATCTTGCAGCGAGCAGTCCAACTAATGCCGCTGTTCGATCGGGACACGTCGATCTTCTCCGACGAGGACGTGCTACGGGAGGACTATCAACCGGAGTCGATCCAGGAACGAGACGAAGAGATCGACACGTACATGGCTTCCCTCCAGCCCGTCATCAACGGAGCACAGCCACGGAACCTCTTTCTCTACGGCAAGGCCGGCGTCGGAAAGACGGCCGTCACCCGCTATCTTCTCTCTCACCTCGAGCGTGACGTCGACGCTTACGACGACGTCGCACTGACCGTCGTCTGGCTCAACTGTAACAACCTCTCTTCTTCCTACCAGGTCGCCGCGAATCTCGTCAACGAACTGCGACCGCCGAGCCAACAGATCAGTACGACTGGCTACCCACGACAGACGGTCTTCGACATGCTCTACACTGAACTCGAGAGCATCGGCGGTACCGTCCTGATCGTCCTCGACGAGATCGACCACATCGGCGACGACGACGGCATCCTCTACGAACTCCCACGTGCTCGAGCGAACGGCTATCTTTCGTCGGTCAAACCCGGCATCATCGGCATCAGTAACGACCTGAGTTTTCACGACAGTCTCTCCCCGAAGGTCAAGGACACTCTCTGTGAGGAGGAGGTTCACTTTCCACCCTACACCGCCGGCGAGTTGCGCTCGATTCTCGAGCAGCGAGCGGAGAACGCCCTGTACGAAACCGCCTACGAGACGAACGTACTCTCGCTGTGTGCGGCACTCGCTGCCCAGGACACCGGCAGTGCGAGACAGGCACTGGATCTGCTCTACAAGGCAGGGGACATCACGCGTGCGGCGGACGAGACGACCATTAGAGAATCGCACGTGCGTGACGCCCAGCAGGCGCTCGAGCGCGGACAGATCCGTCAGGGCATGATGGAGTTGACCCGTCACGGTCACCTGGCGCTGGCGGCGGTGCTCAGCATCGCGATCGGCGACGAAACGCCCGCCCGCGTTCGCGAAATCTACCCCGAGTACTCGGCGATCGCCGAACGGTTCGGGACGAAGCCACTCGTTCGCCGGCGGATGCACGACCACCTCTCCGATCTGGCCATGCAGGGAATTTTGAAGCGGTACGCTCGCAACCACGGTCGGTCTGGTGGGCAGTACTACGAGTACGACCTCGACGTGACCCTCGAGTTGGCCCTCGACGTCGTCGACGAACTCGAGGACGTCGACATCTCACTCGAGGCGGTTCGTGGGGCGAAACTACGTGGATTACGGTGACTGCAGGTATGCGGTGACTATGGGGAATACGATGACTGCGGGGGTATGATGGCTGCGGGAAGTACTATGATCGACAACCGCCTGAACGATAGCTACCTGATTGTGAGCTACTCGTCCGTTCGAGTTGATTAGATCGCAAACTCGAGCCGCCGTAAATCTCAATTGATCCGTTTACTCGCCGTCGATCTCTCTTGATCCCAGTCGTCGAGTCGTCGTCTTCCGTCGACTCTTGAGATGCTCCCTGGCAGTCCCTCGAGTACCTCTTTTTCGAACCTCCACTAGCGTTCGCAGAACACTCGACACAGTGGGGTGGGGGTGTACCTGCAGACTTCCTGTCCTCAAGCCAACGGATATTCACCCTCGTTCGATTGAATGTGATTCGAGACGGACGGTCGCCCGATTAAACACTCGACACGGTGGGTAGGTCACCCAGATGCCCGAATATTTTGGACGTCTTCTCCTATTCTGACCGTTCCCCGCCGACGCAGGGAAACACTCGACACAGTGGGGTGGGTGGGCCACGGATAACCTTCGAGTGGCTCCCCTCGAGCTGACTCAGTACAGTCTCATCGAGGATTACTCATCTCGTCTAACTCGCTACGTCACCCTCTCACACGTTTATCGAGCCGGACTGGACCGAATGGCAACCCTTAAAACTCGAGCGAGGATTCATTCGGGTATGGCTGGAACCATCGAAGCGCTCGTCCCGGGTGGCCAGGCCAATCCTGGCCCGCCGCTCGGTCCCGAGCTCGGACCGACGCCCGTCGACGTACAGGCGGTCGTCAACGACATCAACGAACAGACCGAAGCCTTCGACGGCACCGAAGTGCCGGTTACCATCGAGTACGAAGACGACGGCAGCTACTCGATCGACGTCGGTGTCCCACCGACGGCCGCTCTCGTCAAGGACGAGGCCGGATTCGACACGGGAAGTGGCGAGCCCCAGAAGGACTTCGTCGCCGACCTCTCGATCGATCAGGTCAAGACGATTGCCGAGCAGAAAAAGCCCGACCTGCTCGCCTACGACACGAAGAACGCGGCCAAAGAGGTCGTCGGTACCTGCGCCTCGATGGGGGTCACCATCGAAGGCGTCGATGCTCGAGAGTTCAAAGCGAAAGTCGACGACGGCGAGTACGACGACGTTCTCGTCGAGTGACGACTCGAGTTTCGAGCTGTCACCCACTTCTCAAACGTTCGGTGGTTCGAGTAGTAGCCGCGATCGTTCTCGTTTCGTCACATCACTAACAAAGTCTGATACGGCAATCGCTCGAGTCCTTACACCTTGTTCGCTGGTGGTACGACCCGCTCTTCTGGCTGGCGAACGCCACCGTTCCCGACGAGCACTCGAGTACCGGCACCGACTCCCAGCGCGGTGGCTATCGTGACGAGTGCGATCCCGAAGACCGGAACGAGCATGGCGACTCCCCCGAGGAGGCCGCCAGCGATGACCCAGGCGGGGGTCCGAGACAGGCCGACCCGCGTCGAAATCGTCGCGCCGATAGCGACGTAGCCAAGCGCCGCACTCACCGGAAGTACGATCACGCCGATGGCGACGAGTGGAATCGCGAAGAAAATTCCGACCGACGAGGACGAAAGCAGGATGCCAGTGTAGAACAGGCCGCCGAGGACGAGCGCGCCTGGCACCCCGATACATAGGGAGATGACCGGGCTCCGTCTGGAAACCTCGAGCGTTTTCCGTCCCGAATACCGGAGGATTCCGAGAGCAACCCCGCCGATCAGGACGATCGCGACGGCCTGTATCGCGGCTTGCTCGAGCGGCGACAGCTCGGTGAACGCCGCGACCGCCTGTTCGTAGACGCGAACGGACCCGCCCTCGCCCCCTCTCCCGACGCCCCCAACGATAGCGTATAAATCTATCGGCCCCATTGTCACGTCCTACACTTGCCACGATAATGTATATTTCGGTCAGTTGCACATTCACAATTTCTAATTGGTCAATCTGGATAATTCAGCCGGGTGAACCGCACGCTCGAGTGGCGTCCAACTGGATTAATTCGAGGCCACGAAACTCCTCGCTCCTCGAGGCGCGGAGTTCGACGGGTTTAAGTTCGCCATGACACTTTCTCAAAGCGAGACAGGCATGGCCTGTTTCACTGACCCGTAGGAGCATACCCTGCGTACTACGGAGGTGAACGATGGCAAATTCGGATATCGAAACAGCAGTCACTCGCGCACTCGAGGACGCGCCCGATCGGAACTTCACCGAGACGGTCGACCTCGCGATCAATCTGCGCGATCTAGACCTCAACGAACCGTCGAATCGCGTCGACGAGTCCGTCGTGTTGCCGTCTGGAACCGGCCAGGAGACCCAAATCGTGGTCATCGCCGAAGGCGAGACCGCCGTCCGCGCCGAGGAGGTCGCGGACCAGGTCCTTTCGGGGAGTGACGTGGCCGATCTGGACGACGACGACGCCAAAGATCTGGCGGACGAAACCGACTTCTTCATCGCCGAGGAGGCGATGATGCAGGACATCGCGCGGCATCTAGGGACGATCCTGGGCCCGCGAGGGAAGATGCCGGACCCACTCTCGCCCGACGACGACGTCGTCGAGACGGTCAACCGGCTGAAGAACACCGTGCAAGTTCGCTCACGGGACCGACGCACGTTCCACACGCGCGTGGGTGCCGAGGATATGGGCGCCGAGGAGATCGCCGACAACATCGACGTCATCCTCCGACGCCTGCACGCCGACCTCGAGAAGGGCCCCCAGAACATCGATTCCGTCTACGTGAAGACGACGATGGGGCCGTCCGTGGAGGTGGCCTGAGATGAGCGCCGAAGCACAGGCGGAAGCCGAACGCAAGACCGAGAACCTTCCCGAGTGGAAGCGCGAGGAGGTCGACGAACTCGAGACCCTCATCGAGGACTACGAGAGCGTCGGCGTCATCGGCATCACCGGGATTCCCTCGAAGCAGCTGCAGGACATGCGTCGCGGCCTCCACGGCACCGCCGTGGTCCGCGTCAGTCGCAACACGTTGCAACGACGCGCGCTCGAGTCCGGCGGACTCGACGATCTCGTCGAACACGTCGACGGACAGGTCGGCCTCGTCGCGACGAACGCGAACCCGTTCGCCCTGTACAAGGAACTCGAGGCCTCGAAGACGCCCGCCCCGATCAACGCTGGCGAGGTGGCCCCAAACGACATCGTCATCCCCGAGGGTGATACGGGGGTCGACCCCGGTCCGTTCGTGGGCGATCTACAGCAGATCGGTGCCAACGCCCGGATCGAAGACGGTTCGATCCAGGTCATGGAGGACTCGACCGTCCTCGAGACCGGCGAGGAGGTCTCGGCTGATCTCGCGAACGTCCTCAACGAACTCGGCATCGAGCCCAAGGAAGTGGGTCTCGACCTGCGCGCCGTCTTCTCCGAGGGCGTGCTGTTCGATCCCGAGGACCTCGACATCGACGTCGAGGCCTACGAGAGCGACGTGCAGACGGCCGCGGCCTTCGCACGCAATCTCTCGATCAACGCGGGCTACCCGACGGCCCAGACCGTGCCGACGATCATCGCGAAGGCGACGGGCGAGGCGAAGAGCCTCGGCCTGCACGCGGCGATCGAGAACGACGACCTCATGCCCGACCTCGTCCGCAAGGCCGACGCGCAACTGCGCGCGATTGCGGCCCAGATCGACGACGAGGAGGCGCTCCCGGAGGAACTCCAGGGCGTCGAGGTCCCCGCTGCGGACGCGGGTGCGGCAGGGTCTGAGGAAGAATCGAGCGACGACCAGAACGGCGACGAGTCCGAGGCCGCCGACGAAGACGAGGACGATGACGACGACGATGACGGCGCAGAAGGACTCGGCGCAATGTTCGGATAACACAGATACAAACACAGACACACTACGAGGATTAGACCAATGGAATACGTTTACGCAGCACTCATCCTGAACGAGACCGACGAAGAGATCAACGAAGACAACCTGACCGGCGTGCTCGAGGCCGCCGGCGTCGAAGTCGAGGAGTCCCGCGTCAAGGCGCTCGTCGCCGCGCTCGAGGACGTCGACATCGACGAGGCCGTCTCCGAGGCCGCCGCGGTTCCCGCTGCCGGCGCTGCAGCCGGCGGTGCGGCTGCTGCTGGCGCTGAGGAGGGTGGCGAGGAGGAAGCCGAAGAGACCAGCGACGTGCCGGACACGACGGACGACGACGATGACGAGGAAGAGGAGGCCAGCGGCGAGGGTCTCGGCGAACTCTTCGGCTAAGTCGGGTTTCGACGTTTTACAGTCACATCGATTTTTTTGGCGCGACGCGCACACGTAATGAGAGTCGCAACCGCAGTCACAGTCGAGCTATAGCCGCTGGTGAGGTACTTGCGTTACTACGGGGTTGGTCGCCTATTTAGTAACGTTAGTCAGATTGGCAATCGCACCTATGTTCAGTTTTCACCTATTTTGACTATCGACCGCTCTCACTCGAGCAACCATTGTACACTCCTCGAGTTTAAGTACCGAAACGCGCCCAAACGCGACCAATGGCACAGGCGTTCCTCGAGGTGACCGTGGACCCGCGGTTCACGGTCGCCCTCCTGTGCTGGATTCTCGGCGGTGCCGCCCTCGGCTCGGTCAGCGGCCTCATTCCCGGGCTGCACGCGAATAACTTCGCGCTCCTGCTCGCAGGCGTCGCCCCCTCCATTCCGGGGCCGACGTTGTTCGTCGGCTGTGCGATGCTCTCGGCGGGCGTCGTCCACACCTTCCTGAACGCCGTCCCGGCGATGGCGCTCGGAGTCCCCGACGCCGAGATGGCCGTCACGGCGCTGCCGGGTCACCAGCTGGTACTCGAGGGCCGGGGCTTCGAGGCGATTCGGCTCTCGGCGGTCGGGAGCCTGCTGGCCGTCCTCGTGGCGATTCCACTCGCGATTCCCGTGACCGTCGCCGTCACGGCCGTCTACCCCCAGCTTCGAGCTAATCTCTCGGTCTTGCTCGCGGTCATCGTTCTCGCCCTCGTGCTCTCGGAATCCTCGTGGCGACGCCGGTTCGCTGGTCTCTTCTCGTTTTCGCTCGCGGCGACACTCGGCTGGGCGACGCTCGACCTGTCGCCGGACGCGCCGCTCGAGGCCGGCGGGATGCTCGCGCCGCTGTTCGCCGGCCTCTTCGGCGCGCCGGTGTTGATCGACGCCGTTCGGGGCGGCGGCGTCCCGCCACAGGGAGGAACGATGCTCCGGATGTCCCGACCGCTCCTTCTGGTGACGGCTATCGCCGGCGCACTGTCCGGTGCCATCGTCGGCTACCTCCCCGGTATCTCCGCGGCCATCGCGGCGGTCGCCGTGCTCGTCGTCCTCCCAGGCGGAGCCACCCCTCGAAGCTACATCGTGGCAACGAGCGGCGTCGACACGGCCAATACGCCCTTTGCTGTTTTTCCTACCATTGTTTGACCCCTCTGATACCTCCACGGATATTAAACCCTATGCCTATTTTACAGTTTAGCGTTACTCGATCTGCCACAGCGCGTCCTCGAGCCCCAGCCCGTGCTCGCCAGCGACGTCCTCGGCGAGTGCCAGCGCCCGATCGCGTCGGTCGGGGTCGTGAAGTTCACGTTCGCGAGCGTATTCGATGAGCGCCTCGACGATGAGCAGGTCGTCCTGTGGGTGCATCGCCGGTGTTGGCCGCGTGGTCGGATAAAATGGGTCGGATTAGATGTCGAACAGAAGAGCCGCGCCGACCATGATTCCTAAGACGAGAGCAATTTCCGCCGGAACCATTGATAGCGTATCACCCCAGGACGCGCCGAGATATTCACGATAACCACTTGCTTCGAGGATCCAAGCTGCGGCCCCGAAAGCACCTAATACCACGATTGTTTTCTGCCTAATCTCACCCATAACTGTTCGTGAACGTCAGAGGTATTGAAACTCTAGGGCTATCGAAGGTCGGTCGCCTCGAGCCCACAGTGCTCGAGTTCCTCCGGAATCGGTCCCTGGACCTTTGGCGTGATCGACGCCGTCGACGCCACCATGTCGGCGGTGTGGACGAGGTCCTCCAGGTCGTTCGACGGATAGGGGCCATCATACCACGCGCCCATGTGGGAGGCGATCGCGTCGGCCACCGCGTCATCGAGGTCGGATTCGAGAACGACCTCTGCCATCTGGAGGTCGTGATCCGACGTCGATTTCGGCGACGGGTTCAGCGGGTCGCCGTTTTTGCGTTGGTCGTGAAGGATCGCCGCCGCGTGAGCGAGATCGATATCGTACTCGGTGAGACGGCCCTGTCCGGTGTAGCTATCGGCGAGGCGGTCGATCACCGTCGAGAGCATCAACGTGTGCGCCCAGAGGCCGCGCTCGTTGCGACAGGCTGGGTGGTGGAACCCAGAGGTGCTGGCCGGAACCTCCCAGAAGTAATCAGGTGCGTCGGCGGTGAGCTCGCCGACGATGTGGCGAACGTCGCCATCGTCGATGAGATTGATTGTCGGCATTCGGCGGTACACTTCATCTGCATCGAGTGTCTGGTTTATAGATATGAAACGATACAACACGCATACCGTATTATACTTACTGGTGTTGGATTATTTAAAACACTACCCGGGGAAAAGCGGGTAGATTTAAATATTTTACTCGGTTTTTCAGAATTCTCCCTCTCGATCTTCGTTCTACAGCCCGGACGTCTGCCGAAGTATTAAGAGAGTTAGGAACGTTCGGAATAGTTGTGAGTCCTAAGACGTTATGAGTTCCAAACTGTCCGAACCCTACCGATTGGTTGTATCGAACCAGAAAGGCGGCGTCGGGAAGAGCACGATCGCCTTGAACACGGCCGGCGCGCTCGCGAACCGTGGGAACGACGTGCTGTTGATCGACCTGGACCCGCAGGGCTACCTGACGAGCGGGACTGGCTTCGACGACCTCTACACCGACGAGGGAGTGAAGCAGTACAACGCGTTCAAAGATCCGAGTGAGCACGACGTCGCCGATCTCGTCCACGCGCACGAGGAGTTCGACGTCCTCCCGGCGAACATTGATATGTTCAACCTCGAGCAAGAGCTCGTCTCGATGATGCAGGGGCGCAAACGTCTCCAGATGCTCCTCGAGGACGTCACCGACTACGACTTTATCGTGGTCGACTGTCCGCCCTCGCTCGGGCTGTTGACCGACAACGCACTTCTCGCATGCGGGAACCTACTCATCCCGGCCGAAGCCGAGGACACGAGTATCCGAGCGCTGGATTTGCTGTTCAAGCAAGTCGATTCTCTCGAGGCGAACTTCTCGGAGGCCTCGATCAACGAGCAGGCGCTCGTCGTCTCGAACGTCGACTACCCGCTCGACGGCGAGCAACGCGGGATGCTCGAGTGGTTCGAGGACCAGTTCGGCGAGTACATCCCCGTCTTCGAGATCCGGAACCGGGCGGCCATCAAACGCGCCTGGAACAACGGCCGGTCGATCTTCGGTTTCGATGAGGAGTGTGACATGGAAGACGAGCTCGACCAGATCGCCGCGCACTTCGAAGCGGTTGCTCGAGGTGAGGACGAATGAGCGACCGAAACGAGCGAGGTCGGGATGTGACGGATCGGCTCGCCAAACGCTTCGAAAGCGGCGAACCATCCGATGAGGACGAACTGTCCGAATCTTCTGGTAGTTCCCAACGTTCCAAACCTTCCAAAGACGTACAAGAGTCCGAAGACTCCAAAGAGGCACAAGGAGCCGATCCGTCCGAGAGTTCCAACAATGATGGGGGTTCCAAGGGTGGTGTGAACGTCAAAGAGGATTGGACAGGCCGTTACATGTATCTCCCCGACGAGATCGACTCGACGTTCGATAACGAGTACGACCGGCTGGTCTACGAGTGCGGGCGAGAGTTGGACTGGAAGCCGAAGAAGAACAAGCACTACTACCCGATAGCCGTCAAACACGGCGTCGACGCGATCGAGGACATGAGCGCTGGCGAGTTCGTCGAGGCTGTCGATGGAATGGAACTTCGGTAAGACGGTGTAATTATTGAGTGAAGATGTATAGAACGTAATGATCTGACAAGGCCTTATTTCTGACTATAAGTCTGAATTTCTGATCTGGGCGTACGAGACATTAAATATCAGAGTCGCATCCTCCAACGTGCTACTTCCCGGGAGTGGCTACAGTTGAGTAGCGCACCCGCCAGCGAGGCGGTGTGGTGGTCCTGGGGAATAGCGTTCCCACAACCCACTGAAGAGTGGTACGGCCAGATACTCTCTTGAGAAGCTATTCCTCGTCGACGGCTCGATTGCGGGCCCGCGACGCCTGGCCCGCTTCAGTCGCCGGCCAGTCCTTGCGTCGGAATTCGCCCGGATGTTCGGTGTTGACGTGCTCAGCCAGCTCGGCAGCGCCGCCAGTGGAGTGCGAACAATCCGGCGACGGACACACGAACGATCGTGGCGTCACAATCATTCATCCTCCGGGATTTGAGTTTTGTATCGGCAGTCCGCGTTCGCGCAGTTCGTGTACGCCCCTCGAGGCTTCGATCCGGTGTAGTTCCATTCGTGTCCGCACTTGTGGCAGGTCATCCGTATCGCGGGCATCTCGTCATGTAGTACTACATAGAAACGCAAAGGCGTTCGGGCCGATCGGCCCAGCGCTCACTCGAGGGCTATTCGCAGATCGTGAACCAATCCATTCCAAGTGTGTCACAAACTAGCCACTCTGTTGCTCCAGCTGTTCCCATCACAGCAAAGACGAGTGTGACTGCCAGTCCGATTGCCAGTACTATTACGGCACGAAGCATATGCTACCTGTAGGGATACGTGTCTATAGAAGTAAGGATTCTAGAAAGTAGAACGCTCACAGCCCTAATGCTTTTGGTATTTCACGTACAGAGGTAGATCATGTCATTCGTAAGGTTCCTGGGATGGGTTGCAAAGTTGGCTTTCGGGTATATTGGCGGGTTCTTCCTGGTGTTTGCTGGAATCATGATTGCCGCTCAAGGCTCCAGCATAATTGGAGGACTCGTAGGGTTGGCTGGATTTGTCCTGATGCTGTTTGGCGTCTACACAGAGAAGGTTCAGCGATAGATCCGCTCTCATTTCTCCGATTGGCCCGAGCTATTGATCGAGGGCCAAATCGACAAAGTCCGACCATGACCCCTCAAACCGGTTGTAATAGGTTGTGGCGGAGTAATCGCCCTCCTCGTTCATCATCGTAGCCGTTGGCCGTTTTCCGTGTTTGCTATTCAACGACCGAATTTCCTCGAGTAGTTCTTTTTCCGGTATTGGATCGATTCCTGACGTTGGTACCTCGTCAGGATCCAGGCCAGCTTCCGAGATTGCCTCGGCCCATGAGCCGAACCGCTTTGAGATAGTTCGCGCTTTGACGTCCCCGTGTTCGTCCATTTCAGAGAAAGATGGTGGCCTCCCAAACTCGTTCGCTAACCGTTGGATCTCTTTGATAAGTTCGCTACTCATGATCCAGGTCGTCGAAGACGCCTTTCTGTGTTCAGGAACCTCAATCCCAGCTTCTTCTAAGGATTTGACCACACCACCAAACCGAGAATCGTATAGATGAAGGCTATATTTCGAGTGTTCGGTGATATCGTCCCGTCTTGGAATGCGATCAAGATCCTCGTTCAATTGCTTCAATTCGGAAAGGAGTTCTTCGTCAGAGACACCGGAGGATTTAGTCCGTGGCTCGAATCCTGCTTTCAGGATTGCGTTATTCCACGACCCGAACCTGTATCTGTACGTTCCCGAATTGAACGTTCCAAACTTGTCCATCTCTTTCTGTTTCGGAGGTCGACCAAACCGCTTTTTTAACCTCTTGATATCGTCTATAAGCGCTTCTTCGGAAATAGAGGGCCGTTTTGCTCTATCACTAGTTCTGTTGGGATTCATATTCTAACCAGGATATGCTTACTGGTAAATTGTAGGGCCAATAGTCTGAGTTCACGACTTCACTCCTTCGTCGACGACATGATCTCGAGCCACGGGTCTCGGTTTGCTTCCTCGATCCGGTCGAAGGCGTGACGCTCACAGTAGTACTCGATGCGCTGGGAGACTCGACGTCGGTTTTTCACGTTGAACCGGTAGTCTGAGTTCCGGTCGCAGTCACGCCACTCGCACGAGAGCATACGCTGTCGTTCGCAGCGCTGGGTAGAAACACTCAGCCTCGGAACGAAAGTGGAGGTAACAGGCAACGGTGGGAGACCATGCTGGCCCGATGTGGTGGTGCGCAAGGTGCATGATGGACCTACAGCGCGGCCAGGGGTCGTCTCGGGCGATTGTGCGCCTCCGGGCCTGGTTTCGGGGGCCAGCCGTGGCCGGTGGATCGGCGCTCGAGCCGACGCGCCGAAAGCCACAGTGAGTCGTGAACTCGTGTCGCCGTGAGCGAGCTGGTGGCTGTTAGTCGTTTGGCTGTTCTTCCGTCGCGGATAGCATGATCTGTTTCGTCTCCTCGAGCTCGATCACGTTCGAAACGTCAAACGTGTGCTCGACTCGCTGGCAGTCGTTGTGACCGTCGCCCTTGTCGAAAAGGAGACGGTGAATCTCGTGGGTGTACTTATCGGATGACGTCGTGTAGCTGATTAGGTGCTCGTCGGTATCGGGGAAGAATCGAAGAACTACGAAGTCCTTGTAATCGTCCTTCTCGCGGTCTATCCAGCCGTACACCGTGTAGAACTTCCCGAGCCCATCGTCGTAGCTCTCGGTGAACCGGTCCCACGAGACCATTTCCAGGCGCTCGAGGGTCTGCTCTATCCAGGCTTTTGCGTTCATTTGTCCACCCCCGAACGATCAGTCCCCGGCTGTAATGAAACCTTGAAATTGCCGGCATGATATGTTATTACAGCCCATGATACAGAGTATATCACTTTCAGGAAGTGTAACGATATGAGTGAACGCAATGGGCAGAAAAAGCGGATAGTGTGCCTCTGTGTGAACTGTGAAGCAATGTATGCTGCACACGAATATACAGATGGTACGATCCTCCCCATCGGCAGAAACGGGTGCTCGTGTGAGAAGCCATCGTTCAAAAAATTAGATGCCGCCTCGAGCGACGATGAGGCGGACCCAACTGGTAAGACTGGCTGATCAATACCGCTCGAGGACTGACACTCTTCGTTCATGCTGAACCACCTGCAAATTTCTCGAGTGTCGTCCGCTGGGTCGTCGGCTCTTCGCTTTCCTCCTCAGACCCACTCGAGAGCAGGTCCGCCGCCACGCTGCCGGAGGGCGGTCGGTAGCCCGTCGCCTCGAGTCCGTACTGGTTCAACGCCCGCTCGACGTGGCGCTCGCCCTCACCCGTGAACTCGCCGATCTCCTCGATGGTGAGTCGCCGGGCGCACAGCTCGGTGAGTGTTTCTTCGGTCAGTTCGCGGTCCAGATCGTCGAGTGGGGTTCTATCGTGCATCGTCGTCCTCCTCTAATTGGTCGATCGCCTGTTCGACGTCCTGCTGGGTCGCCTCCGGGAGGTCGTCGGTCATGCCGGCACCTCGCTGGCATCGTCGTGAACGGCCGCCCGGACCTTCCGGGCGAGGACGCCCATCGGCGTGTCCGTCTGCGATTTGCGGTGATACCGCTCGATCACCTCGAGCGGAAGCAATCCGAACTCGCTGGGGTCGCGAAGCCTGTTCGCGATGCGCTCCGTTGAGTAGTAGATCGACTTGTCGCCCGGATAGTGGAACGACGCGACGACATCGTTGCCCGTCACAGCGAGTTGCCAGTTGAACCGGCCGTTGTCCTCGATGACGCGTCTCATTGGCCGTCCTCCTGGCGCGTGAAGTCCGGATTCGAACCGGCGCCGCGCTGCAGGTCGCGGAGGGGCGTGCAGGCTGGACATGCGAAGAGGTCGCCGTCGTTCGATCCGAACACGCGGATGGTCCCCTCGAGCACTCGCGTCTCGCAGTTGAGACAGCGGTTCCCGGTGAGATCGGCGCCGTAGACCGTCGGTACGGTGCTCATGCGACCACCCCGATGAGGTAGACGTTGAGACAGACGGCGACGAGCCATGGTACGGCCAATCCTGCTGGAGCTATCGGTCGGTACTGTTTGTCGAGTACCGTCCGGCACGCGAGAGCGACCGCAACAGCCCCGAGTTTCATCGCCACCATCCCGACCATGCCGTGGCCGTCGATCACGTCGCTCGCGATCGGGTTCGATTCCGTGAGGCCAGCCTCGAGTCCATGCGCGGTCGTCGCGATATCTGCGACCAGGGCGATCGCGGCGAGGCCCCACATCGCTCGCTCGAGGTCGATTTCCGGGAGGTCGATGGTCTGGGTCTGGATCATGACCGAATCGCCTCCGGGAGACCCGTCCCACAGTAGGGACACCGCGTGTTCAGCGTGTGAACCGTGCTCGAGCACGATGGACACGAGAGCGTCCGGCTAGTCATCGCTCGCCACCTCCTCGTACGGAGGGATCTCAACGTCGGCGTCAGTGGGAAACCCGGCGCCGTAGGTAGACAGCGACGGTGCCTCGGTCGCGAGGATGTGCTCACAAAGAGCTCGCGCCATCCCGACCGGGACGGCGTTGCCGATCTGGGCCCGCCGGTCTTTCTTCGTGTCGCCCGTGATCTCGTAGTCCGCCGGGAAGCCCTGTGCTCGTTTGGTCTCTGGCGGGTCGAGCATCCGGTACCGGAGGTCGATTCCGAACGGGTAGACCGCCGGATCGGCCAGTGCGTACCGAGCACGTTTGGTGAGCGTCGGGAGTGGATCGTCGATCGACTTCACCGAGTGCTCTGGCGTCCCGTTGTACTGGACGAGAAACGGCGAGAACAGCCGACCGTCGTGATTGCGGGCCGTGACCGTATGGAACGGTCGGTCGTCGGGGTCGTAGGCCGGGTTCGAGTGCTTGCCACGAGCCGAACCGTTCCGGGGGAGGACGAACGCCTGTGCCTCGATGTAGTGGATGGCGCCGCGTGTCGTGATGGTCGATACCGGTTTCGTCTCGGCGTCTCTCGGGTAGGCGCCGCCGTGCTGGCCCATCACCATCGGCGTCGACGTCTCGTCGTCGACGGCGACCTCGCCACGGACCAGGAACGGTTCGGTCCGCTTCTCGATCGCGTCCTCGACGTCTTCGACCGGAACGACGTCATCCTGGAGCGCGTAAATGTCTGCTTCGTCCATTCGCTCAAGAGCCTCCGCGTAGGGCGCGAGTCGGTCGTTGCAGTGGTCGCGGATGCCCTTCGCGATGCGAACCATCGTCTTGCTCGCGAGTGCCTTCGAGCGCGTGAACATCGACTCGCCCCGGTCGCTCCAGTCGATTATCTCGCTGGCTGGCACCCAGTCCTCGAGGTCGTCGGTCGGGTCGTTCGAATGCGTGGGTTCCGGTGGCGTCGGGCGGTTGGTTCGCGAGGCGATCACGAACAGGCGCTGTCGGGTCGTCGGGTCGCCGTAGTCGGCCGCCCGGAGCTTGACGCCGTAGCGGTCCTTGTCGTCACGAACGACGGTGTACCCGAGCGCATGCAGCATTCCGATCCAGCGCTCGTAGATCGAGCCGTCGTTCGAGGGCCTGCCGTTCTCTTCAACTGGCCCCCACGATCGGAGCTCACCGACGTTCTCGATCAACAGGTGTTTGGGTTGCAGGAGTTCGACCCACCGGAGGACGTGCCACGGCGAGGCGCGTTCCTGGTCTTTCACGGGCTTGCCGCCGCGTGCGTTCGAGAAATGCGTACACGAGGGGCCAGCCGTCAGCAGGTCGACCGTTCCGGGCTTGGCAACGTCCGGCGGGAAGATTGCCTCGACCTTTGTATGGTAGTGGTCGGCCCACGGGTGGTTTTTCTCGTGGGTCGCGATCGCGTACTCGTTGTGGTTGATCGCCGCGAGGTGGAAGTCCTCGCCGGGCGTGTAGCCGAGATTCTTCGCGCCGTCGATGGCGCCTGTCGAGATCCCGCCCGCGCCTGCGAAGAGGTCGACGACGGTGAGGGAATCTTCAGACATCGTTGCCCTCCTGGAGGTCATCGTATCCGTAGCGTTCGACCAGCGCCTCGAGTTCGTCGACGACCGTCTCGGTCTCCCGTTTCCCCAGTCCCGACAGATCGTAGAGCAGTCGAACCAGCAGATCGCGTTTCGGTTTGCGCTTCCCGCTCTCGAGGTCGGCGATCGTCTCGTCGATGGTTTCGAGCGCCGTCTCGATGGTGGACTTGTTCAGACTCGCGTTCCGGCCGTAGAGCAACGCGACCACGTCCTCGTCGGTGAGGCCACTTCGGCGCAGCGCTCGCAGATCCGTCGCGAGGGTTTCGATCGACTCGGCGGCCTGGGCCACTTCGACGAGATCGGTGTGGAACTGTTCAGTGTCGATCGTGACGTCCTCGAGTTCGAGTTCCTCGTCGGCGTTCGTGAGGAGTTCCTCGAGCGGGTGTTCGTCGTCGGTCATCGGTCGGCCCTCGCGGCGTCGGTATCAGCCTGTTGTGAGCGGTCGAGTCGGTCGGCCCACTCCGCGATTACTTCCGCATGGCACGCGGGTTCATCGTCAGTAAGGCGTTGGCACCAGCACCCGAGCGTTTTCCCCGAGATATTTGCCACCGCTTCGGCGAACGTCGGGTCGCGCTCTAGCTTCGCTTCAAACTCGGTTCGGAACTTTCGGATGCTCTCGGCCCGGTCGTACTCGTCTACTGTGAACGGGTTTCCGAGCCATCCACGATCGTCGACGAGCGAGTTCAGCAGGTGTCTCCCACCGGGCCCGCGACCGACGTAGACATCCGTTTCATCTGCCTTGCAGTGGGCGACTCTCGTTGGGTCAGTCTCGATCGAGCCGCCGTCAGTGACGAGTTTTTGTCGTTCCCAGACGGGTTGCTCTTCGGGTTCGGGCTCGCCGTCGGCCGGGAGGTAGGAGTCCCGGACGCCCATCGGGCCGATCCCACGACAGTGCTCGAGGTCTCCGCGTTCGACGAGTGCCGTACAGTATCGTGTAATCGTCGTCGGCGAACGCTCGAGTTCCTCAGCAATCCGGCTCGAGGCAACACCACCGTTGGCGGCGTCCGTCTCGCCTGCGTCGACAAGTCGATCGATCGTCTCCAGGATGTTCTCTGCGATCGTCTCGTTCGGAACGTGGGCCATCTACGCACCACCCCCGAGTGCCGCTGATACTTCGTCAGTCGTCGTTCGTTCGTGCTCGCCGTTGAGCCGCCGGAGGAGATCGTCGTTCCGGAGGTCGTCGTTCTCGTTCCAGACGTCGCCGTTCTCGTCGAGCGTCCGGGAGACGTAGGGCGCGTCGGCGCCAGCGCTCGCGGGCGTTACATACTCGGTTCGGTCGCCTCGCGGGATGACCAGAACCTCGTCGGTCTCGAGGCGCGAATCGGGGTGGTTGGGAGAAGGGTCCGGGGTGGGTGCCTCTGGTACGTCTGGGAACGCTGGACCCGTTTCGGTCTTCTCCGATGATGTAGATGAATCAACCGGTTCCCCCAATATTTCGCGCTCACGAGCGTCGAGTGCTCGGTGAACGCGGCGTCGGTCGCCGCCTTTCGAGGTCTCGACCGCTCGCCAGGCCTCGAGGAGTTCGAGATCGTTAATCCCGCGAATGCGTGCGAACGCGAGATGCAGGTCGTCGAGACAGAGGAATCGGGCCGGGTCCTCGCCGTACTGTTCGGCGACGGGTTCCGACGTCGGGAGCTCGCGAACCGCTGGGTTGTATGCGCTCACGCTCATCGGTCGATCGCCTCGAGATCCCAGGTGACCGTACGCGTCTGGGTGCGCTCGTTATCGATCTCCGTCCCGCAGAACGGGCATCGTGGCGTGTCGTACTGGGCGAGTTCGCCATCTTTCGCATTGGCGTGAATGGCACCGTCCTTACTGAACGTACGCTCACAGCCGCCGCAGCGGCAGACGGTCTGTTCGAACTCGTCGCCGCCATCGGCTCGAAGTTCGCCGCTCGAGCCGTAGCCTGGCGTCGCTGAAAACTCGACGTCGATGTGGATTCCTTCGGCGTCCGACCGGCCGTAGCGTCGGAAACCGTTCTCTGCTTGTGTTTCGTTCCCCGCTAGTTTAAGGGGATTGGCGTTATATTCTCGCATGGTTCTGCGTATCCTTCCAGGGGTACACGAACCGACCCGCGCCAAGCCCTAACTTGGCGTTTCTACGGCGCAATTGCACCGTTGAGTGGCTCGTATGGATAGTTCATTCGTTTGGAGGGTCTTAGTTCTTTCTAGATATAGTATATACTAAATTCCGTAAGCCCCTTATCAGTGGCCGTATATACCATATAATGTATGAATGATGCCGTTGAAGCGGGTGTAATGTCATCTGGCCGGGCGTTGTTGACCGACCGTGAACGAGAAATTCTTGCTGGAGATGCTGATGTGAAAGACAACTATCGATACAAGGTTGAATCGACAGCTCGCCAGCGTATCCGCGATCTCGAGAAGGATATAGACGTCTTGCGAGAGAACTACCCGAAGATTTTCGAAGAGATTGAATGTATGGTGTGTGAAGATGCTTAGTGGTCGCCAAGATTTCTACCAGATTCAGGAGGTGTGCACAAGGGTGTGCTGAATATAGAGCGCGAATTGGGCAGAAATTGGTGGCCGACCAGACGGGAGATCGATCGCTCAATACAGAAGAAACAAATGCACGAGGGCTATGTTTGCCAGTGGTCAACGATTGCTACCACGATACCATCACTATCGGACTGCACATAGACACCTAAGGGGGTGATCGAAATCATCAAAGTAGGGGAGCGATTCAACCGTCGTGTCAACCTGTTAAAATGCGTCGGTTGATTTTGGTATCACAGTAAATTGTTCGTATCTCCACTTGCCATCTTCTCCGTCTCGCACTGTTTTTTGATCTGTGGCCTCCTAAAGAATCCGGTCATAATCACGGCCTCCCTCAAATTTTCTTCATCGATGGAGACAATCGAAGCATCATACGATGGGTCTTTGACAATATTAACGTTTAAAGAACAGTCTGATGGGTTGTCTTCCATCTCGGCATTGTGTGCGGAGCTAGCCGAGTTATTGTCGTCATTTCCTAAGAAATAGTATATTACTTCGTATAATTGGATAGCCAGTAGAGTAGTGGGGTATTAGTTACGTTCAAATGTCCACCCGAAAGTCCATGGGATCCAGATCGTAACGAACGGATGCAATGGCAGAAAACAGTTCCCTCACCGCAACTTTAGCCAATAATCCGCGACTAATGGGCGTATTGTTTATGATATGCCTCCTCCTGTCCCAAGCAGGCACTGTAGCCGCCGGCAACGGATCCACTATCGGCTAAGGAAGGTCGGCAGAAGTGACATCAGTCGACCAGTGAAACTCGTCGTCCACAATCGCTGGAACTCGCTCAAGAGAGAGGAGATTGACGATTTCTGGCAGCGATAGCCTGATTGGCGGAAGTTCACCACCGACGAGAAAATGTTGGTCAACGCTGGGAACGTAAGGCGTGTAACAGGCGCCCATGGCGGGCCCAAGCGTTGGATACGTCGCTATTTGAAGCTCGTATCCCTCGTCGTCGGGCGGCCGGGAGATCCGCAAGAGATTCGGTGTCCCGTTCTCGGATTGTGCGATTTGGACACCACCATCACCAATAACGGTATAACGACCTTCGACGGTGTAGCGATACCCCACAACCGTAAGCGCCGATCTAAGCGAATAACCGGCATTGAGCAGCCCCGCTACGAGCTGGCCGACGGCGGTCGCGTTCGTGTTATCGACCGCACCGTGGGTTACGATCCCGCCGATACTTCCGCTTTCGATGAGAGACAGACCCTGATCGTAGGACCGACACCCATTCAAGAAGAACGTGTCGACACCCACGGTATCGAGATCGGATGCGTTGAGCACCCCATCACGACAGACGAATCCGCCACGCTCCACGTGGCCGATATAATGGAGAAAATCGAGATCTGTTGCGAGTAGGTCCCGTAGATCATCGCAGGCGAGTCCCCTGTGGACGGTCACCGTAAATGGAAGCTCCTCGCGGTCACCGTAGAGATCACCATCGTCTACCTCGGCACTCATTTGATCGTCATTACAAACAACGCCGATATTGATGGGATCGCCGGTTGCTTGAGAGTCGAATCGATTCCGGACGCCACCCAAGTGCAGATCGTTCGCGTTCACAGAACGTCCCTCGCCGAACCAAGTGCGCTCAAGTGTATCGGTGGCTGAAACCTGAACGTACGATAATTCCGGCGACGAATTGGCTGTGTCAGTCGACGACATCGTAGACCTGACAAATTCCTCATATCCTGGTGGAGAGATTGGGTGGGGGTCGATCGGTTCCCGTTGCTCAACGCTGATGATCGACAGGGCGTTCGCCGCATACGAGAGGAATTCCGTCGAAGCCGGTGCTGGCGACAGATGCACCGACAAGTACCACGTCGGAACCAGATCCAGTACCGGTTCCGAGGGGATGTCCAGATAACGAGTGACGCGCTCAGAGATCGGCGCATCGTAGAGGTCTCGAAGCGGAAGATCCATTCGTTCTGTGAGTTCCCGGCGTTCGTGGAGGTCCAACGGATACCGCCCTACCGTCCGGACGACACAATCGAGCAGGAACACCTGCTGTAATGTTTCAGTGACGGCTCCTTGGAGACCGTCTGGCCCCTTCAGAGATCGTACGATAGCATCATCGGCAAGCAGGCGAGCAGTCTCACCTGGTACGACGCGAGCGCCGAGATAGTGAGCCAATGTCGCGACGGAGTACACGGCTGAGCGGGTAGGAGGCACCTCGATTCGCAGGTCGGTCTCGGGTGGAGTGACTGCATCCGGAATTGAAAGTGATTCACCAAGCTCGATAGCGGGGGGGTGTCCCCGAAGAGATGGGAACGATCGCTCCGGACTAGTCGTCTTGAGCGCCGATCCAAACGTCGAAATAGCCGCCATCAGATCTTCGGGAGTAGCTGTTGTTGTGACCGTCGCCGCTGGCTGATCGTGATACGATCGGGCTGCCAGGTCAACCGAAGTCGCTTCACCGAACGAGAGGGACATCGTGTCGCTCAACGAACGGATGGTCACTTGCCCCGACACCCGCAGATAGAGCTTGATTGGGGCTGCGATCTCGATTTCGTACTCGCCGTCTGGCAGTTCTTCCAGGGCGAAGTCGTGGCACTCGGCTACCATCTCGCCGCTCGCATCACGAACCAGGACAGCCACTACATATGGCAGTTCGAGTTCATCTATTTGGCATGAAACAGCATCGTCGACTGGAGCCCGAAACCGGTTCTTCGAGCCCATTTCGAGCGTGACCGTCGGCTGGGTCAACAGCGAAAACCGTCGGCCTTCGATGTGGTCGATGACGCTGATCCCAGACTCGTCGTCGCACTCGCGAATCTCGACTGTCATCCAAGAGAGAACCAGGGCGTCTCGTACCCGGTCGCCGTGAGCCGCCACTGCTGCTCAATGCCGACGTCACCCATGCGAAGTTCGACGATCGCATCGAATACCGGTGTGAGCGCCTCAACTTCGTCGCTGTCTGCCTCGACCGGGAGCAGGAAGTGCCCTACTCCGTTGTGATCACGAACCATATGGCTGATGTTTTTAAGGACCTCACTGGTTTGCTTGAGGCCGCTCGAAACGAGCATGGCGCGAACGGAATCAACGCTAACTCTCAGTTCTCCTGGCACACTCGGGCTGATCGTCGAAATGGTTTCGTGAAAAATATCGGGGAAGGCTTTTATTCCGTCCGAAACCGGGACAATCGTCAGCCCGTGATCGTCACCAGTATTGGGCCCGTCAGAGGCCGCTGCTGCGCCTGCCCTCGCAGTCGATTGATCAACCAGGGCCGTGGCATTTGACGCAGTCAGACCTGCCATCGACAGGCGTCGGCGGGCGGTTTCGATATCTTGTCCATGCTGGATGAACACGGGAGAGCGGGCAGCATCAGGGTTGCCGAGCAACGTCGCAGCGGCTCGGTCCAACTCCTGTTCGGGGACGGTACCGACAACGAGGAGCGTCGTCCCTGACCGTTTGAGCACAGCGAGCGAGGGCTCGACTATGATCTTCCCATCAGGATCGATCACGGCTTCGTATCCATCCACCGAGAGGAAAAGACGACTGTCGTGACGTTCTGATTCATCGTAAAGTGGTTGAAGAAGGCGATCGAGGGCGTCCGGATCAAGCCGCCCCCGAAGCAACTCACTGATCTCAGCTGGGGACTTACCCGATTTGGCCGCGATTGCCCGACTAACCGACCAGAGGAGGGAATTCTTCCCCAGCCAGTCATGCTCGAGCGTCACCGCAGCTTCTTTGTGGTCCGACGTTTGATCGGTCGGGTATTCTTCTATATGTCCATCATCACGAACTAACACGGAGGCACCGTCCCACGACACCTCGATCGCCATTCGAACACCCGACTGCGAATCGGATGGGAAATCCGTAAGAATACGATCAACACTATCCGGGTCGATACGATCGTTCAATGTAGATATGACGAATGGATCGGCTTCCATTGCCGCCGCAACTGGCGGGACGAGCGCAGTGGCTGCACGTTCTACGTCAGGGTCAAAGGGCCGCGACGGAAGTGACCGCTCAGCGGTCAAAAACGGCCAACGCACCCCCCGCTCTTCGGTATCCATGCAAAGTAATCGCGATCAAGAGTTGAGTATCATTCGGTCAGTTCACGCGAAGATCATTGACAACTCGATGTCCTCTGATTTATAGTCGGTGACGGCGTTTTACCCCTATGAATAACGATAGAGGAGGGCCACCATTCGCGAGTGATGAAACTCGCCGTCAGCTCGACAAACTCCTCGCCGTTCTCTCCAACCAACGCAGGCGAGATCTCCTTTATCATCTTCTCGCGGTCGAAGTTACCGATGTAGAGACCCTTGCAATTGAAATGTCAGCAGAAATCGAAAGCGTTTCGACCACCGAAGTTTCGAACGATATTCGAGAACAGGTGCAAATAAACTTGGTTCATACCGATCTCCCGAAGCTCGTTGAGATCGGTGCAATCGAGTTTGATCGGCGGACTGGCGATATTCGCAGCCGAAACTTTTCGCCACTACTCGACCAGATCGTAGAAGCCTGTCAGGATATCGAAATAGACGACTAATTGTCCAAGCCGAGACAACAACATCCCCGCTTCTATTACCAATATGCCAGATAGCCGGCTTGCAATTCAAATTGGCGAGGTTGCTGAGGACTTCGATATTCATCGGAATTCGACTCGGCATCTAAGAATGAACTTGAGAAAGACGGTCGCATTCGGAAAGAGGAGCCGGAAAGAGGAGCACGGTTATGCGTTTGTTTGGTGGTCAAGGTGTTTTCGAGCAATAGTATTTTGATTTGCTGTTGAACAGCTGGCCTTGTTGAAATCCCCTGTCAGTGATGTGTTCAGCAGCCGTGCTGAACTCAAAGCACGAATATTGCAAGGACTGAAAGTCGACCTGGGAAAGTAGTGATCGGTCAGTAGAGGGAAGACACTCACACTGCCATATTTCTTGACTTTTTATTTCTTTGTAAGAAAGTCTTTTGACGGTGGCTGCGAATATCGATGTGAGAGTTTATGGGAGCCAATACCACTCGTGAGAGCCTGAACGTCCGTTACGATTTGGCATCATGGCTCGTCACGGCTGTCGGCATTGTACTGGGGATTGCTGGCGTTGCGTATCTCGTCGCTCATCCAGAACCGATAACAACGTGGGGGATCGAACTCGTCCTTGTCAGCGCTCCAGCGGCGGCAATCGTCTACGGTGGCTACTGGATCGCGGCGCACGAAGTGCCTCGTAGCGACGGCTGGAACATTGCGAAGTGGTGTCTCACGGGGACAGTCGTCGCAGCAGTCCTTCTCTTTGGATATGTGAGTGCCGAACAGATCGGAGGCACGACTGTACTCGACTCCAAACTGCTCGCCCTTCTCGGCGCACTCGGCGGGGGAGCCGTGTCGTTGTTCGCGGCGATCTCGAACGAACGGCGACATCTGGATGTTGCCCTCGGCACCGATGCAAACCGATTAGTCGCAGCGGGTGCTGAATCGTTCTCCGCCGACGCGCAGGCGTTCGCCGAACTCGCAGCAGATACTCGGTCGTGGTACGTTATCCGCGCACTCGGACTGGCCGAAGAGCCACTCGGCGTCGAATCACTCGCTACCCAGATTGCAACGCTCGAAGAGACGGACCCACAGAAGGTGCGGACCGATTTAGTCCACTCTCGACTCCCGAAACTGGCCGCCGGCGGACTGATTCACTACGAGCCTGATGTGGACGTTGTGTGGCCCGGCGACCGGCTTCCATCAGTGATACAGGCGAGTGAAGAACTGTCTACAGTCAGTGAAACCATCATCTCGACCGAGCAGTAATCGATTTGCCCCTCTACTGCGCTGCTGGTTCAGTATAAATTGCGTGTGAGAACCACCATCGGTTTGCTGCATCCATTCTATTTAGTCCGCCGCTCTTACCACCAATTCGTCAGTTCTGATCTCGCCTGCTGGATACAAGGCGCGGGCCGTGTTTAGACGCTAGTAATATTGCCTCTATGTCGGGATTTCTAGGAAATGAAGCGAGCACGGTCGGATGTGCACTCTAAACTGGCCCGCTTCACCGAACGATGCGTCGAATTATCTCAAAAAGCTGTCGGAAGCGATCCGAAAGAACCCCTCAGCAAAGGAAAAGATGGCTACGCTGATTGGGTGATCGTGGCGATTCACGGCCTTCGAGAATACCTCGATCACTCCTATCGACAGTTGCTAGATGTGCTTCGGGAAATGCCCGATATCGTCGCCAAACTCGGCCTTTCACCGGATGAGCTGCCGGACTTCACGACTGTTTATGCTCGAAAACAAGAGCTCAAGATGCCAGTCTGGCGGATGCTGTTGCAGCTGTCGGCGGAACTATTCAATACCGGAGAGGTCCAGGTAATCGACTCGACCAGCATCGCTCATCGCTCGTCGTGTCATAACTACGCAAAACGTGTCAAAGGGACGTTTGAGTCAGTCAATACCACTATTCTCGTAGACTGTTCTACGCGAGCCATCCTCGATGTCCACTGTTCGATGAACCTACCACATGACACGCAGATTGCGTGGCAAGTCCTGAAAGAAATCTCAGTACCGTGGAAACTGTCGTCGCTGACAAAGGGTTTGATTGGGATGAACTCCGGCAGATGCTGCGGAACGAGGGGATTAAACCGGTAATCAAGCATCGTGAGTTCTACTCGCTCGACGCCGCACACAATGCTCGGATTGATGATGAAACCTACCACCAACGATCTATCGTAGAATCGATATTTTTCGCGTTGCGCAAGCGTTTCGGTTCAACACTTAAGGCAAGAACGTGGTCTGGACAGTTTCGAGAACTCGTCCTAAAGGCTGCCGTCAGAAACATCGAACAATCGATCAGGGCCTAACCCGGCTGATTTCGCGCGTCTAAACAAGACCCACGGCGCATCTCTTGCTCTCCATTTACGGTTGTACCTGGTGTAGCCCGAAAACGGGTTAGCGTTCTCCAGTTTGTACGTCGAAAGAGGCGGTAATCAGCTCGCCATCGGGCTTCGCCTGGAGGAAGAGACGGTATCCACCGGTGGTAGGGAATCGAACGGCGAATCGAACGATACCGTCCTCTGGGTTTGTCTCTTCGGGGTGAACGTGAAGATATGCGAGGTCACCGTCTCGAAGCGCTACGAGGTGGCCGAGTGCACCGAGATACGGATCGAGATGAGCGACGCCGCCTCCGCCCTGATGCACCTCGAACTCGATATCGACAGTCTCACCCACAGGGATCTGGTCTGATGAAAGTTCGACACTGTATCCCTGGACTGCGGCCTCTCGTGTGGTTTGCGGACGCTCTACGTACTGAGCCGGCCCCGACGATAGTACATCTACACCGAGTGTCGTCGGCTGACCATCTACCAGGACGTCAACGAATGCCCGGTAAACGCCGGGATCGGGAAGGACCAACTCTACTAACCACGTCCCGTCGTCGGCCAGTGTCGGATGAAGATGCTGGAAACGCGTGAGGTCACGACGGACGAGAATCAAGTGAGCAAGCTGGTCATGCGTATCTTCGAACTCCGTGACCACGCCACCATTCTCATCGTGTATCTGGTACGTCCACTCGTGGGTTTTCCCCGGCTCCAATCGCGTCTCGGATGCCTCAAGCTGGAGTTGATCTGCGGCGACGGTTAGTCCACCTGGGTGAGCATAACTACCCGCGTCAGTGTACCCGTGAGGAGCATCGTGACCGTGGTGAGTGACTGTGGACTCCGGATCGTGATTGTCGTTATCCATACCCAATGTACGCCCGCCATCACCTACTGTCTTGTCCTGCTCGATTATCAACCAATAGAGCCGGAAACGACGAAATCAGGTATCTTGGTGAATATACCCTCTCTATTCAGCACTGTAGAACAATCTGAACTTTGAATAGTTTCTCTGGTAACCGCGCACACCTCTGGCTGTAATGACACAGCATCAGTCTGAGTCATCATCGTGGGCGAAGCGACATCGACGAGCATTGACGACACGACATTCTCACGAAGATGTTCTCACCGACCGAGAGTTCGAGTTGTTGCTCGAAGCCTGTTCGGAGTTACCTAGCCCCCATGATTTCCAAGCGCGGTTCATCTGTTTGGTCGCAGGTCGGCTCGGACTCCGTGGGGGCGAGATTTCACATCTCAATACCGACTGGTTTGACTGGGATCGGAAGCTCCTCCAAATTCCACAGCACGAGCCGTGTGCTTGTGGGTACTGTCGTCGCCAAGCAGCTCAGGAAGCGACCCACTGTGACGACCTCACCGAGGACAAGGCAGTAGAGGCCCGGTGGCACCCAAAGACGGTCTCGTCCGCTCGGGCGATCCCGTTCGACCCGTCGTTGCGTCTCGAATTGTGTCTCGAACGCTTCGTCAATCGTTACGATTCATTTCCACATTCGCGCTCGACGATCAATAGGCGGGTGAACGAAGCTGCGGAGACTGCCGATCTTCGGGGGCGCGTCTACCCACACTGTTTCCGAGCAACCGCTGCGAGCTATCACGCCTATCAAGGAGTTGCGCCAGTTCCGCTTCAGGCCTTGATGGGGTGGAGTGATTTCGCTACCGCCCAGAAATACATCCGAATTTCCGGAACAGCGACCGCAGATGCACTCCGGCAAGCGCATCACCGATAACTAACAGTTTACTTCCGATTCTTGGAGCGTCTGCTGCATACAGGGCGCGAATGTCGCATTTGATGCGTCGAACAAACGGGGACTGTTCAATCTCGATCAGACTGGTTCGAAAAGATATAATATCTCAACTTCAGAAATCGGTAGAGTAAACCAATTATAGTATTATGGAGTCATCAATGAGCCTTTTCGGACGACACTCCATAAACGAGGTGATAGGAGGAGTCACCCGAGCGTTGATTCCTGCTAACACCGAAAACGAGATTCACCAACGAGTTTGCGAGCAGTTCGCCGCATCTGAGCTGTACGCCTTTGCATGGATTGGACGCTATAATCCAGAGGAAGAGGGGGTAATTCCGGCGGGGGCCGCCGGAATTGCAGAGAATACGCTCGATGGAATGCTTGACATAGGGGAATCACCTCCACAGAAACTGGCAAACGAAGCAGCGCGCACACGGGAGGTCACGGTCAGACAGAATCTCGTTGACGACCCACCTTGCGAGAATTGGCGCGACCACGCCCTCAAATACGACTACCAAACGTGTGCGTTCATCCCCCTCGTTTACGAAGAGACGCTATACGGCGTCTTGCATCTGGCCACCAACCGGTCGCAAGGATTCGGGACGGCTGAACGAGAATCGCTCACAGAGTTAGGAGTGACAATCGCATACGCCGTCGAAATTGCGGAGTCGCCCGCGAATACTGATAGCACCGAACACAAAGATTCGGAGACAGAGTTGACAAGAGTGACCGCTGAGCCTGAACAGGAGCGGCGGCTTTACGAGACCATTATCACCAGTACTCCCGACCTCGTCTACGCGTTCAACCTCGACTACCGCTTCATATTTGCAAACGAGGCACTGCTGGAAATGTGGGGCCAGACCCTCGAAGAGTCCATAGGAAAGACCCTGCTGGAAATTGGCTATGAGCCGTGGCACGCTGAGATGCACAAGCGCGAGATCGATCAGGTCGTGGAGACAAAAGAACCCATCCGTGGCGAGGTAGCGTTCGAACATGCCGAACTCGGCCACCGAATCTATGACTACATCTTCGCACCGGTCCTCAACGATGAGGGGGAAGTCGAAGCCATCGCCGGGACAACGCGTGATATCACCGACCATAAGAAAGCCGAGGAGGCGCTTCAGAAAAGCAAGGAGCGATTCCGAGCGTTGGTCAACGCCAGCTCGGATGTCGTATATCGGATGAGTCCCGATTGGAGCGAAATGCACCATCTCGAAGGCCGGGACTTCATCGCCGATACACACGAATCGACCAGCGATTGGCTCGACAAATACATTCACTCGGACGATATGGAGCGTGTCAAGAAGGCTATCAACGAAGCGATCCGGACCAAGAGCGCCTTCGAACTGGAACACCGGGTAGAGCAGGTCGATGGAAGCCTGGGCTGGACGTTCTCGCGTGCGGTACCGATGCTGGATGATGACGGAAATATCGTCGAATGGATCGGTATGGCGAGCGACATCACCGAGCAGAAGAATCGCGAACGAGAACTCGAACGAGCACTGGACTTGCTCGAGAAGACCGAGCGCATCGCAGACGTCGGCGGCTGGGAGATCGACGTGGAGACACAGGACGTGTTCTGGACCGACCACATCTTCGAGGTTCTGGAGGTGGACGCCGACGAGGAACCGCCGCTGGAGGAAGCAATCGACATGTACCACGAGGACGACCAGCCGATCGTCCAGGAAGCCGTCGAGAATGCGCTCGACTCTGGTGAGTCCTTCGACGTGGAGGCACGGATCCGAACGGACAGTGACGACGTGCGCTGGCTTCGACTCCAGGGCGTACCGGAGACCGTCGACGGTGAGATTATTTCATTACGAGGGGCTGTCCAAGACATCACCGAACGCAGGCAGCGCGAGCGACGGTTAGAGGAGGTGGTCGAGAAACTCGAGGAGTCCAACGAACGCCTCGAACAGTTCGCCTATGCTGCCTCCCACGACCTCCAGGAGCCACTACGGATGGTTTCAAGCTACCTCCAGTTGCTCGAGCACCGCTACGCCGACAGCCTCGACGAAGACGCCCAGGAGTTCATCGCGTTCGCCGTCGACGGCGCCGACCGAATGCGAGCGATGATTGACGGTCTCCTCGAGTACTCCCGTGTCGACACTCGCGGAGAGTCCCTCGAACCGGTCGACCTCGACAGCGTATTCTCGGACGTCTATCAGGACCTCCATGTGAAAATCGAGGAGCACGATGCCGAGATCACTGCCGAAGGGCTCCCTCACGTCATAGGCGACGCCGAGCAACTCCGCCAGCTCTTCCAGAATCTGCTGGACAACGCGATCGAGTATAGCGGCGACCTCCCGCCGCGAGTGCACGTCTCCGTCGAGCAGACTGACAACGGCGACGAGCGGGTGATCTCGGTCAGTGACGGGGGGATCGGCATCGACCCGGAGCAGGCCGACCGGGTGTTCGAGGTATTCGAGAGCCTTCACAGCCAGGACGAGTACGATGGAACTGGCATCGGCCTCGCACTGTGCGAGCGAATCGTCGAGCGCCACGGCGGTGACATCTGGGTCGAATCCGAACCCGGGGAGGGCGCGACCTTCTCATTTACGCTTCCAGCCGTACGCAGTCCATGAACTTGATATTGGTATTACGCTCGCCTGTTCAAAATGATCTGCTGCATGCATCCTCTGTATTTTGCTCTGTAGGACCACTAGACTGCGGCGACTTTGGAGCAATTGGGGCTGGTTAATCGCGATAGGATCTGACCGAATATATCCTGGATAATGATAGCTGGATGGACAGATTCCTGCAAAATCAAGAGACTGCGATGAATTTCAGATACTAGCCAAGTGGTTGACTGTTCTCCGATGATATTAGGCTGATCTCAGCGCCGTCTCGCGATCCTACAGAGCACTGTATTTTGCACGTCGCTTTTAACACCAGTTCGATAGTTAGTCGAGCCGCTGCAAGATACAAGGCGTGGAGAGGGGTGCGGTGCGGTCCTCGAGGGAATGACGACGAGTACGTGTTCACACCCAAGTTCCTGGATGGGATGTTCGTCTGGAACCCGGATCGGGTCACGGAGGTCGCCGCTTGCGAGAACACAAACCACCCTCGTCTACGACCACCTCCCCGACGGCAACCGCTGCGGCCTCGGCATCGTGGACGATTCGGGCCGGCATCTGCTGCCACGACGCTGGGACTGGGGGTTCGTGGCGGTCATCGACACCGACGCCTTGAAGGCCCGTGACTGGGCCATCTCGGTCTTCGAACAGGTTCACACGGAGGCGACTCGGGTAGACCCCGCTGCCTGCGAGTCCCCCGCACTTGGCCCCTCGGAGGATCCGAGTACACCGACGAGCGCCGCGAGGTCGACGCTGGTGAGTTCCTGCTTTGGCTCGGTGCTCATACACCACAGTGTCGTCCACGGTGGGAAAGACGTGGCGCTCCAAGAACGTGGGGAGCGCGAACTCAACAGACCGGCGTTTGGAACACGTGTCAGCTACCACTCGGTCCGCGGGTTTCGAATAAAAAGTTACAAGACGAAGAGTAAGCGCCTTAGTTGTCAGCGCCGCCGCCGTTTCCGGCACCATCTTCGGTTTCGTTCCCAGCGCCGCCGCCGTTTCCGGCTCCGTTCTCCTCTTCCTCCTCGTCCTCGGCGCCTCCTGCAGCGCCTCCAGCAGCGCCGATATCCAGCTCGAGCAGGTTCAGCTCCGGATTGCGGTACGACACGGTGTCAGACGACATCGTTGCCGTATCACCTTCGCTCACTTGCGCCTCGTCTTCGTCGACGAAGATGTGCCCTAACGGGCCGCCCGAGCCGATGTTGGCCTGGATCACGTACACGTCCCAATCGTCGTCGAACTCGTCGCCGAGTGCCTCGACGAGGGTGTCTCGAGTTCCCGAGTCCATCTCGGCGAGCACCGTGAAATCGGTGTCCGGGAAGTAATCGCGACCGTGGATGACGACTTCTCCTTCCTGGAGTCCTTCACCGTTCTCGTCATCTTGCTGAGCCGCCACGTTCGTGCTGGCACCGGCACCGACAGCCAGGGCGGTTGTTGCTAACGCGCTCTTCTTCATGAATGACCGTCTTCCGTCGTCTGGATCTCGTTCTTCTTCCATGTCTCTCAGCCCAGTTTGGGCGGTCGATTGTTTGGCCAAGGTTTCGTATAAGTAAGTTCGTTCGTTTCACTTCTTTTCGCAAACAGTCGGTGAATAATACTCCGTGCGGACTCAAAAATGGCTGTAGCGGCGCTCTCTCGTCTATCGAATTCGATCTGTAACTGTTGATTTCTTCACCGAACCGACGGCCGCCACCGTAACGGACACATTTACACCTGAAACACACGGACAGAGAGGGGTAATGATTTCCTCGTTCGAATCCGGGTGCTCGCTCGAGGGGTCTTGGTAGATACGGTCTCACGGAGCGTGTTCGGTAGTGTGCTCAACCCACCGTTAAATCGCAGTGTAAACCGCTCATGCCGTCGTCCAGCGCCACTGGACCGATCCGAACCAGCAATAAGAGTCAGGTCATGGCGGGGCAATTGAACCAACTTTCTCCCCGAAACGGCTTGATTACGTGAAAGTGAACACCCGGTCCAGTACGGCGACCCTTGGGAGGCGAACGCGCTCTCGCCCCGTTTTCCATTACGAACAACGCTGGATGATCTCGTCGGGCGAACGTTGAACGCTGTGAACGGCGAAGGCATCCGTCGTGCAATACAATTGGACAATTGATTAGAACCGAGGGTAGATCCGAATGGATAGTACCGTTCCGATGCCGTCCTCGAGGCGTCGACGATAACGTCAAACGCTCTCCGGTGGCAATGTAGTAGTTATCAAAACGCGACTACTTCGACCTACTGTTGAGGCCGCTATCTGAGCTATCAGGGTGGACGAGAACACGAGGGCAATTCCAAAGTCACCAATCGATTTATGTAAAACAGAGGCCGAAAGGTGTGTATGGCGACTATCCCCGTCACCGACCGTCCCTCCATTGATGACGCCCGCGACGAACTTCAAGCCGCCGTTCCCGAGGCCGCGAAAACCCTCCGCGAGCTGCTTGAGGCCGAGGACGAACGTGTCCGCATCCGTGCCGCTGAAGCCATCCTCGATCGTGCCGGCGTGACCAAAGCCAAGCAGACCACCACCCACGCCGCCGAGCGCGATGTCGGTGGGAAAGCCGCTGGTCCCACCTCGACGTCTTTCCTCGAGGATCTCGCCGACTGACGCAGATGGGTGGCCTTGGCTCTGGCCGGTACGACTACGCGACGACGCCGACAATCGGGGCGTGCCGCCACTTGAACATCGACCGCCTCACTGATCTGGTTACCTCTCCGGGGGAGTCGGCGACTCTGTGGTGGGGTCCTCGTGCAGATCCCGACGCTAGCGTCACCGTCCACCTCAGTCCCCCCTCGGAGGGAGACCGTGCCCCTGGATTCGACTTGCGTACGTAGTCACCGATGCCTGGACTGGCGAACAGCGCCCCCACGAGTACCAGGTCTCACTTGAGTATACCGAGTGCCACTTTGGAGGAGCGCGCCCGTGGTTTCAGTGCCCCGGTGTCGTCGACGGTGACACCTGTGAGCGCCGCGTGGGCAAACTCTATCGCCCGCCCCACGACGATCTCTTCCTGTGTCGCCACTGTTACGGGCTCGGGTATACGTCGAGCCGAACGTCCGGTGACGATCTGAAGCAAGCCGAGTTGCGGTTTCGACGGGCGTACGCGAAGCTCGACCCCCAGGGGCGACGTCCCCATCCGAACAACGAGACCGTTCCTCACGTCCCCGATCGGCCAGCGGGGATGCACCACGAAACGTACGATGCGCTCGTCGCTGACCTCGAAACGGCTCGGCTCGAGTGGGAGGAAGAATGGATTAGTCGACTCCAGGCGATGACGCAGAGCCTACGCGGCGACTAACCAACGGTACGCAGCACACCCGAGTCGCGACCCTGTGAATCGCCGAGTAGGTGGTGGGACCCGACTGTCGCTCCAGTGGGAGCCCCCGTACCGATTAGCTCATAATCCTGTTACTGAATGCGAATGAATATGGGTGATCAGCCCATTCTCGTGATGGGGATAACCACGGCGACGTGGACTCACTGGCGAAAGTCGTTGAGGATACCGAGAGAGACCTTTGATTTCGTCATTCATGTTGGTGGCCTCACAAATGCGTACTTAGACGGATTAGAGGCTGGTGTCCAGCAACTCTAAGCCGTCGAGGAATACCTTCGCCTCATCGAGGATCGAACGACGAACGGGTTGCTCTACATCTACGGCAACCGCGATCACACTCGAGGGTCCGACTTGCAGTACGTATACAAGCACTACGAGCTGGATGTCGGGACGCGGGTCCCAATGGAGGGGGCAGTCACCGTTGCCGGCCAGCGATTCACACAGACTCCCGCGAAGCTGGGTTTCGACGGTATTCTGGTCATCCACGAACTCGCTCACTTCCAAGAGGTGAATCACACGGATGCCTTCTGGGCGCTCGTCGCCGAGCATGACCCCGAGTACGCCACCCACGGAGTGGCTCAAAGAGCACAGTACACAGCTGATCTTCTCGCCTGAGGATCTGTAGCCCCCCTGAGGGGGAGCTGCTGAGATTCAAATTCCGGCCAATCCCAATTGCATCCTGGATGATTCGTAGTACTCTCCACCCCCACAGGGGACGTCACGTTACCTTCTCGAACGTCTGAATTGTCTTGGTGGCAGTCGAAACTAATCAACTTCGTTCCTTCTATATCTCTATCTGCTCATGAGGTTCCTCCGCCAGACTGAGCACCATAGTGACGAATGTTTCAAGCGAGTCATCTACCACGTTGTTTAGAACCCCTTTGGGTTCGAAGGATAGAGACTGCCTACTCTACCAATAGATAGCCCATTACAAACAATGATTTTACCGATGGTCTTTCTACGGAAGGGTTGCTCGATGGAAGAGCACCGTGGTGCACTCTGTCATCGCGGCGGCCAGTCGGCCTCGTGGCGTTCGAATCCCACCCCTTCCGCTATGCGGTACTTCAGGCTGAATGACCGTCAGCCGCTGGAATCGAGGTTGAGATATCATTTCGTTGTCTCATGAGCTGGTTATTGACGTTATTGTGCGCTTTGAGCCCAGATTTGACAATCCAACACCCCTACGCGTCCGGTAACGCCTGCCGCCAGCAAGATTAGCACTCCAAAGCACCGACGGCGGTCGTCTACGGCCGGTGAGCTGCTGTCTCTGGAGTCCTAAGACAATAACGATTGGATGAGTTCGTGGCCCCGCTTTGGGAGGCGTCGATAACCGAACTTGGTCGCCTGCCAGACCTGTGACTCCCATCGCAGTTCAAACATCACTCGGGGTTCAGGGCCGAACTTGGCTTTGTAGTCTGCCAGACTGGGAATCATTGCCGTCGTTAGGTCTACACGATCAAGGTCTTTCGCCGCGGCCTGTTCGATGATGTGCCAGTAGAGTAGTTCATTCACCGGGAGGTCGACATCAGTTTTCACGCCACCGATCCAGACGTGCATCGTGTCGCCGAACTCCAACGCCAGCAACCCACTCACCATCTCCTCATCAATGCAGAGACAGTAAGGATGCAGTTGCTCATCGGGAAGCCGAGCGTGGAATTCCGCCATCAACTCGGGGGTGAGACCATAGGTCATCCCCTGTTCTTTATGCCGATCCTGAAGCTGTCGAACAAGCAGTTGAGTAGCGTCGAGGTCGCCTTCAATGATCTCGTAGGCTTGCTCATCGGTATTCCGGATTCGTCGCCGCGTCTCCTTAGTCAGATCATTGAAGAGTGCTTCGACACCGCTGCCAAGTTCGATGATGTATATGTATCTGGGCGAGGCTTCAAAGTCATTCCAAAGGTAGGGTCGGACGTCGGTGTACCGATCGCTGCTCCACAACGACACAAAATCGGGTTCAATCGAGGTTTCGATCCATTCCCAACAGGCGTTAACGAACCGTCGGTGGTCTTTCTCGACCTTCCGCTGTTTCACACCGTTCGAGTGTAATTGAACCGGGCCGAGATGTGCGAGTTCTGCCGCGTCGGGTGGAGAGTGTATCTTGGTAAAGGGCCCTCGGTTCGTCTCGAAGAGCGGAAGCAGCTCAACGGGTTCTTGACCCTTGTAGCCGATTAGGAGATGAAGATCGGTGTTCGTGTGGTTAGCAAATAGGTCAAGAGCAGCGTACTGGTGAAATGGCGTCGCATGAGATGCTTGTGTGACGTATGAATCCCATTCTTCTGGTTTATTCGTCTTGACAACCTCAATGGTCATGTATCAACCATTCTACCACAATAGGGCTTATTAACAAGCGGGGGAAAGCGGATTTATAGGCTGGAGTTACTCATGGCCCACAGAGAAATTGTAAGCCAAAGAAAACCCATCGAATTCTTGGCTGAGAAGGGAGTCGCCGGTAGCAGTTTTGGTATTGATGTCGAGACGGACAGCGATTGTAGTGATGGCCGAGGCGGTGACGTCTCGGGGAATGTGGACTACATCCTCCGGAGCTGCTTGAACCAAGGACAGTTATTGCCCTTCGAAACAACGGGTACGAGGCTCTGGTCTATTGGCGACCCATAAGGCGATGTTGTTTATGTCCTGACGAGTGGCGGAATTCTGGAACCTATCGACATGAGCTACGACGTTACTGACGGATCAGGATGGTAGGCTCATAGCCAACCACACGACCTTGAAGGAGTTTCACTGAACTGGCGATGCCAGTGAGCCACTGCGGGAACTGTGTCTCCGTCTACTCGTGCACCTCAACACCGCTGTAGTCTCAAAACAATCATCTGCTCATACAGATGGCCGGTGGCGGGTTGTAAGGATCCAATCACGAGCACATGATTAGTGCCACCGGTGTGTGAATAATAGACGTGATTAAAGATAAGCGTTTTTCAGGACTACTCGACTGTCAGCAAGTCCACGTCATTCATCGCTGGACATGCCAACGCCGACATATCGAGCGTCATCTCTTCCTTCTGTACTCGAAAAGCGTCCTCGTGGAGGGAACCCCAGCTACTATGAAGGACGCTGATGACCTGGAACCGTCCTCGGCGCCGTGGCTCGACTGATTTCACTTTCACTTTTCTAAAGGGTGCCTTTGGCTTTGTGGAAATCCACGCAGCTTGACGGCTTTTAGTATCTGTGCTGAATACAGAGCGCGAATATCGCATGAGATCCGGCCCAATTTGTGAAGGTGGTGGTCGCTCAGTACAAGTAGACCCATTACCGCTACCGGCATCCGTGAACGAAGTGAACGGCCCCGCCGAAACGGGCGGAGCCCGCGCGGACGGTTTTTTGCTTTTTGCAATCGATCGAACGGAGTGAGCGAGGCCCGTAGTAAAAAGGTTGCGTGTGACATGCTTTAGACGCCCCAGATTGCGACGATGCCGAGCGTCGTCACGATCGTCAGGAGCAGTTGCAGCGGGGCACCGAGCCGTGCGAAATCGGTGAACTTGTAGCCACCCGGCCCGTATACCATCAAATTCGTCTGGTACCCCACGGGAGAGAGCAAGGGTGTACTCGCCGCAAACATTACAGCCAGCACGAACGCGTACGGGTCGCCGCCAAGGCGAACGGCGGCGTCGAACGCCACCGGAATCATCAGTATCACGCTCGCGTTGTTGCTCAGCATTTCCGTCAACAGCGCTGTGAACAGGTAGAATAACCCAAGGACGACCACGATGTGGAGGCCACCAGCGAGGCCGATGGCGTGGGCAGCGAGAAAGGCAGCCGCACCGGTTTCTTCCATCGCGACGCCCAGGGGGAGGACGCCGGCAAGCAGGAAGATCACGCTCCAATCGATCGCATCGTACAGTTCCTCCGGTTCGAGGACGCCGGTTGCAACCATTGCGATCACACCGGCGATTGACGTGATGAGGATAGGGACCACCTTGAGAGCGGCCAGTCCGACGACCCCGGCGATGATGGCGATTGCGAGCGGGAGTTTTGCTCGGCGGAACGCCGGTTGCGTAAATTCTTGGGCGACGATGACGTCTCGATCGACCCCTAACCGATCGAGTGCCTCGCGACTCGCTTGCACCAGCAAGATATCGCCACCGCGGAGCGGTCGCCGATCCATTCGCGTGTGAACGATTTCCGGGCCGCGACGAATCGCCAGTACGGTCGCTTCGTACTGCTCACGAAACCGGACGCTCGCCAGCGTCTCTCTGACGAGCGCCCCGTCCGGTGCGATTACCACTTCCGCGAGCACCTGTGGCGTCGCTCGCCCCTCGTCGGTTGCGTCCGCCCCGTGCGAGACGGCATCTACGCCGGAGACCGCTTTGGCATCGATTTCGAGGTTCGCGTCGTGAACGACGCTCTGTGAAACGTGGTCAAACCCTTCGAGGTCGACCACGTCGAGAATCGCCTCCCTGTCGGTCCGAACGAGGAGGACGTCTTCGGGCTGGAGCACCTTTTCCTCGATCGCCGTACCGAACGTGTCACCGTTGCGGAGGAGCGTCACGGCTTCGACCTCCACGTCAACGTCCGCTAACGCTTGTTGGACGGTTTGACCGATTACCGGCGACCTGTCGGGGACGACGACCTCGGTGAGGTACGGCGCTATCTCGAACTCGTCGGTTAACTCTCTCCGTGGAGTGAGGCGTTCCGGGAGCAAGTAGGGGGTCGCAACGAGCAGATAGAGCGAGCCCGAAACCAGGACGAGCGCCCCCAGCGCGGTGAATTCGAACATGGAGAAGGGGCGCCCCAGGTACTCTGGTCGAGCCACGATTGAGCTCGCGAGGAGATTAGTCGAGGTGCCGATCAGGGTGAGCATCCCGCCCAGCATCGAGGCGAACGACAGCGGGATTAGGAGCCGAGATGGCGACGTATTCGTCCGGCGTGCGAGATCGTTCACCACCGGGATCATAATCGCTACTACCGGTGTGTTGTTGATGAAGCCCGCAGAGAAGCCGGAGACGCCGATGATCGATCCGAGTTGTCGTCGCTCGCTATCCCCGGCGAAGGCGGCGAGTCGTTCACCCAACAATTGCACTGCGCCGGTTCGGCGCACCCCCTCACTCAAGATGAACATCATCAGCACGGTGATCGTCGCGGGATTGGCGAAGCCAGCAATACCTTCCTCGGGAGAGATCGTCGTCCACGGCTCGAGGAGGACGAGAACGACGATCAGGAGCAGCGCCGTCACGTCGAGCGGGATCGGCTGCGTAATAAAGAGTGCCAGCGCGACGGCGATGATGCAGAATACGATCAGCATTTCGATCGTTGGAGAGGACATCTCCCCCACTTGTTGAAGCGGGTACTCGGTGACGCAGTGTGCAGTTACTGCACCTCGATCAAGCGAGAGTGCGGATGAGCAAACCGTTCGAAAAAACGCAAACCGAGTACCATTCGGCAAATACATACCGCACTCACAACCTTCGGGATGAAGTGTTCCGGTCAAGTCGAATCGTCGATTTCGATGAAGCTGCTTTTTCCACAGTGACAGGTCGCACGACCCAGCAGTGTGGGCCCACCATCCACCAAGCGAAACCCGGTGTGGACTTTATCACAAGGGTGCAACCCACCATAACCACGTTGTCTCGGTTGAGCATGACACGATAACCATCGGTAGTGTCAGAAATCATCTTTTCTGAACTAACCGTATATTATCAATTCGAGTGTGAATAAGCGGAACTGGTAACTTGGTTCTTCGATACTATGTTCAGTTCGCAGCTGCATGTAGCGATTGGTTTCGGCATGAACGTGTGGAATAAACGAGAGTACCGTGCTGAACTCATCCTCTGTATTCTGCTCTGTAGGATCGCTAGACTGGAAGGTGACGACTGGGTTATCTCCGTAGAAAGCGAAGCGGCAGAGTGTTCTGAGTTCTGAAATCCGCCGCTTCACCCGGAAGTCGGTCGCCAAAGCTAAACACGTTGTCGCTAATCCGGATGCCCCTGCCGACCCCGTCGGCGGTGGCGGGTTCGCCGAGTGGACGATGCTGACGCTCCATGCGCTGCGGATCGAGTTGGGTAAATCCTACCGCGTGACGTGTGATTTGCTGAGCGAAATGCCCGGTGTGCTCGAGGAAATCGGGCTGACTCGGGTACCCCATTACACCGTGCTCCGTGACTGGTTTGAGACGATCACGATGGCGACGTGGCGAGCGTTTCTCGCTGCATCGGTCGAGACTCGCAGCGGTCACGCAGCGATCGACTCGGCCGGCTTCGACCGTGACCAGCCCAGCCGTCACTACGCAACCCGCTCACACTACCGCGTTCGGACGCTGAAAGTCACTGCCCTCGTGGATGTCGAGACGCTGTATATCACCGACATCCACTCGACGACGTGTACGCCGTCGGATTTCCGAATCGGCCCGCAGGTCGCTCGACGCAACGCAACCGACCTGCGGAGCCTCGCTGCGGATCGCGGCTACGACGACAAAGCCTTCCGCGACGCCCTCCGTGAACGCGGAATCCGCCCGCTGATCAAACATCGGATCTACTGGGCGCTCGACCACGCACACAATGCCCGGATGAACAGCGACCGCTACAACAGACGCTGGATGGTCGAAACCGCCTTCTCAAGCGTCAAACGGACGCTCGGGGCAGCCGTTCGAGCCAGAACGTGGCACCTGGAGTTCCGCGAGATGGTGCTCAAGGCCACCGTCTACAACCTCCGCCGCAGCGTCCGCTACCGATGAATCCACCGCCAGGTACCGATCCTACAGAGCACTGTATTCAGCACGCCACTTTTGACAACACCTCGGTAGTTCAATCCCGATCCGTTGAATACAGGGCGCGAATGTCGCATGGTATCCGGTTTGATTCGCGAAGGCAGTGGTGAGTCTCTTCCTGCGACTTGGTAAAGAGGACCTCAACGCCGAATAGTAGGTAACTAAGAGCTATGTGCGGGATTAAATCAAAAGAGCGATTATTGAGAATTGAACACCGCTCTGTACTGACCATAGACAATTATTACATTGTAAATAACTTAATGAATAATAGAATTTCGAAAAAGGTGATAATTGTCTAGAGATGCCACTATATATGGAATGAGAAACGAAACTCGATATAATAAGCATGCCTAACGATTCGAATACAGTGATACTGATTGTCGATGACGAACCGCGTATCGCCGATTTATATGCTCAGCAATTAGAATCTGAATATACCGTTCGCACGGCGTACGGTGGCAAAGCTGCTTTAGAGCTGTTTGACGAGACCGTCGATATCGTCCTGCTCGATCGCCAAATGCCGGATTTGAGTGGAGATGAAGTCCTTGAGGCAATCCGGGATCAAGGGGTGAATTGTCAAGTTGCGATGCTCACCGGCGTCAAACCTGATCTTGATCTTCTAGAACTCCCATTTGACTCTTATCTTGTCAAACCAGTTTTGGAACAAGAGTTACAACAGAAAGTCCGGGCGCTTCGCGCCCGCTCAGAGTATAGTGATCACATCCAGGAGGGGTTCGCGATCGCCTCTACCGTTGGCGTTCTTGAAACAGAGCTAGACGAAGATGAACTCGCAAATAGCAGCAAGTATACAGCACTGAAGACTGAATTTCGCCAAATGCAAAATTCATTATCAAAGACGTTCCAGGAATTTGATGATGAGAGTTTCCGGGCCGCATTTCAATCCCTCGAAAATGAATCCGTATAACTGCTTATCTTTTGTGGGCTGAGCGTGTCTTTTTCGCGGGTATCAACGTTTATAATCTCGATTCGAAAGCCACCCTCCTCCGACTCAGTAACCGTTAAATCCCAGTCATGGAGTTCGACGATTCGCTTTACAAGCGCTAGCCCTATTCCCGTCCCCCCATTCATTGTATGGCCCCACTCGAAGATTGCATCGTGTTTCTCTGGAGAAATCCCGCAACCCGTGTCTTCGACGAAAAATCCTTCTTGACAGGTTCCAACCCGAACGGCTACATCGGAACCAGCGTGATCGGCTGCATTTCGGAACAGGTTTTCGAAGAGTAATACGGCGAGCGGACGAGAACACAGAATTGGTGTCGAAGCTATAACTGTTATCTGCGGAGAGAATTCTGCGAGCCCAGACGCGGCAGCGTCAACGAGCGTAGAGAGTTGTACAACGGTTTGATCGGCCTCGTCGAGTGAGTTCTGAGCAATGATTGATGCCTCGCGGTTTAAGTGTTCGATTCGATCGATGGTGGCAAGAAGCTGATCACGTTGTTCAGCAATATCGTGCTCGTTTTCGAGGGCCGCTCTGGCCCCCTGGAGATGATTCCGAAGTTCATGGGAAAACACGCGAGTGAACGTCTCGAGTGGGGGCTGACTTCCGTCGCTGTGTATACTCGTTTCGATGGTGTGGATGGCCGCTCCTACAGTCGCTCCGATATCTGCAAGAAGTTCTCGTTCTACCTCATCAATGGTTCGACAGGTTGTAAGAAAAAGTACACCAAATAATGTTGTCTCATGACGAAGGGGAATTGATACTGTGGAACCGTCTGTCCCTGTACTGCTGTTTTCTTCGATTGCTACGGTATCAAGGGCAAAATCGGATGTTGTGAACTCTGGTGTGTGACGAGGATTAATGCCGACAGCTGCCCGTGGCCTGAGCTTATCTGAGTCCTGAATGTATCTTGAACACCATGCAATTTGATATAGGTCTGTAGACGCAAGCTGATTACAGACGGTTGTTTCGATTTCGTCGCGTTTCGTCAGTGTCAAAAGGCGTGAGGTGAGTTCATGAATGGTCTCTTGAAGCCTCCGATGCTGTTGAAGTTGTTCATTCAGGGCTGACCCCGCGACAATTTGCTGGATATGATTCGTGAGTTGCTGAACAGTGTTTGCTTCGTACCACAGTGTGTGAGTGTCTTCGGAGACAGCCGCCCAATTGAGAGCTTCTGTGTGCGCAGTCGTACATAACAGAATCAACGGTGAACTCCCTGTCCGTGTTGAGATCCAATTAAGAAAGTATAGTGGATCTGTATTGGGGATCGCACTAATGATCCCAGAATATGATTTTGTGTTCAGGAATTTGGCTGCTGCTGACTTACTATTAGCCCTATCAACTGAAACTGCGTCCTCACTTGCCAAAATTGTCGCAATGATATCGGTATCAACTGAATCAGTTCCTCCGATTATTAGGTACTGTTCGGCACCTTCTCCCTCTACCCCCATCTATCGCTGACAACTCTCTTTTTCTATATTTAATTTTTGTAATCCATCGATCATCTGTGAGCCAATTACTATTGTAGATATTGTTATGTGTTGTATGGCCATTGCTAATGTTATATAGGAGTCAACCTCATCACCGCCCTAAAAGTCAGTGGGTCGTACAATTGCAGAGGTAAAGAATCGGACATCGATCAAGAAGAGAGAACGTTGAGACCGACTAGTCGGCGGAGGCCTGTCGCATGGCGGTTTTGATCGGTTGTTGCTTATTTACCGGCCCCATTAACAGGTCCGAATCCTCGGCACTGGGCGATGATTCGCCCGTGAGTTTCGCCGCGAGTCGGATCCACGGACCGTACTCCTCGTGGTCGAGTAGCGCCCACGGGTCTTGTGGCCAGAAGAGGACGCCGCCGATCGGGTCCGATGGGTCGCCGTAGCGATCCGGTGGCAGTGACTCGATGAGCAGTTCGTCGACAGCCTCGAGGAACGATCCATCGGCGAACGACGGAAGGACAGGGTCCGCGCGTTCCTTGCTCGTCGAGAACGAAAGTGCCAGTCGGTAGCCGTCGTCGGTGACGAGCAAGAGGCCCAGCGACTCGAGGTCGTCGCGATAGTTGTAGACCGTCTTTGGGGAGACGTCGGCCCGATCGGCGAGCTCCATTTTCGAGATCGATTCGTCGGCTTCGAGCAGTCCCTTCACGATCTTGCCCGCCGAGTCCGTCCTGCGTTCGTCGGTGCCGAGATCGGGGACCAGGCAGTCGGCCTCAAGGTTCGCGAAGGCCGTCCGGAGTTCATCGGGACGGATCTCGCGGCGATCGGACTCCGGAGAGAGGTAGCGATGCAGGACGCGGGCGGCGTCCTGGGGCGTCTCGACAAGCGCGTGAGTCGTCGCGACGGCCTCGGCAGTCGGTCGAAGGTTCTTTCGAGAGAGGATGCGCTGGAGCGTGTTGGCGTAGGCGACTCGGCCGGGTTCCGAGCGAACCTCGATCGCGACGCCGAACTCGGGAGCGTCCTCGTGGACCTCTTTCGGTGACTCGAGACGGTCGCGAAGCGGTTCCTCAAGTTTGTGGACGTCGGGCCCACGGAGTATGAATGAGCCGATCAGGGAACCGGTCGGGTCGTCGGCGTCGACGGTGGGCGTCATGGCTGCCTCTCGCTTCTCCGTGCGGTCCTCGAAGAGTTGGCGGTAGCAGGCGTGGGCGCCGTACAGAGATTGGACGGCCGCCGCGTGAGCCAGTGAGTCGGCAAAGGCCTCGCGTTTCTCGAGTTTTAGCCCCTCCGGAACGCGGATCTCGCGGTGGATCGAGATATCCAGTGCCTCGAGGATATGGACGATCGTGCCCCAGAGTCCGTGTGCGGAGCGGACGATCGCCGACCGGAACGAATCGCCGTCGTCGTACTCGCCTCGCTTGTACTGGGTCGTGAGGAGAGCGAGCTCGTCTCCCCACTCGATGAGGTTGTCCCGGAACGTCTGTCCGTCCTCGAGCGCTTCATCGGAGGCCGCACCGATACACCGTGCATCGCGAATAATCGAGGATGGGTCGTCGATCGACTCCAGTTGGGACGGCGTCAACACCCGGTCTACAAACTCCTCGCTGGCTAACGCCAGTGCACTGCTCACCGTCAGTGGCAGCGGTTCGCCTGCTCTCACAGCCACCACTGCCTCCCGGCGTTCATCGTCGTAACTCACGTACCGGGTCTTCTTTTCGTGGTCCTCAATCCCCCCGCGTACAAGCGTCAGGCCGCCGTTTTCCCCACATGCCGCCACCGCCGCGTGCGCCGCCGGGCCCAGGTAGCGGGTCCGGTAGTAGGCGGTGCTGTCCTGGTCGTCCCCTCCCCCACCCAATCCCGTTCCGGTGCATACACGGTCCTGTCTGTCTTGTTTACCGCCGCCATTAACGAAAGACGAAATCGACCGCTGTCTGGCGGTTTCACGTTCGAACGTCTCGAGGACCTGTTCACCGAGGGGCCGAAGCTCGACCTTCTTCGAACGCTGGGGACCGAAGCGGTTCACGAGATCGTCGTCGACGAACTGGCCGACGATCTGGCGAACACGCGAGTCGTTATCGCCCGGATAGAGGTCGTACAACTCCGCGTACGACAGGATACCACTCGGGTCGGCGTACAGTTCGCGGAGCATCGTGACCTCGAATGAGTCGGCCTCGAGGTCGGCGGCAATCGCCTTCGCAGCGTCATCGCCAGAGCGTCGAGTACGCTGACGACTGCACCACTCACTAACACCTGGGAGGTCGACGCGGTGGGAATCGACGACCTTCGAGAGGGTGAGGCCGCTCGCGACCACGCGGACATTGAAACTGTCGGCCAGAACGGCGAGCAGGTGACAGACGTCGACCCGCTGGTCGCGACGCCGGCTCTCGAGCCAGGCATTGTCGACGGCGACCGAGAGCGTCCCGTCGGTGCCAGCGAACAGTTGCGCACACGCGAGGAGGTCTTCGGTCGCGGCCATCGGGCTCTGGTGGATCGATGGGACGAGTTCGCCGACGAGTTGGCCGAGTGCGTTCGTGTCTCCACGTGCGGCGTTGAGGATCTCCGACCGGATCCAGTAGGGAATCCCCAGGTCTTCGAGTGCATCGTACACACTGGCGACGTCGGCCCCGGCGAATAGGTCGCGAAGGCTGTCGGCGAGCGCCGTGCGCACGCTCTCGAATTCGAACAGAGACTCCCAGACGCTGGTGATCGTAGCGTCGGCGTCCAACTCGAGCATTGCGAGCGTCGAAACGGGAGGCTGGTCGGTCGGTGTGACCTCACCGCGTGCGAGGGCGTCCCGATCGGGCCGGGCGGCCCACGCCTCGAGGTCGTCTCTGATCTCGCTCTCGAACAGTTCGTGATCGGGGTCCTCAAGGTCGACGAGATCGGCGAATTCGTCGCCGGGCTCTGAACACCACGCATCGACGAGGTCGGCGTAACGTTCGCGTTCCTCGGCCATCGAGACGTCGACGAGTTCTTCAAAGCGGTTGTAGTCCGACACCTCGAGATCGACGTCGAAGCTATCGACGAGGGACTCGGCGCGTTCGAGTAGATCGGCCTCCTGTTGCCCGTACTGGCCGTTCTCGAGGACGAAGTCGTTGTACAGTTTCGCCTCATCGACCTCTTTGGCGTGATAACGCGATCGCCACTCGGCGGCAGCGTCCCACGACCCGAGCGTCTTCTCGCATTTCACCTTCTTTGGGACGCGCTCTTTCCCGCAGTGGGGGCACGAGATAGAAGTCTGCGAGCGCCACCCGGTCTCGTGTATCCAGGTCTGTTTGCACGTTGCGCATACGAGCACGTCGAAGTCGCTCATGCGGCGACCACCGGCGAGTCACCTGCACGAGATTCCAGGTCGGTCCTCGTCCCTGGGACGCGAGTAGATTCATCGGCACGTGCCGAGTTTCCGAGATGAGGCGCAACGGCTAACTGGAGCGCTGGTGAAGAACAGGTATCGAACAGTGGGTGGGAAATCCACCACTGTTTGCTGTTTTCGCAGTTTTCGGAATACGATCTTCGCGCTCTTCGCGCTCGTCGCCATCGGCCAGCCGCGTTCGGGCGTCATGGTCGCCTTCCAGCGCGTCGACGCGCCGCTCGAGCTCCCGATTCTCATCTCGGGAATCGTACTGGCGGGCGTCATCGGGTTCGCGCTGGTGATCGTCGTCGGCGACGCCTACCTGGAACTGGTCGGTCGCCTCGAGTACTGGCGGATTTCGGCGGTAGTGCTCTCCTTGCTCGTCTGCCTCGCCTTCCTGTTCACGGGACCGGTCGGCGTTCTCACGTTCGGCGTGGCCACCGTCGTCGGGCTGGTTCCCGTTCGCCTGCGGGCCAGGCGCGTCCACCTGATGGGCGTGTTGATCGGCCCGCTGGCTCTCGCCGGACTCTGAGAAGGGACGACCACGGAGACCGCTACCCACGGCGGTAGCGTGAAAGACAACCGTTAAAAGCGACGGGCGGGAAGAAGCGAGTATGAGTTCCACGGACCGACGGGAGACTCGCTCGTGCGTCTCCTGTGGGATCAACATCGCGGGCACGAACGCCGCGTCGTTCAAGTGTCCCGACTGTGGCGCACAGATCTACCGCTGTGCCAAGTGTCGCAAACAGAGCAACCTCTACGAGTGCCCCGACTGTGGGTTCCTCGGCCCCTGATACCATGGGAAAAGTAGCCGCCAAGATCAAAGTCATGCCGCAGAGTCCCGATATCGACCTCGACGCGCTCCAGGAGCGCCTCGAGACCGCTCTCTCGGAGGGCGCGAAGATCAACGGCGTCGAGCGCGAGGAAGTCGCGTTCGGGCTCGTCGCGCTCTACCCGACGGTGATCGTCCCCGACGGTGCCGGTGGCACCGAGGGCGTCGAAGAGGCGTTCAGCGAGGTCGAGGGCGTCGAGAGCGTCAACGTCGAGAACGTCGGCCGTATCTGATCGGGTCCGATCGATTTTCCGTTCCGTCATCGCCGCCTCGAGCGGCGGTCGTTGTACGTCAATCGAACGTCCACCGGTCCGCTACTTCGACTCGACCTGCTTTGACGGCGTTGAGGCCGATTCCGGCGAGCAGCGCCAGCGCCCCGACGTACAGCCAGGTCAGGAGCAACATGACGGCGCCGGCGGCGCCGTACAGCTCGACGCTTTCGGAGGTCGTGAGGTAGATGCGGAAGCCGAACGCACCCAGGGTCCACGAAACGGCCGCGAGGACGACGCCGGGGAGCGCTTCCCGAACCGTCACGTCCGGGGGCGAAAACTGGTAGAACATCGGGAAGAAGATAGCGAACAGCGCCCCTGCAAGGAGCGGGACGCTCGCCAGGAGGGCGACCGTCTCTCCGGCGACGGCCACTAACCCGACCTGCACGACGACCATCGCGGTGACGGCGAGGGCCACCGTCACGAGGACCAGCCCCGTGTCTCGAGCGGTCCGGCGTAACGATCGTTCTGCCTGAACCCCGTAGACGTGGCCGAACGCGCGGTTGACCGACTGGAACGTCGTGAACGAACTCCAGGCGAGGATGGCGGCGGCGATCGCCGCGGCCCGGCCCCGACCCGACCCTTCGCCAATCATCCCGTTCATCGTCGAGACCAGCGATTCCGGTTCGGCTCCGAACGCGGGTGCCGCGAGCTGGAGGGCGCTCTCGAGCCAGCCGACGGTCGTCATCCCGATCAGGACGAAGATGACCAGCGGGATCAGGGCGTTGAAGATGTAGAACGCGACGCCCGCGGCGACGAGAGCGAATCCGTTCTCTCGAGCGACGGCGACGACGCGCCGAACGGTAGACTCGTCTACGGGGAGGGATCGATCGAGTTGGCTCATTCGGATTGACTCATTCGAACGCCGCTTCGATCGACTGCTCGAGGTCGACGATCAAATCGTCGACGTGCTCGATACCCACGGAGACGCGGATCAGGCTGTCGGTGAGTCCGGCCGCGATGCGTTCTTCTCGTGGAATAGCCGCGTGAGTCATCGGCGCCGGCTGTTCGATCAGGCTCTCGACGCCGCCGAGGCTCTCGGCGAGGGTGAACACCTCCGTGTTCGAGACGACGTCGCTGGCCTGCTCGAGCGTGCCGTCGAGTTCGAAGCTGAGCATGCCCCCGAAGTCGTCCATCTGCTTCGCGGCGACGTCGTGCCCCGGGTGGCTCTCGAGGCCGGGGTAGTAGACGCGGTCGACGTCGGGGTGCTCGTGGAGCCACTGAGCGATCGCCCGGGCGTTCTCGCAGTGACGATCCATCCGGACGGGGAGAGTCTTGGTTCCGCGGAGCACGAGGAAGGCGTCGAACGGGCCGGGCGTCGCGCCCACGGAGTTCTGGTAGAAGCCGAAGCGCTCGTCGAGGTCGGGGTCGTTCGTCAGGAGCGCCCCGCCGACGACGTCGGAGTGGCCGCCGAGGTACTTGGTGAGCGAGTGACTGACCACGTCGGCGCCCAGCTCGAGCGGGCGCTGAAGGTACGGCGTGGCGAAGGTGTTGTCGATGGCGCAGATGGCGTCGTGCTCGTGGGCGATCTCGGCAGCGCCCTCGATGTCGACGATGGACATGAGCGGGTTGGTCGGGGTCTCGAGCCACAGGAGTTCGGTGTTGTCCCGAAAGGCCGCCTCGATCGCCTCGAGATCGGTCATGTCGACGAAGGTGAACTCGATCTCGTACTGCTCGTAGACCTGGGTGAAGATGCGGTGGGTGCCACCGTAGACGTCGTTCCCGGTGACGACGTGGTCGCCGGACTCCAGCAGGTTGCAGACGGTGTTGATCGATCCCATGCCGCTCGAGAAACAGCGGCCGTACTCGGCACCCTCGAGGCTCGCGAGGTTGGCCTCGAGGTCGTCGCGCGTGGGATTGCCGGTGCGAGAGTACTCGTAGCCGCGGTGGTCACCGGGGCTGTCCTGTTCGTACGTCGAGTTCGCGAAAATCGGCGTCATGAGGGCGCCGGTTTCGTCGTCGGGCTCCTGACCCGCGTGGATCGACCGGGTCTCGAAGCGGAAGGTCCGTGTGGCGTCACCGTCACTGCCACTATCACCGTTACCGCCACCGTTACCGCCACCGTTACCACTACCGTTGCCATCGTCGGTACCGTGATCGTCGCTCATACGTACGGAGGCAACCGCCGACGGGATTACTGTTCCCCTTCGCGCCGGAGGTTCGGGGCTACTCGGCCACGAATAGCCTCACCTATAGCTTCCTCGAGCGGCCGCCGTGACTCGAGACGAGACGGGTCGAGAACGTGCGTTTTATAACCGTCACCGGTCAAGAGCGTCGTACGACTATGCCGAACTCGAACGGACCTCGTCAGGGAACCCGGCGAAAGCTCTCGAACGACCCCCGAGACCGCGGGACTTCGCCACCGCAACGTGCGATTCAGGAGTACGACGTGGGCCAGAAGGTCCACCTCAAGATCGACCCGAGCGTTCCGAAAGGGCGCTATCACCCGCGATTCGACGGCCACACCGGCGAGGTCGTCGGCAAACAGGGCAAGGCCTTCAAAGTCGAGATCACCGACGGCGGGAAGGCAAAGACGCTGATCGTCACCGCTGCCCACCTCCGCGCCCAGGAATGACGATCTTCAAAGAGATCGTCGACGAGGAGTACCTGACGGTCTCGGAGACGAAGGACCTCCTCGAGGACATCGAAACCGAACGAGCACTCGACGACGAGCGCGAACTGCGATACGAACTCGCGCGTGCCATTGAACACGTCAACCGCTTCGCCATCCTCGAGACCGAGGATGCGAACGCCCTCGTCGAGGACCTCCAGGACCTCGAGAAGGTCGACGAGCCGACGGCATACAAGATCGTGAATCTGCTCCCGCGGGACCGACAGGAGCTTCGAACCGTGTTCGCCCAGCAGCGCTACTCCGTTTCCGGTGACGAACTCGACGAGATCCTCAACGTCATCGCGAAGTACGTTTAAGGCTCCCCGGGCGCCGCCGTGTCCGACTTCGGCTCGCTGTACGTCGTTCGCGCGAACCGTCGCTGAGCCGACTCTTTAAGTATTCCGTCGCCGTACTGCGAGTCAATGAGCGAAGCCGACAGCGATGAGACGGACGTGGACGTGCGCCGAGCGGTCGTGCTGGATTATCTGGCCCACGGGCTCTCAGGTGGCCGCCGTCGCTACCAGCAGTCACCGGCCGGCTACGCCCTCGGCGTGGACGACTTCACGCTGTACCAGGTCGCCTTCGACGAGGATGCGCGGCTCACGATCGGCACCCGAGTCGTCGTCGAGCCGCCAACGGAGCGCGACGTCGTCGAGGAGTGTCACCCCGTCGAGTACGACGACCTCTCCTCGGGTGCCCAGTCCGAACTCGAGTACGTCATCGCCGACCTCATCGAGGAAAACGAACAGCGGTTCGTGGACTTCTACAACGATGCCCAGCCGATCACGCTTCGGCTCCACCAGCTCAACCTGCTGCCGGGCATCGGGAAGAAACTCCGGAACAACATCCTCGACCAGCGAAAGCGAAAGCCTTTCGAGAGCTTCGAGGACCTCGAAGATCGGGTTTCGGGACTGCACGACCCCGACGAGGTGCTGGCGAATCGGATCCTCGAGGAGTTGCGGGACGAGGACCTCAAGTATCGGACGTTCGTGGGCCGAGACCAGCGCGACGAGTAGCGTGCTCTCCTTTTCGTTTCGCCACCGGTTGCGAGCAGTGGCTATTCACGCGACGACTTCCTGCAACGACTATTCGCGCGATGGCTTTTGTCCGACGACGAACGACTATTCACGCGAGTGACGCGCTCTCGAGACGGTGCGTTTACGGCCCCCTGCCACCTATGCCCGGGCAATGAGAGATCCAGACGGGTTGATCGCGAGGGCGGGGGTTCGCGGTGATCCCGACCGCGATCAACACTTTCTCGTCGACGATCGCGTCCTCGACCGGTTGCCGACGTATCTCGAGACGGCAAACCGCGACGCGTCGTCAGGTGAGGGCGAGGAATCGACCGAACCGGCCGAATCGGCTGAATCAACGGAACCGACTAAACCAGCCGAGTCCACCCGCGAGGTGACGAGCCACCTCCTCGAGATCGGCGGCGGGACGGGTGCGCTCACGGATCGACTGCTCGCCGTCGCCGACGAGGTGACCGTCGTCGAACGAGACCGACGGCTGGCTGCGTTTCTCGAGGAGGAGTTCGCCGAGGAGGTCACGGCTGGCCGCCTGACCGTCGTCCAGGGCGACGCCCTCGAGGTCGACCTGCCTTCCTTTTCGGCGTCGGTCTCGAACCTTCCCTACGGCGTCTCGAGCGAAATCGCGTTTCGCCTCCTCCCCGAAAAGCGCCCGCTCGTCCTGATGTTCCAGAAGGAGTTTGCCGAGCGCATGGTCGCCGAACCGGGGACGCCCGAGTACGGGCGGCTGTCGGTGTCGGCCCAGCACTTCGCGGCCGTCGAAATCGTCGAAACGATCCCGAAGGAGGCGTTTTCGCCGCCGCCACAGGTCGAGAGTGCAGTCGTCCGGTCGACCCCGCGGACGCCCGACTACGAGGTCGCAGACGAAGCGTTCTTCTTGCGGTTCGTCAAGGCGGTGTTCACCCAGCGTCGGAAGACGATGCGAAACGCGATTCGAAATACGGCTCACATTTCGGGGCTCGAGGACGCGGACGCCGTCGTCGAGGCAGCAGACGAGGAGCTGCTGGGCAAACGGGCCGGAGCCGTCACGCCCACCGAGTTCGCCGAACTGGCGACGCTCGCCGACGAGGTGGGCCGTTCGGATGAGGGGTGAGAATCCGTGGTAGACGCGTTCACCGGGCTCGAGTGGCTCGAAAACACGTTCCACACGCAGTTCCAGAAGGGAGTAGCGACGGCCATCGTTACGGGACTGTTTCTGCTCGTGTTGATTTCCCACCGACGACTCCAGTCCTGGATTTCCGACCGATCGAGGGCGCTGTACGCCGATATCGTCGCGACGATTCTCCTCTTCGGGACGGGGGGATTGGCGCTGTACGTGGCCGTCGGAGTCTGGGGGGCGACCGAGGAACTGTCGACGGTCCTCTCGCGGTTCGATCCGGACGGGACGTTCCTCCCCCGGGTGACAGCGTCGTTCGTGATGGTCGTGCTGACGTACATCGTCTGGCGATTCGTGAGGCGGCTGTTACACGACGTGGTGGCCTCCTCGACGACGGTCACAAAACACCAGGAGGAGGTGTCGAATCGCGTCATCCAGGTCTTCATCTGGTCCGTCTCGATCGTTGTCGTCCTCAGCATCTGGATCGACGACCTCAGCGGACTCCTCGTCGGGGCCGGGTTCCTGGGGATCGTCGTCGGGATGGCCGCCAGGCAGACCCTCGGTGCGTTGCTCGCCGGGTTCGTCCTGATGTTCTCCCGGTCGTTCGAGATCGGCCACTGGGTCGAGATCGACGGCCGGGAGGGAACGGTCACGAACATCTCGATCTTCAACACGCAGATTCAGTCGTTCGACGGCGAGTACATCGTCGTGCCGAACGACGTCGTCACGACGAGCATCGTCACGAACCGCTCGAAGAAAGGGCGCCTTCGCATCGAGGTCGAAGTCGGCGTCGACTACGGCGTCGACGTCGACCAGGCGGCGACCCTCGCTCGAGACGCCCTCGAGCCGATCGAGGAGGTGATGGACGTCCCCGAGCCGATGGTCGTCACGAAACACTTCGGCGAGTCGTCGGTCGTCCTGGGCGTCCGCTTCTGGATCGATCGACCGAGCGCGCGACGGCGCTGGACGGCCCGGACGAAGGCCATCAGCGCGATCAAAACCCAGTTCGAGGAAGCCGACGTCAAGATCCCGTACCCACAGCGGGAGTTGAGCGGACGCGAGGAGACCGACGGCTTTCGAATGCGAGTCGACGACCCGGTGAGCGAATCGACGGCTCGAGGGGCAGCGTCCAGACGGTCCCCGGAGGACGACTAATGGGAAAGGATCTCGCCGAACGCCGTGGCCTCGAAACCGACGTCTACCAGCCGGCGGAGGATTCGCAGCTGCTCGCGGACGCGGCCTGTAACCGACTCGAGACGGAGGATCTGGTCCTCGAGGTCGGCACCGGCTCGGGGTACGTCGCCGATCGGATCGCCACCGAGGTCGGGGCTCGAGTCGTCGCCGCCGACGTCAATCCACACGCCGCGGCGAACGCCCGCAAGCGCGGACTCGAGGCGGTGCGAGCGGATCTCGTCTCACCGTTTCAGTCGGGCGCCTTCGACGCCGTCGCGTTCAATCCGCCGTACCTGCCCACGGACCCGGATCACGAGTGGGACGACTGGATGGAGCGTGCGCTCTCGGGCGGCGAGGACGGCCGGGCGGTGATCGACCCGTTCTTCGAGACGGTGTCCCGGGTACTGGCCCCCGACGGCGTCGTCCTCCTGCTGGTCAGCAGTCTCACGGGGGTCGACGCGGTGGTCGAACGCGCGGGCGAGGAGGGGTTCAGCGCGGTCGCCGTCGCCGACGAGTCGTTCCCGTTCGAGACGCTGACGGTGCTCGAACTGGTTCGGTAGTCGGTTCGATATTTGCCTTCTGTGGCCATTCGCGTCACGGAGTGATTGCCTCGAGCGAGACTTCCGCCGTTTCGATGCCATCTTCAAATGGACTAACCGCCTTCTCGAGTCCACCACAGATAACTCGTAGGCATACAAGAGTATGGAAAATATTAAGCACCGGCATAGCCTAGCCCTGCCTACGCATGACCGAGTACGTATCGACCACGCCGGGGCTGTTTCCGCTCCCGGACTGGGCGAAAGAGGACTTATCCGACGCGAAAGGACACCAGAAACACGACCTCATCAGCGGCGACGAGGGCGAGGCAGTCACGAGCATCTACGACGAGGCGCGCGCCGAAGTCGTCGAGACGCAGGTCGAGGCCGGACTGGACCTGATCTCGGAGGGCCAGCTTCGCTGGGACGACATGCTCGCGCACCCGCTGACCGTCCACGACGCCGTCGACACAGGGGGCATCGTCCGCTACTACGACAACAACAACTTCTATCGCGACCCCGTGGTCACCGACGAACTGGGCTTCTCGGGCGACGTCGCGGGCGAACTCGAGGCCGCCGCCGCGCTGACAGACGAACCGCACCAGGCGGTCCTCCCCGGCCCGTACTCGCTTTTCGACCTGGCCACCGACGACCACTACGGCGACGAGGAGACGTTCCTGTCGGCCGTCGCCGACTTCCTGGCCGGCGAGGTCGAGGCGTTCCCGGCCCACGAGACGCTGTTCCTGCTCGAGCCGTCGCTCGTCGAGAACGCGCCGAGTGACGGTCTCGACGAACGCGCGAGCGAGGCGGTCGACACCGTCGCGAGCGCGACCGACGCCGAGGTCATCGTCCAGCCGTTCTACGGGGCGCTCGAGGAGAAGGTCTACGCCCACCTGCTCGACGCCGACTTCGACGCGATCGGGTTCGACTTCGTGACCGAACAGGAGCAGAATCTCTACAACCTGCAGGAGTACGGCGCAACCGACGACGTTTCGCTGGGGCTGGCCGACGGCCAGAACACCCTCCTCGAGGAACCCGAAGCGATCCGCGAGCGAGCCGACTGGGTGTTCGACCAGATTCCGGTCACCGACTTCGAGACGACGTACCTGACGACGAACACCGAGACGTTCTACCTGCCGTACGCGAAGTTCGAGGCGAAACTCGAGGCCCTCGCGGAAGCCGCCGCGCTCGCGGAGGTGACCCACGCATGAGTCGACACGAGAACGCGAACAAAGACCAGTTCCGACCCGAAGATCACGCGGCCGAGCACTTCCTGCTGACGACGGTCGTCGGCAGCTACCCCAAGCCCAAGTGGCTCAACCGGGCGAAGGAACTGTACCAGGACCCGGAGCACGGCTTCGACGCCGACGACTACCAGGAGGCCAAAGACGACGCGGCGCGTCTCATCACGAACGAACACGAGCGCGCGGGCCTCGACGTGGTCGTCGACGGCGAGATGCGGCGCAACGAGATGGTCGAGTACTTCGCCCACCGGATCGACGGCTACGAGTTCAACGGTCCGGTTAAGGTCTGGGGCCACAACTACTTCGACAAGCCCTCCGTCGTCAGCGAGGTCGAGTACGACGAGACGTGGCTGGTCGAGGAGTACGAGTTTACGGCGTCGGCAACCGACCGCCCGGTGAAGGTCCCCATCACGGGTCCGTACACCCTCGCGAACTGGTCGTTCAACGAAGCCTACGACGACGAGGAGGCCCTCGCGTACGACCTCGCTAATCTGGTCAACGAGGAGATCGAAAAGCTCGTCGAGGCTGGCGCGCGGTACATCCAGATCGACGAACCCGCCCTCGCGACTACGCCCGACGACCACGCTATCGTCGGCGAGTGTCTCGAGCGCATCGTCGCCGACATCCCCGAGGACGTGCGAATCGGCCTCCACGTCTGCTATGGCGACTACTCCCGGATCTACCCCGAAATACTGGAGTTCCCCGTCGACGAGTTCGACCTCGAGCTCGCCAACGGCGACTACGACCAGCTCGAGGTGTTCAAAGACCCCGAGTTCACGAAGGACCTGGCCTTCGGCGTCGTCGACGTCCACGACGCCGAGGTCGAGTCGGTCGAGGACATCGAGCGCAACATCGAGAAGGGCCTCGAGGTCGTCCCCCCGGAACAGCTGGTCGTTTCGCCCGACTGCGGTGTGAAACTCCTCCCCCGCAAGGTTGCTTACGGGAAGATGAAGAACATGGTCGAAGCCGCCCGCAACGTCGAGCAGCGCCTCGACGAGGGCGACCTCGAGGTGCAGTCGCGAGTGGCGCCGGCGGACGACTGAGCAGCTCCCACCCCCTACCTCGTTTTCAGCCGACTCGTTCTCAACGAATTCCCGCGCCTCGAGCGACTGTCGTTCGCGTCACGAGTCCTCGAGTCACTGCAAACAGTGACGCCCCTCGAGTCGCTGCAAACCGTGACATCACTGTAGTCACTGCAAGGTGACACCCCACGAACCACTGCAAACGGTGACACCATCCAAACCGTTTTGCGCGCCCGGTTCCCAGGGCCGACAATGACCGTACGAGCAGGCATCCTCGGCGCAACCGGCGCCGTCGGACAGCGACTCATCCAGCTTCTGGAACCTCACCCCGACTTCGACATCGCGGCGCTCACCGCCAGCGACTCGAGTGCAGGCAAACCCTACCGCGAGGCCGCGAAGTGGCGCGTCGACACGCCAATTCCGGACGCCGTCGCCGACGTGACCGTCACCGAAACCGACCCCAACGCCGTTCCCGACGACGTCGACCTCCTCTTCTCCTCGCTCCCCTCGAGCGTCGGCGCCGCCGTCGAACCCGGCTTCTGCGAGGCGGGCTACGTCGTCTCCTCGAACTCCTCGAACGCCCGGATGGCCCCGGACGTGCCGCTGATCATCCCGGAGGTCAACGCCGAGCACCTCGACCTGCTCGAGGTCCAGCGCGACGAGCGCGGATGGGACGGCGCGCTGGTCAAGAACCCGAACTGCTCGACGATCACCTTCGTCCCGACGCTCGCCGCCCTGGCCGAGTTCGACCTCGAACGCGTCCACGTCGCCACCCTGCAGGCGGTGTCGGGAGCCGGCTACGACGGCGTCACCTCGATGGAGATCATCGACAACGCCATCCCCCACATCAGGAGCGAGGAAGAGAAACTCGAGACCGAGTCGAAGAAGCTCCTGGGTACGTTCGACGGCGCGGCACTCTCCCAGCACGACGTCGACGTCAGCGCCTCGTGTAACCGCATTCCGACGCTGGACGGTCACCTGGAGAACGTCTGGGTCGAGGCCGGCGACGACCTGACGCACGAAGCCGCCGCCGAGGCACTCGAGGCGTACCCCTCGCTCGACCTCCCCTCCTCGCCGGAGCCGCTGATCCACGTCTTCGAGGACCTCGAGCGACCCCAGCCTCGCCTCGACCGCACCCTGGGAGAGGGAATGGCAATCTCCGTAGGCGGGCTCCAGGAGTCGACCTTCGGCCTGCAGTACAACTGCCTCGCCCACAATACGATTCGCGGGGCGGCGGGCGCGAGCGTGCTGAACGGCGAACTGTTGCTCGAGAACGGGTACCTCTAGGGTTTGGGCCCGACCGTGGACCGACAGTGGGCCGACTGTGGCTGACTGCGGACCGACTCACTCCTCGACCGGCAACACCAGTACCGGGAGCGTCGCCTTTCTGATCAGCCGTCGGGTCGTATCGCCGCTCAACATTTCGACCAGCCGGTTCCCCTTCCGCGGGACGAACGCGACCCCGTCGGCCCCGCGGTCGTCAGCAGCCTCGAAGATGGCGTCGACCACGTCCGTCCCGTACAGGACCTCTGTCTCGACGCGGGCACCCGTTTCCTCGAGTGGACCGCGTGCTCGCGAAAAGACGTCGTCGGCGAACTCTCGTCGAGCCTCGAGCGGCGCCTTGTCGGGCGCCCCGCCGCCTTTCTCGACGACGTGGACGACCAGGACGGTGTTTTCCGGGCCGATACGCGGTGCGAGCGCCCTCGCCGTTCGCTCGGCATCGTCGGGGTCGGCCGCCGGAACGAGGATGGGACCGTCGAACGTAATCGCCATCAGTACGCCTCCGCCGTCGCACGTGAATTCGCGTCTCGAGTCGGAGCGAACGGGCTCGAGTTCGTGGCCGTGTCTCGTCGCATACGCCTCGATTCGTTCTCGGGGACGATAAATGTCGGTCGGCGCACGCTCTGGAATCGAAATCGACGGCGCCGACTCGTGGGTCGATACTACAAAATATATCGTGTAGTATGGTGCGCAGCGTCAGCGAGGCGCGTCAGGGATCCGAACCTCGTGTGCGAGCGTCCCGACACCCTCGACCTCGATTTCGACGGTATCGCCGTCCTCGAGCGGCCCGACGCCCTCGGGAGTGCCGGTCGCGATCACGTCGCCGGCCTCGAGCGTGAGGTAGGTCGTGATCTCCGCGATGAGTTCCGGAATCGAGAAGATGAGTTGGGAGCGCGCCCCATCCTGTTTCAGTTCGCCGTTGACGCGCGAGCGGACGAACGCGTCCGCGGGTACTTCGTCGGGCGTCGCGAGCACGGGACCGATGGGCGCGGCGCCGTCGAACGCTTTCCCGCGGACCCAGTTTTTCTCCTGGCGCTGGTCGTCGCGGTTCGAGAGGTCGTTCACGCAGGTGAAGCCCTCGACGACGTCCATCGCGTCCTCGACCGGGACGTGGCGACACTGCTCGCCGATGACGACGCCGAGTTCGGCCTCGTAGTCGATTCGCTCCTTCCCGCCGGGGACGGTGACGGTATCGCCGTGGGCTGCCAGGGTGTTCGGCGGTTTGAGGAAGAGCAACGGGCGGTCGGGGACGTCGGAGTCCATCTCCGCGGCGTGGTCGGCGTAGTTGCGTCCGATGCAGACGACCTTCGAGGGCTCACACGGCGGGAGAAGGTCGACTTCGTCGCTCTCGAGGTCGTAGCTATCGGATCCGAACTGGACGCGGCCGTTCTCGAGTCGGCCCCGTCGAATCGCTCCGGCCGGATCGCGAAATCTGACGAATTTCATGCTGTACGTGCGTGCTCGCGCGCCTGGACGAAAAGCGTTGAGAAGGTGGCGAAGGCTCCCGTCGGAAGTGGGGCTCGAAGCGCCAGCGAACGATTCGACGCGCTATCGGAGGACTCGAGGCGTTCGTCACGGGCTATCACCCTCGCCGCGGAACGGAACGCTTTTTACTAGCCCCGGGAAACGATTGGATGCGACTCGCTCCGTTGGTGTAGTCCGGCCAATCATTTCGGCCTTTCGAGCCGATGACCTGGGTTCAAATCCCAGACGGAGCACTACTCGACCGAGTGTTGCGAGGGAGCCAAACGCACACGCTCTGGATTTGAATCGACGAGTCGCACCACTCGAGTGAAACTTGCGTCCACGAGGTTCGATGCCGTCGAAATCGAAATTCGGTCGGTAATCGTGACCTCTCGAGGATCGGGTTAGTTGTTGGTAGCGAAGGTGTCCATGTTTGGATAGTCCGCAATGAGGCCGTCGACGTTCAACTCGATTGGCTCCTGTGCCTCTCGCCAGCTATCGATTGTCCAGACGTTGACCTCGCGACCTTCCGCGTGTGCGGTTTCCACGAGGTCACGGTCGAGCACGCCGGTCGATGGATTGACCGCTTCGGCATCCAGCTCCCTGGCGATCGCCAGATTCTCGTCCTTGTTCCGCCCGAAAATCGGCGCCACGGCGACGCTCGGGTCGACGTTACGAACCGCTCTGAGCGCGTCCGGATCGAACGAGGACGCGTAGTAGTCGCCAGGATATCGCGACGCGATACGCAGTGTCCGCTCCGCGAACTCCTCCCAGGAGAGGGGCCCTCGATCTTTGAATTCGATGTTGATCGTGACGTTCGGTCTGGCCGCGTCGAACGTTTCGGCCAGCGTCGGGATCGTCTCCCCGGAGTCGAGTACTTCCGCTTCCAGGACGGAGTCGGAGTGCGTTTCGCTGACGAGCCCTTCTTTGTCCGTGAGGTGATCGAGACGTGCGTCGTGGAAGACGACGATTTCCCCGTCGCTCGTCGCCTCTGTGTCGATTTCGATCCTCTCAGCGCCGAGTCGCGACGAACCTTCGACGGCCGCAATCGTGTTCTGGGGGAACACGTCTCTGTATCCTCGGTGAGCCGTTATGTAGGGCCCGTCTCGTGATTTACGGTCCGCTTCTCGACCACCCTGTGCGCTTCCAGTACTGCCTAGCAATCCAAGGCCGAGTGCGCCTGCACTCGCTTTCAGTACGGTTCGTCGCGACAGTCTTTCCTTCAGTATCTTTAATCCCATAATGCATGCTCTGACTCAATACAGTAGTATATAATCTATCACCTGTATATTTGGAGGAAATACAGTTGAGTGAGCTGTCAATGAATTCTCAAAATTCAGTGGAGACCGACATTCGACCTCCAATTGGCCAGTGAGCAGCCGACCGATACCACCTACTGTTCTTGAGACTACTCCGCCAGTAGCCGTCTCCTCCCACGTATCAACGTTCGACCCGCCGATGACGTTGCCAACGATAGCTGTCGTGAGAACCGGGATTTCTCCCGACGGTATCGACGCTAATTTTCTTCACGAACGATAGAGTCCGTGTTGAGGCTACGCAGGTCGAAAAGGAATCGATCGGATCAATCCTCTACGATGTTCGAGTGCCTTCCATCGATAGTAGATGACTGCGGCGACGCGTCCCTGATCGTCTTCCACCTGGCCGAATCCTCGATTCGGGCCGATATACTCATTTACCCCATCTACCGACTAGAGACGATGAAAGAAGGCGAACCCTCGGCCGACGTGCTCCTCGTCGAGGACAATCCGGGTGATATTCGGCTCGTCACCGAGGCGTTCGCGACCGGTGACAGTGAGAGTACACTGCACGTCACGAAAGACGGAATCGAGGCGCTCGAGTTCTGTCACCGCCGCGGTGCGTACGAGAACGCGCCGCGCCCGGATCTCGTCGTACTCGACCTCAATTTGCCCCGAAAACACGGCGTGGAAGTACTCGAGGAACTCAAATCCGACCCCGACCTCATGACGATTCCGGTGATCGTACTCACCAGCTCGGAGAGCCGCGAGGACATGCGCAGATCGTACGAATGCTACGCGAACGCCTACGTCACCAAACCGGTCGATCCCACCGAGTTCATCGAGACGATCCAGTCGCTCGAGACGTTCTGGCTCTCGGTCGTTCGATTGCCGACGTGGGTGCGGTAGTCGGCGACTCGCGTTCTATGCCGACTCTTTCTCCACGACGAGGTCCTCGAGGACGAGCACGTCCAGTCCCATCCCGTAGAAGTCCTTGATCGCGTGCGTCGGGGTTCTGACGATTGGTTCGGCGTGGTCGTTGAACGACGTGTTCAGGACGACGGGAACACCCGTGATGTCGGCGAACTCGGAGATGAGCCGGTGGTATCGTGGATGCTGGTCTTTCCGTACCGTCTGGGGTCGCGTCGAATCGTCGGCGGGATGCAAGACGGCCTCGAGATCGCCGACCGTCTCCGGGTTTACGTCGAACGCGTCGATCATAAACGGGGCCGGTTCTCCGTCGGTCAGGTACTCCTCGGCGGCCGACTCGAGCATCGACGGCGCGAAAGGACGCCACTCCTCGCGGTGTTTGACGAACCGATTGACTCGGTCGCGGGAGGCTGCCGTTCGCGGATCGGCGAGGATGCTTCTGGCGCCGAGGGCCCGCGGCCCGAGCTCCATCCGGCCCTGGAACCAGCCGACCAGGTCGCCGTCGGCGATCCGTTCGGCGACGTAGCGCTCGAGGCCGTCGGGTTCGACGTAGGAGAGTTTGTTCGTCTCGAGAGTCGACCGGATCTCCTCGGTTTCGTACTCGGGGCCGAGGTAGACGTGCGTCTGCCGGTCGACGTTAATCGGCCGCTGGCGCGCCCAGCCAGCCCCCAGCGCGAGGCCGGCGTCGTGAGCGACTGGCTGGACGAACGTCTCCTCGACGACGGGCAACTCGCGAACGCGCTGGTTCAGTTTGCAATTGAGCGCGACGCCGCCGGCCATGGCGACTTTTCCCGTCCCGAGGCGGTCGACGGCCGCTTCGACGATGTCGATAACCGTCTCTTCGAGCAACTTCTGGGCCGTGTGAGCGAGGTCTTTCTCCCACTGGTCGAACTCGCCGGGCGTCTCGTTTCGAGGTCGGTCGAACGCCTCCTCGAGCGCTTCCACGCCGTGACCGGTCCCCCAGCGTTTCGTCAAGCTGGTCACGTCGTAGTCGACGCCCGTTTCGATCAGCGTACGGAGGGTGTGTTCGATTTCGGTGTTGTCCTCGCCGTACGGTGCCAGCCCCATGACCTTCCCCTCGCCGTTGAACATGCGGTAGCCGAGGTACTCCGTGATGATGGCGTAAAACAGTCCGAGGCTGTTGGGGTGTTCGTACGTCCGAGCCCGCCGAAGGCCGTCCTCGGTGGCGTGCCAGACGACCGTCGAGTCGTACTCGCCTTTCGCGTCGATCGTGAGAACGACCCCCTCGTCGAACCCCGAGGGATGGAACGCGCTCGTCGCGTGACAACGGTGGTGGGCGATCGTCTCGACCGGCGGTAACGGCGTACCGAAGGCCTCGAGTCGACGCTCGATCTGTCGCGTCGGCAAGAACCGACTCCGGACCTGCGTGACGAGCGCCTCCTCGAGTGCAGAAATCGTCCGGCCGAATCCGGGTGCGCGGATTGCGTCGGTCACGTAGTGAGCGGTGATCCTCCCGCGAAGCGTGGGATCGTAGGGCAAGACGATCCGGTCGAGGTCCGTTATGTCCAGCTCTTGGTACTCGAGACACGCCTCGATAGCATTGGAGGGGAACGTCTCGGTGGCGTGTTTCTCCCGCGTGTAGCGTTCTTCTTCGACGCCGAATACAGGAACGCCATCCTCGAAGAGGACCGCACTGGGATCGTGCTGGCCGTACAGTCCAATCGCGGGTTTAAATGCGAGTAGATAATCCGTCATGGTGGCGACTGGTTTCGATACTCGTACCGAATCGAGAGATACACAAAACACCCTTGGTCTTTTGCTGGACTGGAAAATCGCAGCTTATTTGCCGACGTTGGGTGACCGATTGGCCGTGAACCAGGAGGCAATGGCAGATTCGTCGGATATGTTTCAGGTCCTGGCGGACGACTACGCCCGTCGAATCCTCGTCGCGGCTGACGACGGGCCAATGACCGCAAAAGCGCTCAGTGACGCGTGTGACGCCTCGCTCGCGACGGTATATCGTCGGGTCTCTACGCTGCAGGATCACGGACTTCTCGACGAGCGGACGTCGATCGATTCGGACGGAACGCACAGACGCGAGTTCGAAACCGTCCTCGAGGGACTCCACGTCGACCTCTCGGATGGCGAGTTCACGCTCACCGTCGATACGTGCGATACGTTGGCGGACAACTTCACGGAACTCTGGGACGACATGCGAATATCACAATGATCGGGCCGTCGCTCGTCGCCGCGAAACTGATCACGTTCGTCCTGGGGCTGGCAGTCGCGTTGCTCGCCTACCACGGCTACCGTCGGAACCAGAGTCAGCCGATGCTGTACGTCTCGGCAGGGTTCGTGTTCATCGCCGGTGGCGCGGTCTGTGAGGGGCTCATCTACCACACGTTTGGCTTCTCGATCCTCTCGGCCGGACTCATCCAGTCGGCGATCGTCTCGAGCGGACTGGTGCTCGTACTCGTCTCGCTCGTGAAGTAACGGGCGTAGTACGCTACGTGCTGTCAATACCGGTGCCGTCGGTCGACAGACGACTCGAGCCTCGATCCAGGTGCGATTATGTTCTGTTTTTGGTCCACCGCTCCTCGAGGTTGCCACCAGCACCCAGTAGTAACTCGCCTATTCGTCGAGCGCCGTCGTGGGTTCTGGTCGCACGACGTTCTCGCCGTCTCGCCCGAGGACGTCGAGACCGCTGCCAGGGAAACACTTCGGATGTGACGGAAACGGACACCAGTTTCGCGAGTTGGCCGCCGAGCACTGGTGCGGAACCTACTCGTCGGGAGCGTAGCGAAGGCGCAACGAAGAGACCAGTTGGAGCAATAGTATCGTAGAGAAATTGTGTATTGCATGGCTGAGAGTGCCGTTATCTGTCGTTTGACGGCAAATATTTCCCTCTGAAGTCGCTAGTAGATGCATGGGGGGTCACAATGCGGATGACGGTTCGGTACGCGAGGAGTACGACTGGTCGGTGACGAGGCCGAGCATCGCCGTAATCGACGCCGTTGCGCACGCTGAAGACGTCGAAGTAACCGACGTTTCGGACGCTCTCGATACGACGTTGTACGATCAAGTCGATCCGGACGCTCTCGATACCCTCGTCTCCGCTTCTGATCACGTTTCGGTCGCCTTTACTGTCGACGATTACGACGTCCAGATAGAGGGAGACGAAATCGTCGTCAGTGACGAATAGTCCAGCTCTCGATTTTTGCCCGTTCCACGTCTGGCGAACAGTTGATTCGACGCGGGTGGGTCGATCGGATGTAATTGAACGAGACTAACGTGAGCGGGTGGTGGTGGAGAGCGTTAAATCCTACCACGGCAAATATTGCATATGGTTACGCTGGACGAAATCTTCGAACTGTTGGAAGATCAACGACGGCGATATGCGTTGTACTGTCTCTACGAAAAAGACGGCCCAGTAGCCGTTTCTGAAGTGGTAGAACAAATAGAGACGTGGGAAGAGGACCCTCCGGAGGCGGATGGGAGTCTTGATCGATTCGAAGAAATCGCTCTCGACCTAAAACACGTCCACCTTCCAAAATCTGCTGAAGTGGATTTCATCCAGTACGACCGGGAACAGGGGCTCATCCAGGTCCAGGGGTCGCCTGAAGAGTTCGATGCCCTGCTCACTATCGCAAAGATAGTGGAAGAACCGGAAGAATGAGGCGAAGTTCAGGTTCGAGTAATGCCAAAGTTATCACCTCCTCACCACGTTGGAAGTAGATTCTTTAGCTCGGGAACGCCTCCATCGTTGACGGCGCGAATTACGAACGTGCCCCGGCTCCGTCCTAGACGTGCCTTCCCGTTACAACGATACTGTCGCCCTCGCGTAGTCGTCGAGGAGTTTAACAGAACCACATTAGAAGATTCCACCACCACCGAAGAACCCGTCACTATTTCCACTTCGTTCGGATGGCTCTTTACCGAAATCCTCCTTTCGTTTGTGGATGAATACAACATCCTGTTGATTCATACCGAATCCAGACGGTCCCCTGTATTGATTTTTCAACTGGCGCCAACCATCCAGGTCCTGGATTCCACAAGCACAGACGATGACAAATGGGTACTCCCTCAGATAGTTCTTAATCTGGCCCTCAAGCTTGTTTCGCTGACTGTTGGTAAGATCCCGCTTCAGTTCAATGCCAACGAGATCATCTACGACGACATCAGCTCTTGCCTTTCCTCGCTCGGTAGATACGGGGAGATCGCGTTGTTGGCCCATTCCACCAAGAAGACCCATCCCTCCCCTTTTCTGGGTTTTGTTTAACTGTTGATCCAGGTAGTCTTGAAGCTCACTTTGAAATTTCCGCTCGTGTCCGTATGCCTTCCTGGGAATCCAGGCTTCTACGAGCTCAATAACACGGTCGAACGTCTGTTGATCACCGCCCATCATATGTTTCTCACACTACATCTGCAGTAGAGAGTACTTGAAACTTGCCAGAATTTCTGATTGATTCGAAATTCTATACAAAGCGGATTCGATAATGAGGATAGGTCGAAGGAATTTGAACCACGGTCGCAGCAAAGCTGCTCCCTGGCTCAAATCCCTCCGAATCACATACCTGCCGCTCACGTGTTTGTTCGCGGCAGAGGGATGGGGTCGGAGGGATTTGAACCCCCGATCGACTGATATCTCCGGTGCGCCTCGGAACTCCAGAGGGTCATCACACGGACACTGATCAGGTGCCCGATCAGTATATCAGTCTGGAGTGTCGTCCCGGGCGCGGGACCTCTGGAGTCAGTCGCCATGCCTGGCTTGGCCACGACCCCTCGAGCAATCGTTGGGTGATCCAGCCTAAAGCAGTTACGATTCAGGTGAGAGTCTGCGACCGGACCAGCGACTCAAGCGCTCGGCGGTAGTCGAAACCCTGTCTCGAGCCTAGAGCCAGGGGGCGCGTCCAGCGGTCGACGTCGTGTCGTCGCCTGGGTACGGATCGGCGTCACCGCTCGACTTGTCGACGGTCACGTCTGCGTCCTCGCGTTCGGAGTCGGTCGCTTCCGCCGACGGTTCCGAGCTGACGCCGCCGTCGGCCCGCGTTCCGGAGCTGGCCGACGTGTCGGACGCTTCGTCATCAGTGTCCGGATCCAGCGCGAACAGCGCGGCGACGACAAGCGCAGCCAGTGGGGCCTGCCCGAAGGCCATCCCCATGATCGAGAGGGGCAACAGACCGAGGGCGACGGCGCTCCCGAACCGGAACCGGTTGAGGTCCATGTACTCGCGCAGGTACGGCCCACTGACGGCCACGGAGAGCGCGAAGGCCACGCCGATCACGGCAGCCAGCGTCGCGTTGGCGACCAGCTGCGGGTCGTCCATGAGTGCGAACTTCGCGCCCGTGGGCTCGAGGCTGGCGACGAGCCCCAGTCCGATGATGACGCCGGGACTCGGTAGGTACTCGCCGACGGTGGCGCTCGCGGTCTTGGCGGCGATCGCCAGGATGACCAGCGCGGCGAATCGCTCGAAAGTCGCCGTCTCGATCACGCTCTCGATCGCCGGCGCGAGCGCGGCCTGGATCGCTGCGAGCACGATCAACGGGATGCCGACGATCAACACGACGCGAACCTGTTCGCGAACCGTTCCCTGCATCTCCGCGAGGATGACGGCGAGGGTCGCACTGCCACCGAAGATGAGGAGGCCGACCTGGACGGCGCTCGTCGGCGTCTCGAGGGCGCCGGCCAGGATCAGGGCGACGAAGATGCCGTCGACCAGCGGCAGGGCCATCACCAGGGCGAGGAGTCTGGCGTCACCGCCGACTAACCGCTCGAGACGGAGGGCGACGGGGTGTTGTGACGTGCTCATCGATTACGAACGATGGCCGTGACCCGAGGCCTGGGGATGGGGGTAACGAAGTGAACGGTCCCGCAGCGACGGCCGGAGCGGAAGCCAGTCCGTCGGCGTTGGCGTCGGTGCCGACGTCGACGAGAAGCGTTTCCGCCCGAACCGAAGACCTCGCGCTGTGAGTGGGCAATTCCCAAAGAAAATCGCGGCTACGGAGTCGAACGTCGTCCGGCCGGCGAGTCGGGAATCGCGGAAGTTCACAGCGTACATACTCGAATCGAGTGGACCTGTATTATTAAACGTTGTGTGAGATGGCTGAACACGAACCGTGAAATCGTAACTGAAACGCGAGTAATATCGACGAATAGTTCCTGGTACGGATGATTGGATGAGAGTTTTCAACACAGGCTGGCCTCGAGGGGCAATAATTGCCCGTCAGAACCTGAAACGGCGTTTTGTGTTAGAGCTGGTTTCGGTGTCGTGTCAAGCGCCGAGCGTCGGTCATCGACCAGCGATAACGCCATCGAGTACCACACACTCGAGGGAGTCTCGGAACGCTTTTTACCGACGGTTCCGGACAGTTTACATGGCGAACGACGTTCCCGAGCACGAGCCGTATTCTGCGAAATTACGCGTACCGGAAGCGCTGACGTTCGACGACGTCTTGCTCCGTCCCAAGGAGAGTCGTGTCGAGCCCGACGAGGCGGACCTGACCTCGCGAGTGTCTCGAAACGTCGAGGTCTCGGTTCCGATACTCTCGGCAGCGATGGACACTGTCACCGAGAGCGAGATGGCCGTCGCGATGGCCCGTCACGGCGGGCTCGGCGTCCTCCACCGGAACCTGAACATCGACGAGATGGTCGAGGAGATCAGTCGCGTCAAGCGCGCCGACGAACTCATCATCCCCTTCGACGACGTCGTGACGGCCGACCCGGAGATGACCGTCCGCGAGGTCGACGAGATGATGGTCCAGGAGGGCGTCGGCGGCGCCCCCGTCGTCAACACGAACGGCGAGGTCCTGGGCATCATCTCGAGTACGGACATCCGCCCGCACCTCGAGGTCGGCGAGAACGACCCGGTGACGGAGGCGATGACCGACGAGGTCATTACGGCGCCCCAGGACATCGACGCGCGCGACGCGTTCGACCTGATGTACGAGCACAAGATCGAGCGCGTGCCCGTCGTCGACGACGAGAACTTGCTGGTCGGCCTGGTCACGATGCAGGGCATCTTACAGCGCAGAGAGTACAAGGAAGCCGCTCGAGACGAAACCGGGCGCTTACGATGTGGCGTCGCCGTCGGTCCGTTCGAAACGGATCGGGCGGTAGCGGCCGACGAGGCGGGCGCGGACGTGCTCTTCATCGACTGCGCCCACGCGCACAACCTGAACGTCATCGACGGCGCGCGCGAGATCAAGGAGTCCGTCGACGCGGACGTCGTCGTCGGAAACGTCGGGACGCGAGAGGCCGCGGAGGACCTGGTGGACTTCGCCGACGGCATCAAGGTCGGCATCGGCCCGGGTTCGATCTGTACGACGCGGGTCGTCTCTGGCGCGGGTATGCCCCAGATCACCGCCGTCGCACAGGTTGCAGATGTGGCGAGCAAGCACGGCATTCCGGTAATCGCCGACGGCGGGATTCGGTACTCCGGCGACGCGATCAAGTCGATCGCCGCCGGTGCCGACGCCGTGATGCTCGGATCCTATTTCGCGGGCACTGACGAGGCCCCAGGCCGCGTCGTGACGATGAACGGCAAGCGCTACAAGCAGTACCGAGGGATGGGGTCGGTCGGAGCGATGAAGTCGGGTGACGGCGACCGCTACCTGAAGGACGATCCGGAGGACGACGAGGAGTACGTCCCGGAGGGCGTCGAGGCGGCGACACCGTACAAGGGCACGCTCCAGTCGGAACTTCACCAGCTCGCGGGCGGGATGCAGTCGGGAATGGGGTACGTCGGTGCGGAGACGATCCCTGAGTTCAAGGAGCGAGCGGAGTTCGTTCGCGTCTCCTCGGCTGGCCAGACCGAGAGCCACGCCCACGACGTCGTGATTACGGACGAGGCGCCGAACTACTCGCCGAGCGAGTGATGAGTGACGGCTGAGTAACGCTGCCTCTCGAGGTTCGCATTTTGACGTAGTTTGGAGACTGTTTCTACGACCCAGCACGCCAATCGGCCGATACTATCATATTGCCTGATTATCGAGTACGCGTATGAGCGATGACGCTGACCACGGAGACGACACGTTACTGCCGAGGGGATATTCCCGTGGACAGGCCGAAGTCATTGCAGTTGTTGTTCTGCTCGGATTCGTTATCGTTGCCGCTGTCGGTGTCGTTGCGGTTGGACAAACCGCACTCGCACAACTCGAGTCACAGAGTCGCGACGAGGCTGCGACGCAATCGCTCGAGCAAGCTAAGGTGGAGTTGGCCTCGCTCGAACCGGGGGAAGGTCAATCCATAGCGTTCAGCGAGTCGATCGAGGACGACGTTCACGTCAAACCGAACGATGGTACCCTTACTATTGCTGCTGGTGGCGAATCGAAAACGTACGGTCTTGGTACTATAATTTACGAACGTGATGGAACCCATCTGGCCTATCAGGGCGGTGGACTCTGGGAATCGACGGATGATGGAACGCTGCTTCACAGCGCCCCGAATGTGGACGTGATTACGGACGAGAATCAGGTAACCAACCTTCGAGTCCACGTTACGAGCCTCCAAGGTGCTGAACGACGAGGACAGGATTTTACCGTTCGTTCTGCTGGTACGAACACATCTACCGACTCGCTCCCTGAAGAGCTTCCACCTGGGAAGATGGAGATCACCATCCAATCGTCGTACTACGACGCCTGGGCGGCATATTTTGCCGAACAGAACGGTATCGGAGTTGGTGACGACGATGGTGATGTCGGGACCGTGTCCATCGATCACACGAACGAACGGATGCAACTCGTGATCGATGTCCCCTACGAATTCGAAATCGACGCTGGGATCACCTCACCACCGAGCGGGACGAATATCGAGATCAACAACAACGTCGATATGGAAGCGTACAATTCTGCAGACCCGGATGAGGATGTCGACGACCTCGAGATTCGGTTTGCAGACGACGTCGTTATCAACCACAATACCCAGATAGACGCTGACATCATTATTGACGGTGAGCTAACGCTCGATCAGAATAATGCGGAGATAAACGGCGACATCTACTGTGTCGGTGAATCTGCGGATTGCCTCACGATCAATAGTGGCTCTCACAACGGTGAAATGTATACCACCGACATCGAGTTGACTCCGCTTTCGTCGACGCTCGAGATAGACCGCCAACAGGAGCGGATTACGTCGACTGAGAACGATAACGAGAAAACGGAGGCAATTGACGAGGACGGGCGTTTAACTGAAAATGCAATAACAACTCCCGGCGAGTACTACCTTGCTGAAATCTCCTCGGAAGATACCCTCGAGGTTGATCTCGAAGACGGTGGTGAAGTCGATATTCTCGTTGATGGCGATATCGTCTTCGACGAGGAGGTCTTGCTCGATAGCGAGAACGGACACCAGGTTAACCTCTACATGACCGGAGATTCGCTAACAGTCCGTGATGACGTCAATATCCACGAGAACCCAGACATGGATGCGACCAACTTCTGGATTCTTGCCCGGCCCGGTTCGGATATTTCCTTTGAATCTGGAGGCACGACTTTCGTCGGTGTGGTCTACGCCGGGAATGCCGATGAGGAACCACCTGCTCGTGTCACGTTCAACAACAACGTCGATTTCTACGGTGGCCTCGTCGCATCCGTCGAAAGTGTCGACCAGAATATCGACTTTCACTACGACGCGGCGCTGATCGAAGAGTCATCCGGAGGGGGAGCGAAACGGACGGTGACCGATACGACGTATCTGCGGGTGACCGTAACGGACATTCTGGTCGACGAGGACTGATTCGATGCAGATCAGATATCGATGAGGCCGATTTATCGCTTAGAGAATCTGCCAGTGCTGTCTATCTCAGTTCCAGGGCGCCATCTCCGGATCGACCTCTCGATGTACTTCCTCGAGCCCGTCGATCTTCTCGAGATCTTCCCTGTCCAATTCCACTTCCAGCGACGCCCAGTTGTCCGATAGGTGATCCTCGCCCGTCGCTTTCGGAATCGCGGTAACGCCCTTCTCCCGAAGCCAGGCGAGGCTGACTTGGGCCTCACTAGCCTCGTGCTTCTCCGCCACGGACTGTATCTCGGGCACGTCGAAGACCTCGCCTCGAGCCAGCGGCGAGTAGGCGACGAGTTCGACGTCGAGGTCGGCACAGACCGACCGAAGCTCCTCCTGGGGGAGCAGCGGGTGACACTCGACCTGGTTCGCGAAGAGGGGCGCGTCGAGGAGGTCGACCGCCTCCTCGAGGTGGCGGGGCTCGAAGTTGCTGACGCCGACGTTGCGGATCAGGCCGTCGTCGTAGAGTTCGTCGAACGCGGCCAGCGTCTCCTCGGCGTCGTAGGTGTTGACCGGCCAGTGGACGTACAGCAGGTCGACGGCGTCGACGCCGAGTTTCCCCAGGCTCTCCTCGGTCGTCTCGAGGACGTCGTCGTGGGCGAGGTTGGAGGTGGACACCTTCGTCGCCAGGAAGACGTCCTCGCGGTCGACGTCGGCGTCGGCGATCCCTCGACCGACGTACTCCTCGTTGTCGTACCCCTGTGCGGTATCGACGTGGCGATACCCCATCTCGAGGGCGGTTCGGATCGAGTCCGCACACTGGTCCGGATCGGTGTTCTGCCAGGTGCCGAGCCCGAGCATGGGCATGCCGTTCGCTGCAGGGCAGTCAGCGGGTGTCAGATCTGTACCGGAATCCATACTCGAGCGCTAGCGGACGAGTCGAAAAGGCGTTGGGTTTGCGGGTGCCGCCCCGCACGTCGGGTCGGGCGTGGAGACGTCGGTTACTGGTACATCCGCAACGGCTGGGCCTGCGTGCTCTCGGCGGACTCAACCTCGCGCATCCGTTCGGCGAACGCCTGGCGCTGTTCCTGAATCTCCCCCGCCCGTTCGATCAACGCCTCGACGTCGAGTTCGACATCGGCGATGGGACAGATGCCGTCCTCGAGGAGGACGCTCGCCGCCTCGGGGTCGGGGAACTGCGGGCTGCACTCGACGACGAGTCCGAACGAATCGGTCCCGAGTTCGGCAGCCCGGTTGAGCAGGGCGCCTGTCGGACCGCTGATGACGCCGTCCTCCGTCGGGCTGTCGATGCCGTAGGTGTCGACGGCGTCGGCGTCGCCGGTCGTGACGCCGAACAGTGCGGGCGGTTCGTCGCGCTGGGAGGGCAGGCCGCTGAGGTACACCGGCGTCGCGTCGTGGTCGACCGCCCAGCTGGTCAGACAGCCGGCGACCGACTCGAGCGCCTGCGTGCTGATGGGAACGTCGCTCTGGAGGGCGATGACGTCCTCGGCCTCGCTGACGTAGAGTCGGACGGGCGGCTGGATGGTCGTCGATCCGCCACGGTAGATCCCGATTCGCGGGAGTCCATCGCAGTGGACGCTCGCGTAGTAGCGCATATCGAGTTGCTCGATCAGGTGGTCGGTTGCGATTTTCCCGACGAGACCGATGCCGGGAAATCCTTCGACGAGCACTGGCTCCTCGAGTTCGGCTTCCGGCCCCTGTCTACGGATCTCTGACATACGCGAGGTGACGCCGTCCGACGACTTAAAACCGGTCACGGCAGGCGCCCGCGGTCGTCGATTCATTGGCGCCAACTCCGTGACGCCGACCTCGCGGCGCCGACCTTGTGGCACCAGCCCCGTGGCGCCGACCGCTTCGAAACCCACAAGCGACGCGCCCTCGAATCACGTCCCAATGGAGCCACTCGAGCGGTACCGGCCGATAGTCGACGACTTCGAGGCGTTTCGGGCGGCCTGTGAGCGGCCGCTCGGAATCGCCGTCCGGGTGAACACGATCAAGGCCTCCGTCGAACGGGCAATAGCGACCCTCGAGCACGACGGCATCGCCTACGAGCAGGCGGCGTGGAATCCGCGGGTACTCCGCCTCGAGACCGACTCGCCGGGGTCGACGTGGGCCTCGTTTCACGGGTTCGTCCACACGCAAGAGGAGGTCTCCGCGGTGCCGCCCGTCGTCCTCGACCCCGAGCCCGGCGAGACCGTGTTCGATGCCTGCGCGGCCCCCGGCGGCAAGGCGACCCAGCTGGCCGCGCTGATGGCCGATCGGGGCACGGTCGTCGCCAACGACAGCAACCTCGGCCGCCTCTCGGCGCTTCGGTTCAACGCCGAGCGCCTCGGCGCGACGTCGCTGGCTGTCACTCACCAGGACGCGCGGAATTTCTCGTTCGCGCCGCTGGCCGTCGACCAGTTCGATCACGCGCTCGTCGACGCCCCCTGTTCGTGTGAAGGGACGATTCGCAAAAATCCGACGACGCTCGAGGACTGGTCCGAGGATCACGTCCACTCGGTGGCGGGCATTCAGAAGGGAATTCTCCGGCGAGCGGTGCAGGCGACCTGTACTGGCGGTACCGTGGTCTACTCGACGTGTACGTTCGCGCCGGAGGAGAACGAGGCGGTCGTGCAGCACGTTCTCGATGCCGAGGACTGTCGCGTCGTCGACGTGGATCTCGACCCAAACCTCGAGTACGCCCCCGGCGTCACCGAGTGGAACGACGAGACCTACGACTCGAGCCTTGAGCGAGCGCTCCGCATCTATCCGCACCACAACGACACCGGCGGCTTCTTCGTCGCGAAACTGGAGGTGGGCGCCTGATGGCCGACGACCTCGAGACGAACGTCGGTCAGCAGTTCGATCGGCTTCCGGCAACGGACGCCGACCGGACCGTCGAGGGTCGGGCCTCGCGCGAAGCGGTGCTCGAGTACTTCGAGGACCGATTCGGCATCCCGCCGGAGACGTTCGAGGAACACACGTTCTGGGAGAAAGGAGCCGGGAAAATATGGATCTACGGCGGGGAGAGCCCGTCACCGGCCGAAATCGAGGCCCTGGGGATGACCTGCCTGCGAACGCGACAGGACCACTGGAAACCGACGACGGATTTCGTACAGCGATTTGGGCGTCACGCGACCCGATGTGTCGTCGACCTCTCGGACGCGGAAGCGACCCGATTCGCCGCTGGCGAGGACCAGTCGCTCGAGTGGGATGGCGACTGGGGATATCTCATCGCCGCACACGACGTCGACGGCGACCGCGAACCGATAGGCGTCGGTCTGTACCTGCACGACGAACTCAGGTCGATGATTCCGAAGGGAAGACGGCGGTCGCTCTAATGGCAGTGGTTTCGTTTGAACGAGAATGGAATCGGGTCAGCGAACAACTGCCAGTTACTCTTGTTCTTACTCGTCCGATTCGTCGTCCGCTCGCCCGCGGTGCCAGACGTTCGTGACGGACTGTCCCGCTGGCGGGGTGTGGCTAACGTCTTTCATCGTCTCGCTTGTGGGAGTCTTTGATGACATGGAGTCACGTAGCGAGACGTCCTATAAAGACGTTGCCTATGGGGAATGAATACAATATAGTGTGTTAATATCCCACTATATTTTGAGCGCTGGCAGATGCCCGATAACCGCTGGCGCTGCTCGGTACCCGCTCAGCAAGAACGACGGCGTCGCTCCCGTCTCACTAGCTCGAGAAACGCCAAAACCAATCAGCCGTCGAGTGACTCGACGTCGATTTCGCCACCAGCGGAGACGGTCACGAGACACTCGTTGTACGCAAACGAAACTGTTCCGTCGGATCGAATCCCCTCCGCGCGGGGCTCGAAGAGGCGCTCGAGCGCGTCGGCGTCGATCGCGTAGTGAAGCGGGTCGAGTTCCGTGACGTCGAGTCCGGTAAACGTCGCTACGGCGTCGGCGACGGTGACGCTCAGCGGTTCGTCGTCCAGTCGATCGAATTGAACCGAGTACGATTCAGTCGTTCCAGCCCGAATTTGTGGCGAAGATGTTTCAGTCATCGTGAATTCAACCCCCGTAGAGATGGGAAGACGATTGACCGTTTGCAGGTGTGGGTAAAGAGTCTGGCTGTTAACTCTGTAATGGGACTGCAGAAAGAGGGTTAATCAGTTAACCCCGCTCCACTCGTGATCGAAAACGGCAGTGAAGAGCTTTCGCTCGGCCGATCGCACGTGGTTGTGAAACGCCGGTGGCGAGATCCCGAGCGACCCGGCGAGTTCCTCGCCCGTGGTCTCTCGCGGCCACTCGAAGAAGCCACCGTGATAGGCGGTCTGGACGACTTCTCGCTGGCGATCGGTCAATAGCGACAGGAACCGATCGCGCTCGCGCGTTCTCGGGTCCCCGGCCAGGCGGTCGTTCTCGCCCGACCGCTCCCGACGGGCGACCATAGACGCCGAGAGTCCTCGTCGGTTCATCTCGGCGAGAACCTCGCGGACGGCGACGGCGTTCGGAATCTCCAGCGTCGTTCGCGTTCCCGTCTCGGGGTGGGTCGTAAACGATCGGAGCAGACCGCCGTGACCGTCGACGATGGCAGCGAGGAACGGCTCCGTCAGTTCGAGCTGAACCACCGTTCGGTCGTCGGTTCGACTGATGATCGTCCCGTCGGTGACCGTCTCGATCGAGTCCAGGACGTCGGGTTCGACGTCACTATCGACGCTCGCGAAGACGGTCGATGTGCCGTCGTCCTGTTGAATAATCCCCTCGAGTTCGACGCGGGCGTTCGCGACGCGCGAGAGGACTGCCAGCGGCGTCTCGCTCGTTACCTCGAGTTCGACTTCGGTCGTTGCACCGCCCAGGAGGGCCTGTTTTCGCTGTACGGCGTTGATCGCGTAGGCGACGGTCTCGCCGAAGTCGTCCAGGACGGATCGGGTCGGTTCGTCGAACCCCGTTCGGTCCGTACTGTAGAGCGTCAAGACGCCGTACAGGAAGTCGTCGTAGACGAGCGCCACGGCGTAGACGCTCTGGAAGTCCCGCGAGAGGGCTTCGGTTCGCCAGGCGCCGTGCCGGAGGTCTTGGGCGACGTTGTCGACGTTCGTCGGCTCGAGCGTGCGAGCGGTTCGACCCGCCGGTTCGGCGGCCGGATCGTCGACGGCCGTCACCGTCACCGACTCGAGGTAGCCGTGGCCGTACCCGGCTTCGTGGCGAACCAGTATCTCGTTGCCGCCGGGGTCTGGTTCGCCAATCCAGGCGTACGAACAGTCCTCGAGGTCCGTGAGCCGGTCACAGAGCCCGGCCTCGATTTCGTCCCTCGAGCCTGCACGCAACAGGAGCGACTCGATCTCTTCGCGGAGAGAACTCGCCTCGTTCAGGCGCTCAAGGTACTCGTTCTGGCGCTTGAGTTCCTGTTCGCGTTCGTGGAGTCGCTGGGTTCGACTGATTCGGTCGAGGGCGGCTTCGGCGGTCGCGCCAAACACCTGCGCGAGGTCGGCCGTTTCCTCGGTGAACTGGCCCTCCTCGGTCGACAGCGTCGCCAGCACGCCGTGTTCGCCAAGTGGGACGAAGAGTCCGCTTCTGACGGCGGTCTCCTCGTCGTAGACGTGTGTCGACGCTCGAACGTCGTCGAAGACGTTCGATTCACCCTCGACGAACGTTTGCCAGACGATGCTGTCGTTCGGTCCAAACCGGGGTGGCGAACCGATGTCGGTCAGGAGGTCCGTCGTGTACGCGGCCGGAACGAGTTCGTTCTCCCGGTCGTCGAATCGGAACACGACGACGTTTTCCAGGTTCAAAACGTCGGTGGCGACGTCGACGATGTACTCACAGGCGGTCTGTTTCGATTCGACCGTCAGCAGGTGCTGGGTCGCTTCGTACAGCGTGTTGATCGTTTCGTCGTACTGCCGTCGTTCGGTGACGTCGACGCCGATGCCGATGATCCGTTCGACCGTCCCGCCGGTCACCACCGGCCGGTACCACGTCTCGAAGATTCGACCATTGATCCGCTGAAAGCTGTGGACTGACTCGCCACCGAGCGCTCGGTTGACGTCGCCGATAACCGACGGATACTCGGCGTACACGTCGTATATCGACTGGCCAACGACCGACCCGGGTTCGACCCCGATTCGCTCGAGACCGCGCCCCTCCGAGAGGGTGAACGTCCCGTCGTCGTCGATGACGAACAGGACGACGGGGACGTTTTCGACCAGTACCTGTAATCGCTCGGACCGCTCGACGAGCGCCTGTTCGCGTCGAACTCGTCTCGACACGTCTCTGAAGTAAATCGACAGCCCCGTCGGTGACGGATACATTCGGGCTTCGATCCACCGATCGAACGGTTCGTAGTAGCTCTCGATCGTTCGCGCCTCCTGTGACTCCAGGGCCGCGATCGCTTCCCGCTGGAAGTCACCGCCCTCGGCCTCCGGGAAGACGTCGACGAACGACCGGCCCAGGATCGCCTCTTTCGACGTCTCGAGGAGCTCTTCGGCTCTATCGTTGAGGTACGTGAATTCTCCGTCCGTGTCGAGTGAAAAGAACGCGTCGGTGACGCGGTCGAACGACTCGTTCAGCTCGCGCTCGATCCGCCGGTAGTCCGTGATGTCTCGCGCCGAAACGACGATCCCGTCCACGGCCGGGTCCTCGAGTCGGTTCGTGAGGATCGCCTCGTGGACGCGCCAGGTTTCGTCGGCGTGTCGGTACCGATACTCGCACGTTTTCGACGCACCGGCGTCTGCCTCGCGGACGGCCTCGAATGCCCGGTAAAACGAATCGCGGTCGTCGTAGTGAATCCGTTCGTCGAGCGCCTGGTCGACGAGCACATTGGGGTCGGCGCCGACGACGTGGGGCGTGGAGGGTCCGGCAAAGGTTACTCGCCCGCCGTCGTCCAGGACCAGAAATAGCGACTGCGACTTCTCGATCAACGTCCGACACCACGTGTTCGCTTCCGCTGCGGCAGTCGTCGCTCGCTGGCGCTCGAGAACGGCCGCGAGGCGTCGTCGAAGTAGCTCCGGGTGGTCGGCCGTTGTGACGTCGACGACGTCGTTCGCCCCGGCGTCGAGTGCTGCCTCGAGGTGTGCCGCCAGCGGATCGTCTCCGCTTCGACCGCGGTCGAGGAGGGTCGATCGATCGGCTGGCGGGCCGACGACTACGGGTACGTCCTCGAGCGTCGCGGAGGCGGCCGAAACGGTCTCGACGTCGTCGGTGAGGACGCAGTCGACCGCCTCGAGCGACTCGAGTTCCGGCGGCTGCTCTTCGACGGCCGAAACCGGGCCGTAGACGTTCATAGGGCGATCGGCTCGCTGGCTCTTGTCTTCGCCAGCCCACGTCCGCTCGCCCTCGGCATTCTCGGATTCGGGCGGTTGGCCGACGCCCTCGAGCCAGGACGCGGTGCCGACGGCCAGCACCGTTCCCGTCGCCGCTTCCATCGCGTGGCGCATAGACTCCATTGCGCGTAGATCACCAAAAGGCCGCCGCTGCGCCGATTCGGTGGTCCCAGTTGCGACCGACAGATGGGCGCCGGAACCCGTACGTACAAGAGCGAACGACCCCTCCCTCGAGACGTGCAACTCGAGTGCGTCTTCTTCGGACCGTTTCGCGAAGACACCGGCGAGACGGCGACCGAGTGGGAACCAAACGGCGAGACCGTCCACGACTTGCTCGTCGAACTCGAGGCCGCCTATCCGGTGCTCGAGGGTCGCCTGCTCGACGACGAAGAGGGATCCCTCGCCGGGAAGACGGTCGTGACGAAGAACAAACGGGACGTCAGACACCTCGACGGCCTCGGGACGGAACTCGAGGACGGCGACGTGTATCGGCTCGTACCGTCGGTTTACGGGGGCTAACGGCGAGACGTTGATGACGGCGACTGGTGGCCGGCCCGTCAGTCCGCGGCGGGAGCGACCGAATCGACTCGCCCCGCCGGAACCGTCCCGTCGTCGTTCCAGCCGCGAGCCTCGTAGTACTCGCCCACTGCGGCCTCGAGGTCCGGCAGGTCGTACGGAGTCCGGTCGTCCCCCACGCCGAACCCGCGCTGGTTGTTGAAGTGGCGCTCCCGCTCGACCGTGCGAGCGCCGACGGCCATGAGGTCCTCGTAGTCGGCGTCGAAGAGTTCCTCGAGTCGCTCGTCGGTCACGTAGTCGCCGCCGAACGCGCACACGATGCCCGTGTCGCGGAACGCCGACGAATTCTCCTCCGCTACCAGCGTCTCGGCCTTGCCAAGCGTGCCCTCCGGGTCGAGTTCGCCGCTGTACTCGAGGCTCAGCATGCCGGCGTACATGTGGTCCCCGCCGCGGTTGGCGACGGCGTACGAGAGCCCCTGTCCGTGCAAGACGCGCCCGTCGTGAGCGGCGAACTCCATCCCCTTGACGGTGTAGTCGTCGACGCCCAGCTCGTCGTGACAGCGGTGGACGCCCTCGGCGAGTACGTCGCCGATGCCGTCGCGGTAGGCGATTCGTTCGGTGATCTCGTGGGCGAGATCGGCGTCGCCGAAGGCGTCCTCGCTCTCGAGGTAGGCGGCGACCGTCACGCCCGCGGAGATGGTGTCCATCCCCAGCGTGTCACAGAGTTCGTTCCCCTTCATCACGTCGACGACGTCGCCCATCCCCTGCAGGGAGCCAAAGGAGTAGACCGTCTCGAACTCCGGGCCCTCGGTCTCGAGGCCCGTCTCCTCGTCCCTAGTCGGGAGCTTACAGCCGTAGGCGCAGGCCGAACAGGCCGCGCGCTTGTACTTCTTCGCCTCGACGGCGTTGCCGCCGATGTCGGCCACGTGCTCGAACTCGTAGTCCCGGAAGTACCGCGTCGGCAGGGAGAAGTTGTCGTTGATGAACTCGGTGCCGCCGGTCGTCCCCTGGCGTTTCATCAGGTCGTCGGACTCGGCGGCTTCCCGGTGAACGTCCATCTGGACCGGCGGGAACTCGACGTCGGGCGCGGAATCGCCCTCGAACGTGACGCACTTGACGTTCTTCGAGCCCAGAACGGCACCGAGCCCGCCCCGGCCGAACGCCCGCGAGTCGAAGGTCATCACGCTCGCGAAGCGCACGAGGTTCTCGCCGGCGGGGCCGATGGCGATGCAGTGTTCGGGGCCGAGGGCCCGGGTGTCGGCCACGTAGTCGGAGATTTCGGGGACGAGCGCGTTCTCGAGTTCGGGGACTGCTTCGAACTCGACCTGGACGCCCCCATCGCCCTCGTCGTCCTCGCCGCCGTCCGTAACGTGAACCGCGAGCAATTCGTCGCTCTCGCCGACGACCTCGAGGACGCTGATGCCCGTTCCCACGAAGTTTCGGGAGAGGTAGCCGCCGGCGTTGGTCGAGACCAGGCCGTCGGTCAGCGGTGAGAGGCCGGTCATGTTCATCCGGCCGGTGAAGGACATTCGGCTCTGCTGGAGCGGCCCCGTCGAGAGGTACGCCCGGTTCTCGGGGCCGAACGGATCGGCGTCGAACGGGATGCGGTCGTGAGCGAGGGCGGTGGCCGTTGCGCGGCCGCCGACGGTTCGCTCGAGCACGTCGTCGATGTCGGTCGTGGTTGCGGTCCGGTCGCTCACGTCGACAGTGAGCAGGGGACCCCGTGCGTGGCGCATACACGTGGGATCGGACTCGAGTCTCTTATACTATCGGCTGCCGGCCGGTTTCGGTTCTCTGGCCCGTTCCGGTCGTGTCCGGTCGATCACGCCGTTCCTGGACGGGAAGGCCAACCGCTCTCGAGGCGGTGATGGTCCACGAAAAGTATTGTATCGCACTCCGTTCCAGTACGTGGTGCGATAGGGTGTGTCTGTGGGGGATCGCGTCCGTTGGGGATCGCGCGTGTCCGTGTGGTCGCCGTCGAGATCGCTTCACTCGCTCGTTGTCTCTCGAGTCGATACGCGATCTGCCTCCGTGGTCCCATCTGTACCAGCTGGAAGCAGATCATAATTATGTGGGGCAGTGACACGGAAGCGTGTTGTGCCGTCGATAGCAGGCATCGCTCCCTCGAGAGAGTCAACGTCGAGCGAGACCGGTTTCTCGGCCGGTTAATCCCTCACCGATCGCCCGAGTCAGTATGGAATGGGGATCAGTACGTCTCGAGTCAGTACGGGATGAACGTGAGCGCGAGCGCGAGGAACGGCGTGAGCAGGAGCATCATCGCGATCGCGTAGCCGAACATCTCTCGCGCCTTGATCCCCGTGATCGCGAGCAGCGGGAGCGCCCAGAACGGGTTGAACAGGTTCGTGTGCGCGTCGCCGACCGCGTAGGCGATGGTGGCCTGGCCCACGGGGACGCCGTGGCCCTGCGCCGCTTCGACGACCGATGGACCGAGGACGATCCACTCGCCGCCACCGGAGGGCACGAAGAGGTTGACGATGCCGCCGGCGATCCACGCGATGATGGGGAACGTTTCGGGCGACGAAATGGCGAACAGTCCTTCGGCAATCGACGAGGAGAGCCCGGAGGCGTTCATCATCCCCTGGATACCGGCGAAGAACGGGAACAGCAGGATGATGCCGGCGGCGGCCTCCGCTGCCTCGCCGAATCGTTCGCGATAGTAGGCAGGACGCAGGAAGACGAGCAGGCCGGCGAACAGGAACGCGAAGTTGACGAGGTTCAGGTTCCAGGCGTCGAGGCCCTCTGTCGCGAGGAGGTAGCCGACCATGACTACGCCACCGAGAGCGATCAGCCCACCGAGGAGGCGACTGTTGTCGATCTTCTCTGCCGGCGTCTCGTACGTGTCGATGCCGCCGTCGGGAACGGTGTCGCTACCGGCCCCCGAATCGTCGAACAGGTTCTGCTCGTCGACGAACTCCGTGATCGAGCGCGTCCGCCCCGCCCCCGGCGCGAGCAGGTACAGGAACACGGCGGCGACGACGATCGAGGAAACCGTCAGCAAGAGGGCGTAGCTGCTGAAGATAGTCTCGCTGGCCGGGACGATTCCGTCGATGTAGCCCCCCTCGATGAATTCGTTTTCGGGGGTGTTGAGCAACAGCGGCGCCGACGCCGACAGTCCCCAGTGCCAGGTCAGCCCGAGGCCCATGTACCCGGCGACGCACAGCAGCGGGTAGTGAACCGGCATGCCGTTCCGATGGGCCGTCTTCCCCATCTCACGTGCGAAAATCGCTCCGAGGATGAGGCTGAACCCCCAGTGAATCCACGCCACGGCCATCGAGAAGACGCCCACGAGGACGACGGCTTGCTTCCCGGAACTCGGAAGCTGGGTCAACCCTTTGAGCAACGCGTTCACTCGCGGGTGATACGCGAGCACGAAGCCCGTCATCAGAATGAGTGTCATCTGCATCGCGAACGCGAGGAACGCCCAGAACCCGTCGAACCAGTAGGTCGTCATCTCGAGCGGACCGGATCCCTCGAAAACCATCCCGGCGACGAACACGAGGTACGACAGGAGAATCGCGAACAGGAACGGACTCGGCATCCACCGTTCGACGACGTCCGCGAGCCCTTTCCCGGCCCGCTCGAAGAGTCCTGGTTTCGAGTCGCCACCACGATTCGCCCCTCCGCCGGCACCATTGTCTCGTGTTGCCATGGTCCGTGGTGTTTGGTAACTGTATTAAATATTTATATGTCGAACCGACCAATTCGGGGACAGTGACGGGGTCCGGTTCGACGAACGACGGCTACTACTACGGCTGGGTCGTGACGACAGCCTGCTTCATCGGCACCTTCGTCATCTTCGGCGTCTCGTACTCCTTCGGCGTGTTCTTCGAACCGCTGGCGAGCGACTTCGACCTCTCTCGAGGCGCGACGTCGCTCGTGTTCTCCGTACAGACCCTGATGATCTACGTCGGTGCGGCGCTCTTTGGCGGCATCGCCGACCGCTACGGCGTCAGTCGAGTCATGGGCGCTGGCGTGGTCCTGCTGGCGCTCGGGTTGCTCTGGACGAGCGAAGCGAACTCGATCACGACGCTCGGCCTCGCCTACGGCGTCGTCACGGCCCTCGGCATGGGGCTGATCTACGTCGTCTCGTACGCGACCGTTCCCCGGTGGTTCGAGCGCCGCCGCGGCTTCGCGAGCGGGATCGCCAGTGCCGGCCTGGGCGTCGGCATGGTCGCCGTCACGCCCGTTGCGACGCTCCTCATCGCCCGCTACGGCTGGCGACGCGCCTACCTCGCCCTCGTCGCGGGGCTAGTCGCCCTGCTCGTCGTCGCCACCGTACTGATCGAAGACGACCCGCGAGAGCGAGGGGTTCCGGCGAGCGAATTTCCCGCCGGCTACCCGGAGACGCGCTCGCGGTCGAGAGGGTGGCTCGAGCAGGCTCGAGACGTCGTGTCGATCGCCACCGGCCGCCGATTCCTCCTGGTGCTCGTCGGCTGGATACTCGTCTACGGGACCCTGTACGTGACGCTGGTCCACCTGGTGGCTCACGTCACTGACCTCGGACTCGACGCGCGAATCGGCGCGCTCGCGCTCTCGATCATCGGCGCCACGACCGCCGCCTCGCGACTGGCGATCGGATTCGCGTCGGACCGCCTCGGCCGGAGTCGGACGTTCATCGGATGCTCGATCCTGATGGCCGTCTCGATGTTCGCCTTACCCGTCCTGTCGTCGCCGGCCGGGATCGTCGCCTTCGCGGCCGTCTTCGGCACGGCCTACGGCGGGAACGGGGCACTCCTCTCGCCGCTCACCGTCGACCTGTTCGGTCCCGACGACGCCAACGCCCTCTTCGGCGTCGTCTCGCTCGCGTTCGCCGTCTCGGGACTGCTCGCCCCGCCGCTGGCCGGCGCGAGCTACGACCTCTTCGGGACGTACACGCCGGCGTTCGTCGCCGCCGGAGTCGCTGGTCTCGCGGGTGCGGCGCTCACTGGTCTGGCGACGCGGAAAACTGACGCTCGACCTTCGGCATCCTGACCGCCCTACCGGGCGTCCTCGAGCGCCTCGAGCGCGTCTGGATTCTCGAGACTCGAGAGGTCGCCCAGGTCCTCGCCGGTGTAGGCGGCCTCGATGGCCCGGCGGATGATCTTGCCCGACTGCGTCTTTGGGAAGGCGTCGACGAATAGGATCTCGCGGGGTCGGAACGGTTTGCCGTGCTCCTCGCCGATCTGTTCGCGGAGTTCCTCGCGGAGTGCCTCGGATTCCTCGACGCCGTCCTCGAGGATGGCGTAGGCGACGACGGCGGTGCCGGTCGTGTCGTCGGGGACGCCCACCGCCGCGGCCTGGTTGACGGCCTCGTGATCGATCAGAACGCCCTCGATTTCGGCGGGGCCGACCTTCCGGCCCGCCACGTTCAAGGCGTCGTCGGCCCGACCGTGGAGGAACCAGAAGCCGTCCTCGTCCTTCTGGGCCCAGTCGCCGTGATCCCAGAGGTCCTCGAACGTCGACCAGTACTCCTCGAGGTAGCGCTCGTCGCCGCTCCAGAGCGATTTGGTCATCGAAGGACAGGAGTCGCGGGCGACGAGGAAGCCGCGTTCGTGGTCGTCTTTCACCGAATTACCGTCGCGGTCGACGATGTCGATGTCCATGCCGAGGCCGGGGCCGCCGAGGGTACACGGCTTGAGCGGCTGGTCGGGCATCGGCATCAGGAAACAGCCGCAGATCTCGGTCCCGCCGGAGATGTTGACGATCGGCGCCTCGCTCCCGCCAACGTTCTCGTAGAACCACTGCCAGCTCTCGGGGTCCCATGGCTCGCCCGTCGAGCCCAGTATTCGAAGCGAGGAGAGGTCGTGACCCTCGAGCCAGTCGTCGCCGTGTTTCCGAAGCGCGCGGATGGCGGTCGGCGAGATACCGAACTGGGTGAGTTTGTGGCGGTCGATCATTTCCCAGAAGCGGTCCGGGTTCGGGTGGTCGGGTGCGCCCTCGTACATGAAGACGGTGCCGCCGAAGGTGTGGACGCCGATCAGGGTCCAGGGTCCCATCATCCAGCCGATGTCGCTGACCCAGAAGAAGCGATCGGCGGGCTTGAGATCGAACCCGAAGTGGAGTTCCTTCGCACACTGTGTTTGCACGCCCGCGTGCGTGTGGACGATTCCCTTCGGGGTTCCCGTCGTGCCCGAGGAGTACAGCAGCATCGACTCCTGGCTCGAGTCCAGGGACTTGCTCTCGTACTCGTCGTCCTGGTTCTCGACGGCGTCGTGCCACCAGTCGTCTCGTGCGTCGTTCCAGGGGATTTCGACGGTGACAGTCGAGCCGTCGGAACTCGAGTTCGAGCCCGAGCCCAGCCGGTCGAAGACGACCGTGTGCTCGACGTGGCCCGCCTCTTCGATAGCGTCGTCGGCGCTCCCCTTGAGCGTGATCGGACTGCCTCGCCGAAGGAAGCCGTCACCCGTAAAGAGCACCGAACACTCGGCGTCCTCGATGCGGGTGGCGACGGCGTCGACGCCGAAGCCCGAGAAGATGGGGACGGCGATGGCGCCGACTTTGAAACAGCCGTACAGAATCGACACCACTTCCGGCACCATCGGCATGTACAGCCCGACGGTGTCGCCGGTTTCGACCCCCGCCGACTCGAGGTAGTTCGCCACCCTGTTAGCCTGGCGGTGGAGTTCGTGGTAGGTAATCTCCCGGACCTCGCCGTCCTCGCCCTCCCAGATGGTGGCGACCCGGTTTCGGTTCGCGGCCTCGAGGTCGGCGTGACGGTCGACCGTGTTGTGGGCGATATTGAGCTCGCCGCCAGGGTACCAGTCGGTGAACTGGGGGCCGTCGCTGTCGTCCCGGACCCGGTCGTAGTCCGCGTAGAAGTCGATGTCCAGGTAGTCGACCAGTTCGTCCCAGAACCACTCGACCCCGCTCTCGCCGTCGCCCCGGTCGGTCGTGGTGCGCTCGATGAGGTCGTCGTAGTCCTCGATGCCGTACTCGCGCATGAACGCCCGGACGTTGGTGGACTCGACGAACGCCTCGTCGGGTTCGTGGACCACCTCGTCGATCAGGTCCCCTTCCATGTCACTGACACGGTTTGCCGTCCCGTATCATGAACGTTACCGTCTCGAGACGGGCCGAAACCTGCCAGTACCCCACAAACGCTTTTGGCCGCGGCGGCCCTAGCTCGAATCATGTACGTACGGGACGCGAAAAACCGGGAAGAGGTCTGGCTTCTCGACCACATCGAGGCGATGGGGCTCGACGACACGGCGTTCCGGTCGCGCGACTACGTGGTCGCCATCGACGAAGAGTCGGGGGAGAAGGCGGGGTTCGGCCGTATCCGCATCCACAAACCCGACGACGCCGACGACGTCTGCGAGTTGACGAGCATCGGCGTCCTCGAGGAGTGGCGCGGCCAGGGCGTCGGCGCCCACGTGGTCGAACGGCTCGTCGAGTACGCTGGCGACGAGGGCTTCGAGACGGTCTACACGCTCACGGGGAGTGGCGACTACTTGCGGCAGTTCGGCTTCAGTCGCCTCGAGGAATCGGCCCTCCCTGCCGTGTTACAGGAGCGACTGGCGGACAAACGCGAGGGCGTCGACCCGGACGCGGTCCCGCTCGCGATCGACGTCGGCGGGTTCGAGATGCCCGAACGGCTGCGAGACGCGTTCAAGGAGGCGAACGAACCGGATTCCGGCGACGGCGGGGAGGAATCCCCGGAGGACTTCGGTATCGACCCCGACACGGCGACCTACAAGTACGATACGGGTCGTCGATGACGCTCGAACCCCGACACGACCCGCCCGATGAAGAAAGTCACTTAGCCCTGCCGTGAGTGGGAGTCGACAATGAGCGACGACGACGATTCCGCAGCGGAGATTCCACAGCGGGCCGAGAGTGGTGCGCCGGCGTACGGGACGGTCATGCCGGACCGGTTTTCGTCCGACGAAGTCTTCCAGCGCGTCGTCGCCGACGCCGACCACGAAATCACGTCCGGCACGCGAGAACTCTTCTTCAGCGCGCTCGCCGGCGGCTTCGCGATCACGCTCACGTTCCTGATCTACGCCTCGATGTCGACGAAGACCGACAGCGAGGTCGTCGCCGCCCTGCTCTACCCGCTGGGGTTCATCTACATCATCATCGGCGGCTACCAGCTCTACACCGAGAACACCCTGCCGCCGGTCGCGCTGGTCCTCGAGCGCCTCTCGTCAGTCCCGACGCTCCTTCGCCACTGGGTGATCGTTCTCGCCGGGAACTTCGCCGGCGGCGCGCTCGGGGCGGTGGCCCTCGCCTACGGCGGCGTCTTCGATGCGCCATCGGCGGAGATGGCGGTCTCCCTCGCCGAGAAGGGCATCGAAACCCCGGCGACGAGTCTCTTCTTCAAGGGGGCATTCGCCGGCCTGGTCGTCGCGGGCGTCGTCTGGATCAACTTCGCCGTCCGCGACACCGCCTCCCGATTGCTCGTCGTCTATCTGGCCTTTCTGATGATCCCGCTCGGCAACCTGTTCCACGTCGTCGTCTCCTTCACCGAGGTGGTGTACCTCACCCTCGTCCTCGGTGACGTTTGGATACTATTTCCGGCAATGACACAGTTCGTGATCCCGGTGTTGCTCGGAAACACCCTCGGCGGCGTCCTGCTCGTCACCGTCGTCAACTACTACCAGACCAGCGAGCGGCGACTCGACATCGACCGCTACGAGAACACCAGGCGACTCACTATCCGGGAGTGGCTCCTCGGTTCGCTCTCGGGGCGTACCTACGTCCCCGTCGTCGACACCGTCGAGACGATCGTTCGCGACGAGGACTCCTACCGAATCCTCGTCCCCATCGCCAACCCACGAACCGAGGCTCGGCTCGTCGAGTTCGCCTGCGCGCTGGCGGAAACGAAAGAGAAGGGACAGGTCCACGTCGTCCACATCGTCCAGGCCCCCCAGCACGTCGCGGACAGTAGCGGCCACCACGACCGAATCCTCCGCGAGTCAGACCGCCTGCTCGAGGACATTCGCCGAATCGGCGACGGCTACGACGTCGAGTTCGGGACGTCGACCATCGTCTCTCCCCGATCGTTCGAGGAGATCTTCGACCGCGCCAGGCGGACCCGCCCCGACCTCGTGCTCATGGGGTGGGGACAGGACCAGCTGTGGACCTCCGCCCGCGCCGAGAGCCACCTCGACGAACTCACGAATCGGCTTCCGACGGACTTCCTCGTGGTCAAAGACCGCGGGCTCGATCCGTCGCGGGTGCTCCTCCCGACCGCTGGCGGCCCCGATTCGGACCTCAGCGCCGAAATCGCGCAGGCCCTCGAGAAGGGTGCCGACGCCGAGATCACCCTCTTACACGTCGTCGACGACCCGGCCGATCGGGCAGCAGGCGAGGCGTTCCTCTCCGACTGGGCGAGCGATCACGGACTCGAGGGGGCAGAAATCGTCATCGACGACTCGGGCGACGTCGAGCAGGCGATCTGTCGCACGGCCAGGGATCTGAACGCCACGGTCGTCATGATGGGCGCGACCGAGCGCGGCCTGCTCTCGCGGCTCGTCCGGGACTCGCTCCACATCGACGTCGCGCGCGTCGTCGAGGGATCGGTGCTGCTCTCGGAACGGCCGTCCCAGCGAACGTTCACCGAGCGGCTATTCGGGTCGGGCTCGAGGGAAGATCGTCGCCTCGAGGAGTACCGAGACCGAGAGAAGAACGCCGAAGCGGCCGAGCCTAGAACGTAGCGTAGCGCCGGACGCGTCCAGTTCGGGTTCCGTCGACCGACTCGTTTGTCAACCTTCAAGCCACAGGAAACCGTCGTCATCGATAATGTTCGATGCCGAGGATCTCGAGGCGATCCGCAGGGGGAAAGAAACCTGGCACGACGAGCAGGTCGAACCGGTGATCGACCGCTTCGGCGAACGTGAGGAGACGTTCACGACCGACACTGGCGGCCAGGAGGTCGACCGACTGTACACGCCGGCGGACGTCGCCGACCTCGACTATCAGGAGGACCTGGGCTATCCCGGGGAAGCACCCTACACCCGCGGCGTCTACTCCACCGGCTACCGGGGTCGGCTGTGGACGATGCGCCAGTACGCCGGCTTCTCGACGCCCGAGGACACCAACGAGCGATTTCACTACCTGCTCGATCAGGGACAGACCGGGCTCTCGATGGCGTTCGACCTCCCGACCCAGATGGGCTACGATTCGGATGCCGACATGTCCGCCGGCGAGGTCGGCAAGGCCGGCGTCGCCATCGACTCGCTCGAGGACATGGAGACGGTGTTCGACGGCATCCCGCTCGACGAGGTGTCGACGAGCATGACGATCAACGCGCCCGCGTCGGTCCTGCTGGCGATGTACATCGCCGTAGGAGACCGCCAGGGCGTCGACCGCGCCGAACTCAGGGGAACCATCCAGAACGACCTCCTCAAGGAGTACATCGCCCGGAACACCTACATCTACCCGCCCGAGCCGTCGATGCGGATCATCACGGACATCTTCGAATTCTGCGCCGGGGAAGTGCCCAAGTTCAACACCATCTCCATCTCGGGCTATCACATCCGCGAGGCTGGCTCGACCGCCGCCCAGGAACTCGCCTTCACGCTGGGCAACGGCCTCGAGTACGTCGAGGCCGCCATCGACGCCGGGCTGGACGTCGACGACTTCGCCCCGCAGCTCTCCTTCTTCTTCAACGGGCACAACAACATCTTCGAGGAGGTCGCGAAGTTCCGTGCCGCGCGGCGAATGTGGCACGACATGATGGACGAACGCTTCGACGCGCAAAATTCCAAGTCGAAACAGCTTAAGTTCCACACCCAGACGGCGGGCTCGATGCTCACCGCCCAGCAGATCGAGAACAACGTCGTCCGGGTGGCCTTCCAGGCGCTGGCGGCAGTCCTTGGGGGAACGCAAAGCCTCCACACCAACGGGAAAGACGAGGCACTGGCTCTGCCGACCGAGAAGTCCGTCCGGACCGCCCTGCGTACCCAGCAAATCCTCGCTCACGAATCCGGCGCGGCAGACACTGTCGACCCGCTCGCAGGCAGTTACTACGTCGAGCACCTCACCGACGAGGTCGAAACCGAGGCCTACGACCTCCTCGAGGAGGTCGACGAGCGCGGCGGAATGCGGCGAGCGATCGAACAGCAGTGGGTCCAGCGCCAGATCCAGGACACCGCGTTCGACCGCCAGCGCGAGATCGAAGACGGCGAGCGCATCATCGTCGGCGTCAACGAGTTCGAGGTCGACGAAGACCCCGAGATGGACGTCCAGGAGGTCACCGAAGAGGACGAACGGCGCCAGATCCGAAGCCTCGAGTCCGTCCGCGAGGAGCGAGACGAGGAGGCCGTCGAGGCGGCGCTCGAGGCCCTGCGGGAGGCCGCGCGGGGCGACGACAATCTCATGCCGGTCATCGTCGACGCGGTCAAGGCGTACGCGACGGTGGGAGAGATCTGTAACGTCTTTCGCGAGGAGTTCGGGGAGTACACGCCGGGGAGCGCGGTGTAATTCGAACACCGGCTACCTGTAACAAGCACACGACCGCCGGGCCGGCGAGTCGAAGCCCCCGTTTCTTAACCCGTAGCGGTGACCGGCTACCATGTCACGACTGACCATCGACTCGACCGTTTCGGCCGCCGATGCGTCGATCCCCGCACTCGGCTTCGGCACCGCCCGGATCACCGGCGAGGACTGCGCACAGGCCGTCGAGTGGGCCCTCGAGGCCGGCTACCGCCACCTCGACACGGCGACGATGTACGACAACGAATCGGCCGTCGGCGACGGCCTCGAGCGCGCGGAGGTCCCCCGAGACGAGGTGTTCGTCGTCACGAAGATCGATCCCGAGGACGCGGCCTTCGACGACGTGATCGAGTCCGCACGGGGGAGTTGTGACCGACTGGGGATCGAGACGATCGACCTCCTGCTGTTGCACGCGCCGAGCGACGAGGTGCCCCTCGAGATTACCCTCGACGCGATGAACCACCTCCAGGACGAGGGCGTCGTCGACCACATCGGTGTCAGCAACTTCTCGGTCCCGGAACTCGAGGAGGCCGTCGACCGGTCGGAGACGCCCATCGTCACGAACCAGGTGAAGTACAATCCGTACACCCGGCAGGACGCGCTGCTCGAGTACTGTCTCGAGGCGGACGTCTCGCTCACGGCTTACTCGCCGCTGGCGAGGGGAGACGTCGCCGACGACGAGCGCCTCGAGTCCATCGGCGAGCGACACGGCAAGTCGGCGGCGCAGGTGGCGCTGCGCTGGCTGCTTCAGCAGCCGTCGGTGGTCGCGATTCCGAAGGCGGCGAGTCGCGAGCACGTGGAAGCGAACGCCGACTGCTTCGACGTCGAACTCTCCGAGGAGGAGATGCGCGAGGTGTTCGAGATTTCGGGAGAGTCGCCGGCGTTCGCGCTCGAGGACGAGGGCGGAGGTGGGGACGCCGGCGGGTCGTAATCGGAGTGTCCCGTCCGAGTGAGGGTGTGAGGAACCGGTACCGTCACCGAAGCCGAACGGCCGTCCCGTAGGCCATGACCTCCGAGCCACCATCGGTAATCTGGGAGGTCTCGAGGCGGACGTTGACGACCGCGTCGGCACCCATGCGCTCGGCGTCGGCTTCCATGCGGTCGACGGCCTCGTCGCGCGCTTTCGAGAGCAGTTCGGAGTAGGCCTTGAGCTCGCCGCCGAAGATGTTGCGAATCCACTGGGTGATGTCGCGGCCGACGTTTCTGGCTTCCACGGTGTTTCCGCGGGCCACGCCGAGGATTTCGTCTATTTCGCCGTCTGGAACGGTTTCGGTGGTGGTGATTTGCATTCGCTCGAGTATCTGTTGTTTCTCTACTAACACCTTTGGATTCGATCCTCTCGCGTTCGCGATGGATTGGTCGTCGCGGCGTCTGCACGGCAATTTCGTAGACCGCAACTCGAGCGCAACACTGACGACGCTGGTCGATTCATCTCGAGGCATGATGCGCTTCGACCACGCAGGAATCGCGACCGAAGACGCCCAGGCGCTGGCCAACCTGTACGCCGAGCTCTTCGACGTCGAAATCGTCCACGAGGAGACGTTCGACGGGATGACCGTCGTCTTCCTCGCGTTCGAGAACGGCTACTTCGAGTTGCTCGAGCCCCAGGAGGAGGGCACCATCGCGACGTACCTCGAGCGAAACGGCCCCGGAATCCACCACCTCGCGGTCGAGACCGATGACGCGGCGGCGGCCCTCGAACGCGCTCGGGACCTCGGCATCGAGTGTATCGACGACGAACCGCGGCCCGGCGCCTGGGGCCACGACGTGGCGTTTCTGCATCCTCGGGATACGGGCGGCATCTTGCTCGAGTTCGTCGAGCACTGATCGAGATCGTTTCCTCGCTCCTGTCGTCTCCACCCTATCAGTCGCCCGAATTCGTATCGTTCTCCATACCGCCACCATCCTCCTCGTTGCTCGCGGGCGGCCACTCGAGGCTCAGAACGGTCCGGGGATCCGCGAACGATTGGTGGACCAATCTGAACGCGTCGGGGCGAACGCCGGCGTCGGCAAACGTAACCGACAGGCAGTAGCTCACGGCGCCGACGCACTGGATGCAGGCCTCGTCGACCGGTTGGCCGGGACGGAGACGGACGGCCAGTTCGGTCGTGCTCCGGTCCAGGTGTCTGTCGCCATCGCTGTCGTCATCGTCGGCCTGATCACCCCCATCGTCCTCGGTATCGTCGCCACCGCGCTCGCGAACGGCCGCCGACTCGAGGACGACCTCGTGACAGGGCGACGGCGTCTGGAGTGCGGACTCAACTTGCAATCCATCCTCGAGCAACCGCACCGCTGGATAGGCGCCTGTCCCGTCACTCAGACAGTCGCCCTCGAGCGTCTCAATGTCGATGTCGACCTCGACCGAGTCCGACAGGTCTTCGTTCTGACCGCCGGAATCATCCCCGTCCTGATCTCGAGACTCGCACTCACCGTCGCTGGCACCCACTACGCCGGTGGCCGCACCCGCGCTCCCCAGGCCGGCCAGCAGTGTTCGACGTCGCATACGATCACGTCACGACGCGAGCGAAAACCACTTTTTCACGGTCTCGAGACGGTCCGTCCCATCGACCGGTCAGCGCTCGAGGCGGGCGAACCGGTTGAGCGCGTACACCGTCCGCAGGACGTCGACGCTCTTGCCGCGGTCGAAGACGAGTTCGTCCGACCCGAGGACGTGCTCGAGGACGTCCTCCGAGGCGTGCTCCGGCGCGGCGGCGATGCCGGCGTCGTTTCTCGCGACCCACTCCATCACGCGCAGGTCGCTCTTCGAGTCGCCCATGACGAGCGCGAACGGGTCCTCGACGTCCAGGACCGAGAGCGCGCGCTCGACGCCGGCGACCTTGTCGAGTTCGAGACTACCGATCTCGGCCGCGTCGGCTTCGTAGTAGGCGACGTCGATGCGCTCGAAGACGTCCACGAGTACGTTGGGCACGCTCGAACGGTCGACGTCGGGATAGGCGCCGCCTTGCTCGAGGACGCCCCTGACCTCGGGATCCTCGGCGGCGTAGAACGCGCGGGCGTAGTCGGCCGGCTCGGTGGCGCCTTCGTCGCCCGCTTCGGACGTGTCGTCCCCGTTCCAGTCCACCGCCTCGGCGACGGCACCGCCCAGCAGGTCGATCACGTACACGAGTGCATCGTCGATGATCTCGCGGGCCCGACTCGAGCCGGTCTCGTAGTTCGGTTTCATCGTCACGTTGAACTCGTTGCCCTGCAGGTGACATCCCCGGCGGAGGTCCTCGGGGGCGTCGGGGAGGACGCGCGCGCGAACGTCGTCGAACACGTCGCGAATCTCCGCGTCGAGGTCCTCGTAGAGCAGTTGTTTGGTGTCGGCACCGTGGCCCGGCGTGAAGACGCCGTTGCCCGTCTCGTAGACGATCGAGAGATTTCCCGAGTGGACGATCTCGCTGCCCAACCCCTGGATAGCGAACCCCTTGACGTTCTCGAGGGTCTGGCCGGTGCAGATGACGATGGGGAGTCCCGCCTCGTGAAACTCCGTGAGCACGTGGAGAGTGTCGCGCGGAATCTCGTTGTCCGTGCCGCCCGCGGACCGAAGCGTCTCGTCGACGTCGAGCACGAGGACGTTCACCGCCCGGCCGTACTTCGCTTCGAGGTCGAGCGCCGTGAACGCCTGGTCGCGCGTGGTTCGCGCGGCGACTTCGGCGAGTGTCTCCCCGGCGGCGAACGACGAGCGAATCTCGTCTTTGCGGGACTCGAGTTCCTCGCTCGCGTCCTGCCAGTGCTCGAGGGCCACCCTGGAGTCGATTGGCGGGAAGACGTCGACGAACTCCTGGTACTCACGGAGCGTCTTCGTGTCGAACTCGTCGTATAGCCGGTAGACGAGGTCGTAGCGTTCCATGAAGGTAATTGACGTGGTGGCGGGTTAATCGTTTCCGCTGGTGCGATAGTAACCACCTCTCGGCAGTGAACGCGATCTTTACTCGAAATAGAATAAACTTTTAGTCGTCGGGGAACGAGGGATCGGTATGAAAACGATCGCAGTCGAGCCGGGCTCGGGCGAGCCAGTGATGCTCGAGAAGCCGGTTCCCGACCCGGCTGACGGCGAAGCCCTCGTTCGAACGCTCCGCGTCGGCGTCGACGGGACCGACCACGAGGTCATCGCGGGTGAGCACGGCGGCGTCCCCGAGGGCGAAGATCACCTCGTACTGGGCCACGAGGCCGTCGGCGTCGTCGAGGACGCAAACGGGACTGACCTCGAGGAGGGCCAGATCGTCGTCCCGACGGTTCGACGGCCGCCGAACGGGTCGAATCGCTACTTCGAGTCGGGCTATCCCGATATGGCACCCGAGGGCGAGTACCACGAGTGCGGCATCGTCGGTGCCCACGGGTTCATGGCGGAGTACTTCACCAGCCCGGCCCAGTACCTGATTCCGATCCCGGAAGAACTGGCGCCGATCGGCTTCCTCGTCGAACCGATCACCATCTCCGAGAAGGCCATCGAACACGCCGCCGCCAGTCGGTCGGCGTTCGACTGGCAACCCGAGTCCGCGATGGTCCTCGGCAATGGCTCGCTCGGCCTCCTGACCGTCGCCATGCTCGCGGAAACCCTCGAGTTCGATCGCACGTACTGCCTCGGCCGGCGTGATCGGCCGGACCCGACGATCGACATCGTCGAGTCCCTCGGCGCGACGTACGTGGACTCGCGGGAGACGCCGGTGTCCAAGGTTCCCGAAGCGTACGAGGGGATGGACTTCATCTACGAGGCGACCGGCTACGCCCCCCACGCGTTCGAGACGATCGAGGCGCTCGCGCCCAACGGCGTCGGTGCCCTGCTCGGCGTTCCCTCGAGCTGGACGTTCGAGATCGACGGCGGCGCGCTCCACGAGGAGTTCGTGCTCCACAACAAGGCACTGGTCGGGAGCGTCAACGCCAACCGCGGCCACTTCGAGGCCGCCATCGACACGCTCACGCAGCTGCCGTCGTCGTTCCTGGACGACCTCGTGACCGGGATTTACGACGTCGACGCCTTCGAGGCGGCATTCGTCGACGACGACACGACTATAAAAACGGCGGTCGAATTCGATCGTATATGAAGAACGTCGACGACCTGATCGAGAGTGCGGCCGACCTCGCCGAGCGCGGCCTCTCGAAGGGCGAGATCGCAGACGAGTTGAACGTCTCCCGCGAGACGGCGAGCTGGCTGGTCGAACGCAGCGGCACCGCACCGCAACCGTCGGCTCCCGAGACAGCCGATACCGCCGGATCGGCGGACATCCACGTCGACTGGTCGGCCATCGGTCGGGACTCAAAGCGGATGGGCTACATCGCCAGCGCGATGGCCGATCTGCTCGCCAAACACGGCGAAGACGTCGATCTGACGATCGGCATCGAGAAGGCAGGCGGCCCCATCGCCGCGCTGGTCGCCCACGAACTCGAGACCGACCTGGGAACGTACACGCCGGCGAAACACCAGTGGGAGGAGGGCGACATCGACGAACTCGGCGGAACCTTCTCGCGAAACTTTGCGACGATTCGTGGCCGGGAGTGTTACGTCGTCGACGACACGGTCACCAGCGGGACGACCATGCGCGAGACCATCGACGCGATTCGAAAGGAAGGCGGTGAGCCGCTCGCGTGCGTCGTCCTCGCGGACAAGCAGGGCGTCGACGAACTCGACGGCGTCCCCGTCTACTCCCTGTTGCAGGTCATCAGCGTCGGGAAAGACGCGGACGAGTGACTCCTCGCCCGGCGCTTCGCTTCGTCGTCGAGTAGTCCGTTTTCGACCGACCGTGGGTTCCGATACTATATTTTCTATAGTATGGTGGGGTGCGACGCCACCCGTACGGCGCAAACGCTTTCCATCCCACGCCCCTACGAACGCCCATGACGTTTCAGCCAGAAAGCAGCCTCGAGCAAGACGAGGTCGACGAGATCGTCGAAACCGCCCTCGACGAGAACGACGTCGTCCTCTTCATGAAGGGCAACGAACTCATGCCCCAGTGTGGGTACTCCCAGCGCGCCCTCGAGTTGATCGGCAAGCACCGAAGCGATATCGAGACGGTGGACGTGCTCGAGTCCCTGCCCGAGTTCCGGGAGGCACTCTCGGAACACAGCGGCTGGGAGACGATCCCACAGACCTACGTCGACGGCGAGTTCGTCGGCGGGTCGGACGTCCTGGCCGAACTCGACGAGCGCGGCGAACTCGAGACGACGCTCCAGGCGAGTCACTGAGCGAGTACCCCGAATCTCGACCGACGGGGCCGCCGTCGGCGAGGTCTACAGCGACCTGTTCGCGAACACCCATATGAATTCCAATACGTCACCCGGGGAGATAATAGCAGGTCATATATGGGGAGCGACCGTACTAGGAACCAGACGACTATCGCCCACCCCCTTCCAGATATGTCAACAGAGGAATCCAGACACGTGTATCGGCTCCACTCCACGCTCGAACTCCCGCTCGAGGACCTCGAAGAGCACCTCGAGACGGCGACCTACCCCGACGGCGTCACCGACGTCGAGCTCACCCGCCGAAACAACACTCTCATTCTCAAAGCCGTCTCCAACGACGAGACGGTCAGCAAGTACACGCCGACGGCCCAGTTGAAAGCCAGCGTCACGGAGAACCGTGTCTACGAAGAGGATCCGGAGGAACGCCGGCAGAACTCGTTCCGCTGGGACGAAGACGAGGAAGAGGAGATCGAGTCTGAACTCGTCGAGTTCGCGGCGTTCAAGGGCGACCGCGAGACGGTACTCCAGAACTCGCTCCTCCAGTACGAGATGTTCAAGGTGCTGTGTGACATCGCCCTCCAGACCGAGAAGGGGACGTTGACGGCGATTTCCGAGCGCGACGGCGACCTCGAGGCGACCCGGATCGTCGACGGCGAAGCCAGACCCGCCGACGTCGAGGTCGTCGAGGGACCGCGTGAACGCAAGTCGGCCTCGAGTGGGGTCAACTGGCGGGACAACAAGTTCATTAGCGATTGAGAATTGAGATAGATAAAGCGAATCGAAACCACTTCTCTCCCTTCTCATCCCGAGCGAAATCACAGAGGAGAGTGGCTTCGCCGTGTGAGCCCGCAGCAACTCCTGCCGGTCGTCTTTCTTCGCCGAACGATCCCTGACAGCGGAAATTCGCCCGCGAACGGGTGATCAAACGACGTCGTGTCGCCGATAAAACCGTCGCGCTCGCTCGTCGGCGAGGAGCGGGCGGTGTACCTGTAGCGCAGTGACGCCCGTCTGGCTGTTCCCCTCGATGATCTTGAATTCGCCGTCGCCCGTGACGACGATGTCCCACCCGACGTAGGGCATGTACGAGAGTTCGTTGGCAATCTCGAGCAGTTTGGCTCGAATCTCGTCCCAGCCTGGAACCGTCGTCCCCTCGATGCGGGAGCCGGTTTCGGGGTGCGTGTCGTGCCACTCGACGCTGTCTCTGCGATAGTACTGGGCGCCGGGACCGAGCGTTCCAGTCTCTCTGTCGACTTCCGCGGACAATCCACCCTTCGAGAAGTTGTCGACGGGCGCGGAATCGCTGGTGCCGATCCGCTGGACGGCGATCGGGATGAACGCCTCCTGCGCTCGCTCGTCGTACATCGTGATCACCCGGAGCGTGTTCACCGTGTCGGAGTACAGTTTGGCAGCGTACTCGTCCTGCTCGACGAACTCGCAGACGAGGTAGTCCTGGAGGTCCGCGAGCGTCCGAGCGAGCTCGTTGTCGGTCAGTGGCTCGCCGTCGTACAGGTACGACCCGTCCGTGCGCTCGAGGAAGTGGACGTTGTTTCCGCCGCCGCCGCTGAACCACTTCAAAACGAGTTGCTCTCCGTCCGAAAGGGTCTCGTCGAGCCAGTCGATTGGATCCCTGGTCGGACGCGACACGGTGGAATCGGTCGGACGCTCGAGTTTGATGCCACCGTCGCTCGCGATTTCAGTGGTCTCACTCGAATCGAACGCGTGGAACCAGCCGTTCTTGAGCAGTCCGTGTACCGTCGACCGATGGGACGCAAACTTGCCAAGGACCTCGTGAAAGGCGAGTTTATTGTCGATCAGTGCGCTCCAGTGGTCGTTGATTCGACCCGTTCGAACGTACCGCTGATAGTCGTCGAGATACAGTGACGGGTCGTAGGTGTCGAAGTCGTAGACCATACCCGACTTGCTCAGAAACCGCCGTCGATAGAGCCAGAGGCGCTCTCGTCGTGAGAAGTCGTAAATCGACCTCGATTCTCGCTCGTCACGGACCAGCCTGCGCACTCGATTCGCCGTTTGATACACTTCGCGGACGTTCATCGGGTAGCACTACCGACTGTTCTGTTATACTTATACACAGGGTATGACGTTGATTTCAAATCGAAACAGTTCATCGCCGCCACTCTCCCTTTTTTCCAGGACAAATCGAAACAGCCACTGGTAGTGTGAACCCGTACCCCACCGGAATTCTATTTAAACAGGTCCTCCGGATATTGACGAATCGGACCGGCTTCCATCCGGAAGCTCTTACTACGGTCGTCTCGAGTCACGTCGCGAGCGGTCTCGACGGGATGGTTCAAATCCGACGGCAGCTGAGCTACCTGTGGAGCCAGTTCTCGATTCGGCTTGCCAGGGTTTTTGCGACCGCGTCGGCGATGTGACCTGGCGACTCCGAAAGATCCCACACGTAATCGCCGACGCGGGTGACCCCCTCCCACTCGATATAGCCGCGACGGTCGAGTTCGATGAGTACCCGCTCGAGAGCCGTTTCATCGAGTCGATAACCGATTCGGTCCTCAAGTCGGTCGGCGAGCTGTGGGGTCGTCAGCACGGCCCGGTCCTCGAGAGACGAGTCGACGATCGGAACGACGGACGGTTTCGACGCCGGCGTTTGCGGTGACGGCGGCCGCTGGGTCATTGTCGATGTCCGGTTGTGGTCGAGACGACATAAGAATCAGCGTGAACAGACGCGACCATCAAGTGCGGATCGTCGAAACGAATACGTCCCGGGCCCGTGTACGAGGGAATCGTCAGCGCCGATCGCACGACCGAGTGCGATCAGCAGTGTTTGCTAGCACTTCCCACGTGAAGACCGAACAGCAGCGACAGCACGTTCCGCCGGCGTAAGGACTTTAACCCTCGTAATTATATGTAATTACACCGTATGCCCGACGATTTCCCCACGTACGTCGACGTCGATTACGAGGACGGCACCGACGAGGACCCCGAAGACTACCCGCAGATCCAGGACAAGATCGAGAAGGCCATCGAGGTCACGCGACAGGGACTCGAGCAGTACGAGAACCCGGCTGTGATGTGGACCGGCGGCAAGGACTCGACGCTCGTCCTGTACTTCGTCAAGGAGGTCGCGGACCGCTACGACCTCGAGGTACCTCCGGCGATCTTCATCGACCACTACCAGCACTTCGAGGCGATCCACGACTTCGTCGACCACTGGGCCGACGAGTGGGACCTCGAGGTCATCTACGCGCGAAACGAGGACATCGGCAGGTACGTCGAGGAGAACGACCTCGAGCCGGGTGACGACATTCCCGTCGACGAACTGTCCGAACACAACCAGCACCACGTCGAGAACATCCTCGAGTACGAGGAGGACACGTTCCCGTTTCTGCTCGACACCTACGCAGGCAACCACCTGCTGAAGACGGTCGCGCTGAACGACGCACTCGAGGAGTACGACATCGACGGCATCCTCTCGGGCGTCCGCTGGGACGAACAGGAAGCCCGCGCCGACGAGACGTTCTTCTCGCCGCGCCACGATCCGGACATCTACCCGCCCCACGACCGCGTTCAGCCCATTCTCCAGTTCGACGAGGCGGCCGTCTGGGAGGCGTTCTGGAACTTCGTCGTCCCGGACACCGTCGAGGCGTTCCCGGACGAGGGCTACGTCCCGCAGAGCGCCGACGACCTGCCGAACGACCTCGAGCCTGGTGATACCCCCGTCTCGCCGAAATACTGGGAGGGCTTCCGCTCGCTCGGGAGCGAGATTAGCACCGAGAAGACCGAGGACGACCCCGCCTGGCTTCAGGACCTCGAGGGAACGACCGAGCGCGCGGGGCGCGCCCAGGACAAAGAGGACCTGATGGAGCGGTTGCGGGACCTCGGCTACATGTAGGACAGGTCGGAAGCGACCGTCGTGGTACCGCGACCCTCGCAAGGGTTATCCGTGTTCCGGGTGAACGTTTGTTTGCAATGGCAAACGGTAAGGTTGATTTCTTCAACGACACAGGCGGCTACGGTTTCATTTCGACGGACGACGCGGACGATGACGTCTTCTTCCACATGGAAGACGTCGGCGGTCCGGACCTCGAAGAAGGCACAGACATCGAATTCGACATCGAACAGGCCCCCAAAGGCCCCCGCGCGACGAACGTCGTCCGCAACTAAGTTCTGACGCCGGGCCGTCTTCATCGACCGTCCGGAGAGTACTTCGTTTACGATACGCTCCTAGCGAGCGCACGCTCCGTTACGACCGGTTCACCGGAGGAATCGACGGCTCGCGAAAGGCGTCGGTACGACTCGAGTCTCGTCGTACGCGTCCGAGACCACTGGTCGAAATTCGTCCCTCGAGACTCATCTTCGAGACACGCTCTATACGCTCCAAAACGAATACCTCGATCAGCGCGTCGCCCGGTATTCCCCGTGTTTGACGCCGATGGCGAGCATGACCGCCCCGAAGATCGCCATCGACGGCAGGACCATCGTCAGGATCGTTCCGGTCGTCATGCCCGGCATCATCGTGAGGGCTACGGTCCCGACGGCGATGATCGCGACGAACGCACCGACGGTCTTGACGAGGTCGAACTCGAGTGGCATATGCGGACGTCGGTTCCGAAGATTCCTAAGAATACCGAAATGACGCGCCCATTTCCGTCGGTTGCTGAAGTTGCTGGATGGCGAGGACTCGGTTACTCGCCCGACGGCCGGACGACGTTCGCCAGCGAGACCATCGTCCCGAGAAACCAGCCCATCGGGAACGAGAACCCGAGCCACATGGCCGCGTAGGCCGCGCCCTCGAGCTGGTAGTTGTTCCGCAGGTACTGGTTGAGATCCCCGACGACGAAGACGGTGTCGAGGAGCCACACGGCGAGGTCGTAGCTCGGCTCGAGGACGTAGGGCTCGAGCGAGGGGGTGACGAGCGCGGCGACGACCGGAGGCAAGAACAGGGCGGTCATCGCGAAGGGATAGGCGAGGATCACCGAGAGAGGCCGTCCACCGAACTTCGAGCAGGCGGCGGCGAGTGCGGTCGAGACCGTTGCGACGCCGCTCGCTGCGGCGACGGCGTAGACGGCGTCGAGCGGGACGTCGACTTGCTCCATGTACGACATCGCACCCCAGGCGATGGTCAGCAGGCCCCAGCCGAGGAGGGCGACGGCGGTGACGCCGACGATGCCGAGTCGGGTTCGCGTCGAGTCGAGTTTCGCCGCGTAGTAGCGGGTCGCGAGGCCGATTACGGTGAACGGATACACGAGTAGAATGCCGAGGGCACCGACGAGACTCCAGAGATAGTAGCCCACTTTCTGCGGGAGCGATTCCGGTTTCCATTTCCCCATGACGGAGTGGCCACGGCCACGCTGACGGGGGAAGACGAGCTCCATCCACGCTCCGTGGAGCCGTGCCAGGTCGACTTTCACCGCGGCGACGAATCCGCCACCGCCACGGGAGTGTGCGCGCGTAGACATACTCAATCCAAACTACTGGGATACCGTAAGTTTTCCTCCTCGAGACCGTCTCGATTTCGCGATCGTTTCGCGACCGGCTCGAAAGTGGTTCGCGACGGTCCCGACCGTCACACAAGACCCCCATCGTTTATGCGCCATCCCGAACCATCCTCGAGTATGGACATCGAGTCTTTCTTCGAGGAGATGCCGTTCGCCGACCTGCTGGGCGTCGAGGTCACCGAAGCCGCAGACGGCCACGCCGAAGGTCGCCTCGAGATGCGCGAGGAACTGTCCTGGAACGCCGATCGGCTGATGGCCCACGGCGGGGTGACGTTCACCCTGGCGGACACCGTCGGCGGGGCGGCGCTCGTCTCGGAGGTCGATCAGCCGGTGCCGACGATCGATATGCGCATCGACTATCTCTCGGCGGGCACGGGCGACCTCTACGCCGAAGCCGACGTCGTTCGCTGTGGTGGGGACGTCGGCGTCGTCGACGTCGAGGTCTACAGCGAGGACGACACGCTGATCGCGGACGCTCGAGGCGTGTACAAGACCGGGTGATACTCGAGGCGACGAATCAGCACGCTTAGGAGAGTCCACTCCCTAGCCGGCGGTGTGAACCGTCGGAACGTCCTTCAGGCGATCGGTGTCGGCGCGAGCGTCGGACTCGCCGGCTGTTTTCAGGGTCTCGGTGAGTTCTTCACCGGTGGTGGGATCCAGCCGAACGTGCCGATCCAGCTCTTTAGCGAGGCCGAACGTTCGTACAACGTCGCGATCGAAGCCCAAGAAGTCGAGACTGGACGCAAGACGCACGACGATGGAATCAACATGGTCCCCGGCGAGCGGGCCGTCACCGGCCGTATCGAACGAAGCCCACAGCAGTTTCGCGTCACCCGGTTCGGACACGATGGCGAGGAAGGGGGCCCGGGCGAGGATCTCGTCGAGACCGGCCGGATTACGGAGGATACTCAGCTCGTGAGCATCCGGATTTACGACGATGCCCTCGAACTCGAGATCATCGAGGACGAGGACGAAGCGGAGGCCGAGCAGGAGGAACTCGAGGAGGAGGCGAACGACTCGAGCGAGAATTCGTCTGACTCGACCGATAACGGTTCGAACGATAACGAGGACGACTCGAACGACAACGCGTCCGACGACTGATCGTTCAACCGACACCACCAAAACGCCGATATCGACCTACGGATAGGGGTGAAATGCCCGCTCGAGTTGCGGCTCGAACCCCAGGTCGTCGGGGACCGTCTCGGCTCGAGGCGCGAAGTACGGCTCGCTCGTGAACAGCGGCTGGGCGTCGGGGACGACGACGCGCACGGCCTCGAACCCAATTCGTTCGACGTCTCGCGTCGTGAGTCGAGCGGCGTACGGCGTCAGTCCGACGTCGGTCACGCGCTCGAGGAGCGCCTCGAGTCTCGCCGCGCCAGTGGGCACGGGGTCCGGGCCGACGGACGAGGCCGCTACCTGCCGCGCGTCGCCGACGTCGACGAACTTCCTGGCCCGGTCGGGAAACGACCCGTACTCGCCGATGGCACCGCTCGCGTTCTCGGCCTCCTCCGGTCCCATCCCTCGAAGTTCCATCCAGTTCTGGAGGGCCTCCTCGAGCGCGCCCGCCGCGGCGGCACCGGCGTCGAGTCCGGCGGCCGAGCCGACGGCGAAGTGGGGCCATGGCTCTTCGTACTCCTCGGTGGGAGTGTTCAGGTCCCGATGAACGGCGACCGCGACCACGGGGACGTCCACGTCCTGCGAGCAAAGCAGCGCGGTCGTCTCGAGTCCCTCGCTTCGCGCCCGCCTGGCGAGCGTCTCGTAGGCGGTGGTCTCGGCCTCGGCATCGACCTCGAGGGCCAGCGGTTCGAACGTGGAGTACCACGCGAGCATCGTGGCGTCGCGTTCGACGACCTCCGTCAGCCCGGAGCGGAGCGCGTCGACCGTCGACGACCCGAGGCCGAGTCCGGTCGTGATCGACGGCACCAGCGAGTCGCCGGGCTGGGGGAACTGGACCGCTGCCGCTGGAAGGTGGACGGACGCGCCGCTCTCGAGGTCGACGCCTTCGACCCATCGGCGGTCCTCACCAGAATCGTACTCGGGGGCCGAGTCCGGCCGAACGAGGTCGGTCGGCGAGACGGCGTGCTCGAGGCCGGCCTCGCTGGCTCGAACGAAGTCCGCATCTCGGTAGGTCCCCGCACAGTAGCGTTCGAGGCCTTCCCCAACGGCCTTCATCAGCGCTGCGTTCCAGTCGACGGCGACGCCGGCGGCCTGCGTCGGCGCGCTCGCGTCGCTGTAGGCCGTCGTGTCGGCCACCGTCGCGAGGTAGTAGGGAGCCGGAAACGACTCGAGTTCGCCGATTGATTCGACGATGCCGACTCGTTCGTCGATAGCGAGTTCGGCCCGGTCGACGGCCGCCTCGAGGTCGAGGGACTCGTCGTCCGCGAGGTCGAGCGATCGATCCCGCTCTGACGGCTGGCACGCGCAGCCTGGAACGGGGAGCACCTGTCGCCTGGCGTGAGGAACCTCGCGAACCTGCCCGACGATCGTCGGCTCCTCCCCGCTGAACAGCCGAATGCACTCCCGGCCGGCGATGGCCCCTGCGAGCCTGGCCGCGCTCCGGTTCGCGCGTGGTTTTCCGTCGCTACCGTTCTCGTCCTCGAGCGTCGACTCGACGCGACCCTCGAGACACGAGAAGCAAGCCGTGTCGGTGGCGAACCCCGAGATTGCGGCGTCGACCGCCTCGAGCGGGTGGCCACCGACGCCGCCGACTTCGACGGCGATCCAGGGCGTGTTCCCCTCGCGAGCGGCCGCGTTCGCGCGCTCGAAGGTCTCGGCCCCGACGACGTCGCTCACGACGGCGAATCGCGCGTCGTTCAGATCGTCTGGGGTTGCGTCGACGGCCGATACCGAATCCACGTCGTCGAACGCGGCGACGACGGCCGCGCGAACGGGGTCGTCACCGACTACGTGTACGTCCATACGCGAGCGTCTCGCGCCGGCGGCAAAAACGCGCCGCTCGAGATCGAGGTGGAGATCAGGTACGAGAGCGAGAACACGATTCAGGCGAACTCGAGACCGTGGTCGTGTCCGAGAAGGCTCCAGGCCAGGACGAACGCAGACTCAGTCTCGCTCGCCGAACGTCCGCGGGGCGCCCTCGTTCGGCGTGGCCCACTCGACGGCGTTTCGGATCACCCGCTGAACGTCCTCGTTCTCGTAGATCGGAATCGTCTCGTGGCCCGGTCGGAAGTAGAAGATGCGGCCGCTTCCACGCCGGTAACAGCACCCGCTGCGGAACACCTCACCACCCTCGAACCAGCTCGTGAAGACCAGACGGTCGGGCTCGGGAACGTCGAAGGGTTCGCCGTACATCTCCGTCTCGGGGAGTTCGATACGCTCGCCCAGGCCGTCCGCGATCGGGTGACCGGGATCGACGACCCACAGGCGTTCCAGGCCGTCGTCCTCGCGCCACTGGAGACTGCAACCGGTTCCCATGAGGCGCTTGAAGACCTTCGAGTAGTGGCCGGAGTGGAGCACGAGCAGGCCCATTCCCTCGAGGACGCGTTCCTGGACCCGGTCGACGATCTCGTCCTCGACCTCGTCGTGGGCCGTGTGTCCCCACCAGAGCAGGACGTCGGTTTCCTCGAGGACGTCCGAGGTGAGCCCGTGTTCGGGTTCGTCGAGCGTCGCCGTGGTCACCTCGTGGTCGTCCTCGAGGAAGTCGGCGATGGTCGCGTGGATCCCGTCGGGATAGACGGCGGCGACCTCGTCGTTCTCCCGTTCGTGTCGGTACTCGTTCCAGATCGTGACAGTGGCCATCGTGAAGCGATTCGACATCGAGACTGAAAGCGTGGGCGGTCCCGGCGGCGGCTGACGGGGTCGTAAGCTGGCACTAGCGGTAGGGACGCTGACATTCATCGACCCACCAACAAGAATTCGAACTCAACTGGTTCGAACATATGGACGACATGGGTCACAACCCTTATTTTGATCGCCACCCCGGGTTTCTCTATGGGAGCGTTCTTTCGCATTCGTTTTCAGATGAAATCGGGCATTACCCGAACACGAGCCGGTAAATCGGGGGTTACTCGATGACCGGCGTCGGCACCGGAATCGGCGTTGGTATCGTTGGCCTCGGTGGGATGGGGCAACTCCACGCCTCGAACATGCGCCAGGAGGGCGCCGATATCGTCGCCGGTGTCGATCTGATCGCAGCACAGCGCGAACGGTTCGGTGCCGAGTTCGGCGCCGAAACGTACGACTCTCACGAGGCCATGCTCGAGGACGAGCGCGTCGAGGTGGTCGTCGTCACGACGCCGAACAAGTTCCACGAGCCGATCGCAGTCGCCGCGCTCGAGGCCGGTCGCCACGTGCTTGTCGAGAAGCCACTCGGGCACACCCTCGAGAGCGCCGAGCGCCTCGCCGAGGCGGCCGAACGGGCGGACGGAATCTGTATGGTGGGCTTTCACAACCGTCACGCCGCGTCGGCGGCGATGTTCGACGCGTACAAGGCCCAGGGCCGATTCGGTCGGCTGACCCACGTCGAAGCCAACTACATCCGTCGGCGCGGCGTTCCCGGCCCTGGTTCCTGGTTCACGAACCCCGACCTCGCCGGTGGCGGTGCGTTACTGGACATCGGCGTCCACGCTATCGACCTCGCGCTCTACATGCTCGACTTTCCGGACGTGCTCGAGGTCTCCGGTACGGCCCGGAGCACGTTCGGCACCCAGGAGGAGTACGCCGACCCCGACGGCTTTGGCAACAACTGGGACGCGCAGTCCGAGGCCTACGAGGTCGACGATTCCGTCAGCGCGTTCATCCGCTGTGCCGACGGGCGAACGATCACCCTCGAGGCTGGCTGGGCGACCAACCGCGACCCCAGTCAAGAGTTCCACGTCCGGGGGAGCAACGCCGGCGCGCGGTTCGAAATTGGCGATTCGGATCTCGAGTTGCTCGAAGCCGGCATTGCGGGCTGTGACCACTACGCGGACACCCAGCTCACCGGCGACGCGTCGGTAACCGGACACTACGAACAGGATCGAGTCTTCCTCGAGACGGTTGCCGCGGGCGAGGAAGCGACGGTCAACACGGTCGACGAAGCCCTGGCCGTTCAGCGGGTCATCGACGCGATCTATCGCTCGAGCGAGACGGGGCGCGCGATTCGTCTCGAGGACACGCGTAAGGCGACCCGTCCGATGGACTGACTCAGGTCATCCCGGCGCTCGTATCATTCAGAAATACTTTTCGTCCTGTATTCAAGAGTGAGACGCATCGTAATGAATGATGCTGGCCGAAGAAGGTTGTTGCAATCGCTGGCCCTCGGTGGAGTCGCCGCGGTCTCGGGGTGCCTGACGTCCGATTCTCGAGACGGTGACGGCGACGCGAACGACGACCCCTCGAATACCACCGTCGACACCGACGGCGTCGACGGCGAGTCCGAAAGCGACGACCAGTCCAACACCGACGACGAGGCCGAGGAGACCTACGAAGCACGTGACGAACCGCTCTTTCGCCAGTGGACGCCGGCGATGGATACCTACGATTACGAGGGGACTCCGGGATTCCTCGAACTCGACGTCCAGGCCTCCTACGACCTGGCTGACACGGCTTCGAGCGTCGACCGCGCCGAACTCGAGAAGGCCGTCGAAGCGTACAGCGCACTCGGCATCTCGAGTGGAGAGTTGGACCGGTACCTCAATCTAAACGTCGGTGAGATTCTTTACGGTTCGTTCGATTCGAGTGTCGTCACCGACGCCATCGAAACAGCAGGGTACGCCGACGCGAGCAGCCACGGAGCGTACGAAGTGTACGACGGCGTCTCCATCCAGGACGGCGACAGGGAACTGCTGGAGGACTCGGCCGTTGCCGTCGGTCCGTCCACCCTCGTTGTCGCGCCCACAGCGGGGCTGATCGACGAGAACGCTGCGGATTCGTCGACGTTGTCGGTTGGGTCGCTCCTGGAAACGGGAGGGGCGTCAGGCGCCGCACTTCCCGAGACACACGACGACGTCGGCACGCTCCTGGAGGTGCTCGAGGAAGCGGTCGTCCCGAGCGGGGAAAGTTCGTATTTATTTTGTCTCGCTCCTGATAGTACCGGGCGACCATCGTACGAACCGGGTGGGTTCGTCGTTTCCTGGTCGTTTGGGGGCGAACGCACGGAGCTATCGACCGCCTGGATATACGAAGATCTGGAAACGCTCCACGAAGAGCGCCCACGCTCCCATATCGAATCGTGGCTTCCACTCGAGTACTACAACGAGACGTCGATGTGGACGACCGACCGCGTGGCTGTCTACGAGGGGTGGATCGAGACCACGGCGTTCAACTATTTCGAACCGCCGGCGGACGCGACGCGCCATACCCGACCACAGGCGGGCCTCAGCCTGGACGAGGAGGATGGCGAGGCCGTGATCACGATCACCGCGATCGAACACCTCGACGGTCTGTGGATCGAACGAAACGGAGAGACGGTTCGAGTCGACGACGATCCCTCGGTCGGCGCAACCTACACGATATCGATCGAAGCGGAAGACCGGATCGTCGTCATCGGTTCGTACGAACGGACGGAGTCGGTCCTGCTCGAGCACGTCGCCAACGGGTACTGAGTCGCATCGGCTTCGGGTTACTTACGGATCGATCGACACGATCACTCGAAGAGACGTCCGGGCCACCTCAGGAAAGATGCGACGGTCATTATTCGTCGAGGGTGGGAAAATGGGCTTGCTCAGACCTCGCTCGCTCAGATGACTTCTTCGAAGTCGTTGTGGCCGTGGATCTCGACGCCGTCCTCGGTGATTTCACAGAGGAAGACGCCGTTGCCGGAGCCGGTGTCGCGCTCGGCGGCAGACTTGATGCTCCGGGCCGCGATGGTCATCGCCTCGTCGTTCGAGAGGCCCTCCTCGTAGGCCTGCTCGAGGTGGCCGTAGGCGAGTTGCATGCCCGAACCGGTGACGGTGTAGTCGTCCTCCATGACGCCGCCGGCGGGGTCGATGCTGTAAACGTGGCTCCCTTCCGCGTCGACGCCGCCCAGGATGGGGTGGATGGCGAAGAACGGGCCGCCACGGGCGAAGTTGCCCGCGAGGGTGGCGAGTGCGTCGATGCTCATCTCCTCGCCACGGCGGGCGTTGTAGAGGTTGACCTCGGCGCGCAGGCTCTTGATGAACGACTGGGCGCCGCCGACGCTGCCGACCATCGTCAGCGCGCCGGTCGGGTGGATCTGCTCGACCTTCTGGACGTTCTTGTTCGAGACGAAGCGACCGCCGAGGCTCGCGCGCATGTCGGTCGCGATGACGACGCCGTCGGCCGTCGTGATGCCGATCGTCGTGGTCCCCGTCTTGTTCACGTTGTCCAGTTCGGCCTGCGAGAGGCCGTTCTGGGGGAGCGAGCCGAGTTCCGGTTCGTACGGCGAGGGCTCGTTCGCCAGCTGGTCGACGGTGCGAGAGAACTCGGAGTCGTGGGATGGCGTTCGCATTATCCGCATGTTACGGCCGACAGGGTATAAAACATCGGCGGTCACCGTGCTTCGTTCCGGTTTCGCCGCGTCGCGTAACGCGGTGGCTCGAAGTCGGTTGTCACCGGTGGCTCGAGGTCGGGTCGTTCACGACGGCTCGAGGGTCGAGGATCGAGGTATGGAAGGGTAGAAACAGTGTACGTTCAGGGCTCGGGCTGGGCGTTCTCGTAGGCCTCACCGACGCTGGCGAGCACCTTGTGGACTGGAATCGAAATTCCGGCCTGGCGGGCGGCGACCGCGAGCGGCATCATGACGATGCCGGCTGCGATGCACAGTTGATACAGTGCGAACAGGGACGCGTGGTACACGCGGGATATCATCGGCGTTCGGTCGATGGTCAGACCAGGTGTATATATAAGCCTTGTTGCCCCGATAGCGGGTTGATGATTAATCAGGAAGGTTTGAAGTCCGCGCAGTCTTGCGGTTCAAGTACAGTTGTGGAAAGGGAAATCGAATCCGCGTTTCCGCTCGAGGGATGGGTATCCAGAAGCCAATACACCGGGGCAATTTCCAAAACTTATGGCCAACATAGGCCAACCGTGCGCGGTGATCAGCCGTACGAGCACTCGGCTCGAGGATCGGTTTCGGCGACGAACGGAGCGCGGCCAAACCGCAAAGCAGGAAACCCCGGGGCCCGACCAGGGAGTATGGCCAACTATCTCGTCGCGATGGAAGCCGCGTGGCTCGTTCGCGACGTCGAAGCGATCGACGATGCAATCGGCGTCGCCGTCAGCGAAGCCGGAAAGCGACTCAACAGCGAGAACATGGAGTACGTCGAGGTCGAGGTCGGCGCGACGGGCTGTCCTGCCTGTGGCGAACCGTTCGACTCCGCGTTCATCGCGGCCGAAACCGCGCTCGTCGGGCTCGCCCTCGAGATGGACGTCTTCAACGCCGACAGCGAGGAGCACGCCTCTCGGATCGCGAAGAGCGAGATCGGCGGGGCGCTTCGAGACGTCCCGCTGTCGGTCGTCGAAATCTTCGAACTCGACGACGACGAGGACTGACCTCGAGGCGAGTTCTCGAGACCATCCCACCCAAACACATTTCTATAACCCGCGGTTATGTGCCGGTATGGACCTGCCGACGCCGACGGATCTCAGACAGCGCCGGAACGAACTGGAACTCACCCAGAGCGAACTGGCAAATCGGGCCGACGTCTCCCAGCCACTGATCGCCCGCATCGAGGGCGGCGACGTCGACCCGCGACTCTCGACCTTGCGTCGGATCGTCAACGCCCTCGAGGACGCGGAGGGCGACATCATTCGCGCGGACGACCTCATGCACGAGGACGTGGTCAGCGTCGCCCCCGACGATCCGGTTAGCGAGGCCGCCCACCAAATGGAACGGGAGGCGTACTCGCAACTGGCGGTCATCCAGGACGGAATTCCGGTCGGGTCGATCAGCCAGACGGAACTGGTACACCTGGACGAGGACGACCGCAACGAACCCGTCGCCGAACACATGGCTGAGAGCTTTCCGACCGTCTCGAAGGACGCGACCCTCGACGAGATTAGCAACCTCCTCGAGCACTACAAGGCCGTCATGATCACCGAGGCAGGCCAGACCGTGGGCATCATCACCGAGGCGGATCTGGCGGCGCGACTGTCCTGAGGCCGCGGTCCGTCATCGTTCGTCGGCAATTCGTTCGACGGCGACCACCAATCGGTAAAAGAGAGACACCAGTACGACGCCGAGGCCGAGCGAAACGACGACGGCAACGCTCAGGAACCAGAGGAGGATGTGGGCGGTGATCAACGCGTACGCGAGACTCCCACCCAACGCCGTGAGCAAGAGGATTTGATACGGAAGGGGGACGGCTTGCCGTAATTGCGCTGTTGGCATACGACCATTTCATAATACTCAACCTACATAGACTTGTACGAATGCAGTCCGGAGTGGCGTCGACGAGGGAACGCGACGCGGGAACCGAGGGCGAATATTTCAGTGAACGTGATCTCGGCGCCAGGCAAACCGGTCGTCAGCCGCTTCCAGTCCACAGAGCAGAATCGAAACGTCCATTTCGAATCGCCCTCGCTCTTCTGTAATGACAACGACGGTGTATTTCGACCTCGACGGCACGCTCCTCGAGTACACGACGCCGTTCGACGAGCTGCTCGCTGGCGTCCTCTCCGAGGACCCGTCCCCGGAACTGGCCGAGTTCTTCTCCGATCGAGTACTCGAGGGCATTACCGAAATAGAACCGGATCCCTACGAACGGGCGTTCGAAGCCGCCTGTGATCGCTACGGGGTTTCGGGTGATCCGCCGTCGCTCGCCGCCGACTACGTCGCTCTCGAGGCAGCGTCGATGACCATCGACCCGGCGGTTCGACGCCTCCTCGAGAGCGTCGCCGACCGGCATCGGACGGGCATTCTCACCAACGGCGACGGGCCCATGCAGTGGCGCAAGATCGAGGAGCACGGCCTCGACGAGATCGTTGACGAAGTCATCGTTTCGAACGACCTGGGAGCGCGAAAGCCCGACCCCGCCATTTTCGAGGAAGCGAAGGTGCGCTTGCCGGCAGACGCGTACCTCTACGTCGGAGATACGTACGAACACGACATCGTCCCGGCCCGTGAGCAGGGATTCGAGACGGTGTACGTCGGCGACGAGGAGCGACCCGAGGCGTCGGTTACCGCCAGCGGAACGAACGCCCTCGCCTCCCTGCTCCTTCCGCTACTGGAGACCGACGACGATCGGTAATTGCTGGGCCAGACGTCGTTACGACTCGAGCCAGGGCGGCTGCTCGAGATCCGCCAGTGACTCGAGCGTGTAGTCCGGGCGGGGCGTCGGCTCCGCGGGAACGTCTGGCTTAGGGGGCACCCAGACTGACCGAATCCCGGCCGCTCGAGCACCTGCGACGTCGCTCGAGAGGGAGTTCCCGACGTACACTGCGCGCCCGGGATCCGTCTCGAGGGTCTCGAGCACCCGCCCAAACGGCTCCGGGTCGGGCTTCGGCGCCGTGTCGTAGCCCGCGAAGACCGTCGTCTCGAACGCGTCGGTGAGGCCGATGGCGTCGAGTTTCTCGCGTTGCATCTCGGGGTTGCCGTTGGTGACGAGGCCGAGACGATACTCCTCACCAAGCGCCTCGAGGACGTCGGGAACGCCCGAGAGCGGATCGACCGCTCGCTGGTCGCGCTCGGCGGCGAACGCCTCCGCGACGGCGACGCCGACGTCCCGGTCGAAGCCCGATTCGACCGCCAGGTCGCCGAAGCACCGTTCGCGCAGGTCGGCGACGCTCGAGCTATCTTCCAGGTAGTCGCCGTACCGATCGTGGTACGTCGACGGCTCGAAGAGTGTGTCGACGCCGGCACGCTCGAACGCTCGCTCGAGGACCGTCGCCGGCGACCGGCGGTAGCGACAGAGGGTGTCGTCCAGGTCGAACAGCACGGCGTCGACGGGCATCGTCGTGGGCGCGGTCATCCCTCCCCTCGCCCGACGTCTCGAGCGTACCCCTCGGGCGTTCGCTCGACGAGGTCGAACAGGACCGCCCACTCGAGCAGTCTGCGGACGCGCTCGCCCCAGACTTCCTGGAGGCGGGTCCGGTGTTTGTGCTGTTCGTAGGCCGGGATTTCGTCGCGGAACGCCTCGAAGACGGCGTCGGCCGAGAGCGGTCCGTCGGCGGCCTCGAGAACGTCGAGGACCACGGGCACGCCGTAGACGCGCTCGCGGAACGCCTCGCGGAGGTGGTCGGGGTCGGGATCGACCCGTTCGCGGTAGAACCCGGCCTGTCCCTCTCGAGCGAGTTCGAGCGCCCGGAGGAAGGTCAGCCAGGTCCGGGCCTCGTCTCGCGGGCCGATTCCCGTCTCGCGCATGATCCGGGCACAGCAGTCGTCCTCGGTACCGGGAACGAGGGGGACGGCTCGCTGGACGGTCTCGACGTACGCGAGGTCGTCGGGTGCCTCGGGGACGAGTTTGAACTGCATACGGACCTCAGCGGTCGGCGTCGAGGCCGAAGGAGTCGACCAGGACGTCCTCGTCCGTCTCGCCGTAGACGTACGTCGGGCCGCCGAGGACGTCCACGGTCACCTTCGCCGGGCCGAACAGGTCGGCCGACGTCTCCTCGAACGACCAGTCTCGATCCTCGAAGATGTCGGCGAACGGCGTGCCGTACTCCTCGCGCGCGCTCGAGACGACCGCGTCGAAGGCGTCGAAGTCCTCCCGAACCACGAGGTGAGCCGTCCCGCCGTACGCGACGGCGTCGTTCGTCCGGCCGATGGCCGTCTGCTCGTCGCTGGCGACCGGCGGCACCGGCGCACGCCCGGTCGCGGAGACGACGTCGAGCGGATCGTAGCCGAGTTCGACGAGGTTGAACGTCGCGTGCTCTGCCACGCGGGCCGCGTTCGTGACGCTCCCGACGACGCTGGCGGTAGGGTAGGCCAGCAGGAAGACGCCGCTGGTCTCGACGCCCGTGAGGGCGGCCACCTGTTCGGAAGCGGCCTCCGTCGGCTGTTCGTCGGTCTCGACCGCGAGCGCCGTCAGGTCGAAGGCGTCGGTGTAGCCGATGCGGCGGAACTCCGTCTCCTCGGCGACGAGTGCGCGGGCGGGACCGCTCCCCAGCGCCTCGAAGTCCTCGGTCGTGAGTTCCCAGCTCGCTTTCTGTGAACAGAGCAACGCGAGTCCCGGTTGGTCCGTCGAGAGTTCGACGTGCGGGATGGGCGCGCCGCCAATCTCCGTGAGGTCGCGACTCGGCGTCGCGAGTCCAGCCGTCTGGATCTCCGTACACAGCAGTCCCGCTTCGATACCGCCGTCGAACTCGAGGCCGAAGTCGAGCACCGTCGTCTCGTTCTCGAGTTCGTACGCGCCCACGTTGAGCTCCTCGGTGAACTCGAGGGCCTCGTCGACGAGTTCGATGGCCATCCGGTTGAGACTCTCCATGGCTCGGGCTACTCGCTCCGCCTTCAAACCGTTTGTTAGTTGTGGTCAGGGGCGATTACTCGCGACTACTTGCGACTATTCGCCACTTCTCGCCGGCCGCTCGAGGTGGGACTCGACGGCGTCGACCTTCGCCGCCGCCGACTCGTCGCTCGTCCGCTTGTCGTCGATCTTGAGGAAAGTGCTGACGCGGTCGCCGCCGACCGCCTCGTGGGCCGCCTGCGCCGCGGCGAACAGTTCGTCGACGTTTTCGGCCTCAATGGTCGTTCCCATCGGCCCGGTTTCGTACTCGACGTCGTAGTCCTCGAGCGCGTCGACAGCTTTGGCCACTTCAGACGACATGCTGTCCTCGACGACCGGTGCCGTGCTCAGAAATCCGATGACCGTCATGGTTGACTCGAGACCGAGAAGGGAGAAATAGCTGTCCGTTGCGCGGGACTGTAATTGGCGCGACGCGGAGACTGGTGCCTCGATAGCCTCGATAACGGGGCCGACGACGAATCGGGAACGTCGTGTATCCCGGGTCGGTACCGACGCGTACGGGCTCGCTATCGGTATCGAGAGACAGGGGAAGAGGCTCAGCGAAGCGGTGACTGGCCGCTGCCAGCCGGTGGATAGACGAAGATGTCGCCGTTGGCGAAAACGTACACCTCGTGCTCGAGGGCCCTGAAGCACACGTGGCCGTCGAGTCGTCGTTCGCCGTCGTTCTTCCGGCTGAACAGTTGCTCGAGCGCGTCGGGGTCGATGCTGTCGTACAGGGAGAACTCGCCCTGGGAGACGTCGACGTTCGCGATGCTCGAGAGGGCGTGTACGATGGTCGTCGTCAACGTCGCCGTGCCGTCGGGGTCGTAGCGAAAGACGTACCGATCGTTCGCCTGGTCGTAATTCGAGTCGTGCGTGCTGTCTGGGGGAGGGATTTCAGTTTGCATATCGGTACAAAGGGCTAGGCAGTTGCGCAGGTGTCCGTATCGTGTCCGGACACAAAAGTCAATCGGCCCGAGAAACGGTTCGACGGCCTGTATTGCTCTCGAGAGACACCGTCAACACTTCGTGACGGTTTCCTGGGTCAACCTGAAAACTGCGATCGTTCAGATCAGACGCGCCCTCGTCAACACAGTGCATGCTCGAGTGTGGTGCCAAGAGACCATCCTGGTGGGTTCACTCTAACCATCGAATTGGCTGGTACCTACCAGAGGAACCCCGTGTCTGGCCATTCACCAGAGCCAGCAACAATGTCACCTGGAAGTGGTTACTGTGTCACACTTCTCGACTACCTGCTGGCTGGCAGCCCCATCGGTCTCGCCACCGACAACGACAGGGCCACCACTCGCACTATATGTGAACGAATACGAAGCTATCTTGCCGGACGAATGGAAGATGCCGATCTCTCCGTTGCGTTCTGTGCCGTCATCACAAGCACCGTCAGGTGCGCTACCCACAAACGCAAAGGGGCGATATATTGTCTCGAACGGAACGGTCTCGCCCGGGCCAACAACGAGATCTGTCCTCGATGGACTGAGCGGCCGGCTACGACCAGCGCCAACGACACCTGGTCCCAGTTCGAAAGAACCGCGATCAAACGACTCGCTCTGAAGATCGACAGTGGGGTTTGGAACGTTCCCATACATTCCGACAAACCGGACCAGAAGAGGGGCGGTGCCTGTATTGTGAATATCGAAGGAAGCCCTTCCGTCTGATTGCACCTCAATATTTTGTGCGACTCCATGGACTGGTTCCCAAACCCACTGACTAACCCAACCATCGGAGGTTTTAGCTTCCACGTAGAGGTCTTTCGAAATATACGACGCTAGTCTGTCAGGGAACACGACATCAAAACGAACACTATCGGAAGGGTGACTAACAGTTTGATATTGCTCATCAGCGGTTCGGTCGACCAGCACGGCCTTCTCGACCGTAGCCTCGTCTTGGAATCTTACCACTAGCTCTGTTCGCTCGTAACTATAGCTCTGGAAGACGTCTGAACTGTGTTGGTTGCTAACTGTTGACGATAACCTTGTACAGCCACTTGTCAGTGATAACCCACTGACAAAGATAACAGCAAATTGCCTTCTTTTCATAATTCTATTAATGTGTAAGAGTCCATACATCCATCGGCCAAGCTGGAGAAGATATCTAAACCCAAGTGGTGTTCAAATGTGCCGTCTACAATCTTCATCGAAAAGGTAGATATCCGTGGGATCGACCCCCCGTATCTCGCTTTCTCACTGACGGGTAAATCAGTGGACACCGAAATCAGGCTTCGGCTAGCGAGTCTATGAACCACAATACTTGCGTTCACTTCACAGATTGTACGAAGTACGGATACCGGCCACGAGAGACAATACTCGCGCTCGAGAGACAAATGGCCCACCGGCAAATTCCTACGGAACAGCGCCGTCGCTCGACTGAGTGGTTCGTCGGAAAGGATTATGCGTGGGTGATGTCCGCGAAGGGAAATCACCTGCATCGTCTCGTTCGGCGGCGTTGCCGCCTCACGTTTCGCGGTCGTGTATACAACCGCGCATGCAGCGCAAATCGGAGATTTGCTGGCATGCAAATTCTCCAAATTTGCATACGATGCGTGGGACCGGATTTGAACTTCCGTCGTTTCGCTTCGCTCACGACGACGTTCGCAGTCGACGGGCGACTGCTCACCGGCGGACCCCTATGGGACATCGCAGTTGCTCAAGTAAGTGGTTCGTCGGAAAGGATTATGCGTGGGTGATGTCCGCGAAGGGAGATCACCTGCATCGAGTGGTGGGATAATCCACCGTTGCGATGCGTGGGACCGGATTTGAACCGGCGGACCCCTACGGGACAGCGCCCTCAACGCTGCGCCGTTGGCCTAGCTTGGCTACCCACGCTCGCGGCGTCTTTCTGCACTTTCCGATATCCAACGGGCATATAAAAGCCCTTTCTTTTGCCGCCGGCTCTGGGGGGCCGTCACATAGAAACGAGTGTTGTGTCAAGCCTGATGTGATGAGACGAACCGATACCTTGTGTCCGGTTCGTCTCATCGATTGACGCTTGACGGAACACTAGTAATCGACAGGCAGTGAACGGTGCCTTGAAATGTCGGACCGGCCAATGGTAGTCATGGCAAAATACTCGACCGGCTCGTCGTCCGGCGGCGGCGGGACGAACTGCGAGCTCTGTGGCGCCGAAAGCGACTCGCTGCGTCGAGCGACCGTCGCCGGCGCCGACCTCGAGGTCTGCCCGAACTGTGCCCCCCACAGCGACGAACAGAAGCAGCGTAGTCGTCGGTCGGGGGGCTCCGGCTCGAGCGGCTCGCGATCGCAGGACGAACCCAATCGCAAGAAGAAAGCCGCCCAGAACGTCGCCCGTGCGAACCCAATATGGGACGGCGACTCCGAACACTGGGAGAAGGAGGGAACGAACTACAACGACGACCCGCTGCCGTACCTCGTCTCCGGCTACGGTGAACGCGTCGAGGCAGCCCGCCAGGAGGCCGGACTAAAGCGCGAGGAACTCGCCGAGGAACTCGGCTGTCGCGAGTCCGACCTGCTGGCCGTCGAACAGGGGCGAGCGACCCAGGCTGGCGTCGGCGGCGGGCTCATCACGGCCCTCGAGTCGGTTCTCGACGTCGAACTCGCCGAATAGTGCCCGGACTCGTGCTAACACGCTCCCCAGAATGGGAGACGCCGCGGCGAGCAGACTTTTATCGGAGGCCGACGGAGTCCCACCAATGAGCGGTCAACGGGCAGCGGCCGAGCCCTACACAACGCGATTCGAAACCGAGGTGACGGCAGTCGACGGGAAGCGCGTCTGGCTCGAGACGACGTACTTCTACGCCGAGGGCGGCGGCCAGCCAGCCGACCGCGGGCGGATTGGCGACGTTCCCGTCGAGGACGTCCAGATCGTCGACGGCGAGCACGTCCACGTCCTCGCGGATCCAGCGTCGTTCAAGGCCGGGCACCGCGTCATGTGCTCGATCGACTGGTCGTTCCGGATGTACTGTATGCGCGCACACACCGCCAGCCACGTCCTCTACGGCGCAGGGCGCCGCCTCCTCGAGGACCTCGGCTACGGCGGGTTCGACATCGGCGAGGAGAAGATCCGCGTCGACCTCGAGACGACGACCGAGATCGACGACGACGTGCTGATCGAACTCGACGAACTGGTCAACCGGGCAGTCTGGGAGTCTCGACCGGTCTCCTGGGAGGACGTCCAGGTCGCGGACGCGCGCGAACGCGACGAGATTGCGTTCAACGAAGCCACGGAGGAAGGTGCCTTTTCCAGGGGCCAGGTCCGCGTCGTCACGATCGGCTCGAAAGACGACAACGGCCGGACGACCAATGGCTCGAGCAACCCCTGGGACGTCGCGGCCTGCGGCGGAACCCACGTTCGAAACACCCGGGAAATCGGGCCCGTCACAGTCCTCGACCGGTCGAACCCCGGAGAGGGACTCACGCGCGTCGAGTTCGCCGTCGGCCCGCGAGCGATCGAGCGCCGGGCAGCCGAAAAGCGAGCGGCGTTCGCGGCGAAGCGGACGCTGGGGGCGGACGTCACCTCGATATCGGACGCCCTCGAGGAGACCGTCGAGCGCCAGGACGCTCTCGAGGCCGACACGCGTGCCCTCGAGGCCGAACTCGTCGAACGAGCGCTCGAGGCGGTCGATCCCGTCGAACGAGACGGCGAGACGTGGCTCGTGACGAGCGTCGACGGGATCGAACCGGACGCGCTCGCCGACGCCGTTCGCGGCGTCACCGACTCGCGCGCGGACGTTCTCGCTGTGGTCGGCGAAACCGACTACCCGTTCGTCGTGATCCGGAGCGAGGGTGGTGCCGACGCGGGTGCAGTGGTCGAGGATCTGACGGCCGAGTTCGGCGGCGGCGGCGGCGGTTCGTCGTCGTTCGCCCAGGCGGGTGGCTTCGACGTCGCTGCCGAGGACGTCCTCGAGGCGCTCGGCTGAGAGGCCGTGCTCGAGGCTAAAAACGAAACCGGATTTTTGAACGAGTTCGGGACTACGGACGCTTGAGCGCGCCTTCGGCGTCGAAGAGGCTGTGGCTGTCCTTCGGTTCGCCGGGGTACTGGCGAGCTGCCTCGGCGTCGAACTCGACGCCCAGCCCGGGTTCGTCCGGAACCTTGAGCGTCCCGTCCTCGACCTCGAAGTCGTGATCGATGATCTCGTCACCCCACTCGACGTCGCGGCTCATGTGCTCGAGCACCTCGAGGTTCTCGATGCCCGCACAGAGGTGGAGGCCGGCGGCGGTGCTGATGCCGGAGTTGGGGTTGTGAGGCGCGAACGTCATGTAGCGCGCCTTCGCCATCTCCGCAGCGTGCTGTAGCTCGGCGAGGCTGCCGTAGTTCGTCAGGTCCGGCTGGATGATGTCGCACGCACCCTTCCGGATCAGGTCATCCATGGTCTCGTTGTTGTAGATGCGTTCGCCGGTCGCGACGGGCATGGTGACGCGGTCGGCGACCTTGGCCATCGCTTCACGGTCCTCGAGTTCGACCGGCTCCTCGAGGAACATGATGTCGTACTCTTCGAGCGCCTCGGCGACCTGAATCGCCCCTCGGACCGAGAAGCGGCCGTGACAGTCGAGGGCGATGCCGACGTCCCAGCCGACGGCCTCGCGGACGGCCTCGAGCAGGTCGGCAACCTCCTCGATTTGCGCGTTCGAGAGGGAGTACTCGTAGTGAGCGAACGGATCGCACTTCAGGGCGGGGTACTCCTGTTCGAAGACGGCCTTTTCGGCGTGGCGGGCATAGTTTTCGGGCGTGCGCTCGCCGATGTGCCAGCCGTTTGCGTAGACGGGAATCTCGTCGTGAACCTTCCCACCGAGGAGCTTCCAGACCGGCTCGTCGTAGTATTTGCCCGCGATGTCCCAGAGGGCGATGTCGAACGCCGAAGCGACGGCGTTGATGAGCTTGCCTGCCCGCCACGCGAACGGGTACCGGGTAAGCCGTCGGTTGAGTTTCTTGCGGTTCAGCGGGTCTTCGCCGATGAGGTAGTGTTTGTGGGCTTCAGCCGTGGCCTCGAGCGCGGCGGTGAGACCCTCACCGCTCAGGGCCTCGCCGACACCCGTGATGCCCTCGTCGGTCGTGACCTGGACGAAAAACCAGTTGCGCCAGTCCGCGTCAACGACGAACGTTTCGACGTCAGTGATCTCCATGGTCGAATATTTACTCGGGTTCTAATACTATTTTCGATCAGTGGCTCGTCGTGGCCTCGACGACTTCCGGTTCCGGCAGGGGATTCTTACGGGTAACCGATGTATCCCGACTATGGGCATCGATTACTCGCAACTCCACGACCCGAACGCGGAGTATACGATGCGAGAGTTGTCGGCGGAGACGATGGGTGTCGCGGCGAAACGCGGCGGCGGCCGAGACGTCGAGATTACCGACATCCAGACGACGATGGTCGACGGGAACTTCCCGTGGACGCTCGTCCGCGTCTACACCGACGCGGGAATCGTCGGCACCGGCGAGGCCTACTGGGGCGCCGGCGTCAGTGAACTCGTCGAGCGGATGAAACCCTTCCTCAAGGGCGAGAACCCGCTCGACGTCGACCGACTCACCGAGCACATGGTCCAGAAGATGTCTGGCGAAGGGTCGCTCGCGGGCGTCACCGTGACGGCAATTTCGGGCATCGAGGTTGCCCTCCACGACCTCGCCGGGAAGATCCTCGAGGTGCCGGCCTACCAGCTGCTGGGCGGGAAGTACCGCGACGAGATGCGGGTCTACTGCGACTGTCACACCGAGGAGGAAGCCGATCCGATCGCCTGTGCCGACGAGGCCGAACGCGTCGTCGACGAACTCGGCTACGACGCGCTGAAGTTCGACCTGGACGTGCCCTCGGGCCACGAGAAAGACCGGGCGAATCGCCACCTGCGCGACGTCGAAATCGAGCACAAGGCGAGCATCGTCGAGGCCGTCACCGAGGCCGTCGGCCACAGGGCCGACGTCGCCTTCGACTGCCACTGGACGTTCTCCGCCGGCAGCGCGAAGCGACTGGCCAGGCGCCTCGAGGAGTACAGCGTCTGGTGGCTCGAGGACCCCGTCCCGCCGGAGAATCACGACGTCCAGCGGGAGGTCACCCAGTCGACGACGACGCCGATCACGGTTGGCGAGAACGTCTACCGAAAACACGGTCAGCGTCGCCTCCTCGAGGGGCAGGCCGTCGACATCATCGCGCCCGACCTGCCGAAAGTCGGGGGAATGCGCGAGACGCGCAAGATCGCTGACCTGGCGGACATGTACTACGTTCCCGTCGCGATGCACAACGTCGCCTCGCCGGTCGCGACGATGGCCGCGGCGCACGTCGGTGCGGCCATCCCGAACTCCCTGGCCGTCGAGTACCACAGCTACGAACTCGGCTGGTGGGACGACCTCGTCGAAGAGACGGTCATCGAGGACGGCTACATCGAGATCCCCGAGGAGCCGGGACTCGGTGTCACCCTCGATCTGGATGCTGTCGAAGAGCACCTGGTCGACGGCGCTGAGTTGTTTGACTGAGCGTAGCGAAGTCAAACTCGAAAATCTTCGATTTTCTTGTTCGACGAAGCGTGAGCTTCGTCGTGCTCGCTGCGTTCTGCTCAACGGTGTTTGACTGGGCGTATGCGTTATCGTAGTTCACTGGGCGCGCATAGTATCGTTCGGGTGAGTTAGCGGACGAGTTATCGGAACTCGAGTGTATCTCGACTCCTGGACGCTCGACACCCTTACTATAAAAAATGTAGTATTATGTCAGAGCCACCGTCTTTTGAAAGACAGCGGCTCGTGTTGGGAAGTTGGCCCTGTCGAACTCTCCTCCGCTCGAGGCTCGAGCAGGCGATAGGAGTGCTCGACTGTCGCCTCAGCCGTCAGGACTCGTCGTCCGCTTGACGTTCCTCGTCCGCTCGGCGTGGCGCACTCTGCTTGCCGAGGTCGCTCCCCTCGTCGACCTCCTCTGGGTCGCGATCGATTCGCTCGAGTTCGTCCTCGATCTCTGCCTCTCGTTCGGCCACGTACTCGTCGGATCGGTCGGTATCGTCTTCGGCCATACGTGAAGTGCGCAGTCCAGGGTCAGGAAAGCGCGGCCGTCATCTGCAACGTGGGGGTGGGGGCGCTCCAGTGGGTACAGCCCAGCGATTGACCCCCGGAAGAGAAAGACAGATAAAAGGCCCCGCATTGTGAACACACAGATATGGACGTTCCCTACGATCTCACCTCGTACGTGCGGGTACTGAAGATGGCGACGACCCCCACACGGGAGGAATTCGTGCAAGTGTCGAAGATCGCCGGGGCGGGAATCCTGCTCGTCGGCCTGCTCGGATTCCTCATCGGCGTGGTCATGCTGTTCCTCACTGGTGGGGGCTTCTGATGCCGATCTACGCAGTCAAAACGACGGCCAGCCAGGAACAGACCGTCGCGGACATGATCATCAACCGCGAGGAGCCAGAGGTACACGCCGCGCTCGCCCCCGACTCGTTGACCTCCTACGTGATGGTCGAGTCCGACGGCCACGCCGTTCTCGAGCGGATCCTGGAGGACATCCCTCACGCTCGAACGGTCATCCCGGGCGAGTCCGACATCTCGGAAGTCGAGCACTTCCTCTCGCCCAAGCCGGACGTCGAGGGCATCGCCGAAGGCGACATCGTCGAACTCATCGCCGGGCCGTTCAAGGGCGAGAAGGCGCAGGTTCAGCGCATCGACGAGGGCAAGGACCAGGTGACCGTCGAATTGTACGAGGCGACGGTGCCGATTCCGGTGACGGTTCGCGGGGACCAGATTCGCGTCCTCGACTCCGACGAGCGATAGCGTTCGGCGTTTTTCTGGGACAGTCGAGTTTCGCCCCTCCGACTCGAGGCTCTCCTGCCGAGCTCAACGATTCGTGAGCAGGTACCGTCTGACCGAATCGGTGGCGTTCGAGACTTCGGAGGCCGTTCGAAGGAACCTAGCTCTCGAGGTGGTCGGCCAGTCGTTGTTGATCGACGACCTCGTCGATTTCCTCAAGGAGGTCCTCGCGCTGGCGTACGTCCTCCGCTCCGGCGCCGTACGCCCGGACGTACTCCGCGCGGCTGTGTTCGGAGAAGACGTGGCGGATCGCCAGGTAGCCGTCGGGGACGATGGTTCCACAAACGCCACACTCGAGGCGTTCGTGAGCGGTTACCTGGTGGGCGATAGCCGACTCGACGTCCTCGAACACCGAGCCGCAGTCGTCGATCCCACATTCCCAGGCCGTGTCCATTCAATCGTGATACTCGGGCGGGTCATAAAGGTTCTTTCGGCAATAGTTCGCTCTGGGAGCGCGTCGTCGTGATACGATCGGTAGTGCCAGGGGAGGGGGTGCCGAGGAAAACGCGTCGCCAATGGCGATTCCGGGGAGCCGACAAATCAGAATTCATAACTCCTCGGTTGGCCTACTGCGAACTGTGAGCGACGGAGAGCAGGTCCGGGTCGACCTCCACGTGAAGGTGTTAAACGAGCGGGTAATCGAGAACGCCCGCCGGGCGGGAATCGACGTGGTCGTCTACGCCCCCCACTTCACTCGCCTCCCCGAGATTCGAGAACGGGCAAGCACGTACAGCACCGACGACGTGACCGTCGTCCCCGCACGCGAGGTGTTCACCGGCTCCTGGAACGACCGAAAGCACGTCCTCGCGATCGGACTCGAAGAGCCCGTTCCCGATTTCATCACCCTCGAGGGGGCGATGGCGGAATTCGAACGACAGGGGGCCGCAGTGCTGGCGCCACATCCCGAGTACCTGACGGTGTCGCTGACGGAAGGCGACATCCGGCGCTTTCAGAACGGTATCGACGCCGTCGAAATCTTCAATCCGAAACACCTTCCCGCGCACAACCGTCGAGCGAGCGACCTGGCCGACCGTCTCGACCTCGCCCCGTTTACCTCGTCGTACGCCCACCTCTCGAGTTCGGTTGGCGTCGCCCACGTCGCGTTCGAGCGGGCGATCGAGTCCGAGGCCGACCTCGTCTCGGCGCTCAAAGCCGATGCGCCCCGACGGGTCGTCTACGCCAACGGCCTCCGGCGCTGGCGGACGACGGCGGCCGAACTGGCCCACCTCGCCTACGAGAACACCTGGAAGAAGGTCGATCGGCTGTACCTCTCCGGCACGGAGCCGACGCACGCGAATCACGTCTTCTACGACGGGCGGTTCGACGACGTCTCGGTCTACTGATCGCTGCCGTTTTCGTCGCCCTTGCGGTCGCTGTGAGTCCCTTCGAGGCTGTTTTCGTCGCCCTCGAGGTCGCGTCCGCCCGTCGGTTCGCTGCGTCGCACCGCTTCGAGCGTCCGCCGAACCCGATCCCAGTGACTTCCTTTCCAGAAGTGCTGGTCACAGTCCCGACAGACCCACACCGCCACCTCGCTCGAGTTGGGTGCGTACGACGGCGTGTCGGCTGTTTCTGTTCCCGTTCCCGTTTCGGGCGCGCGCTCGAGCGGGCCGTTACACCGGCCACACCGGCGCGGTTCGTCGGGGAGCGTCAGGTCGATCCCGCGGTCGTGGAGCGTTCGCAACTGCTCGTGTGTATCGCGTGACTCGAGCAGGATGGCACGCTCGCCACGGGCGGCCAGGTCGACGTCTCTCGTGACGATCGTTCGATCCGTAGCGGCGGCGACGTCGAGGAGTCGGGTGTCGTCCTCGAGGTCGAGGTTGCTGTCGCCCGCGTACAGCGTGTCGTGGCCGCACATCCGGCAGTAGGCGACGATGCCGCCGCACATACCGTCGACGAGGAGTCGGTCGGTCACGGTGGATCACGTGGTCAGTGCGTCAGTGCAGTAACGGAACCAGTACATCAATGCAGGAACTCCCGCAACTCCTCGAGGTCCCAGGCGTTGATCACGTTCGCGGGTTCGGCCCACCCGCGGCGAGCCGTGTTGACCCCCCAGCGGACGTACTCGAGGGTCGCCGGGCTGTGCGCGTCGGTGTTGACGGCGATCACCGCGCCCTCGTCGATCGCGGCCTGGACGGCGCTCCCCCACAGGTCGAGTCGGTGGGGGTTGCTGTTGACCTCGAGGGCGGTGTCGTTCGCCGCTGCGGCCTCGCCCAGCGCGGCCGCGTCGATCGCGAGGCCCTCACGCTGATTGAGCAGTCGGCCGCTCGGGTGGCCCAGCACGTCGACGGCCGGGTTCTCGATCGCTCGGATCAGGCGCTCGTTCGCCGCGTCCGAATCCTGGTCGAGCGCACTGTGGGGGGAGGCGACGATCACGTCCAGGGCGTCGACGACGTCCTCGGAGAGGCCGATTTCCCCCTCGGCGTCGACGTTGGCTTCGATCCCCGCAAACACCTCGAGGTCGGCCTCGGCGCCGACCTCACGGATCTCCTCCACCTGCTCCAGGATCTCGGCGTCCGTGAGTCCCATGCCGCCGACGACGCCCGGCCCCTCCGCGTGGTCCGCGATCGCGTAGTAGTCGTACCCCCGTTCTTCGGCGGCGGCCACCATCTCGTCGATCGAGTTGTTGCCGTCGGACCACTCGGTGTGGGTGTGCAAGTCGCCGCGGATATCCTCGCGCGTGAGGAGGTCGGGCAGCGTCCCCGAGGCCGCGGCGTCGATCTCGCCCCGATCCTCGCGCAGTTCCGGAGGCATCCACTCGAGGTCGAGCGCCTCGTACATCCCTTCCTCGCGCTCGCCGGCCACCCGGTCGCCGACGCGCTGGCCCGCCTCGTGGTCCTCGACGTTGGAAACGTCGAAAGCGCCGTACTCGTTGAGTTTCAGCCCGCGGTCGATCGCGTAGTTCCGCAGGGTCACGTTGTGATCCTTGCTCCCCGTGAAGTACTGGAGGGCGGCACCGAACTCCTCTGGCACTACGACGCGCAGGTCGACGCGGACCTCGCCGACGCGGACGCTCGCCTTCGCCGGCCCGGACTCGATCTCGTCGTCGACGGAGTCCCAGGCGACGAACGCATCGACGACGTCCTCGGCCTCGTCGGTGGCCGCGAGCACGTCCACGTCGCCGATCGTCTCGCGCCACCGACGGATCGAGCCGGCGACCTCGCAGCGTTCGACCGACTCGAGCGATTCGAGGAACGCGAGCACGTCGTCCGCGAGCGGGCGGGCCTCGCCGAGCAGTTTGCGCTCGCCGATTTCGCGGGCGAACGGGATGTTCTCGAGGATATTCTGTTCGGTCTTGGCGCCGAATCCCGACACTTCGCGGATCTCGCCCGCCTCTGCGGCCGCCTCGAGATCGTCGAGTGTTCGGATCTCGAGTTCGCGGTAGAGCGTGCCGACCGTCTTCGGACCGACGCCCTCGACGCGAGTGAGGTCGGCCATGTCTACGGGGAGATCCGCCCGTAGCTCCTCCAGTTCCTCGATCTCCCCGGTTTCGACGTACTCGACGATCTTCGACCCGATGGCGTCCCCGACGCCGTCGATGTCCTCGATCGCCTCCTCGTTGCCCGCGTTCACCAGGTCGGCAATCGGCGCAGGATGGGCGCCGATTGCCTCGGCCGCCCGTCGGTAGGCCCGCGGTTTGTACTCCACGTCGTCGGCCTCGAGCAGGTCCGCGAACTCCTCGAACCGGGCGGCGAGTTCGGCGTTGGTCGCCATCAGCGCCCCCTCCGCGTACCCGCGTCGGTCTCCCGACCGAGCGCTTTCTTCAGGAAGGACATCCAGCGCTTCTTGTCTGCCGTGTTCTGGGCCCGCTGCTCGCGCTCGAGATCCGTCGGGCCGAGGTTCTCGAGGGCGTTGAGCGCCCGGTCGATGCCGACGATCGACCGGACGAGTTCCTCGCCTTCCTCCCGACTGATGTCGCCTTCTTCGATCAACTCGAGCCGCTCGATGCGCTCTCGCCTGAGGTTTCGTTTGGCCTGCTCGACGCGCTCGCGTTCGCCCGCTGGCACCGTCTCCCGGCGCTTGATCTCGAAGACGAACTGCCGGAGATCGATGGGTTCGCCCTGGATCGTGATCTCCTCGGGAATGTCCGCGCCGATCGTCGCGCCCTCCCGATTGACGCGCTCGAGCAACTGTTTTCGCTCGTAGTCTTGCACACGTCGTCGTGGGACTCGAGGGGGCAAAAATCCTCGTTACGCGCTCGCACGGTTGCCGACGTCCTTTCCAGTCCCGAAGGCCGGGAGACCGGGGACAGAAGACGGGAGAAACCCCAAACCCCATAGCGACGCGCCACATACGGGGCGCCAATGGCAACGTGTGACGCGTGTGGGAAAAACGAAAGCATGCCGTACAACTGTCGGCACTGCGGGGGGACCTTCTGCAGCGACCACCGGCTGCCGGAGAACCACGACTGTACGGGGCTGCGAAACTGGAACGATCCGCAGGGGGTCTTCGACAGCGGATTCGACGACGGCGTCGATAGCCGGGGGAAGACGGCCTCGAGTCTGGGCGACAAATTGCCGTTCAACACGGGCCCCGGCGGGCCGCTGGGGTACTTCCGGGGGAACATGACGTACACGTTCCTGGCGCTGATATGGATCACGTTTCTGGCGCAGTGGATTGTCCTTCTAGTTGCCGGGACAACCGCTCACCGTGCTGTCTTCATGCTCTCGACTGCAAACCCGGAGTACGTGTGGACGTGGATGACCTCGATTTTCGCCCACTCACCGGTCAACATCTTCCACATCGTGTTCAATAGCATCGTGATTTTCTTCTTCGGGCCGCTCGTCGAGCGGTACGTCGGTTCGAGAAAATTCGCGATCCTGTTCGTCGTCAGCGGCGTTCTCGCCGGCCTCGGTCAGATCGCAATCTCCGCTTACCAGGGCGTTCCCTCGAACGTCCTTGGAGCGAGCGGCGCCGCCCTCGCGATCATGGGCGTTTTGACGATTCTAAATCCGAACCTCAAGGTCTACCTGTACTTCATCCTCCCCGTGCCGATCTGGCTCCTTGCGGCCGGAACCGCTCTCGTCAGTATCTTCTTTATCGGCGGCGGAAGCGCTGGCGGTAGCGGCGTTGCACACGCAGCCCACCTTGTCGGTCTCGTGGTCGGTCTCGCCTACGGCGAGTACATCAAACGGACGCAGAACGTGCGAACGGCGAATCAATTCCAGCTCGGCGGCGGGGGTCCGGGTGGCCCCGGCGGTCCCGGCGGACCAGGCCGCAGACGATTCTAACGTGTCCGTCCCCGAGTGTCATCGTACTCTCCGCTTCCGACCGATTCACGACGCACACGCCACTAGTTTCACACATACTACGCCTATGATACGAATTCACCGTCCTGACCTCGTTCCCGACCCCGCGCTCTCGAGAGCCGACATGGAGGCCATGCAGCACGAAATCGCCCGCGAGGCCGTCTTCGAGGACGACTTCGCGTTCGACCTCGAGGCGCTGACGAATCCGCTGGCGGCGACCTCGGCCTCGAGCGGGAGCGGAGGTGGTAGCGGTAACGGGAGCGGCAGCAGCCGCGATACCGGGTCTACCACCCAGCCAGTCGTTGCCGGCGTCGACCAGTCGTTCCTGCTCGATTCGGAACCCGAACGCGCACTCAGCGCCATCGTCGTCATGCAAGGTGGCGAGGTTCTCGAGCGCGTCTTCGCCGTCACGCCCCTCGAGATCCCCTACGTTCCGGGCCTGCTCTCGTTCCGCGAGGGCGGCCCGATCCTCGAGGCCGTCGGGGAACTGACGACCGACCCCGATGTGTTCCTGTTCGACGGGAGCGGCCGCATCCACTTCCGGGAAGCCGGCATCGCGACGCACATGGGCGTCGTCCTGGACGTCCCCAGCGTCGGCGTCGCCAAGAGCCTGCTCTGTGGCGAGGCGACGGACGACATAGAGAACCTCCCAGCCGGCACCCGCGTGCCGATCGAAGCGAACGCGCGCGTCGAAACCGACCCGGGAACGCTGCTCGGCTACGCCGTCCAGACGAAGCAGTACGACTCGCCGAATCGCTACGTCAACCCGCTGTACGTCAGTCCTGGCCACCGCGTCGGCCCCGAAACTGCGGCCGACCTCGCCCTCGCGCTCTCGACGGGCTACAAGCTCCCGGAACCGGTTCGACTGGCCGACGGTTACGCCGACGAGGCGAAAGGTGAGTTGGACTAACCACCTCGAGTCGTCCAACGTATCGTGAAACCAGGGACCAACGGTTGACATTCTCCGACCCCACCAGTTATCCGCCCGGACGGAATACCTCAACCGATGACGGTACGCGACGATCTGAACGTGCGCGACGACCTGAGCGCCGGAATCAACGTCGTCCTCCACTTCGCGTTTCTCGGTGGCATCGCCTGGGCGACCGGCCGGCCGTTCCTCTTCCCCAGTCTCGGTCCCTCGGCGTACTTGCTGGCGACCGGCGAACAGCCGCGAGCCGAGGGTGCCTACCACGTCGTCGGCGGTCACGCCATCGCAGCCGTCTGCGGACTGGCGACCTACGTGGTGTTCGCCGACGGATTGCTCGTCACCGACGCGTTCACCCGCGCCGGATCGTTCTCCCCGGCGGTCGGTCGGCTCGTGGTGAGTTCGATCGTCGCCATGGTTCTGACGACCGTCGGCATGCTCTGGTCGGACACTAACCACGCGGCCGCCTGCGCGACGACGCTGATCGTCGCCCTCGGTCTCATGTCGACGCCCCTCGACACGGGGATCATCGTCGTCTCAGTCGCCCTCCTCGTCGTATTCCACGGGAAAATTGTCGAACCCCTCCAGGATCGCTATGGCGTCGAACCGCAGGACGCACGCTAGTTCGGCGATGGGACCCGGGCTCGAGTTGCGACGTACGATCACTCGACAGAGTGGGGGGTATCGTCCTGTTCTCGTGTCGTTTCCGCCTCACGGTCGGATTCGTCGGTGGCTGCGTCGAGTGCTCCGTCGCCGTCGGTTGTGCCCTCGGCGTTGCTTCGCTCGCTCGAGGCCGAGTCCGGACTCGGACGCGGACCCGAGTCCGTCATCGTCGTCGCCGGCACCCCTGCCACGAGTTCCCCCGGCGGGACGTCCCGCGTCACGAGCGAGTTCGCCGCGACACTGGCGCCGGCGCCGATCTCGACTCCCGGAAGGATAATCGCCCCGGCGCCGATCATCGCCCGCTCGCCGACGACGACCTCGCCCGTTCGATACTCGTCCTGCAGGAACTCGTGACAGAGAATTGTGGCGTCGTAGCCGACGATGGCGTGATCCTCGAGCGTGATGAGGTCGGGCCAGAACACGTCCGGCGTGGCCTCGAGGCCCCACGAGACGCCCTCGCCGACCGTGACGCCGAGGCGTCGCATGAGCCAGCGCTTGCACTTCAGGCTCGGCGAGATGCGGATCAGCCAGACGACGACGTAATTGATCGCCACGCGGAGGGGATGGCGAGCGTTCGTCCAGTGGCCCAGGGAGTTCACCGGGCCGGGCGTCGGGTGGCGGCGGACGCGGTCGTGTCTGCGTGTCTGGTTGGACTCGTGTCTCGAGGGGTCGTCGGTCACTGCCACGGCGTTCGTTCCAATCCTACAAGAAACCAACTGAACGGGGGAGCGGGTCGGCTTTTTGCTCCGCCACCTCCCCGTCACCTCCCCGCCACCTCCCCGCCACCTCCCCGCCACCTCCCCGCCACCGACTCGTTCAGAGCCGCCCGAGTCGGATCTCGTCGTCGCCGATGTGGTCGACGGTGCCCGCGTCGAGTTCGTACGTGTCCTCGCTGGCGTCGCCCCAGCCGAGTTTGGACTTGATCGTGTCGGTCATCCCCGGATCGGGGTTGACGTGCGCGGTATCGCCGTGGACGGATTCGACGATCCCGATTCGGTCGCCGTTTTCGTTTACGACTGGCTTTCCTTCGTCGTCGTCCGTGAAGCGTGCGGACATACGACACCCTCCACCGTTCGGTTGAATATAACGCGGGCTTGAAACTGCGCGGGGGTGAGTACAGTTGCAGGTTTACTTCCCGCGAAGTTCGTCCATGTGGTCGATCCGACGCTGAACCAGGTCGGCTTTCCCGATGTCGTGACGCACGTGCAGCCCTTCTTCGCCGGCGTCGGCGAGCGCGTCTTCCGCGATTCTCTCGGCTTCGGCGATGGTATCCGCGAGCCCGACGACGGCGAACGACCTCGAGGTGGTCGTGTAGATGCCGTCCTCGCGCTCGTCCTCGTCATCAGAACTCTCCGAGTTCTGATTGCCCGAAGAGTTCCACTCTTCGACGCTGGCGTAATAGATCAGGGCGTCTTCGGTGGTCTCTCGCGACTCGTCGCCGCTCGAGTCGTCCGTGGCCCCCGCCGCGCGCGCCACGCTCTCTTCGTCCACCTGCACCTTCGCTCCCGCCTCGGGATCGGTGGGGTACCCCGCAGGAACCGCGTACTTACAGACCGTGGCTTGCTCGGCGAACTCGAGTTCGGGCAACGGATCGCGGTTTCGGGCCGCGGTGAGGACCTCGAGGAAGTCGGTCTCGAGAACCGGCAGGGTGTTCATCGCCTCGGGGTCGCCGAAACGAGCGTTGAACTCGACGACCTTTGGCCCCTCGGCGGTGAGCATGAACTGGCCGTAGAGGATGCCCTTGTACCCCTCGAGGGCGTCGACGGTCTCCTCGATGATGTCGACGGCAGCCTCGTAATCGGCATCCGTCATGAACGGCAGTTCGCGCGTCGCGTCCGAATAGCTCCCCATGCCGCCGGTGTTCGGCCCCTCGTCGCCCTCGTAGGCACGCTTGTGGTCTTGCACCGCGGGTGCGGTGCGAACGTCGCCGTTGGCCACGAACGCCTGGACGGTGAACTCCTCGCCGACGAGTCGCTCCTCGAGGACGAGGCGGTCGTAGTCGGACTCCCGGATGTACTCCTTGCCCTCCTCCGCGGTTACCTGGTCCCCGATGACCTTGACGCCTTTCCCGCCCGTGAGTCCGGCGGGCTTGATCACGAGGTCCCCGTCGTAGCTGTCGATGTAGTCGCAGGCGGCCTCGCCGTCGTCGAACGTCTCGAAGTCGGGACAGCCCGAGATGCTGTTCTCCTGCATGAACCGGCGCTGAAAGGCCTTGTCCGTCTCGATTTTCGCCTCGGCTTGGTTCGGCCCGAACGCGTAGACGCCCGCGTTCTCGAGCGCGTCGGCCACGCCGGCCTGGAGCGGCGCTTCCGGACCGACGACAGCAATGGTCGCGTCGATGGACCGGGCGTACTCGACCACCGCGTCGGGATCGGTCGTCTCGAGCGTCTCGAACCCGCTCGCCAGGTCGGCGATTCCCGGGTTTCGGTTCCCCGCGCAGGCGTACAGGTCGGCCTCGCTGTCGGCTAGGGCGCGCGCGATGGCGTGTTCGCGCCCGCCGCCCCCGATCAGCAGTACGTGTTCGCGCATGGTCGAAATCGGTACGCAGGAACCTGTAAAGGTTGTCCTTTCTCGAGACCCGTCTGTACACGAACGTGCCTTGTTGAGCGCCCGCTCGTCGATCGCGTCCTGGGTCGGCCGACCCCGTCGAGCGGTCGGACTCGACTCGGATGGATCACGATTATAGGCATCCGCTCGAAACCCAGTCTCAATGCAACAGTACCTCGACCTCGTCGATTCGGTGCTCTCGGAGGGCGCCTACAAGCCCAACCGGACCGGCGTCGACACGATCTCGTCGTTCAGTCAGCACTACGAGATCGATCTCGCCGCAGGCTACCCACTCCTGACGACCAAAAAAATGGACGGCTACCGCTGGAACTCGATGATCCACGAGATGTGCTGGTACCTCTCGGGCGAGGAGCACATTCGCGACCTGCGCGAGGAGACGAAGATATGGGACGCCTGGGCCGACGACGATGGGCGACTCGACACGGCCTACGGTCGCTTCTGGCGCCGGTTTCCGATTCCCGACGACGAGAGCCGGCTCGAGGGCGAGACATGGGCGGACGCCGCGTCTGGATCCGCGGACGCCGCCCCCGACGACGTCGCCAGTGGAGAGCCCGTCGGAAGCCAGTGGGTCACTCGTGAGGCCGACGGCCGTCAGACCTTCGACCAACTTCAGTACGTGATCGACCAGCTTTCGGACAACCCGAACTCCCGTCGACTGGTCGTCAACGCCTGGCACCCCGCGAACGCCGCCGTCTCGACGCTTCCACCCTGTCACTACTCCTTCGTCTTCAACGTCCAAGGCGACCGACTCAACTGCCACCTCACCCAGCGCTCGGGTGACGTGGCCCTCGGCATCCCGTTCAACATCGCAGCCTACGCGCTGCTGACGAACGTCGTCGCTCAGCAGACGGGCCTCGAGGCGGGCACTTTCGGCCACACCATCGTCGACGCCCACGTCTACTGTGGGACCGGCGAGCGCGGCGCGTGGTACGCGGACAACCTCGAGGCGCTGCAGGATCGCCTGGCCGCGGTCGACCCTCGAGAGGACCGCGAGGCCTACGCCGACGTCCGCGAGTGGCTCCTCGAGGAAGCCCCGGACGAAGCCGAGGGCGAGGAACGGTACGATCACGTCCCCAATCTGCTTCGCCAGTGTACGCGTGAGCCCCTCGAGCGCCCGCGGTTGCAACTCGCGGACGTGACGATCGACGACCTCTCGGCCGACGACGTCGAACTGGTCGACTACGAGTCCCACGACGGACTTCGGTTCGCGGTTGCCGAATGACGGGGTCGTCGCCTGATCCCGACTCGGCCCTCGAGACCGACCTCGAACTCGTGGGCATCGTCGCCGTGGCCGAGAACGGTATCATCGGCCGCGACGGCGAGATGCCCTGGCACGTCCCCGAGGACCTTGCTCACTTCAAGCGCTGGACGACGGGCCACCCAGTCATCATGGGTCGCGTGACCTACGAGGGAATCCTCGAGGGACTGGGCGAGCCCCTGCCGGAACGAACCTCCATCGTCCTCACGAGCCGAGACCTCGAGACGCCCGAAAACGTCACCGTCGCGCACGGACTCGAGGCTGCGCTCGAGGCGGCCAAACGCGCCGCAGAGGAGCGCCACGACGGCACCGAACGGACGTTCGTCGCGGGGGGCGCCACGGTCTACGAGCAGTTCCTGCCTGCGCTCGACCGACTGGTCGTCACCAAGATTCGGGATCGTCCCGAAGGTGACACCTCCTTTCCGGAGTGTGACCGCGAGGCGTGGACCGAAGTCGAGCGCGACGACCGTGACGGCTTCTCGTTCCTCGAGTACGTCAGGCGGTCCTGAATCGTCGGGCGAGGCCGCGGGCGTGCGATGTTCGGAGTACGCGCCGCCCGAGACCGGAGGTTGGCGACGCTCGAGGGTGCTCGCCGCACGAGGATGCGAAACTCGCGTCGCCGTCGAGAGAGGCGGTGCTCGTTCCCGACGAATCGTCAGCAATATAGCCGCTTTTCGAACGTGTTCGGCAAGATTTGCACCGGGATATCGATAGGTTCACACCCGCCTATTTCCTCAGTTTAACCAATATCGATGACGAACGATTCCACAGCCGACCCGTTCGGGGCGATTCGCGAACTCGAGCGAGACGGCGAAACGTACAAATTTGCCGACCTGACCGTGCTCGAAGAGGAAGGGCTCTGTGACCTCTCGAGTCTGCCCGTCAGCATTCGCGTGCTGCTCGAGTCGGTGCTTCGCAACGTCGACGGCGAGATGGTCACCGAAGACGACGTCCGAAACGCTGCGTCCTGGCAACCCGACGTGCCCGACGCCGAGGTGCCGTTCAGCCCCTCGCGAGTCGTCCTGCAGGACCTGACTGGCGTTCCCGCCGTAGTCGACCTCGCCGCCCTGCGCTCGGCGGCAGATCGTGCGGGCGAGGATCCCACCATCGTCGAACCCGACGTCCCCTGCGACCTCGTGATCGACCACAGCGTCCAGGTCGACTACTTCGGGAGCGAAGACGCCTACGAGCAGAACGTCGAACTCGAGTACGAGCGCAACGAGGAGCGCTACCGCGCGATCAAGTGGGCCGAACAGGCCTTCGACGACTTCAACGTCGTGCCGCCGGGAACCGGCATCGTCCACCAGGTCAACCTCGAGTACCTGGGTCAGGTCGTCCACGACCGCGAGGTCGACGGCGAGCAGTGGCTCCTGCCCGACACCCTCGTCGGCACGGACAGCCACACGCCCATGATCGGCGGTATCGGCGTCGTCGGCTGGGGCGTCGGCGGTATCGAGGCCGAAGCCGCGTTGCTCGGTCAGCCGATTACGATGACCTTGCCCGACGTCGTCGGCGTCCGCCTCTCCGGCGAACTCCCCGAGGGCGCGACCGCGACCGACCTCGTGCTCCACATCACCGAGAAACTCCGCCAGGTCGGTGTCGTGGACAAGTTCGTCGAGTTCTTCGGCCCTGGCGTCTCCCAGCTCTCGGTCGCCGACCGCGCGACCATCTCGAACATGGCGCCCGAACAGGGTTCGACCATCTCCATGTTCCCCGTCGACGAGAAGACGCTGGACTACCTCGAGCTCACCGGGCGCGACGCCGATCACATCGAACTGGTGAAGGAGTACCTCGAGGCCCAGGGCCTCTTCGGCGATCAGGACCCCGAGTTCACCGAGGTCGTCGAGTTCGACCTCGGCGAGGTCGAGCCGAGCCTCGCGGGCCACAAAAAACCCCACGCCCGCATCCCGATGGGCGACCTCGACGAGCACTTCCCGACGCTGCTCGAGGAGGAAGGTGTAATCGATAGTGGTGCGGCGGAGAGCGACGGCGGCCTCGTTTCCAAAAAACAACCCGAACTCGACGAGAAGGTCCCCGTCACTCTCGAGGACGGCACCGAGGTCGAAATCGGCCACGGCTCCGTGCTCGTAAGCGCGATCACTAGCTGTACGAACACCTCGAACCCCTCCGTGATGGTCGCCGCAGGCCTGCTCGCGCGCAACGCCGTCGAAGCCGGTCTCGACGTGCCCGAGTACGTCAAGACGAGCCTCGCACCCGGCAGCAAGGTCGTCACCGAGTACCTCGAGCAGGCCGATCTACTCGACGACCTCGAGGAACTTGGCTACCACGTCGTCGGCTACGGCTGTACGACCTGCATCGGCAACGCCGGCCCGCTCGCCGAATCCATCGAGGACGCCATCGACGAGTACGACCTCTGGACGACCAGCGTCCTCTCCGGGAACCGCAACTTCGAGGCCCGTATCCACCCAAAGATTCGCGCGAACTACCTCGCCAGCCCGCCGCTCGTGGTCGCCTACGGTCTCGCCGGCAAGATGGACATCGACCTCGAGGAGGAACCCATCGGCACGAACGCCGAGGGCGAGGAGATCTACCTCGAGGACGTCTGGCCGGACCCGGAGGAGATCCGACAGACGATCCACGACAGCGTCTCCCCCGAGATGTTCGAGTCGAAGTACGCGAGCATCTTCGAGGGCGACGAGCGCTGGGAAGCCCTCGAGGCCCCCACGGGCGACGTCTACGAGTGGGACAGCGACTCGACGTACATTCGCGAGCCGCCGTTTTTCAAGGACTTCCCGCTCGAGGAACCCGGCGTCGACGACATCGAGGGTGCGCGCGGGCTCATGATGCTCGGCGACACCGTGACGACCGACCACATCAGCCCCGCAGGGCCGTTCAGCGAGGCCCTCCCCGCAGGCCGGTGGCTGGCCGCCCAGGGGGTCAAACCCTACGAGTTCAACACCTACGGCTCCCGCCGCGGCAACCACGAGGTCATGATGCGCGGCACCTTCGCGAACGTCCGCATCCAGAACGAGATGCTCGACGGCAAGGAGGGCGGCTACACCATCCACCACCCCACCGGCGAAGAGGTGACCGTCTTCGAGGCCTCCGAGCGCTACCGCGAGGAGGACACCCCCCTCGTCGTGATGGCCGGGATCGAACTCGGCACCGGCTCGAGTCGCGACTGGGCCGCCAAAGGCACCGACCTGCTCGGCATCCGCGCGACCATCGGCGAGAGCTACGAGCGGATCTACCGCGACAACCTCATCGGCATGGGCGTCCTGCCCCTGCAGTTCGAGGAGGGCGATGGCTGGAAGGAACTCGGCCTCGACGGCTCGGAGTACTTCGAGATCCGGGGGCTCGAGGACGGTCTCGAGCCCAACCAGGAACTCACGGTAATCGCCGAAGCGGAAGACGGCGAGACGACCGAATTCACTGTGACCGCGCAGGTCAGTACGCCCGCTGCAGTGAAGTACATCGAGAACGGCGGCGTGCTCCACCTCGTGCTGCGTCGTCTGCTGACGGAGTAGGCTCTCGAGGCTCGAGGCTGGAGAACGCATCGTTCGGCGATGTGATCGATTTTTCTGACTCTGTTGAAATAGTTGGTGAGAGACATGATGTGGCTGCTGAATATAGAGGATGAGTTCAGCACGGTGCCCACGTTCATTTCACATGTTCAGGCCGAAACCAACCAACACAGTCGGATGCTTACTATTCAACTACGATTCCTTCTTCTCCTCTCTTGAAAAATAACGAGGTTTCGCTTCTACTGTGTCAATCTTGATCCCCTCTCGTTCATCTGGAATCTCTTCAATAGACTCTGTATTGATGAGTTCTATTTCCACTTTAAACGGATTGTCCCCTGTGGTCTTCTGGTCATTTTTCGTATAGGCGACTCGTGTGATATTTGGATTCGATTGATATTCCTCCGCCAGCTCATCTACTACTCGTTTAATTTGCTGGAAATGTTCAAACCACTCTTTGGTCACTTCCTTTGTTTCGATTACTTCATCACTTCGATATGCATACGGAATTGTGACGTACTCTTGTTTGGTGTCACCTTTTTCTTGCTTGTCGTTCTCTCCCATACAGGTGTAATCTTCAGACGTAGGAATAGATGTTACGGGTCTTTCATTTGGATATCATGATATTGCCAGCCTGTACTGACCGACCATCACCTTCGCAGATCGGGCCAAACCTCGTGCAACATTCGCGCCCTGTATTCAGCAATCATCCCGAAACGTATCACCGACCGAGGGGTTCGACAAGCCCGTTTACTGTATTTTCTTGCTGGCTCGGTAGCCACGGACTCGAGGCGTACGCCGCGCTTTTACAGCGCCCGAACGTAGACGACGGTAATGAACACACCCACCGAGCGCAACCGCCTCGAGGACGCGGCCAGTCCCTACCTGCGCCAGCACGCGGACAATCCCGTCAACTGGCAGCCCTGGGACGAACAGGCCCTCGAGACGGCCAAGGAGCACGACGTCCCGATCTTCCTCTCGATCGGATACTCGGCCTGTCACTGGTGTCACGTCATGGCCGACGAGAGCTTCGAGGACGACGGTGTCGCCGAGTTACTCAACGAGCACTTCGTCCCGATCAAGGTCGACCGCGAGGAGCGCCCGGACGTCGACAGCATCTACATGACCGTCTGCCAGCAGGTCACCGGCCGCGGCGGCTGGCCGCTGTCGGCGTGGCTCACCCCCGACGGCCGCCCGTTCTACGTCGGGACCTACTTCCCGAAGGAACCCCAGCGCGGCATGCCCGGCTTCCGGGACCTGCTCGAGAACATCGCCCACTCGTGGGAGGTCGACCGCGATGAGATGGAAAATCGGGCGGACCAGTGGACGGCCGCGGCGAGCGACCAGCTCGAGGCCACGCCCTCGCCCCCGGAGGGCGTCGAGACGCCGGGCAGCGAGTTGCTCGAGTCGGCCGCGGGGACGGCCCTCCGCGGCGTCGACGAACAGTACGGTGGCTGGGGCTCGAGCGGCCCGAAGTTCCCCCAACCCGCGCGGCTCCACCTCCTGCTGCGGGCGGCCGACCGGACGGGCCGAAGGCAGTACCTCGAGGCGGCGGTCAGGACCCTCGACGCGATGGCGGGCGGCGGGCTGTACGACCACGTCGGCGACGGCTTCCACCGCTACTGCGTCGACCGGGACTGGACGGTGCCCCACTTCGAGAAGATGCTCTACGACAACGCCGAGCTGACGCGTGCCTACCTGGCAGCCTACCAGGCCGTCGGCGACGAGCGCTATGCGGACGTGGCCCGGCGGACCCTCGCGTTCGTCGAGCGCGAACTGACCCACGAGGACGGGGGCTTCTTCAGCACGCTCGACGCCCAGAGCGAGACCGAGGCCGGCGAGCGCGAGGAGGGCGCGTTCTACGTCTGGACGCCCGACGAGATTCGGGACGCGCTCTCGGGTCTGAATCCTCGAGACGAAATCGACGCCGAACTCGACCTCGAGCTCGACCAGGACACGCTCACCGAACTCGTCTGTGACCGGTACGGCGTCACTTCCGGCGGTAACTTCGAGGGACAAACGGTGCTCACGCTCTCGACCTCGCGATCGGACCTGGCCGAGGAGTACGACCTCGAGCCGTCGGCGGTCGAGACGGTACTCGAGGCCGCCCGGGATCGGTTGTTCGAGGCTCGCGAGGAGCGTCCGCGACCGAATCGTGACGAGAAGGTGCTCGCCGGCTGGAACGGCCTGATGATCGCCGCGTTCGCGGAGGCGGCGATCGTGCTCGGTGACGACGCGTACGCCGAGACGGCCACCGAGGCGCTGGCGTTCGTTCGCGAGCACCTCTGGAACGCCGACGACGGCACCCTGAACCGGCGGTACGAGGACGGCGAGATCGGTATCGACGGCTACCTCGAGGACTATGCGTTCCTCGCTCGGGCGTCACTCACATGTTACGAGGCGACGGGCGACCTCGAGCACCTCTCGTTTGCGCTCGAGCTGGCTCGAGCTATCGAGTCCGAGTTCTGGGACGCCGATCAGGAAACGCTGTACTTTACCCCCTCTAGCGGGGAGTCGCTGGTCACGCGGCCCCAGGAACTCACCGACGCCTCGACGCCCTCGTCGACGGGGGTTGCCGTCGAGACGCTGCTCGCGCTCGAGCACGTCGCCAACGAATCGTTCGGTGCGGTTGCGGAGTCGGTCCTCGAAACCCACGCCAGCCGGATGCGCTCGAGCCCACTCGAGTACACCTCGCTCGTGCTCGCGGCTGATCGACTCACGACCGGTTCGCTCGAGTTGACGGTTGCCGCGGACGAGGTTCCGCGGGACTGGCGCGACGAAATCGGTTCGACGTTCCTCCCGGACCGCCTGCTCGCCAGACGGCCGCCGACCGACGACGGACTCGAGGCCTGGCTCGAACGACTCGACCTTGCGGAGGCGCCGCCGATCTGGGCCGGACGCGAGGCGAGAGACGGCGAACCGACGCTCTACGCCTGCCGCCAGCGGACCTGCTCACCGCCCAGCCACGACGTCGACGAGGCGCTCGAGTGGCTACTGGGGAATTCCGAGAACTGACCGACACATCGGTCCGAATCCGGCAGAGGAGTCGATCGCCCTCGCTGCTCGATAATACTCACGCTCACTCTCGTCCTCGTCCGCTCGAGCACGCTCACTTTCGTCTTCGTTCGCCCGATACCCTCACACAATTTTATAGATTATATATAAAAGACGCACATTTTCACACGTGTGTCTAGAATTACTATTCTCAATGGCCGAACGTTCACAAAGTATTTACCGTCCGACCCGCGACTGCCGGACGAACGCCCACATGACACTGACTACTCTCGCGGCGAACTGGATCCGGCGAATCTGGGCCCGTCATCGCCAGTCGTCTCTCTATCACGAGTGCCGTCGATGCGGGACGTCACTGAGCCACCCTCGACACTCCTGCCCAGCGTGCGGGTCGGGTGACGTCGCTGCGATTTCTTTGCGATAGGCTGTCTCGTGTCTGTCTGGTAGTGTCTCAGGCCGTCTCGTACCCGACTGGTACGTCTCAGGCCGTCTCGAGCGCGCTTTCGATCTGTTCCGCGAGGTACACCGACGGAGGCAGCGACTCGCTCTCGACGAACCGGGTGACCTCTGTCCCGTCGTCGTCGAGCACGACGACCGTCGGAATGTACTCGACGTCGTAGTCGTCGACCTTCGGACCCTGCTTGTCCGTGTCGACGGCGAGTTCCTCGATCCGGTCGTCCGGAACGTCGGCGGCCTCGAGCGCCGCCGCGAAGTCGGGCAGGAGCGCTCGGCAGTCCTTACACCAGTCGCCGCCCCAGACGAGGTACGTCAGGTCCTCGCGGTGGGCCGCGAGCGTGGAAACGGTGTCTTCGTAGGCGGCGCTGTCCCAGGTCGGGTTTGGTCGCATCGTCTCGAGTGTCACGAGCGATAGTTTCGACGCGAACGGCTTAACGGATTTGTTCGTGCCGTCCCGTTCTATTTCGTCACCGGCACGTCCTGCCGGGGTCCGCCACGCGTTTACCGCTCGAGTTCCTACCGATGGACGATGAAAGGCAGTATCCTGGACACGATCGGATCGCCGCTGGTCCAGGTCGACTCGCCCGAGGGGGTGACGGTCGCCGCCAAGATCGAGTCGTTCAACCCCGGCGGATCGGCCAAGGACCGCCCCGCACTGGCGATGGTCCGGGCCGCCGAGCGCGACGGACGGCTCGAGCCGGGCGACCGTCTCGTCGAACCGACGAGCGGCAACACGGGCATCGGCCTCGCGCTCGTCGCGGCCGCCCGGGGCTACGACCTGACGATCGTGATGCCAGCCTCGAAGTCCGAGGAACGGCGCCGGATCATGGCCGCCTACGGGACCGACCTCGAGCTCGTCGACGGTGACATGACCGACGCTCGCGAGCGTGCCGACGAACTCGAGGCCGACGGCGCCGTTCAGCTTGGACAGTTCGAGAACGCGGCGAACCCCGAGGCCCACTACCGGACGACCGGCGAGGAGATCGTCGACCAGGTCGGCGAGCGCACGGTCGACGTCTTCGTCGCCGGCGTCGGCACCGGCGGGACGCTCTCTGGCGTCGGCCGTCGGCTTCGCGAGGAGTTCCCCGACGTGGAGATTGTCGCCGTCGAACCTGAACGCAACGCCGTGCTCTCGACGGGGGTGCCCGGAAACGACGAGTTCCAGGGCATGGGCCCCGGCTTCGTCAGCGACAACCTCGACACCGATCTGATCGACCGCGTCGAGACTGTCGCACTCGAGGACGCCGAGGACGAGTGTCGTCGCCTCGCCCGCGAGGAAGGGGTCCTCGTCGGCCAGTCGAGCGGCGCGACGAGTCTGGTCTCGCAGAAGGTGGCTCGCGAGGTGGCCGATCCCGACCTCGAGTGTCCGGAACTCCCCGATGTGTTTGACGGCCCGCTCACGCCGGCGACCCAGACCCGGACCGACGGCGGTCAGACGGAAGACGACTGCCCGATGGTCGTCACCGTCTTCTGGGACAGCGGGGAACGATATCTCTCGACGGGGCTGTTCGACTGACGGTTCCGATTTCTGCCGGGATCGGCACCACGAACGTCGCTGCGCGCGTATTCCTCGCTCGCCCTCGAGGCGTCCGTCTCGACGGGCGACTTACGTGTCGATGTGATGGACTGCGTTCGGGGAGAGGAGTCGACCGGTGGGAAGTTCGACCCATCCGTTCGCTAGCAGTCGAACGTCCCCTTCGTGCAGGATCGTTTCCTGCTCGAGATCTCCGTACACGACCGCGTCCTGATACTCCCGTCCGAGTCCGTCGACGAGTTCCTTCCACGCTGGCTCGGTCGAGATGACCATGGAGTGTGTTTCTCGAGCGGGTTAGTGAATGTTCGGTCGTTGTGTGTATCCGCAACGAACCGACGAGCCGACGAACCGACGAAATCCGGTCGAGCGACGGTAAAGCTCGAGCTACGGCGAAAATTCGGACTCGGTGAGTCGCACGATCAGTGTCTCCTCGACGTCCCTGAGGTCGTACGTGGGCGTCTCGCCGTCCGTTCGGCGGACGTAGAGCGGTTCGACGAGTTTCGGCGGGCCGACTGGTTCGACACCGTCACCGGCCTGAATCGTCGTCTGTGCAGGCCCAGCACTCGAGTCGGCGTCGGTCGCTCGTTCGTCTCCCTCGCCGACGGGTTCGACGTTTGGCGCGTCGGTCGCACGCTGTCGATCGTCGGGCTTCCCGCCGTCACCCGTCGAAGCCTCGAGCCCCGGCACGTCGGGTCGCTCGAGTCCGAATATCTTCAGGTGCTCGCCGGTCTCCGCGGGCTGGAGGTCGCCGTTTCGAAGCGCGACGGCGAGGTCCCGCGAGAGCCACTCGTCGTCGCTCACGCTCGGTTCCTGGATCAGGACCTCGTCGACGAACCGGACGAGGTACCACTGGAGGTCGTTACACAGCGAGACGGCGGCCCCGAGGCTCACCGTCCGAACCGCCAGCGAGTTCTCGAAGGGGCGAGCTAGGTCGTACGTGGACAGAGCCTCCCGAGACGTCTCTCGAGAGAGGAGTTCGTACTGGAGTGAGACGTCGGGCGAGCCGACGAGGCAGACGCGCGTCACTGTTCGTTCGTTGGTACTGTCGTGCGTCCGGGTAATGTGGGTTTCGTCTCGGCACCCGCGTACGTTGCATCTCGTCTTGGCATCCACGCCCACCGTCCCCTCTCGAGCGATGCGTAATTCGACGCCGTCACAACTATTTTAATCAATTGGCGTAATCACGAGATATGACCGATTCCGTTCGATCAGACTTTCCGATCCTCGAGCGCGACGTCGATGGGCAGGACCTCGTCTACCTCGACAACGCGGCGACGACCCAGACGCCGCGGCAGGTCTACGACGTGTTCGAGGAGTACTTCTCGACGTACAACGCGAACGTTCACCGCGGGATTCACACGCTGAGCCACGAGGCCTCGATCGCCTACGAACAGGCCCACGACCGACTCGCGGCGTTCGTCGGCGCCAGCGGCGGGCGCGAGGAACTCATCTTCACGAAGGGGGCGACCGAGAGCATCAACCTCGTCGCCTACGGCCTGGGGCTCAACGAACTGGGCCCTGGCGACCAGGTCGTGACGACGGAGATGGAACACCACGCCTCGGTCGTGACCTGGCAGCAGGTGGCGAAGAAGACCGGTGCCGACATCGACTTCATTCGCGTGACCGACGACGGCCACCTCGACCTCGAGCACGCCAGCGAACTCATCGGTCCGGACACCGCGGTCGTTTCGGTCGTCCACGTCTCGAACGTCCTCGGGACGATCAACCCGGTCGCCGAGCTGGCCGAGATGGCCCACGAGCACGACGCCTATGTGGTCGTCGACGGCGCCCAGTCCGCCCCGAACCGACCTATCGACGTCGAGGCGATGGGCGCGGACTTCTTCGCCTTCTCGGGCCACAAGATGGCCGGACCGACGGGCATCGGTGCCCTCTACGGCAAGCGGGAGATCCTCGAGGAGATGGAGCCGTTCCTCTTCGGCGGCGAGATGATCCGTCACGTCACCTTCGAGCACTCGACCTGGAACGAACTCCCCTGGAAGTTCGAGGCCGGCACGCCGCCCATCGCGGAGGGAATCGCGCTCGCGGCCGCGGCGGACTACCTCGAGGAGATCGGGATGGACGCGATTGCGGCCCACGAGAACGAGCTCGCCCAGTACGCGCTCGAGCGACTCGAGGCGCGCGACGACGTGACGACCTACGGGCCGCCTGCGGGCGAGGAGCGATCCGGCCTGGTTGCGTTCAACGTCGACGGCGTCCATGGCCACGACCTCTCGTCGCTGCTGAACGACCGCGGGATCGCCGTCCGGGCGGGCGATCACTGTACCCAACCGCTGCACGATGCCCTCGACATTCCCGGCTCCGTCCGCGCGTCGTTCTACGTCTACAACACGCGCGAAGAGGTCGACGCCTTGCTCGACGCAATCGACGACGCCCGCGCGAAGCTGGACGCATACCTGCGGTCCGATCGATATCACGACGTCCTCTACGACCATCACTGCGACCCCCGGAACGCGGGCGGCCTCAAGAACCCCGACCTCGTCAAGTCCTCCGAGGAGACCTCCTGTGGCGACGACGGGGAGTTCCACGTCGACGTCGCCCCCGACGGCACCATCGAGGCTATCGCCTTCGAGAGCGAGAGTTGCGCCGTCAGCAGCGCCGTCGCGAGTATCCTCTCGACGGAACTCGAGGGGATGACCGTCGAGGAGGTCGCCGCCATCGACGGCCTGATCGCGGACCGTCTCGAGGGCCAGTACCCGCAACTTCGCCGGGACTGCGTCGAAGGGCCCGAGGACGTCATCCGGATCGCGGCCCAGGACTACCTCGACGCGCAGGTCGCTGGAGCCGACTGACTGGTGTGGGAGACCTCGTCGACCACGTCGACCGCCTCGTCTACGCCGACCACGGCGTCCAGTGAACCGTGAGCGCCGACTCGAGTGAGTGACGTGAGGCTTAACCGGTCGCGGTCCGAAGGAGACTACCAATGACCACCGTGACCCTCCTCGGGACGCGCCTCGCCGACCCCGGCACCGAGTTCGTCTACGAGGGCGAGGCCGATGGCTGCGCCGGCTGTCCCTATCGAAGCCAGTGTCTCAACCTCGAGCCCGGCCGCCGCTACCGCGTCACCGACGTCCGCGAGAACGCCCAGACGCTCGAGTGTGCGATGCACGACGAGGGCGTCCGCGCCGTCGAGGTCGAACCGGCGACCGTCGCGGCGAACGTCCCCTCGAAGGGCGCGTTCAGCGGGAGCAAGGCGAGCCTGAGTGGCCCGTGCCCGTACATCGACTGCCCGAGCCACGCCTACTGCGAACCCGACGGCGTCGAGTTCGATCGCGAGTACCGGATTCAGCAACTGCTCGGCGACCCGCCACACGAGGTCTGCCACCTGAATCGTTCGCTCGAGCAGGTCGAACTCGATCCGGCGGAGTAGTCGAACTCGAGTCCGTAGTTCTTACCGATTCTGTCGCGTTCGCCTCCGAAGCAACGGTGAAATCGTCGTTTGACCTTCCAGAGAGCACTTATCGTCTCCGGGAAGAGTACCGGTATGGACCCCTCCAGACGAACGATTCTTCGCTCGAGCGCACTCGGTGTCGGACTCGCCGTCGGCGGCTGTCTCGACGCCAGTCCGACCGGCTCGAGCCCCGACGACGACGGTGAGGACGACCCGAACGACGGTGACGGAGCGAACGGCACTGACAGTACCAACGGTACCGACGGTACCGACGACTCGAATACCAACGACGGCACTGGTTCGAGTCCCGAAATTACTACCGTCGAAACCATCGACCTCGAGCCCCGAACCGACGAACCGCCCTGGGCCTCGGACGGGATCGGCACAGTCGCGCTGATCACCGACGCCGACGTCCTCGAGCGGCTGGACGCCGTCCCGACGAACCGAACCGCCGAAACCGTGGACCCCTTCCTCGAGGAAACGGACTTCGAGACGGAGGTGCTCGTGCTCGTCGAATCCGGCGGTCCGACGATGTGCCACGACAGCATCGAGGTCGACGACGTGACCTTCGATGCCCAGGAGAGCGCGATCACGGCGACGGCGACGGTCGTCGACTCGAGCGAGGGCGGCTGTGGAGAGGCGCTGGCCTACCCGGCGTCGCTCACGCGCGTCTCGTTCGACGACCGGATGCGACCCCACGACGCCGTCGTCACGCTCACCGACGGCTGGGGAGAAACCGAAACCGTCGAAGCGGCCCACGAGCGCGTCATCGATCCGTCGGGACTCGAGGGCGGCGTCGAGCCGGACGGCGATCCGGCGACGATTCCGGAACCGCTCGAGTGCTCGGACGACGACTTCAAGCGCCTCTCATCCGCCGAGTCGGTTCACTGGGGCGACGCCGACGCGTTCGCCATGCGCGTCGACCCCCTCGAGGTCGCTCACGGCGAGTCGGTGTCGATCACGATGGCTAACCTCACCAGCGTCAAACAGGGCACCGGCAACGACCGGAAGTTCTCGCTCGAGGTCCGGACCGAAGCGGGCTGGCAGGAGGTTCGCGGCTACCGGGCCGAACACGGTATCGGCTACACGGACGAGGGAATTATTCATCCGCCCGGCGAGGGATTCGACTGGGAGATCGAGCTATCCGAAGCAGCCGTCGAGGACCTGTACTCGGGGCTCGAGGTCTGCCCGGGGCTCCCGGCCGGCCGGTACCGATTCGTCTACTGGCCGCTCGACCTGGCGGTGGCGTTCGACGTGCTCGAGTGATTGGTCTCTAGTTGGAAAAGAGCTCCCCGGCCAAATTCGTTCTCGAAACGCTGTCAGTCACGTACTCATGGAATAGCATCTTTGTCGGCGCCACCTTTGGGTAGATTGGATTTACATGACCGACGCGAGCACTCGACGGCGCTTTCTGCGCTGCCTCGGAGCGGGCAGCGCCCTGACCGCAGCTCTGGCCGGCGAGGTTGGTGGGGCGGTCGGCAATCGATTCCAGGACGAGGGAGACGGTGATGGAACGGAGGACGAAGGTGAAGGCGAAGACGAGGGAGACGGCGACGAACGGGACGGATCAGATGGCGAAGAGGGCGACTCGAGCGACGACCCCGCCGTCACGCAGGTCGTCGCCGGTCCCGACGGCGCCTGGCGGTTCGAACCCGAGGACGTCGAAATCGGTCTCGGAGAGGCGATCGAGTGGACGTTCGCCAGCGCGGGCCACAACGCCACCTCCCTTCCCGGGGCGTCGGACAGGAATCGAAACCCGCCGAACGCGGAGCCGTTCGCCTCTTACGAGGGCGACGCCCACTTCTCGGTCGTTCCGGAGGGAGAGACGTACCGCCACGTATTCACCACCCCCGGTGAGTACGCGTACGTTTGCGTCCCCCACGAGAACACGATGGTCGGTACCGTGCAGGTCGACGCCTGCGCGGACGAAACCGTCGTCGTCGCCCACGACGGCGACCACCGATTCGAACTCGACGCGCTCGAGATCGGGCTCGGGGACACGGTGGAGTGGCAGTTCGAGGAAGAGGGGCACAACGTGACCGCCCACCCGGAGGCGTCCGAGAACGCATCGGTGCCGGAGGACGCCGAGCCGTTCGCCTCCTACGGCCTCTCGAGTGGCGAGGGCGAGACCGAGGGAACCGAGGAGGAAGAAACGGACGAAATCGACCACGAGGTCACCCGCGAGGCCGACGAAACGTACGCCTACGCGTTCGAGACCCCCGGGACGTACGAGTACGTCTGTTCGATCCACGACGAAGAGATGGTCGGCACGGTCGAGGTCCTGGACGAACCGGACGCGACCGTCACCGTCGCACCGGACGGCGAGCTCGCGTTCGAACCGGAATCGGTCTCGCTCGAGGTCGGCGACGTCGTCCGCTGGACGTTCGAGGAGGAGGGGCACAACGTAACCGCTCACCCGGAGGCGTCCGACAACGCGTCGGTACCGGAGGGGGTCGAACCGTTCGCCTCCTACGACCTTTCGGCCGGTGAGGACGGTAACGGAGAGGGAACACACGAAACCGACGACGGAGACGAAGAGGGCGACACCGACGAAATCGACCACGAGGCCACCCGCGAGAGCGGAGAGACGTTCGACCATCGCTTCGTCGCCGTCGGGCAGTACGAGTACGTCTGCGCGATCCACGACGAGGAGATGGTCGGGACTATCGAGGTCGAACCGTGTAGCGACGACGACGAGTCGAGCGAAGCGGCCGACGACTAGCCGTTTCCTCGACCTCCAGCAACGGTTCGTTCCGAACTCGAGAGGTCGGAAGCCGGTCAATCCGCACGATTCTCTATTGGAGTGATCGGTAGACCGTTTATCGAGCGGGATTCGATACGGCAGGATTATGTTAGCTATATCGCCATCAGTGGTGTGCGTGGTTTTGTCATGCAAAGACAGTCAACGAGCGGCGGGGACGAGCGGTCGGGCGAGACCGGGCGACGACGACGGCAGTTGCTCGACCGGCGAAAGTTCATGATGGCATCGGGCGCGCTCGCCGGATTGAGCGTAACCGGGTCGGCAGTAGCGAGACAGGAGCAAGAGGAATCGGAGTCCGACGAGGGCGAGAGCGAGGGCGACGGCGGACCCGAACGGGGGACGCCCGAGTACCTGGAGGAGCACTATCCAGGACTGCGCATCTACTCACCGGATCCGGAGAACGCGGAGGCGGCGGCCCGCGAGACCTACACGAGTTACCTCACGCCGAAGGAGGAACACTACATCAGGAACCACTACCTGTCGCCCCAGCTCGACGCCGAGGAGTGGGAGATCGAACTCCGGCTGGGCGAGGAGACCGTCTCGCTGTCGATGGACGACCTCGAGCGGGAGTACTCGACCGAGTCGGTGGCCCACACGATGCAGTGTTCGGGCAACGGTCGATCTTACTTCGACCCCGAGGTGGCGGGCAACCCCTGGACCTTCGGCGCGGTCGGCAACACCATCTGGACCGGTGCGCCGGTGAGCGAGATCCTCGAGGCCCACGACGCCGACACGAGCGACGGGAAGTGGCTGATGGCCGCCGGGGGTGATCACCCGGAGGGCGAGCGAATCTTCGCGCGCTCCATCCCGATGCAGAAGGTGATGGACGACTGTCTGCTCGCCTACGAGATGGACGGAGAGCCGCTGAGCGCCGAACACGGCCACCCCGTTCGGCTCCTCGTCCCAGGCTGGATGGGGAATAACAACGTCAAGTGGCTCCGCGAACTCGAGGTCATGGACATGATGATGATCGGCGAGGAGTGGGAACAGTACCTCCACTGGCAACAGAACTCCTACCGGATCATCCCCGAGGGCGAGGAGGCCGAGCACAACGAGACGATCGACGAGTTCGACACCTGGGCGCAGATGGAAGCGGCCGCCAACGGCGAACTCGACCACCTGCCGTACATCTACGACCAGGTCGTCAAGTCGATCATCGGCTATCCCGGCGAGGAATCGACGGTGTCGCCGCGCGCCCAGGACGGCAGCGTCGAGGTGCTCGGGGTCGCCTGGGCTGGCGACGACCGCGTCGAGTCCGTGGAAGTTTCCACCGACGGTGGCGAGAGCTGGGAGGAAGCGGAGTTCTTCGGCCCCGACCTCGGCCCTGGCGGCTGGCGACAGTTCCGTTACCTCTGGGAAGCCGAACCGGGCGAGCACGTCCTGTACTCGCGAGCGACGGACGAGAACGGATACACGCAGTTCGGCCCGATCTCAGATCCCGAGGCGGGACTCGAGGCCATTTCCGACGAGCAATTCCCCTGGAACCAGGACGGGTACGCCTGTAACGCCTACGAACCGCACGGGGTGACGGTGACCGTCGAGGAGTGAACGGATCTCGAGAGCGAAGCGTTAATCCGCCTCTTCTTCGGCTGCCTCGTTCGCCTTCGGCTCGTCAGCACCCGCCTCGTCCGCATCGACCTCCTTCAATCTCGAGAGCGGACGCTCGTCTGCGTCGGTCTCGTCCGCCGTCCGGCTCGAATCGTCGCTCACCGCCAGCACGTGGAGGTCGCACTCGATCGTCGTCCCGGCGAGTTCGTGATTGAAGTCCACGACGGCGCGTCCGTCGTCCTCGACCGCCTGAACCCAGCCGGTCCGGCCGTTGTCGTCCCGGACCAGCGTTCCGGGTTCGAGGTCGGACGGATCAGATGCCAGCGTTCCGGTGGGCACCTCGAGCACGCGCTCCTCGCTGTAGGCCCCGAACGCCTCTTCGGGTTCGAGTTCGACGGTTCGTCGCTCGCCGACGGCCATCTCCCGGAGTGCGCGGTCGATGCCCGGGAGAATCTTCCCCTCGCCGACCCTGACCTCGAGTGGCTTGTAGTCGCGGTGGTCATGATAGATGCCCTCCTCGAGGGCGACGTCGACGTCGGTCGTGTCGAAGACCTCGCCTGAGGCGTCCCCCTCGGCGATGCGACCGGTGAAGTGAATCGCGGCGACGCGTCCGGGGGCTACCATGGGTCGAATAGTGGGTAATGGTGATAGTGATGGGTCATCGTTCGTGTGCGAGCGTACCGCACGTCTCCCACTCGTGGCGCCATCAATCATTTCGTCAGCATCCGTGACTGACTCGAGTATCGACCCGTGATTCGGCGGCGATCTGCGAGAAGACAGACTGGATGGGAACGACGTCGTGTTCATAGAATCGTTGAACACGCAAGGGCCACGCCAATTTTTCGAACCGGTGAATTTGCCTCCATGACCGACTACGAAATGCACGAACCCGACTTCTCGGGAACGACGACCGAGGACTGGGACGACCCCCAATTAGAAGACTTCGACACTGACGACCTGGACGAGGTCGCGGACCACTTCATCCTCTCATCGTCGGGCTTTCCGCCGGAGAACTTCACGGATCTCAAACTCCCCGTGGTCGATCCCGACGGGAACCTGAACAAGAACGCCCTCGCCACGGCGAAAAGCGGTGGGCGCGGCGTCGGCGCAGTCGAGGATCTGGACGACGAGACGGCGGACGAGGTCACGGAGCTGATCGACGACCTGGCCAACGAGCACTTCGACGACGCCGACTTCGGGGAGTGATTCGTATCGGCGACGACTCGGCAGGCCGCGGTCGACGGAGCGTCCGGCAGGCCGCGGTCGACGGAGCGTCCGGCAGCTCGCGGTCTCGACAGGCGCTACTCGTCCCCGGACGCCGACTCCTCGAGCCAGCTGCCCGCCCAGCACTCGATCTCGTCGAAGACCGGTTCGAGCGAGCGCCCCTTCGGCGTCAGGCTGTAGTAGGTCGCGATGGGCGCGTCCTCCTCGATTCGCCGGTCGACGAATCCGAGTTCGCCCAGGTCCTCGAGCACCCGCGAGAGCGTCCTGGCGTTGGCGTCGGTCGCGCGCTTGAGTTCGTTGAAGCGGTACTCGCCTTTCTGGAGTTCGTGGAGGACGGCGAGGCGCCACTGGGAGCCGATCTGCTCGATCGAATCGATGACGGGGCACGGAGAGTCCTCGGGTTCGGATCCGACGGCGACGTCGCCGTCAGTGGACGTTTCAGCGCGCTCGACCTCGAGTGGAGTGGAGTCGGATGACATCGTGGGTATCTGGTTTCCCTTCGTCTCGAAAGCCTATAGCAGTTCGGTATCGTACCAGCTAACACGAGGCAATCACTAACGATGATAGCCGGCCCAACCGAGCAACCGACGACGGAACTGCACGACGACACCGACAGCTGTACCGACGTAGAAACTACGATGGCGTTCTACGAGGGCGTTCCTGGAAGTAGTTTCGTCGATCCGCGAAACGAGAGTCGCAACGGAGGCGCTGATCGGCAGTGATCGATTCCTCGACGTCAACCGACGCGATCGAAATCGACGTCGACGAACGGGAGGGGTCGCTCTATCGAGTCCTCTCGAGCGCGGTCGTCCCGCGCCCGATTGCGTGGGTCAGCACCCGAAGCGAAGCCGGCGTCGACAACCTGGCCCCCTACAGCTTTTTCACCGTCGCCTCGGTCGAGCCGCCGGTCGTCGTCTTCGCACCGGTCGACGGTGCGGACGGCCCCAAGGACACGCCGCGGAACGTTCGCGACACCGGCGAGTTCGTCGTCAACCTCGTGACCGAGGACCTCGCGGAAGCGATGAACGATACCAGCGCCACCCTCGAGGCCGGCGACAGCGAGTTCGAGTACGCCGGTCTCGAGCGCGCCGAGTCGACCGTCGTCGCGCCGCCGCGAGTCGCGGATTCGAAGGTTGCCCTCGAGTGCACCCGGAGAGACCTGCTCGACGTTGGCGGGTCCACGCTCGTCCTCGGCGACGTTCGCTACGTCCACCTCGACGAGGAGGTGACGACCGATGGGAAAATCGACGTAGCAAACGTCGACGCCGTCGGACGATTGGCCGGGAGCTGGTACGCGAAGACCGACGAACGATTCTCGCTCGAGCGACCACCGTAGCCGGGTTCGACGGACTCGAGTCTCGCGAACGGTCCCGAAGAAAGTTTTTCGACGTACGGGACAATCCCCGAGTAACGTGAGCGACCGACGAGGTAATGTTTCTGGCGAGAATTCGGCGACTTCCCACGAGAATTCGGCGGCTTCCGGCGAGAACTCGGCGGCCACCGAGGAGGTGGACTCTCGAACGGAGACGCTGCCGCTCGTCGACGTCCTCGAGACGGTCGCCGTCGGTGCCGCACCGCCGCTGGCGCTGGGTCTATTCGCGTTACTGGTTCCGTCGGTGCCGGTCGGCCAGGCGGTCTTCGTCGGCGTACTGTTTGGCGCGATCCTCGCGTCGTACCGACGAGGCATCGAGGCCGTCCGAACCGAAGACGGGGACGGGGACGGGGACGGGATAACGCGTCGCCTCCGCGTCCCCGACGCCGACAACCCCCGGAGCGACGGATCCGCGCTACTCGCTCGCCTCGACGCCCGAGTCGAGGGCACCGCCCTCGAGTGGGTCGTCGTCGGGGTCGTGGGAGCGATCGGACTCGTTTCCGCCGTCGAACTCGCCACCGTCGGGTTCGAACGGGTTGCCCCTCGAGTGCTCCTGTACGGCCTGCTGTGTGGGCCGGCGGCACTGTTCGCGGTCGTGGTGCGATTCGGTGCGCCGGATAGGCAGGGTTCGGGTTAGAGGCGGGAATAGAGGATAGAGATAGTGATAGGTACAGGGAAAGCCACCCCGTAGGACGTCCTTACGCTCCGCAATTTGTGCTCGCTCGAGCCCCGACCGGCCGCTAGCCTTTTCTGCGGGGTCTCCTTCTATCGATACAATTGAATGATTGACGTTGCGGACCTTCGCAAGGAATACGGCGGCTTCGTCGCCGTCGACGGCAGTTCGTTCTCGATCGACCGCGGCGAGGTGTTCGGCGTCGTCGGTCACAACGGCGCCGGCAAGACCACGACGCTGAAGATGCTCGCCGGACTGATCGAACCGACCGACGGGACGGCGGTAGTGGCCGGACACCCCGCCGGATCGTCGGCGATGCAGCGTCGTCTGGGCTTCCTCCCCGAGGAGTCGCCGCTGTACGAGGAGATGACCCCCATCTCCTACCTCGAGTTCTTCGCCGATCTCTACGACGTGCCGGACGACGTGGCGAGCGAGCGCATCACCGCCCTGCTGGACCGCCTCGACCTCGAGCACCGTGATCGAGAACTCGGGAACATGTCGAAGGGTATGAAGCGCAAGGTCGCCATCGCTCGCGCGCTAGTCAACGACCCCGACGTGCTCATCTTCGACGAACCCGCCTCGGGGCTCGACCCGCTGACGACGAACGCCATCCTGGAGTTTACGCGGGAACTCAGCGAGGAGGGGAAGACGGTCATCTTCAGTGCACACAACCTCTTTCACGTCGAGAGCGTCTGTGATCGCCTCGTCATCATGGCCGAGGGCGAGATCGTCGCTCGCGGAAGCATCGAGGTCATCCGCTCGACCTACGGCGGGACGAGCTACCACGTCTTCGTCTCCACCGAGGGGGACGACGTGGTGGGAAGCGACGCGATCGCCGCCCCGGTAGCCGAGATCGGTCGCGAGAACGGCGATCTTCGATACGTGGTTCGAGACCTCGAGGGCGTCGACGCCGTCCGCGACGCCGTGGAGGCGGCCGGCGGCTCCGTCACCGACATCCAGACGAAGACGCCGAGCCTCGAGGAGATCTTCCTCGAGGTGGCCGGGGAGGCGGCCGCGTGACGGCTGGTCCGGCGTCGAGCGACCCTCGAAGCCAGCGCCAGGACGCGAACGACAGCCCGTCGAGAGCGGACGCCGTTCGCGGCTTCGTCCGCCGAACGGCCCGAATCGCGCGCTGGGAAGTCTCCCGGAGCGCCGGGACTGTCGACCGAAAGACGGTCCTGATCGTCCTCGCGCTCGCGCTCGTCGTCGGTGCGGTGGGTGTCGCGACCCTCGACGAGGGCGTGGGTCTCGAGGATGGCCTCTACACGGTCTCGGTCGACGAGGAGAGCCCCTATCACGCGGTCGCCGTCGAGAACCCGACGTTCACGGCCGTCGAACCGGGTACCGACGCCGACGTGCGGGTGTACCGCGGCGACGTGATCGATCCCGACAGGGCACAGACCTCGAAGGAGAAGGCCGCCTACGCCGCGTTCGCCGACGCCGTCGAGGCGTACAACGAGGAGCGGATGTACGCGGAGGACGACCTGAGCGCCGCGTTCCCCGTCTCCGTGACGCTGACCTACCAGCAGCGATCCAGCCCCGATTCGGCGAGCGGAGGGAGCGACTCGAGTGACGGCGGATCGACCGGATCCGGCGCCGATTTGACAGGAGGTCCGGATGGCGACGGGTCGACTGGCGATGGCGACGGCTCGACGGACGGTGGCGGCGCTCCCACGGACTCGAGCGACGGATCTGGCTCGGGTATCAGCGTGCCGGAGTTCGGCGGCGGCTCGATCGAGGACTCGAGCCAGCCCCAGACCCCGGGCTCGATCACGCCGCCGTTTCCCTTCAGGTCGCTCGTACTCGCGTTCCTGTTCGTCGTCCCGATGAACGTCGTGATCCAGTCCTACGGGAGCACGATCATGGACGAGCGGATCAAGCGCCGCGGCGAGTTGCTGCTGGTCTCGCCCGCCTCGCGGTACGAGATCGTCGCCGGAAAGACACTCCCGTACCTGCTGGGACTCCTGGGAATCGTCGTCGCCATCGCGTACGGGATCGAGGGGAGCTGGCTGTCGGTCGCCGCCGTCGTTCCCATCGCGCTGGTCTTTCTCGCGGCCACGTTCGTCGGGGCGATGTTCGCCCGCTCGTTCAAGGAACTCACGTTCGTCACGGTGACGGTTTCGGTGGTGCTGACGACCTACACGTTCGTACCGGCAATCTTCACGAACGTCACGCCGATCTCGCTCATCTCGCCGCTGACGCTCGTCGTCCTCGACCTCCAGGGCGAGAGCGTTCGCCTCGGGGAGTACCTCTTCTCGACGGCGCCGCTATCTCTCGGCGCGCTCGTCCTGTTCGGGCTCGGCCTCGGGAGCTACCGCGAGGAGGACATGTTCACCCAGAAGCCGATCCCGTCGAAGGCGCTCGACGCCGTCGCCGCCCACGTCCGCGGGTACGCCAGCGTGCTCGCGATGCCGGTCGTCTTCATCCCGTTCGTCTTCGCCGGCCAGTTGCTCACCGTCGCGCTCGTCTTCGCGCTCCCGCAGACGGTGTCGCTCCCGATCGTCTTCGTCGTCGCCGCGCTCCTCGAGGAACTCGCGAAGAGCCTCCACGTCTACGCGGGCTACGCCCACTCGCGGTTCGAATCGTCCGTCCGAACGGCGGTCGTCCTCGGCGCGCTCTCGGGGCTCGGCTTCTTCCTGGGCGAGAAACTCACCCACGCCGTCCAGTTCGTCGGGCTTCCCGACCTGCTCGAGGGGCAGGCCGCGTTCGGTCCCTCGCTGTCCGGCGCCCCCGTTGCCGTGGTAGTTGCCGTCTTCCTCGCACCGCTGGCGTTGCACGCCGTGACGGCGATCATCGGGGCACTCGGCGCCAGTCGAGGACGGACCGCGTACGCACTCGGTCTCACGGCCGCGACGCTCGTTCACGCGGTCTACAACCTCGGGGTGATCGCGCTTGTCGCGTGAGCCACGAGCGGACGAGGATGACTCTACCCTGCACGCTCGACTGGCCATCGTCCGCCGCGAGTGGCGCTCCCTGCGCTCGGAGAAGACCATCGTGCTCGCGCTGGCGATCCAGCTGGTCATCGCCGGCTTCTCGGGCTTCCTCGTCGTCGGCCTCGTCTCGCTGTACGACCCCGGCGCGGTCGAGGGCCAGGAGATGACCGTCGCGCTCACCGGTGACGACAGGGACGCCTTGCTCGAAGCCGTCCACCATCGAGAGGCCATCGAACCGCGGCTCTACGACGACCGCGGAGCCGCCTACGCGGACTTCGATCGGCGAGCCGTCGCCGCCGTCGTCGAGACCAACCGCCTCGAAAACGGCCGGCTCTCGATCGTGGTCACGGCACCCGACGAGGGGATCGGGACGACGCTGTTGATCTCGGAACTCCAGGAGACGTTCCGCACGGTGGAGTTCGAGGAACGGCAGGCGAACGCCGACCGACTCGAGTCGCCGCCCCTGTCCGTGCCCGAGACGAGCGCGACCCCGTACTTCGGGTTCACGTATACCATCCTGGTGCCGCTCCTGTTGTTCCTGCCGGTGTTCATCAGCGGCTCGATCGCCGTCGACTCGCTGATCGAGGAGCGCCAGCGCGGCACGTTAGAGTTGCTCCGGGTGGCGCCGCTGTCGTTCCCGGACGTGGTCGACGCGAAACTCGTCGCGACGGCCAGCCTGGCCCCGCTACAGGGACTCGCCTGGCTCCTCTTGCTCGCGTTCAACGGGACGGCGATCGCCAACCCGGCGGCCCTGGTGATCTTCGTCGCCGCGCTGGCGTTGCTCATCGTCGCACTCGGAATGGGCGTGGCGCTGTACGCCCCGGATCGACGCCAGGCGCAGTTGCTCTACTCGGCGGGCATCGTCGGCCTGCTGGTCGTCACGTCTCTGCTGCCGGAACACCCCGCGAACACGGTCGCGAAACTGGCCATCGGAAGCGAGACGCCGACGACCTGGCTCCTGTTCGCCGGCTACGTCGTGGCCGGTCTCGGGGCGTACCTGCTGCTTCAGTGGTGGCTCGAGCGGGTCGATCAGGCGGCTCTGTAAATAGGGCCGGGATGCGGTCGGCACGTCCGCTGACCCCTTCCCACCGCCGCGACCCGAGTAGTTATACGCCACCCTGCGAATGTCACCGGCCGTGAACGAAGGAATGACGCGACGGGGCGCGCTCGCCGCGGCCGTCCTCGCGGGCGTCGCCGGCCTCTCGCTCTCGTCCGCGAGCGACCTCCTCGAGCAGTTCGCGCCGCTCTCGGGCGATGCGTGGAACGCCGCCGACCGGGAACGTCCGGAACGCGTCGAGAGCCCCTACGGGGACGCGACCGTTCGAATCGACGACGAGGGCGTCCCCCACGTCGAGGCGGACGACGAGCGGGCGGCGTACTTCGCCATAGGCCACCTCCATGGGTTCGACCGCGGCTTCCAGCTCGACCTCCAGCGTCGCCAGATGCGGGGCGAACTGTCGTCCGTCGTCGGCGAGGCCACCCTCGAGAGCGACGAGTTTCACGTCCGGATGGACTTCGCCGGGGCCGCCGAGGCGACCTGGAACGCCCTCGAGGAGACCCACGCCGGGTCGCTCGTCGAGGCCTACGCCGACGGCGTGAACGCGGCGTTCGAGGGCACGACGTTCCCCCTCGAGTTCGAACTGCTCGAGTTCGAGCCGGACCCGTGGGTGCCCGCCGACACGCTCTTGATGGAGAAACAGATCGCCTGGACGCTCACGGGGAACTTCAGTGCCCTTCGACGCCAGGTGCTCGAGGATCGGCTCGAGCCGGCGATTCTCGAGGCGCTGTTCCCCGAACGGATGGACCACGACACGCCGGTGCTGCGAACGGACCCCGAGCACGTCGACGGCCTCGGTGAATTGCGTGGCGTTCGAATCGGCGAAAGTGGCGCGAGCGAAGGAAGCGACGAAACGGGGACAGAGAGTACAGCGGACGCCCACGACTCGAGTACCCCCTCCCTGGCGACGTGGCTTTCGCGGTTCGAATCGCCGCCCGGCGTCGGCTCGAACAGCTGGGTGGTCTCGGGCGAGCACACCGAGAGCGGGACCCCCATCGTCGCGAACGACCCGCACCTCCAGTTGATGACGCCGCCGCTATGGTACGAACAGCACGTCGAGACAGCCGAGACCTCGGTTCGCGGCGTGACGTTCCCGGGCGTCCCTTTCGTCATCATCGGCGCCAACGAGGCCGCCGGCTGGGGCTTCACGAACGTCGGCGCGGACGTCCTCGACTGTTACACCTACCAGATCGACGACGAGAACGAGCGCTATCGGTATCGGAGCGAGTGGCGCGAGTTCGAGACCGAGGAACGCGAGATCGCCGTCTCGGGTGGCGAAAACCGAACGATCACCGCCAGGAAGACCGTCCACGGCCCCCTGCTCGAGCGTGAGGGCGAGACGGTCGGCGTCGCCTGGACGGGACTCAGCGCGACCCGGACGACCGAGGCCGTCTACGACCTGACGGTCAGCGAGGGCGTCGACGACGCACTCGAGGCCGCCCGGCGATTCGACGTGCCGACTCAGAACCTCGTGTACGCGGACGCGAACGGACGAACGCTGTACGTCGCCGCCGGTCAGTTCCCGATTCGCCGGGATGGCGACGACTCGAGCGGCGAACCGATCGCAGGAAATCGCGTCTTCGACGGTTCTGCGGGCGAAGGCGAGTGGGAAGGATACGAGCCCTACGGCGTCTCCGATTGGGAGGGCGATGGATTCGTCCCCTTCGAGGAACAGCCCGCGGCGATCGATCCCGACCTGCTGGCGACGGCGAACCAGCGGACTGCAGACGACCCCGAGCACTACGTCGGTACCGCCTTCGCGATGCCCTATCGTGGTCGACGGATCTACGACGAGCTCGATGCCGCGGCCGGTGAGGAACGCGGAACGGACCTCGAGTTTCACCGAACCCTCCAGACCGACCGTCGCGACGAGCGCGCTGTCGACACGGTTCCCGACCTGCTCGAGGCCGGAACCGCGGCACTCGAGGACGGGACGGTCGACGATCCCGACCAATTCGAGGACGCCATCGATACGCTCGAGGACTGGGGTCCGGAGTACGAGATGGTGCGCGACTCCCGCGGGGCTCTGCTGTTCGCCCGCTGGTTCGAACACCTCCGAGCGGGTGTCCTCGAGCCGGTCTTCGACCCCGCCGATCTCGGTTCCGAGTACTACTCGAACGACTGGATCGTCGCGACCCTGCCCGCCGAGAACCCGGTCTTCGAGGACCGCTCACGGGACTCGATTCTCGTCGAAGCGCTCGAGACGACCCTCGTGGAACTCGAGGATGAGGGGTGGGACACCTACGGCGACTGGAATACTACTGAGCCCGTCGCGCACCCCTTCGGCAGCGAGGCGCCGTTTCTCAGTTACGACGAGCGACCGACCGACGGGTCGCGGGCGACGGTCGACAACTACCGCGTCGAGAGCGCCGTCGGCGCCAGCTGGCGGATGGTTGTCGAACCCGGTGGCGAAGCCTGGGCGATTCTCCCCGGCGGGAACTCGGGTGACTACTTCTCGCCTCACTACGACGACCAGTTCGAGCGGTGGGCCGACGGCGAGTACAAGTCGATGGACCTCGAGGCGAGCGGCGAGACGGCGACGCGGTTCGAGGGGGTGGAGCGATGACGGCTTCGGAGAATAGAGACGAGACGGCGACGACGGGACGAACGACGCTGGCTCGAGTTCGAACCGAGCGCCTGCCCCACCTCCTCGCGCTGTTCGTCGCCGTCGGCCTCGGCCTCGCCCTCTCGTGGCTCCACTGGGCCGGCCTCGTCGTCGGGGGCGTTCTGGTTGGTCTCGTCGCCCGCAGCCTGCTGAAGGCGCTCGGCTACGGGCTCGGATTCGGCCTCGTCGTGCTCGTCGTCTTCGCGTTCGTGCTCGGTGGTGGTCGAGGTCCGGCGCTCGAGATGGCACCCGCTATCTACCTCACTGTCGGTGCTGCGCTCGGACTCCCCATACTTGGGTCGCTGGCTCGCGGCGTCGTCTGAAACGAGTGGCTATTTGGCCCCGATACTCGATTATCCCGCATGGAGTACACGACCCTCGGCTCGACCGGCATGGACGTCAGCCGCCTCTGTCTGGGCTGTATGAGCTTCGGCTCGAGCGACTGGCGATCGTGGGTGCTCGACGAGGAGGAGAGCCGCGAGATCATCGACCGAGCGATCGACCTCGGAATCACCTTCTTCGATACGGCAAACATGTACTCGCGGGGCGAGTCCGAGCGGATTCTCGGGAACGCGCTCGAGGTCCACCGCGACCAGTCGGTCGTCGCCACGAAGTGTTACTTCCAGATGGACGAGGACGACCCGAACTCGGGCGGACTCTCGCGGAAGGCCATCGAGCAGGAACTGACGGCCAGCCTCGACCGGCTGGGGATAGACACGATCGACCTCTACCAGATTCACCGCTGGGACGAGGACACGCCGATCGAGGAGACCCTCCGGACGCTCGACGACGCCGTCCGACGGAACCAGGTTCGGTACCTGGGTGCCTCCTCGATGTTGGCCCACCAGTTCGCGGACGCGTTGCACGCGAGCGAGCGACTGGGCCTCGAGCGGTTCGTCACGATGCAGAACCACTACAACCTCGTCTACCGCGAGGAGGAACGAGAGATGCTACCGCTGTGTCAGAAGCAGGGCGTCGGCGTCCTTCCCTGGTCGCCACTGGCTCGCGGCTACCTGACCCGGCCGGACGAACGGGTGGATGCGACGACCCGCGGCGATGCCGAGGAACAGCTGTACGCCCACCCGTACCGCGAGGGCGGCGGCCGTGAGATCAACGAACGCGTCGAGGAACTCGCCGACGAAAAGGACCTCACGATGGCCCAGGTGTCGCTGGCGTGGCTCCTCCACCAGGAGTGGGTCGACGCGCCGATCGTCGGCACGACGAGCGTCGAGCACTTAGAGCAGGCCGTCGAGGCGCTCGACGTCTCGCTCTCGCGTTCGGACCTCGAGTACCTCGAGGAACCGTACGAGCCCGTTCGCGTGTCCGGTCACGACTGATGGTCTCAAGCTACGACCGAGCGGTTACTGCGAGTCAACGCGGCTCCGGTCCTCCATCGCTCGCGACAGCCCCCAGTCTTCCCGCTGGTAGGCCATCTCCCAGAACCGGTACTCGAGTTTCGCGCTCGTCAGGAACGCGCGTTCCATCGACTCGCGCTCGCCCGGGTACCGTTCGCCACAGCGGTCGACAAACGCGCGCATCCAGGCGACCGAGTCGCGAAACTCGTCGCTCGTGTACTTCTCGATGAACGGCGTGTAGCGGTTCTCCTCCGTCGCGAGGTCGTCCATGTGGGCCGCGATGTCGAGGTAGCCCTGGCCGCAAGGGTAGATCGCGGCGGCGATTTCGGCGATCGACCCCTCGTAGGCCGTCCGAAGGAGGAAGTTCGTGTACGCGACGCACGTCGGCGCCTTCTTGGCGGTCTCGAGGTCCGCCTGCGAGAGGCCGTACTCTGCGGCGAACGAGCGGTGTAACTCGAGTTCGTCGTCCAGGATCGATCTGGCGACCGAGAGCAAGTGCCCCCGCGTGTCGGGGTCTCGCGCCTTCGATCCTGCGATGGAGAACGTACGCGCGTAATCGAGCAAGTATCGGTAGTCCTGGCGTACCCACGCGCGGAACGCCTCGTCCGCGAGCGTTCCCGCCGCGAGCTCCCTCACGAAGGGGTGGGTCTGCTGGGCCTCCCAGATCGGCGCGCCGGTTTCGAGTAGCTGGTCGCTAAACGCCATCGTGGGGGACTCCGCGCTCGAGTGGTATAACTTGGTGGTATTCGCCGAGAATACTCCACTCGAGACCGGGGTCGTTTACCCGGATGGCCACGGGGCGTCAGGGAGTGGCTACAGATTCAGCGGCCGATCGGCGGAGATACAGTCGACGCCGCGATATCCCAATGCTCGGGCGAGGAGTTCGTGTTCGATCGACCAGGCGTGAACCTCGAGGCCAAGCGCCTTCGCCCGCGGCACCAGCTGAGTGAACAGACAGCGCCAGTAGTTCGCCCCGATCACGTCGCAGTCGAGTTCGATGGCGGTCGTCACCGGATGTTCGAGGTGGCGACTGGCCAGGAGGCCGGTCGGCTGGTCGCGATCGAGTTCGCGTACTCGTCGAAGCTCGGGGTGGAGAAACGAGGTCGTCACGACACGGTTTTCGACCCCCTCGAGCGCCTCGAGTACGTCCGCGGCGATGCCGAGTTCCTTCATCTCGAGGTTGACCTCGAGGGACGGTGGTAGCGCCTCGAGGACCTCATCGAGCGTCGGAATGGTCTCTTCGGAGTCGAGGACGGTGAGCGCTCGCAGTTCCTCGAGGGGCCGATCTGAGAGGGCACCGGACTCGACGGTGACGCGCTCGAGCGTGTCGTCGTGGAAGACGACGAGTTCGCCGGAGCCACATCGCCGAACGTCGAACTCGACGGCATCGGCGTACTCCGCTGCCGATCGAATTGCGGTGATCGTGTTTTCGGGGGCCGTCCGGGCGAATCCGCGGTGGGCGATGAGTCGCATTGCCTGTGTGGACACACTGGACGAGCGTGCTTGAAGTCTGCCCCGTCGACTGCGGTTGTGGTCGTTGCGTACCGGAGTGCGACCTTGGTCGACTCGCCCTCGAGTACGATACCACTCTACGCGCCCTCTAGTTTGATTCGGCTGGACGTGGACGGGTCGCTCATGTCGACACCGACACTCGAGTTCGACGGAACCGTCGCAGTCATCACGGGCGCCAGCGGAGCCCTCGGAAGCGCCGCAGTCGACCGCTTTCGGGACGCCGGCGCGACAGTCTGTGCCGTCGACGTCGTCGAACCCGACGACGAGGACGCCCAGCTCGACCCAGACGCGGACACCCACTTCTACCAGGCAGATCTCACTGACGAGTCGACCGTCGAATCCCTGTTCGAGACGATACTCGACGACCACGGTCGGATCGATCATCTGCTGAACATCGCCGGGACCTGGCGCGGCGGGAACCACGTCGAGGAGACGCCACTCGAGGAGTTCGAACTGCTGGTCGACGTCAACCTCAAATCGGCGTTCCTGGCGTCGAAATACGCTCTTCCGCACCTTCAGGAGACCGGGGGCGCCATCGTGAGCGTAAGCGCCCGCTCGGGGCTCGAGGGTGGGTCGGGCGATGGTCCCTACCGGATTACCAAAGCCGGCGTGAAGATCCTGACCGAGACGCTGGCCGAGGAGAACCGCGGGACGGTCAGGGCGAACTGCGTCCTCCCCAGCGTGATCGACACGCCGGCCAACAGGGAGATGATGCCCGACGCGGATCACGACTCGTGGGTCGACCCGGCCAATATCGCCGAAGTCATGGCGTTTCTCTGTAGCGACGGCGCCTCGGTGACCAGCGGCGCGGCTGTTCCGGTGTACGGCGAGGCCTGACGTTCGCGTCACTCGAGACTCGGATGAGGGGCCTTTTATAGCCCACTCGGAACCGATCCGACCGTCCACGCGGTGCGGACCGATCGACGAATCCTCAACTGGGCTAACTGTTTTGTACCCCGACACTGTCTCGTGATCTCGTGGCTTGAGACCGAAGAGTTATTTATATCTGCACTCGCTTGGTTACGTGATAGCTTCACACATGGGAGGTTCAGAATCACTAACTTGGGGAGCCCGCATACGCGAGCAGCCGTTTCTGTTCGTGGCGATTCTTGCGGGGGTGTTGCTGGTGCTCGACCTGATAGCCAGGCTCGCAGGGGTCGAAATACCGATGATCGGCGGGCGAACGTTCGGTGGGCAACTGACGTTCGGTCGATTCAGAGGACTCGTCTGGAACGGCATCGTCGTCGGCCTCATCTTCGGCCTCGCCGGTATCGGACTCTCGATGACGTACAGCATTCTTAACTTCGCGAACTTCTCTCACGGCGATCTGGTGACCACGGGTGCGTTCACCGGCTGGGGTGCGGCGCTACTGGTCGCCGGATGGGGAACGGCGGATACGGGATATCTGTTGCTGGTCCGCTCGGGAAGCGGCCCGAACGTAAACGAAATCGGCGGCTCCATCGTCGAAGCACCGCTCGGTATCTTCCTCGGTGTCGTCGTTGCCGCCGTAGCCACCATCCTCGTGACGGTGCTCATAGATAGGCTCGTCTACAAACCGATGCGCGACAGGGGCGGCATTTCCCTGTTGATCGCCAGCATCGGTGCGGCGCTCGCGCTCCGGTACGTCATCCAGCTCGTCTACGGTGGCTCCAACCGCGGCGTCACCTCGACACGAGACGTCGAAACGGAGCTCCTCGGTCTCTCCATCGACCTCCACGAGGCGTCGCTGGTCATCGTCGCTGTCGGGTTGATGCTCGGCATGCACCTCATGCTCCAGCGAACGAAACTGGGGAAGGCAATGCGGGCGATGGCCGACAACAAGGACCTCGCGCTCGTCACCGGGATTCCGACCGAACGCGTCGTCACGGCGACCTGGATCATCGGCGGAGCGCTCGCCGGGATCTCCGGCTACCTGTACGTCCTCGAGCGCGGAACCATCGAGTTCAACCTCGGTTGGTTCCTCCTTCTGTTTATCTTCGCCGCGGTCATCCTCGGCGGGATCGGCTCGATTTACGGGGCGATCGCGGGCGGGTTCGTCATCGGCTTCGTTCACGAGGTCTCGCTCGTCTGGATCCCCTCGGACTTCAACGCCGCCGCGGCGTTCGTCATCATGATTCTCGTCCTGCTCTACCGTCCGCAGGGCATCTTCGGCGGGGTGACGACCGCATGAGCGTCGAGACCGAAAGCGGCGGACCGTCGGGCGCCGACGACCCTTCGAGCGACGAACCGACCAACGTTCGCGCTGTCTTGGCCCAGGAACTGGCCGCGACAGATTTCCGGCTCATCCTGGTCACGCTCCTCGGCGTGTATGCGCTGTTCGCCGTCTTCACGTTCGCCTCGGGTAACGGTATGGGGGCACTCAAATCGCAGTACACCCGGTTGTCGTTCCTGTTCGCCGCCTACGCCGTCCTCTCGCTAGCTCTGAATCTCCAGTGGGGGTACACCGGCCTGTTCAACATCGGCGTCGCGGGGTTCATGGCCGTCGGCGTCTACACCATGTCGCTGCTGTCGACGCCTCCAGACGCGATTTCGGGTCAGGGTCTGGGCCTTCCGCTACCGATCGGCATCGTCGCCGGTATGATCGTGGCCGCGCTGGTTGGACTCATCGCAGCCGTCCCAGCGTTGCGCCTTCGGGCCGACTACCTCGCCATCGTGACCCTCGGCCTTTCCGAGATTATCCGCCTCACGGCAAATTCAAAGACGCTCTCGGACTGGACGATAGCGACCTTCGGGTTCGGTACCGGCGGCGGGAGCGGGACGGACCTTCCAGCCCGCCCGACCAACACGCTCGTCGAGACCTACTATGCGGCCAACAACACGCTCGCTCAACGCGCCGCGTGGGTCATCGTAATGCTCGGATTCGTTATCGCCATCTACTGGCTCCTGGTTCGTGTGGGGAACTCCCCGTTCGGGCGGGTCCTCAAAGCGATTCGCGAGGACGAACTCGTCGCCCAGTCCCTCGGTAAGGACACCCGCTGGTTCAAGATCAAGGTGTTCATGCTCGGGTGTGCCCTGATGGGGCTCGGCGGCATCCTCTGGCAAGGGTCCCAGAGCTACGTCAGTCCGGACTCGTTCCGACCCATCGTCACGTTCTACGTGTTCATCGCCGTCATCATCGGCGGCTCGGGATCGAACACGGGTAGCGTCATCGGATCGATCCTCTTCGTCGGCCTCCTGTTCGAGGGGCCGCGGACCCTCGGAAACATCGTCTCGAGCGCGGTCAACCTCGGATCGCCACCGGGGACGTTCGCCGGCGCGGTCGAGCCCCTGTTGGTCTTTAACTTCGCGCCGTTCCTGGCGTTCCTGATCGACAACATCTCGGCGTTCCGATTTATCCTGCTCGGCATCGTTCTCGTTATCATCATGCAAAAACGACCGGAAGGGATGCTGGGTCACCGAACCGAGTCGGCCGCCGCAATCGACCTCGGCCGCGACACTCCTGGCGGAACCACCGGAGGTGACCACGATGAGTGACGCGACCAGCACCGACGCGGAGGATGCGGCGCGGGCGGCGGGGACGACCGACGATCGCCCCGGTCTGTCCACCGACGTCCCGCTCCGAATCGAAAACCTGCGGAAGACGTTCGGCGGTATCGTCGCCGTCGACGACGCGACCTTCGAGGTCGAGGCCGGATCGCTCACCGGACTCATCGGTCCGAACGGGGCCGGAAAGTCGACGACGTTCAACTGCATCGCCGGTGCACACACGCCCGACTCGGGTACGGTCACGTTCCAGGGCGAGGACATCACGGGACTTCGCCCCGAACAGATCGCCAACCGAGGGCTCGTTCGAACGTTCCAGATCGCACGCGAACTCGAGGAGATGACCGTCCTCGAGAACCTGATGCTCGCTCCAAAGGGCCAGGTCGGCGAATCGCTCTGGCGCTCGGTGACACCGTTCGCCCGCGGCGAAGTTATCGAACAGGAGATCGAGATACGCGACCGCGTCTGGGAGATGCTCGACTTCTTCGAGATCGATCACATCGCCCATACACAGGCGGGCACTCTCTCGGGCGGCCAGCGAAAGCTGCTGGAGATGGCGCGAGCACTGATGACCGACCCCGAAATGTTACTGCTCGACGAACCGCTCGCGGGCGTCAACCCGACGCTCGAGGAAAAGTTGCTCGATCGAATTCACGAACTGCGCGGGCAGGGATACACGTTCCTGCTCGTCGAGCACGACATGGACGTTATTATGGAAAACTGCGAACACGTGATCGTGATGCACCAGGGGTCAGTTCTGGCGGAAGGCGAACCGGAAACGATCCAGGAGAACGAACGAGTGATCCAGGCGTACCTGGGGGAGATGGACGTATGAGCGCCGATCAGTCACAAACGAAATCGCAATCGCAATCAGCCGAGACGGAAACGAACCGAGCCGCCGAACCGACCGGAGATGACGCCGTCTCCGCCCTCCGCGACCCGCTCGCGACGGTCCCCGAGGAGACCATCCTCACCGTTCGCGACCTCGACGCCGGCTACGGCGACCTCCAGATCCTGACCGACATCGACCTCGACGTCGGCGAGGGCGAGTACGTGACCATCGTCGGACCGAACGGCGCCGGGAAGTCGACGCTTATGAAATCCGTCTTCGGATTGACGGCACACATGGGCGGATCGATCACGTTCCAGGGAGAGGAAATTCATCCCCTCGCCCCCGAGGCGATCATCCACAAGGGCATCAGCTACGTCCCCCAGAACGAGAACATCTTCGGGACGCTCACGGTCGAGGAGAACCTCGAGATGGGCGCGTACATCCTCGACTCGGTGCCCGAGGATCGACTCGAGGCCGTCTACGATCGGTTTCCGGTGCTGCGAGAGCGCAAGGATCAGAAGGCCGGAACGATGTCCGGTGGGCAGCGACAGATGGTAGCGATGGGCCGAGCGTTGATGCTCGACCCCGACTTGCTCCTGCTGGACGAGCCATCGGCCGGCCTCGCTCCCGACCTGGTCCAGGATATGTTCGACCGCATCGACCGGATCAACGACGACGGGACGGCAATCTTGATGGTCGAGCAGAACGCCAAAACCGCGCTCAGGCGCTGTGATCGAGGCTACGTGCTCGCCCAGGGCGAGAACAGCTACACCGACACCGGGGACCGGTTGCTGGCCGACGACGAGGTGCGCCAGCAGTTCCTCGGTGGGTGATCGGTTCCCTGGAATCGGCGAACCCCTTTCGTGCGGTGTTTTGCGGGCACACTGTTTCTCGAAGGCGGATCTCGAACTCGTGATAGCCTCGGCTCGAGTCGGGCACCGAACGGAAAAATAGCCCGCGGACGACCGATTATTCGGCCTCGAAGTCGATCGTATCCTGCACTTCGATGGTGCCACCCTGGTATCGCATGACGTCGTAAGCGACGCTTACCTGGTCACCGTTGTCGTCGAAGTCGACGGGCGAGGAAGCACCCACGTAGTCGATTTCCTCGCCACCAGCCACTGCGGCGGCGGCGTCGGCGAGTTCGCTCGGTCCGTACTGTTCTCCCTCGGGGTTCGCGACCTCGGGGATGGCGTCACGGACTGCCGTTCCATCGACCTCGTCATCGCCCGCGGCGATCGTTGCGAGGGTGATGACGGCAGCGGCGTCGTACGACTGCGCGTTGAAGACCTCCGGGGCGGAGCCGAACTCCTCCTCGTAGAGGTCGGCGAAGAAGTCCGCACCAGGGCCGGCGGCGCTCGGGGCCGTCCCCCAGACGTCTTCCATGTCGTTCCCGACTTCGCCCGGCAGTTCCGAGTCGATGAGTCCGTCGGGAACGATGATGGAACCGTCCCAGTCGTCTGCGTAGTCGCTGTAGTAATCGCGGAAGAGGGTAATGCCCGACTGCGGGAAGCCGACGACCATGAGTACGTCCGGTTCCCCGTCGAGGGCGTCACCAATCTGTGAACTGTAGGTGGATTGTTCGGCCTCGAACGACACCTGGTTCATCACTTCGCCACCGGCTTCCTCGAACGCGTCGACGTACGAAGACTCGAGCGCCTGTCCGTAGTCGTCGTTCAGATAGAGCGTCGCGGTCGAACTGCCCTCGAGGTCCTCCTCGACGACCTGCGCCATGACGGGGCCCTGGAGCGCGTCGCTCGGACACGTCCGGAAGATGAAGCCGTCGTCGTCGAGGTCCGTGACCGCCGGTGCGGTCGAGGAGGGCGACATACCGACGACCTGGTTCGGGATGAAGGCCTGTCGGGTCACCTGCAGGTTGACGTTCGAGGCGGCCGGACCGACGACGGCGGGCATGCCGCTGTCGACGAGGCTCTGTGCGGCAGACTGACCGGCGGAGGGGTCAGTTTCGGTGTCGCCGGTCTGGACGTCGAAGTCGAGGGAGTCGCTAAGCTGGCGTTCGACCAGTAGCGCCCCGTCACGCATCGTTCCACCGAGGCTGCCGAGGTCGCCCGTCTCGGGCATCAAGACCCCATATCGAACCGTTCCACCGTAGTCGATCTCAGCACCGCCGTTGTCGGTATCGTTCCCGTTCCCGTTGCCGCCGTCTCCCTGCCCATCGAGACAGCCAGCAACACCGAGTGCACCTGCCGCACCGATACCGGTTAGCACCTTTCGTCGTGGTAGCTTATGTACCATGGTTCTTGATATCGCGGGGGATACAAAGACTTTATGCGTGAAATTGATCACGTTCCGATATATGGCGAGGGTTCGGCGATGATCGCTTCCTCCCGACGATCACCGCCGACCGATTCTCGATGATAGACGGAGATCAGCGATGTTCCGATGCGATGGGTCCGTTCGGTGCTACGCCGAGAGTACGGGCGCCGATAGGCAAATACAACCGGCAAACGACCATCCCAGAACGTTTTTTGTGCCCCTGGTCGTTCCCTCGGGCAATGAGCGGACACGGGTGGAACGACCGATGACGATGGAAGAGCGTATCGAGGAACTCGAGTCCATGCGCGAGGAGGCGCTGCTCGGCGGCGGCGAGGAACGGATCGAACGCCAGCACGAGAAAGGGAAGATGACCGCGCGAGAGCGCATCGAGTATTTCCTCGACGACGACACCTTCACCGAGTTCGACCAGCTCCGGACCCACGAGGAGCGCAACTTCGGGATGGAAGAGCGCAAGGTCCTCGGCGACGGCGTCGTCACGGGCTACGGCGAGGTCGACGGACGAAACGTCTTCGTCTTCGCCCACGACTTCACCGTCTTCGGGGGCTCGTTAGGCGAAGTCTTCGCCGAGAAGGTGACGAAGGTGATGGACATGGCGATGGAGGTCGGCGCCCCCATCGTCGGCCTGAATGACTCCGCGGGCGCGCGGATCCAGGAGGGCGTCAAGAGCCTCGCGGGGTTCACCGAAATCTTCCGGCGGAACCAGCAAGCCAGCGGCGTCGTTCCCCAGATTTCCTCGATCATGGGGCCGTGTGCCGGGGGCGCCGTCTACTCCCCCGCGATCACCGACTTCATCTTCATGGTCGAGGACTCGAGTCACATGTACATCACGGGGCCTGGCGTCACGAAGACCGTCACCGGCGAGGACGTCACCCACGAGGAACTCGGCGGGGCGCTCACGCACGCGAACGAGACGGGCGTCGCCCAGTTCGCCTGCGAATCCGAGGAACAGGCCTTAGACGACATCCGGCGACTGCTCTCGTATCTCCCGTCGAACAACGTCGAGGACCCGCCCCGCGTCGAACCGTGGGACGACCCCGACCGTCGAGACGAGGCCCTCGAGTCCATCGTCCCCGACAACCCTCAGAAGCCCTACGACATGACCAACGTCATCGAGACGGTGATGGACGAGGGCTCGTTCTTCGAGGTGGCCGAGAACTACGCGAAGAACCTCGTCGTCGGCTTCTCGCGGCTCGACGGCCGATCGGTCGGCGTCGTCGCGAACCAGCCGCGGGTCAACGCCGGGACGCTCACCGTCGACGCCTCGATGAAGGGGTCGCGGTTCGTCCGCTTCTGCGATTCGTTCAACATCCCCATCGTGACCTTCGTCGACGTGCCCGGCTACATGCCCGGGACCGACCAGGAACACCGCGGGATCATCCGACACGGGGCGAAATTGCTGTACGCCTACTCCGAGGCATCGGTTCCTCTGCTCACCGTCATCACCCGCAAGGCCTACGGCGGGGCCTACTGCGTGATGGCCTCGAAGAACCTGGGGGCGGACATCAACTACGCCTGGCCGACGGCCGAAATCGCCGTCATGGGACCGAAGGGCGCAGTGAACATCCTCTACCGCAAGGAACTCGCCGAGGCCGACGATTCGGACGCCCTGCGCGAGGAACTCATCGAGGAGTACCGCGAGGAGTTCGCCAACCCCTACACCGCCACCGACAAGGGCTTCCTCGACGACGTGATCCGCCCGACCGAAACCCGGCCACGGCTGATCCGGGACCTCGAGATGCTCGAGACCAAGCGTGAGGACACGCCCGACAAGAAACACGGGAACATCCCCCTGTGATGACGGCGAACGACTCCGAGGCGCTCGAGGTCGAGGGTGGCTCGGGCGAGCGAGCGAGTGGCGAACCCACCGACACCGACACCGCCAGCGACGTCGACGTGACGCTCGACAAAGACGTCTCGATCACCCTCCCGGCGGACGCCACCAGCGAGGAGGCCGCAGCCATCGTCGCAGCGATCGGCGCCCACCTCCGGGACCTCGAAGCTGCGGCGGCCGCTCAGTCCGCCGACGAGAAGACCTGGGACGGCAAACGCTGGTCGTTCGCCGGCCGGATCGACGCCCAGCAAGGTCGAAACGTTCGCGTCCCGACTCGAGCGCCGACGAATCCCTGGGCTGCGGCAGGGCGAGCCGATCGGTTCTGAGAGCGCCCGTTCTGCGGTCGTCTCTCGTCGTTCTACGCCGCATAGTCGAGATTGGGTCGTAGCGATTCGGTCAGCGCTTTCGCTATCGCCTCGAGTTCGTCGATGCAGGCGTCTTCGTCGCGGTCGTCCTGGAACTGGACGACCACGCCGCGTGCGCCGTCGCCGTCGTGAGCGGGAAGCAGAAAGCGCCACTGGCGATTCTCCTCGCTGCTCTGGGTGCTCTGGTAGACGTCGATCTGTTCGCCCTCGTAGGTGAACGTCCAGTCGATGCGTTCGTTCGTGCCGAAGCCGGTCACCCAGTTGGTCGTGGCCTCCTCGTTGTTGGTGGGGTCTTTGTGCTGCTGGACGAGCACGTTGACCGGGTACGACGCGCTCCGTTTCGACCCAACGTGACCCAGTTGCGCGCCGATTCCACTCTCCGACTCGTTTATCCCCTCGTTGTACCGCTCGAACGTGTTGGGGTGGTCGAAGTGAATCGGGAACGATCGGTCGCCCTGATCGAAGGGAATCCACGCGCCCTCGAGACTGGCACAGGAATCTATCACGTCTCCGTCGTCGCTCTCCTCGTTCCCGTCGTTCTCGTCACTCTCGTCGTTCTCGCCCTCGACGTTCGCGTCACCGTCGCCATCGCCATCGAGTTCGTCGTCGAGTTCACCGTCGCTCTCGTCTGTGCTTCCCGTACATCCAGCGAACGCGGTCGTCCCCGCGAGCCCCACCAGGGCGAGGAGTCGTCGTCTACTGTACCGACCGTCCGAACGTGACCCTGAATCGATGTGCATGAAATCTCCGTCGAACGCGCGAGTCGATCGGTTTCGACCGCACTTACGTCGTTCGTCTCGACCAAACAGACGACAGCTCGAGCGATATACTCACCCCGTGACGAAAATTCGTCCGATGAACGCTCGGCATTTGCCCCTCGAAGTGGAGTGTATCGGCGAGAACCCGTTTCACCGCTGACTCGTTCCGTTGCGAAAAAGTAAGGTATGCCCCTTCCGTCGATTCGAACAGGAATGTTCAGGAAGGTTCTGGTCGCGAACCGAGGCGAGATCGCGGTTCGAGTCATGCGAGCCTGCGAGGAATTGAACGTTGGAACCGTCGCCGTCTACTCCGACGCCGACAAACACGGCGGTCACGTCCGCTACGCCGACGAAGCCTACAACGTCGGCCCCGCCCGCGCGGCCGACTCCTACCTCGACCACGAGGCAGTCATCGAGGCCGCACAAAAGGCCGACGCCGACGCGATCCACCCCGGCTACGGCTTCCTCGCCGAGAACGCCGAGTTCGCCGCCAAAGTCGAGGAGACAGAGGGCATCACCTGGATCGGTCCCTCGAGTTCGGCCATGGAGAGTCTCGGCGAGAAGACCAAGGCCCGAACGATCATGCACGAGGCCGACGTGCCCATCGTGCCTGGCACCACCGATCCCGTTACCGACCCCGACGAGGTCCGTGCCTTCGGCGACGAACACGGTTACCCAATCGCGATCAAAGCCGAGGGTGGGGGCGGCGGCCGCGGCATGAAAGTCGTCGAAGACGAGAGCGAGGTCGACGACCAACTCGAGAGCGCCCAACGTGAGGGCGAGGCCTACTTCGGCAACGACTCGGTCTACCTCGAGCGCTACCTCGAGAAGCCCCGCCACATCGAGGTCCAGATCATCGCCGACGAGCACGGCAACGTGCGTCATCTGGGCGAGCGCGACTGTTCACTCCAGCGCCGTCACCAGAAGGTCATCGAAGAAGGCCCATCGCCCGCGCTCTCGGACGAACTGCGCGAGCAGATCGGCGAAGCCGCCCGCCGTGGGGTCGCCGCCGCCGACTACACGAACGCCGGCACCGTCGAGTTCCTCGTCGAGGAAGAACCCGGGCGCGAGGGCGTCCTCGGCCCCGACGCGAACTTCTACTTCCTCGAGGTCAACACCCGCATCCAGGTCGAACACTGCGTGACCGAGGAGATCACCGGCCTCGACATCGTCAAGCGCCAGATTCGGGTCGCCGCGGGTGAAGAACTCGACTTCGAGCAGAACGACGTCGAGATCGACGGCCACGCGATGGAGTTCCGAATCAACGCCGAGAACGCCGCGAAGGACTTCCAGCCCGCCACGGGCGGGACACTGACGACCTACAACCCACCAGGTGGGATCGGCGTCCGCCTCGACGACGCGCTGAGCCAGGGTGACGAACTCGTCACCGACTACGACTCGATGATCGCGAAACTCATCGTCTGGGGCGAAGACCGCGAAGAGTGTATCGAACGCTCGCTTCGCGCCCTGCGAGAGTACGAGATCGAGGGCATCACGACCATCGTCCCGTTCCACCGCCTGATGTTGACCGACGAGATGTTCGTCGAGGGTCGACACACCACGAAGTACCTGGACAACGAACTCGAGCAATCCAGAATCGAGCAGGCCCAGGAACAGTGGGGAAGCGAGGAGTCGACCGCGGCCGACGAGGAGGTCGTCGAACGCGAGTTCACCGTCGAAGTCAACGGGAAACGCTTCGAGGTCAACCTCGAGGACCGCGGCGGTGCCGTTCCGCAGGCGGCCAGCAATGGGGGGTCGAGCACCGCCGGCGCCGGTGGACCGCCACAATCTGCCAGCAGCGAGGGCTCGAGCGGCGACGTCGAGATTCAGGGCGACGGCGAACGCGTCGACGCCGAGATGCAGGGGACGATCCTCTCCGTCGAGGTCGCTGAAGGCGACGAGGTCGCCGCCGGTGACGTCGTCGTCGTCCTGGAAGCGATGAAGATGGAAAACGACATCGTCGCCTCGACGGGTGGCACCGTCTCGCAGGTGGCCGTCGAAGAAGGCCAGAGCGTCGACATGGGCGATACGCTCGTCGTCCTCGAGTGAGTGGCGACGATAATCGGAGACGAGTAACGTACAACACACGCTGAATCCAACGCCGACTGACGATTCTCGAGGTGCTACTCGGTGTTGCTAGCCTTCGTGCTCGTCCTGCTCGTCCTGTTCGTCCTGCTCATCCTCAACCCCGAGCTGGGCCTTGATATGCCCGAGATCCGGGACGAACGCGCTGACGTCCTCGTGCGTCGTCATCGCGAGTTCGGTCCCATCGATGAGTTTGACCCGGGTCTGTAGCTTGCCCTCGTCGATCGCCGAGGCGATCATTCCGCGAGCGAGGTGGAGGTCGTACTGACTCGCAATGAGAATACCAGTCTCGGAGTCCGGATCGAGCAACTCGGTGACGAGATAGACGAAGCCGTCGACCGTGTTCCGGTAGGCCTCGCTCCTCGGGAACGATCCCTTCTCGTAGGCCGTCCGAAACGTATCGGCGTGATTATCTGCCAGCACGTGAATGAGCCCGAACCGATCCTCGCTCCCGTCTGCTTTCGACAATACGGACGTCTGGATCGCTGGAAGTGTCGTCATCTCCCACCCTTCGGACCGTCGCTCCTCGGCGATCGCCTGCATGTCCTCGAGCGTTCGCTTCCAGGCCTGTGTCGCCGCCGGGGTACGAGCTCGAATCCCGACTGAATCGTCATCCGGTTTTGGCATATGGGGACACAGAATCGGGACTCGGTTAATGGTTTCGAGTCAACTGCTTTCCAGGCGAAACGACCTAGACGACGCCGAACATCGTCTCCATCAGATACGAGATCAGCAGGACACCCAGGCTGCTCCAGAAGAGCTTTCCCGCAGACGAGAGTTCTCGATCCGGCGGCGGCGATTCGACCCAGCGGGCGGGCGGAAGCGCTCGAGCGAATCGCTGGAAGCGGGTTTCGTTCGAGCCTGTCGGTGATGCCGACAGCCCGATTGCATCCGCCGCGTCCGTCGATCGACCGGACACCTCCTCGGGCGAGCTCGGCCAGAGGCGAACGGTCGCGTACGCGAGCAACAGGAACCCGGCGAAAAACAGAACGACCTTGGCCCCGCCGAACCCGCCACCGACAGCGAGACTGATTGGGACTGCGGTGATCGTCGCCACGACGACGACGGCGAACACGTACGATAACGCATCCGCACAGACGAGGGCAAGCAGGCGCCACTGCACAGATTCGAGCCGGGCCATTACACGTGCCCTACTCGTTCGGGACGTAACCGTGCCGTTCCTCGAGAACTGGCTCGGGGTCTCGGTAGGCGTCGTCGTGGCGATGACAGAGACTAACCCGATTGCTCTCGCCCACGGGGTAGTACTCGGGGTGTTCGCTTCCGCAGACGCTTTCGAAGTCTGCAGCCAGCACCTCGAGTGCAGTAGCCTCGTCGTTTCGCCGGACGTGTTCGGCGATTTCGTCGAGGACCGACTGTACCTCCTCGGGAACCGAAACGTCGCTGAAGAGTTCGTCGTAAATCTCGTCGATCGTCCCAAATCGAGTCTCCCTTCCGAGTAATTCCTTGACTCGCTCCGAAACCGACCGTTCGGCCCGTTCACGTTCTCGAAGGATTTCCTGAAGGGTATCCAGCCGCATCCAGAGTTCGTGCGACAGATGTTTGTACTCTTCTGGCCGGATCCGCGCCGGACACCGCGTGCTGAACGGACACCCCTCGGGAGGGAATCGGGGGTTTGGTGGCGTTCCCTGTAGCGTGATTCGGTGTTTCTCCGAGGTTGGATCCGGTTCCGGAATCGCCGAGAGCAGCGCGTGCGTGTACGGGTTCGACGGATCGGTGAACAGTTCCTCGGTCGGTCCAATCTCCATGATATTCCCGAGGTACATGACCGCTACCCGGTCACAGATGTGTCTGACGACCGAGAGGTCGTGGGCGATGAACAGGTAGGTAAGCCCGAACTCGTCCTGTAAGTCCTCGAGGAGGTTGATAACTTCGGCCTGCACGGAGACGTCCAGGGCACTCACCGGTTCGTCAAGGACGATAAACTCCGGTTCGAGCGTCAGTGTTCGGGCGATACCGATCCGCTGGCGCTGGCCGCCGGAGAACTGGTGGGGATAGCGGTAGTAGTGTTCGCGCTGGAGTCCCACCTTCTCGAGGAGTTCGCGAACGTGCTGTCGGCGTTCGTCGGGTGTCTTCCAGTCGTGAACGTCGAGCGGTTCGCGAACGATTTCGCCGACGGTCATCCGATCGTTCAGGCTCGAGTCGGGATCCTGGAAGACGATCTGGGCGTCTCGACGCCAGGCCTTGAGCTCCGGACCGCTGAGTTCCGTGATGTCGGTCCCGTCGAAGCGGATCGCCCCGTCCGTCGCCTGTTCGAGCTGGACGAGCGTTCGTCCGAGGGTCGTTTTTCCACAGCCGGATTCCCCGACGAGCCCGAGCGTTTCGCCGCGTTTGATTTCGAAGGAGACCCCGTCGACCGCTTTGACCGGGTTTCCACCCAGTAGGCCCCCTTCGTCGTAGTACGTCCGTAGATTCGATACCTCGACCATGACGTCCTCGTCGGCGCGCATAGCCTCGTCGGTATCTGTTCGTAGCGATTCCTGGCTCATTGATCTTCGTTTGCACCTCCTTCAGTCGACGGCGACTGTGCCGCCTGGTCTGTGTGGTGATCGATCCGTTCGATTTCGGACTTCCCCTCGGGATAGAGGAGACAGGCCGCCGTGTGGTCGTCGGCTCCTTCTCGGACCGGAATCGAGACGGGATGGATCTCGTTACAGGCGTCGAACGCCTCCGGACAGCGCGGCGCGAATCGACAGTACGTCGCCGGCTCGTTCGGCGTCGGTACGTTCCCCTCGATAGTCTGGAGCCGATCTCCGGTCTGTCTGCCGGGGATCGATTGGAGTAGCCCCTGCGTGTAGGGGTGTTTCGGTGAAGCGAACAGCGTCTCGACGTCCGCCGTCTCGACGATTTCGCCCGCGTACATGACGTTTACCCGATCGGAGACGTCGGCGATGACGCCCATGTCGTGGGTGATGAACATGATCGCCAGGTCGCGTTCTTCCTGCAAGTCCTCGAGCAGTTCGAGAATCTGTGCCTGAATCGTCACGTCTAGCGCCGTCGTCGGCTCGTCACAGATTAGTACCTCCGGTTCGCAGGCGAGCGCCATTGCGATGACGGCTCGCTGTCGCATACCGCCGGAGAACTGGTGTGGATACTCTCTGACGCGTCGTCGGGCGTCCGGAATCCCGACGGCCTCGAGTAACTCGACGGCCTCGTTGGTCGCCTCTCCGCCGGTCATTCCCTGGTGGAGTCTGAGCGCTTCCTTGATCTGGTTGCCGACGGTGTACACGGGGTTGAGACTCGTCAGCGGATCCTGGAAGACCATTGCAATCTTGTTGCCGCGCATGGCGCGCTGGGCCTTCCCCTCGAGACGAGTGATCTCCACGAATCCGGACTCGATGCTCGAGGGGTCGTCGGGCGACCCTTCGGTCACGAAGACGAAATCGCCGGCGTCGACGAGGCCGAGCGATTCGCCGTAGCCGGAGCCGAGAAAGTCGACGATCGAAGCCTCCTCGGGCGATTCGTAGCCGAACGCCGCGGGCGTCATGTCGACTTCGGGCCGGTCGAACTGCTCCGCCGGGTCGTGGGCTTGCTCGAGCGCGTTCACGTCGACTGTGTTCCCCGAGAACCGCCGGGCGAACTCCCGGACGGTCTCGAGGTGGTGGAAGCGAATGCTGCTGCCGGGCAGGATGCGGCCGGGACTATCGACGAGCCCCATGATCGAGCGTGCGGTGACACTCTTTCCGGATCCGCTTTCACCGACGATGCCGACCGTTTCACCGCTTTCGATGTCGTAGGAGATCCCGTCTACAGCCCGAATCACCTCCTTGTCGGTGAAGAACGCGGTCTGGAGGTTTCGAACCGAGAGGATCGTCTCAGACTGGCCTGTTTTCGTCTGCGTCGTTTGCGTCTCTGTGTTCATGGACATCACGCACCACCTCCGGTCGTCGCCACGTCACCTTCGCCGGCTTCGCTCTCTGGATCCATCGCGTCTCGGATTCCGTCACCGAGGGCGTTGAAACCGGTGACGACGAGGACGATCAGGATGCCCGGAATCGTCGCGATGTGCCAGGACTCGGTCGAGACGTACGAGCGACCGTCGGCGATGATTCGACCCCATTCGGGCGTCGGTGGGTTGATACCCAGACCGAGGAACGAGAGAGCGGCGGTGACGATGATAACGCCGCCCAACAGCAACGATGCGTAGATCATGATGTAGCTGAAGATGTAGGGCGCCATGTGTTTTCTCATCGTCATCATCGGCGTTTGCCCGTAGCTCTTCGCGGCGTCGACCCACTCCTGTTCGGCAACCTGGAGCGAGGGGCCGCGTATCGAACGCCATAATCCTGGCCAATACAGGCCAGCGAAGATGAGCGCCAGGAGTAACCCGCCGTTGTAATAATCGGCAATCGGGTGATTCCCCTGCTGGAACACGACCGAGAGTAACAGGACCATCAGGAACACCGGAACGGCGATGAGCGTATCGCTGACGATCACAGTCGCGAGGTCGACCAGTCCCTTGTAGTAGGCGGTGAGGAGGGACAATCCCAGCGCGATGAGCGTCGCCAGTCCGATCGAGACGATACCGATAACGAGCGATGTCCGGGCCCCGAAGACGAGGTACGTGAACAGATCCTTCCCGTCACTGGTCGTCCCGAACGGTGCCCACCGATCGTAGTTATCGTAACTCAGCGGACCAACAGGATCGGACCCCTGAGACCGGGCATCGAGGTTTGCCGTCCCGTGGTTGACCGTTTCGAGTTCACCGGTCTCCTGGTCCAGGTACTGGAACTCGTGGCCGTACGGACTGTATATGTTCTCTTGCGGACCGACCGGACCGAGCGCCGGTGCCCACAACGCCATTACCACGAACATGAAGACAACGAGGAGTCCAAAGATCCCCCAGTAGTGGTCCCGGAACCGGTTGACTGAATCGTCTCGGGGCGTCCAGTCGGCCTCCCGATAGTGTTCCCGGAAGATCGTATACCCCTTCCAGAGCCACACGAGCGCTGTGAAGGCGTACACGTAGACGAGGACGACCCGAATCGCCCAGGCCCATGCCGGAGACAGCCCCAGGAAGGTTCCTTCCCAGCCGCCACCGGGCGTTCGGTAGCCTTGGTTCGGAATCGTTTCCGGGCTCGTAATCGACCACAGCGACGCGATCCACTCGAAGAACGCCGTTAGTGCACCGACGACGAGGTCGACGGCGATCTCGGCTGGCGTCATGGTCACGAGGAACGTTACCGCTGTTAAAACGGCGAGCAAGATAATTCGCTCGAGCCGTTCTTCGGTCACGTAAGTGCTTTCGAACCGATCGTGGTGAATTCCGAATCGATCGGCGAGTGAGCCGGTGACGACCGTCGCTCTGAGAATCAACGTGACGACCGACAGGATGAGCACCGCGGTGACTGCGAACGAAATCTCGGCGGCGATCAGTCCGGCCGAGCCGTGTACGTTTCCGTAGACCCAGCCGGGAATCGCGGCGAATCCGGCCAGAGCGACGCGGATTGCGCCACCCATTTTTACGACGCCCGCTCCGACGCGACCCAACTCGAGCAGGATCAAAATTGCTATTCCGGCGGCCCAGATCGCGGCCGGACGCGGGTTTGCGGCGATTCGTTCACGAAGTGTCGTCCCCTCGTCTAGCTCGGAACTCATTGATCGTACCCCACACGCGGATCTAGAATCGTGTACAGGAGGTCCTGTATGATATTCATACTAATCGTTATGATGGTGAATATGTACACCAGTGCTCCTGCGAGCGGCAAGTCACCCTGCGTCAGCGAGATGAAGTACAGCCGACCGAGTCCGTTGATACCGAAGAGGACCTCGACGATGACCGACCCGCCCAGAAGCAAGAACGCTTCGTTAGTAATGATCGGCACTAGCGGAATCAACGCGTTCCGGAAGACGTGCTTCCAGATGATGACCCGGTTCGAGAGTCCCTTCGCCTTCGCCGTCTCGACGTAGTTTGAGTTGATCGTCTCGAGCATTGCCGTTCGTCCAATTCGGAGTTCGGTGGCCATCGACGCCGAGCCGAGGACGAGCGCCGCCGGAAGGATTACTTTGATTGCAACGGCGAGCGTCCCCCCGTCGAAGAAGAACCCGCTCGGGACCGGGAGCAACTGTTCGAAGCCGATGAAGTCGAGCGGTGGCGTGCCGATGATGCTCCTGATATCGGGACCGAGAGTGTACCAGTCGAACCCGAGGAACCCCCCACCCTGCGTTCGACGCAGAACGGCGAGGAACATGATTGCGAGCCAGAAGTTCGGCATCGCCAGCCAGACGATTCCCGAAAATGAGGCGATGTAGTCGCCCCAGCTGTTCGAGTTGAGCCCGGCGTAGAACCCGAGCGGGATGCCGATGAACAGCGGGAGCAGGATCGCCCAGAATCCGAGCCAGATCGTTCGTGGCGCGTAGATCCTGATCATCGACGTTACGGATCGACCCCGCTGGATGACCCACGATTGGCCGAGGTCGAAGGTGATCAACCCGACCATAAAGTCGATGTACTGTTGCCACAGCGGCTCGTTCAAGCCCATGTTTTCGCGAATCTGTGCTGCTGCTGCGCCGCTCGCCTCTGGCCCGAGCATCGCTGCGACCGGGTCGAGCGGTCCCATTCTGAGGATGACGAACAGCATTGTCATCACGAGGAAGAGGACCGGAATTGAGAGCAAGACCCGCTGGAAAAAGTATCGCCAGCGACTCATGGCGCATCACACGTGTCCCAGACGTTTACCATATTTCGCACTATTGGATCGGTATGCATTCGAGGGTAATAGGTATCATGATTTCCTCGGAAGCGGCTCCGAGGACGGATAATTTCACCGGCGGGTCCGATCCGCCGACGGTGGTCGCTTTTCGTGTTATTCTTCGTTTTCGAGTTCGGCTTCCCAGTTGAGGTAGTAGCCGTCCGCTTCTCCCTGGGAGATCAGATCGGTGTTGGTGTTGGCCGGTTCGAAGCCGAACAGGCCGTAGGCGACCGAGGGGTAGCTCCAGATCCAGCCGAGCGAGTACATTTCGAGGTCGCCGTCCTGACCGCGGCTGATCAGCGTGGAGAACTCTGCCTCCTCGGTATCCAACTCGATTCCCAGGTCCGAAACCTTGTCTCGAGTGATTCCTGCGGCTTCCGAGAACGTCTCGCTCTCGTAGGTCGTCAGCGTCAGCGCGAACGGATCGTCTGCCGTGTGGCCGCCCTCTTCGAGAACCTGCTGTGCGGACTCACGGTCGGTATCGTTTGGCGAGTACTGCCACTCGTCGACGAAGGTCTGGTAGGCCTCGTTTCCACCCGGGAAGATTCCCGGCGGCGTGAAGCTGAACGCTTCGACTCCGCGTCCTTCGAAGACCTGGTTGATGAGTTCTTCGTGGTCGGTGACGTACGCCATCGCCTGCCGGACCGGCTTCGGCACCTTGGCGGCGTTGAACGCGAAGTAGAACGTCGACATCTCGCTCACGCCGAGGTAGTTGACGACGGTTTCGCCGTCTTCGAGGGGACCGTAGGTCCCGACGTCGCGACCCATGTCGTCCTCCTCGGCGTCGATGTTCTCCTGGTCGTAGTACGCCGTTGGAATGCCGAAGATGTCGGCGTTTCCTTCGTTGACGTACGTCCAGATGGTCTCGTCGTCCTCGATGACCTGCCAGTGGATGCGGTCGAGGTTCGGCGCGCCGTCGTGGTAGTCGCCGAATGCCGTGAGGATCTGTTCCGTTCCGGGCTCCCACGTTTCGAACTGGAAGGGGCCGCAGCCGACCATCACTTCCTGGGAGATCTCCTCCTGGGTGTACTGGCCGTCGTAGCCCTCGATGTCGCCGACGAGTCCCTCGGGCATCGCCGCGAACGAGTCGTAGGTGAGGATGTCGAGTGCGGACGGCTGTGGTTCCGTGAGCGTCACCTCGAGCGTACGGTCGTCCACGGCCTCGACGCCGAGGGAGTCCGGGACGGTCGTGGCGTCCTCGCCTTCGCCCTCCGTCTCGTGTTCGACGGCAAGGAAGCCGGGTTCCAGCAGGAAGTTCGCGCGCTCGCTGGCGGCGGACTCCGCGAGACGACGCCAGGCGTACACGAAGTCGCTGGCGGTCAGCTCGCTGCCGTCGTGGTACTGCGCCTCCTTGATGGTGAACGTGTACGTCAGCAGGTCGTCGGAGACGTTGACCTCCTCGGCGAGCTGGTTCTCGACTTCCGGCACGCCGTTGGGGTAGTGCACGAGGTTCTCGTACACCTGGTTGATGATGACCGCGGAGGCGGTGTCGGTCGACTGAATGGGGTCCAGCGACGTAACCGTCGAGTTGATCAGGTTCAACTCACCGTCTTCGGTACTGGTCTCGTTGTGCTGCTGTCGGTGGCCGCCGAGCGAGCCCGTGGGTTCGACATCGACGTGGTCGTACCACATCCGCTCCGTCAGGCCGTGGTACAGCGGCAGCAGGACCATGTCATCGCGAACGGCCTCCTCCATCTCGAGGTACGCTTCCATCCGGGTCTCCTCGTCCTCCGGCGCAGGGTTGTCCTGGGCACGTTCCCAGGCCTGCTGGGCCTTCTCGACGTTGGACAGGTCCCCGTCGCCGTTGCCGTTTCCGTTGCCAGATTCGTTGCCGTTACCGTCGCCGTTCCCATCACCATTTCCTTCGTCGCCGCCAAAGCACCCGGCCACCGCCGCGGTGGCTGCACCGGCGCTCGTGGCCTTCAGGAATGATCGTCGGGATACACCGTTGTCGTTGGGCATCGACTGGCAAAATTCTCTCGAGTCGTATAAGTTTTGCCTTTGGGAGCGACTGATACGCACACTGGCATATAATAGCACGCGAGTTTACATGAACGGAAGTATCCAATACGAACATACTATGAACAGACATAGGCAATATAGGATTGAGAAGCCCATTATCTGCCAGATATTTGCATTCCAGCCACTCCTTCGCGCGCCCGAAAAATGATGATAAATGATTGCGTGAATCGGTTCACGATTCGGTCGAGCCAATCATCGCTCTCCGTCGCTTTCGACCGTAGTACCAGATGGCCGTCGGATGGGCAACGCTCCTCGACGCTCGTCACAGGTAAGCACGCTTAAGCGTCGCGAGGAAAAGGTTTCACGTATGCATCCGCGCGATCTGTCCGACCACGTCGCCTATCAGGCGGGTCGAGGCATCGAGGAGGTTGCCCGCGAACTCGGGCGCGACCCCTCGACGTTCGTCAAACTCGCTTCCAACGAGAACGCACTCGGCCCCTCGCCTGCGGCCGTCGACGCCATCGAGGACGCTGCTGGAAGCGTGAGTTCCTATCCGAAGGCGGCTCACGCCGATCTCACCGCTGCGATCGCCGACCGCTGGTCCATCGCGGACGAACAGGTCTGGCTCGCAAACGGCGGCGACGGCGCCATCGACTACCTCTCGAGGGCGACCCTCGAACCGGGCGACGACGTGCTCGTCCCCGCGCCGGGGTTCGCCTACTACGGCATGAGCGCCCGATTCCACCACGGCGACGTTACCGAGTACGCGCTCGCGCGCGATAACGACTTCACCCAGGACGCCGAGACGATCCTCGAGGCCTACGAGGGCGAACGGATCGTCTACCTCACCAGCCCGCACAACCCCTCGGGATCGACGATCGACCTGGAGGACGTCGCGGCAATCGCCGATCGAACGGACGAGGAGACGCTCGTCGTCGTGGACGAGGCCTACGGCGAGTTCGCCGACGTCGACAGCGCCGTCGCCCTGATCGCGGGTCGCGACGGGTTCGACGCCCGCGACGACGTCGCCGTCCTCCGGACGTTCTCGAAGGCGTACGGTCTGGCGGGCCTGCGACTCGGATACGCACTCGTTCCGCACGCGTGGGCCGACGCCTACGCCCGCGTCAACACCCCGTTCGCCGCGAGCGAACTCGCCTGCCGGGCCGGCCTGGCCGCCATCGAGGACGACGAACACGTCGAGCGAACCGTCGCGACCGTCGTCGAGGCTCGAGCGACCATGCGCGAGGAAATCGATGCCCACGTCTGGCCGAGCGACGGGAATTTCGTCCTCGTCGACGTCGGGGAGGCGACCCCTGTCGCCGAGGCGATGCAAGAACGGGGCGTTATCGTCCGCGACTGTACGAGTTTCGGGTTGCCGGGGTGCGTTCGCATCACCTGCGGTACGCCGTCCGAAACCGAACGGGCCGTCGAGACGCTCAACGAGGTGCTCGAGGACCGAGGGCACCAGCGCGAACTCGGCGCTGACGGCGAAACCCCAACCGAGGTGAACGGCGCGTGAGAGTCGCGGTTACCGGCACCCCGGGAACGGGGAAGACGACGGCGACGACGATCCTCGAGGAAAGGATCGGTGATCATCGCGGGCCCCGACTCGAGGACCGCCACGAGGACCGGCCCGAGAAACAGCTCGAGGACTACGACGTGATCCACCTCAACGACCTGCTCGACCGCGAGGGGCTGTACACGGCCGTCGACGAAGAGCGCGACAGCAAGGTCGCCGACCTCGAGGCCCTCGAGGAACGACTCGCGGAGCGAGACGACGTCCTGATCGAGTCGCACCTCGCTCACCACCTGTCGGCCGATCGGGTCGCCGTCTTGCGGTGTGCTCCCGAGGTACTCGAAAAACGACTGCGCGAACGCGGAGAACGCACGGACAAAGCTCGCGAGAACGCGGAGAGCGAGGCGCTCGACGTCATCCTCTCGGAGGCCGTCGACCGCCACGGCCTCGAGTCCGTGTACGAAATCGACACCACGGACCGCGAGCCCGCCGCGGTGGCCGACGAACTCGAGGCCGTCGTTCACGGCACACGAGCGCCGAGTGCCGGCGAGGTCGACTTCGTGGGGTACCTGGCATGACGCTCGATCAGCTTCGTCCGTACGTCTCGAGGTTCCTGGATCCGTTCGTGCGTGGGTTCGATCGAGTCGGGATGTCCCCCGACGGCGTGAGCGTGATCGCCGGATTCGTGGCGATCGCTGCGGGTCTCGCGTTCTACCTCGGTGGGGTCGCTCACCCCGTCTGGTACGCCGTCGGCGCGGCCCTCGTCTTCCTGAACGGCTGGTTCGACATCATCGACGGCGCGCTCGCTCGAGCACAGGGCGTCTCCTCCCCCGCGGGGGACCTGCTCGATCACGTCCTGGATCGGTACGCCGACATCGTGATCATCGGCGGGCTCGCCGCCGGCGTCGGCGACTACTGGCTCGGCTTCCTGGCGGTTACGGGCGTCGTTATGACCTCCTACCTCGGCACCCAGGCCCAGGCGGTGGGTCTCGACCGGGTCTACGGTGGGCTCGTCGGCCGCGCGGATCGACTGGCGATCATCGGAATCGTCGGCTTTCTCGCGTATCCGCTCGAGTCGTTTGACGCCGGTGGCCTCTCGCTCGTCGGCTGGTTGCTCGTCTTCCTCGCCGTCGTCGGACACGTGACGGCTCTCCAGCGGTTCTTCTACTCCTGGAGCGCGCTCGAGTAGCGTCTGACTTGGTCCGGGCCCTCGTCCGGGGCAGGTTCGAGTTCGACACGACCCGCCCGGATCGCTGGCGCCGTACCCTTTATCACGCGTGGTGCGTTAGACCCGACCATGGTTCAGTGCGAGATGTGTGGCGCCGAGACGTCGTCCCCGAAGACCATCAAAGTCGAAGGCGCGAAGCTGGACGTGTGTTCGAACTGTACCGACTTCGGTACCGAGGTGAAGACCGCCTCATCCTCGAGCACGTCGACGAAGTACTCGACGGGCTCTGGATCGGGGTCCGGGTCGGGATCCAGCAACACGTCCTCGAGCGGGGGTCGCTCCTCGGGGTCCGGTGGCTCGCGTCGCCGCGACATGTTCGACGAGATGGACGAGATCGTCACCGACTACGACGACCGCATTCGTCGGGCGAGAGAGAAGAAGGACCTCAGCCAGTCCGACCTCGCGAACGAACTCAACGAGAAGGCGAGTCTGATCCGCAAACTCGAGCGCGGGGATACCCTGCCCAGCGACCGGGTCCAGAGCAAACTCGAGCGATTCCTGGAGATCAGCCTCACCGGCGGATCCGGATCGAGCGAGGACAGCGACTGGGAGGGTGGCTCCTCGAGCGGGAGTTACACGCTCGGCGACGTCGTCAAGCGAAAGGATTGATCGAGCGGCGACCAGCGTTTTTCCCGATCGCCGGTGCTGTCCTCACCGCGATCCGGTGTCCACTCGAGGATCGAGGAGCGAGTACGCCAGATCCTGGACGACGTTGCCGACGACGCCGAAGGCGACGACGACGACCGTTACGCCCATCACGACGGGAAGGTCGCGCGTCCAGACGGCGTTGTAGAAGAGCGAACCGATTCCGCCGATGCCGAAGACCGCTTCGATGACGATCACCGAAATCGCGAGCAACGCTAGCGTCTCCGCGAACACGAGCGAGAGCAACGGGATCGCCGCGTTTCGCAACACGTGTCTGGCGACGTCGACCCGTCCACCCCCTTTCGCGCGAACGAGTTTGGTGAGGTCCGCGGTGTAGTACTGGCGAGCGTACGCTCGAGCGTAGCTGACGATAGCAGCGAGCAGGGTCGTCGTCACCAGGACGACCGGGAGGACGCGTCCGTAGAGAAACGGCAACTCGGTCACCGTGATGTAGTTGAACTCGCTGCCCCACCTGAAGGCGGCAGCGGCAGTCGCGGACGCGCTCAGGATCAGGAAGCCGGCCCAGAAGTTCGGGATCGCAAACAGCAGGTACACCATCCCCGTGGCTCCGTTGCCGCGAATCGAGCCCACGTTCATGGCGGCATAGGCGCCGACGACCAGACCGAGCGTCGTCGCCACCACGATCGCCGGGACGACGTACAGCGCTGTCTCGAGGGTGGCCTCGCGGACGAGCGGAAACACGGCCTCGCCGCTCTGGAAGGAGTTTCCCCACTCCAGCGTGATCATGTTTCCCATCCAGTCGACGTACTGCTCGATGATCGGTCGATCGAGCCCTCGGTCGGCGAGGTACGACTGGCGAATAGACTCGAGTTCGTCGGGGTCGGCACCGCCGTAGGCTGCGAGTGCGAGCCGCCTATCGAGCACCCAGTCTTCGGTCGCGGCGAACAGTGCGAACATCACCGTGAGCACGGCCCAGGCGGCGATCGCCCCCAGTGCGAGACGCCGAGCCAGAATTCGCACCACTCTCACTGGCAGTCACCTGCGAGCGACGCAAACGTGACGACGGGGTCGCAAATCACGAGTACTGCACACGTGCCAGCCAGGGAACTATGAGTGTTGCGGTCGTGATGGAACAGAAACACTTATTCACAGAGGCGACAGGTTCCCGCACGACTCGCAATGACGGAATCGGGATCGAACGAACCCTCCAGAGACGAGCCACCGGGGCGGACAGACGTCGCGGCGCTCGAGCAAATCGACTGGGATCGGGTCGACTCGTCGTCGCGTCGGCTTTCGCCCGAACGAATCGCACTCGTGATCGGCGTCCTTACCGTCGGGTTGGCGTACCTCTACTACCGATGGAAGGACAGCATCTATCTCGTCTCTCGGTGGTACGTCGGCCCCGAAGATTGGCTGCTGCTGCTCGCCCTGGCCGTGGTCGTCGCCTACGGCGCCGTTCCGATGGTCCTCGATCCGTCCCGCGGCCGACGACTCCTCGCTCGGCTTCGGCGACGGTGGGCAACCGTCGTCAGTCTCGTGGTCCTCGGCGCCGTTACTCTCACCGCGCTCTACTCGATGATAACTGGGTTTCAGCCCCGGCTGACGTTATACTCGGGGACGGCCGGAACCGACAAACTCCAGCCGCCGGTCGGCTTCAGCGGTTCCTACCTGGAAACGGGAAAAGACTGCGTGGGCACGGTTACCGGGGACACGATATACGAACAGCAGTGTCACGGGAGCTGGGAGTACGTGTTCGGAACCGATCGCTGGGGCTACGAGATGGTCGACCTCCTCGTGGTCGGCGCTCGACCCGTGGCCTACGCCGTGTTCGTCACAGTCGGCATCATCGTTCCGCTCGCGACGATCGTCGGTCTCGTCGCGGGGTACTACGGGGGCCGTGTCGACGACCTCCTGATGAGCTACGTCGACGTCCAGCTCAGCATCCCGGCGATCGTCATCTACATGATCGCGTACCTGTTCATCGGGGACTCATTTTTCGTCCTCCTCGCCGCGTTCGGCCTACTTTCGTGGGGCGGAATCGGCCGAATCGTCCGAAGCGAGACGCTGCAACGACGGGAGGAAGGGTACGTTCTCGCCGCACGGGTGCTCGGGGCCTCGAGACCGTACGTCCTGCGCAGACACGTCCTGCCGAACGTCACCAACAGCGTAATCCCGGCGGCGTTTCACCTGATGGCCGTGCTCGTCCTGACCGAGGCCGCGCTCGCGTTCCTCGGATTCCACGCCACGTTCCAGTCGTGGGGTATGACGATGGGCGAGGGGCTGTTCAGAGCGGCCCCCCTCGACGCGTGGTGGGTCTCGACGCTTCCCGCCATCGCTCTGGGACTGACCGTCGCGTCGTTCAAGGTGGCCGGCGACGGACTGCGAGACGCGCTCGATCCACGGGGGACCCATGACTGACGTGGACCCACTGCTCTCCGTCGACGACGTGCACGCTCACATCGCGACTGCCGATGGCACCGTCCGGGCCGTCGACGGCGTGAGCTTCGACGTCCAGCCCGGCGAAACCGTCTGTCTCGTCGGCGAGAGCGGGAGCGGGAAGACGCTGACGTGTGATTCGATCACCGGCCTGATCTCGAGTTCGCAGGTCGACGTCTCCGGCTCGGTGACGTTCGAGGGCGAGGAGTTGCTCTCGGCCAGCGAGAGCCGGCTTCGATCGATCCGCGGCAACCGGATCGCCTACCTCTTTCAGAACGCCCAGAACGCGCTGGATCCGGTGTACACCGTCGGCGATCAGCTCGTCGAGGCGGTCACGTTCCACCGGGACGTTAGCGACGAGGCCGCTCGAGAGCGAGCGATCGATCTGCTGCAGACCGTCGGCCTCTCTCGACCGGCGGAGCGACTCGACGCGTATCCCCACGAGTTCTCCGACGGCATGCGCCAGCGCGTCCTGATCGCCATCGCCCTGGCCGCCGAGCCCGACCTGCTCATCGCCGACGAGCCGACGTCCGCACTGGACGTCACGATTCAGTCCCGAATCATCGACCTGATCGACGACCTCCGGCGAGAGCGAGCGCTGACGTTGCTGCTCGTTACCCACGACCTCAGGGTCGTAGCCTCGCTGGCCGACCGCGTCGTCGTCATGTACGCCGGGAACGTCGTCGAGCGCGGCCCCGTCGAGGCCGTCCTCGAGCGACCGGGCCATCCCTACACGCAGTCGCTGTTCCGGAGTTTCGTGGGGCAGGGTGGGACGGACGGCTCGGTCGGCCGCACCGAAACCGTCGGACGCAACGAGCCGATCCCGCGGGAAGGGTGTCGCTTCCGTCGAGAGTGCCCACACGCCGTCGAGGCGTGTCGCGCCGACGAACCGCCGTTCGAACCGGTCGCCGGCGTCGAAGACCACCGTGCGGCGTGCATCTACCACGGCGACCGAAAGGATTCGAGAACGGTCCTCGACACTGCTCCCGACCTCGGCGCTAGCGGGGAGGGGGTGACCGAGGATGACTGAGGCCGATCCGCTGCTTTCGGTCAGGAACCTCGAGAAGCACTACCCGATCACCGAAGGGCTCCTTCGGCGCGAGGTTGGGACCGTTTGGGCCGTCGACGGCGTGAGCTTCGACGTTCACCCCGGCGAGGCGTTCGGGCTCGTCGGCGAATCCGGCTGCGGGAAATCCACGACCGCGCTGTCGGTACTCCGCCTCGAGGAGCCGACCGGCGGCGAGGTCCGGTTCGACGGCGACGACGTCCGCGCGTACGACGACGACGAGCTGCGTCGCTTTCGCCGGCGCGCACAACTCGTGCTCCAGGATCCGGACTCGGCGCTCAACCCCCGTCGAACGGTCGGCGAGTCCGTCGAAGAGCCCCTCCGCATCCACGGCTTGCACGGCTCCCAGCGGCGTCGACACGTCGTCAAGGACACCCTCGAGCGCGTCGGACTCTCCGCCGTGGCGGCAGACCAGTACCCACACGAGTTCTCCGGCGGGGAGAAACAGCGCATCGCTATCGCCCGCGCGCTGGTGTTGAACCCGGACCTGATCGTCGCCGACGAACCGGTGAGCGCGCTCGACGGTCGAACCAAGGCTGACGTCCTCGAGCTGCTGGGGCGTCTCCAGCGGGAGTTCGACGTCGCGATCGTCTTCATTAGTCACGACGTCGAACTCGTGCGTCGGTTCTGCGACCGCACGGCGGTGATGTACCTCGGCGAAATCGTCGAGTCCGGGGCGGTCGACGACGTCTTCGACGAGCCTCGCCACCCGTACACGCAATTGCTCGTGTCGTCGATTCCCAGCCTCGATCCGAACGCGCCACGCGCTGGCGTCGAGCCCCTGACCGACGACCTCCCCGACGCGTCCGACCCGCCGTCCGGGTGCCGATTCCACCCCCGGTGTCCGGCGATCATCCCGCCTGCCGACGCGACCATCCCTCGCGACCAGTGGCGGGGGCTCGTACAGTTCCGATTCCGCCTCGAGAACGAGTGGACGACCGCGGACGACGTGCGTGCTGCCGTCGCCAGCGCCGGACGCCGGCCAGACGGCACCGACCACGCGGCTACCGAGTCCATCCCCGCTACCGACGACGCCGTTCGATCGACGTTCGATCTGCCCGCTAAACTCGCAGATCCGGATCTCGAGGCGGCGCTCACCGCGGCCGTCGAATCCATCGACGACGGCGACCTCGAATCGGCTCGAGCCCACCTCGCGGCGCCCACCGAGACCGTCTGTGAACGCGAGTCGCCGACGCTCGAGACCCGTGCGGACGGGCGACCGGTCGCCTGCCACCGGTACGATCCCTCGGTACCCGGCGAGCCCGAGACGGGCCTCGAGACGTCGGACACTCGGTAACTATTTCGGTCGCGAGGGACTCCTCTCGAGCATGTTCGTTCTGATCAACCTCAAGACGTACCCGTGTGATCCTGTCGACGTCGCCGAAGCCGCCCGCGACGTCGACGAGACGACCGACGCCCGCATCGCCGTCGCTCCGCAGGCGACCCACCTCAAGCGAGTCGCCGAGACTGGGGTCGAGACCTGGGCCCAGCACGTCGATCCCATCGACTACGGGAGCAACACCGGGCACACGCTCGCGGAGGTAGTCGCGGACGCGGGCGCGACGGGCACGTTGATCAACCACTCCGAGCGCCGCCTGAAACTCGCCGACGTCGACGGCGCGATCCGGGCGGCCGAACGTGCGGGTCTCGAGACCGTCGTCTGTGCGAACAACCCGGCCCAGATCGGGGCGGCCGCGGCGCTCGGCCCCGACGCCGTCGCCGTCGAACCGCCGGAACTGATCGGCACCGGGACGCCCGTCAGCCAGGCCGATCCGGACGTCGTGGAGGACGCCGTCAACGCTGCCGCCCGGGTCGACGAGGACGTTACCGTGCTCTGTGGCGCGGGAATTAGCACCGGCGAGGACGTCGTCGCCGCCAGCGACCTCGGCTCGAGTGGCGTCCTGCTCGCCAGCGGCGTCGCCAAGGCCGACGATCCCGCGGCGGCGCTCGCGGATCTGGTCGAGCCGCTGTGAGTGAGATTGGACCATAGACGGCACGGGGACGGAGACGAGGATGACGCGAGAGCAGGCCGGTGAGCCGGACGCTTTTTGTCCGTCGCCAGCGAACTCGAATCAGTACCGATGAGCGACGACGAGCCCCGCCCGAGCGCCGACGACACGTCGACTTCACACCCACTCGAGGTCACCTTAGAGAACCGCCTGATGAGCCAGGGCGTCTACGTCACGTCGCTCGAGCGAACCGACGACCGAACGCGACTCGAGTACGAGATGGTGCATGACGTACCGGGCGTGACTTCCCACGAGGTCAGCACCGTCGTGCGAATCGTCTTGTCCGTCGCGGAGGAACGTGAGTGGGAGCCGGGAACGCTCGAAGCAATCTCTCGGTCCACCGAGGGGGACCGGCGCGGAACGTGGCGGGTCGAGCACGAGTGGTTCGATCAGCTGGGTGACGAACTCTCCGAACTCGAATTTTCGGACTTCGTTCTCGATACTATTACGCACGAAGAGGATACAAAGTAGTTACATTCATTACGGATTGCTGTCTTCGGTTCCGTAGAGCTACTGATGACCGGAGAACAGGTGTTCGTCTCCCACGCACCAGTCGACCTCGACCTCGTGCAGGAGCTGTTCTCGACGGTCAAGAACTTCCCGTTCGGCGTCCACATCGCCCTCGAGGAGATCGAATCCGGTCGAACGCGCAAGCGACTCGAGGGTCGACTCGCCAACAGCGACGTCGTCGTTGCCGTACTCACCGAGGCCTCGGCGACCAGCCCCTGGGTGAACCAGGAGGTCGGGTACGCGCTCGCGAAGGGCATTCCGGTTCTTCCGCTATACGACGACGAGACGTTCCGCGGCGGGTTCATCGCCGATATCGAAGGGGTCGCCATCGATCGGGAGAACCTCTCGTTCACGATCTTCAACCTGCTCTGTCGACTTCGGAGCGAACTCTCCCCGCTCGGAGCACTGTCAGTCCCCAACTGGTACGTCCGATTCCCGTGTACGGTTCCGGACTGCGGCCACCCCGTGACGCTGGACATCACGCAGGGACAGACGAAACTCTGGAAACTCTCGGAACACGGCCAGTTTCTCGAGGCCACCTGCGAGGTCTGCGACGCCGCCTACGCCTTCGATCCGGCGACGATCGGGTTCGTCAGGCGTATGGACGGCCTCGAACGCACAGCGTGACGGTCACTTCAGCCGGTCGTAAGCCTCTTTGACGAGTTTGAACGCCGACTCGCTGCCGCTCTTCTTATCGGGGTGGGCGTGTTTGATCTGAGTCAGGAAGGCCTCGCGAAGCTCCTGGTTCGTCACGTCGTCGTCGACGCGGAGGATCTCCCGTGCTTCCGACTCGCGCATCTCGACGCTGCTGACGACGCCTTTCTCCTCGGCCAGCGCCTTGCAGTCCGGACACAGCTCCTCGGTTCGGCCGTCGATCGTCGTCACGTGATAGAGCTCTTCGTCGACGTACTCGTGACACTGGCTACAGAGCGTTCGACAGGTCGCGAGCTCGGTCGTTTCCGGCGTTTCGTCGACGGACGCTCCGGTACCGTCGTCTAACTCATCCGATGCCGACGTTCCCGCATCCCCATGGCCGGGAACCTCCTCGAGGCAGTCGGGACAACACGTTATCACCGCTCCATCGGGCAACACGGCGTCCTCGAGGTCGTTTCGCGGAACGCTCGAGTGGCAGCCATCGCACGTCCCGCGCGGCCGGTCGATCGACTCGAGTTTGCGGGCGGCCTCGCGGGCGTGGGGCGCACACGTCGGGCAGCACGCCAGCCGTTCTCCGTCCGGCATCGTCACGGTAGTAAGGTCCTCGAGCGCGACGACCCGTCCGCACCCGTCACACCGCTCACGGCGTTGGTCGACCACGGCCATCTATCACATCGTTTGTATTCGAACTATATTATTGTAGTCATCTCTGAAATTCACAGCGGACGATTCGAGAGCGACGGGCGACTTCGAGTGAACCCGGCGATACCGATGCTAGAACCAGAAACCGTGACACCAATACGGGCTCCGTCCCGACCGATGGGTATGGGAGCGTTACCTACCGTATTCGATACCGATCGTCCTGGACAGCGAGCCATCGCGCTTGTCGGGACGGTCGACCTCGCCCTCATCACGGCGATCATGATGATCGGCCGACGCCAGCACGGCCTGCCGATCGCGAGCGAGCCGGGAGCCGCCCTCGAGACCGCCCTGCCGTTTCTCGTCGGCTGGACGGTCGTCGCCCTCCTCGCCGGCGCGTTCGCTCGACGGGCGATCACGTCGACGAGGACCGCCGCCGTCGTCACGACCGTCGCCTGGCTCGGCGCGGCGAACGTCGGCCTCATCTTGCGCTCGTCGCCGCTCTTCGACGGCAACTCGCTGTGGGCGTTCAACGTCGTCATCACCGCCATTGGGCTGCTCGTGCTCGGAAGCTGGCGCATTGGGCTCTCGGTGGGGCTCCGTAATGCGGGCAGGCTCGAGTAGTCTTTGGTCCGCTGTCCATACCTCGAGTACTCTCCGGTCAGAGAGTTACGCCCGGTGGTATCACGTCAGGTACCCACGTCTCGAGTGCGGGACGACCCGGCCCGAATCAGTCGTCGAAGCGGCCGGCGATTCGAGATCCGTCGTTCACGGCCCGAGTGTGCGCCGAATTCGATAATATCGATTTTGAGAGGAGGTTTCGAACCCGGCTGCTTTCGCCGACTTGAACCACTCGATAAGTTACGAGGATAATCTCCCCTCTATCTGAATCAGGGACAAATCCAATATCGGCTAATTATGGGAAACGCTTATATGCCTATTCCTCATAGAATGTAATAGATTATGGCTGGCTATTATGACATTGTTCTCGGACTTATCCCGGTCGCACTGCTCGGTATCACCGCTGCCCTGACCGTCGTCGGCGTCTCGTTGACGGCTGCAGTCCCGATTAGCGCCACCGTCGCAATCGGCGTCATCGGTCACGCGATGTTCGTCAACGGTCCCGTCGATTCCGTCGAGGACGCCCCAGCCACGCGCCCCAGGGTCAACTCCGAGTAACCTCCAGCCACGCGGTTTTTATCTCTCGGTCTCCTCGTGGGAGTATGACCGACGTCCTGTTTCTCACCAGCGAAGAGACGGCAGGCCTCGCCTCGCCCGCAGACTACGTTGATGCCGTTCGCGACGGCTACCGCCAGCGCGGCGCCGGCGCGCCCGCCGAACCCAGAACCAAACTCTTTCACGCCGACCCAGGTGGGCTCCTGACGACCTACTCCGCCGTACTCCCGGAAACCGGTGCGATGGGGGGCTACATGTACAGCGCCGGATTCGGCTCGGGCGACGCCTGGTTCGTCACGCCGCTGTTCGACGCCGACAGCGGCGAACCGATCGCCCTGCTCGACGGTGCCCACATGAACCCGTTCAAGACCGGTGCTGCCGGAGCGGTCGCCGTCGACGAACTCGCTCGCCAGGACGCCACCACGCTCGCCGTGATCGGCACCGGCCCACAGGCACGCGGACAGCTCCACGCGACGGCCACCATCCGTGATTTCGAGACGGTTCGCGTCTTCTCGCCGACCGAATCGAACCGCGAGGCGTTCGCCGCCGAGTTCGACGATTTGCTCGCTGCGAGCGTCACGGCCGTCGACTCGAGCGCCGCCGCCGTCGAGGGTGCCGACGTCGTGATCACGGCGACGACGGCGAGCGACCCGGTCTTCGACGGCTCGCTGCTCGAGCCCGGAACCCACGTCACCGCGATGGGCCAGTACCACCCGAAGAAGCGCGAACTCGACGTGGAGACGATCGAACGGGCCACGTACGTTCCCGACCTCCGGGACCGGGCGACCTACGACGCGGGGTCGTTCCTCGCGGCGCTCGAGGCAGGCGCGATAGATGAAAATCACGTTCACGCCGAACTGGGCGAGGTCGTGACTGGCGAGGCGGACGGCCGAACGAGCGACGACGAGATCACGGTGTTCGACAGCGGCGGGACCGGGATCGAAACCGTCGCGGCCGCGGCGATGCTGTACGAACGGGCAGTAGAAGAGGAACTCGGCTCGACCATTTCGTTCGCGCCTGCAAGCGAGGCACTGTCGGGGCGTCTTCCTTGAAACGGACGGAGAAATAGCGGGCGAGCGAACGACCGGTCACTCGTTACTCGCTCTCGACGGCGACCTCGTGGACGACGACGGTCAGGTGATCCAGTTTCGGCGGCAAGTGCTCAGGCGGGATCGCGATCGTCGGTTCGACGCTCGAGAGGGACGGATCGTACGTTAACTTCGCTTTCTGGCCGATCGACATGGGCCCCGAGACGATCGATCCCGTGAAGTCGACGTTACCGGTGCCGATGCAGATGTCTGCCCAGTCGGCGTCGGGCGAGCAGTCCGAACTTTTCAGGTGGGTGTCGGCGAGTTCGTTCGTTCCGCCCGCCGGTTCGTCCCGTGGTGCGTAGATGGTTCCCGTGAACGTCCCCTGTCCGATCGCGAATTTCATCTCCGAGGTTCCGTAGAGCTGGAAGCGCTGGGGGTCGTCGGATTCGACGGTGACGCCGCCGTTCCCGTTACTGATCGCGACGTCACCGGTCGTATAGACCCTCGCGGCGTGATCCGTTCCTTCGCCGTTGACGACCTCGATCTTCGCGTTGTCCAGTCCGATGTTCCCGTCGACGAGCACCGTCACGTCCCCTTCGCTTAGATCGATCTCGAGGTCGTCTCCCTTCTCGAGGAGCAACTCGTCCGCGTAGTAGGTCCCGTTCTCGAGCGTCGATCCGTCGATCGACTGAGCGTCGCCGGCCGACGTCTCGAACAGGTACGCGATGTCGTCGTCGAGCGGCCGCAGGTCGACTGCTTCGCCGCCCGTACAGTCGTCCGGCACGTCGCAGTCGACGCTGACGTTTCCGGTCGCCGAAATCGGACCGATCACCGAGGAACTTCCGCTACCAACGACGTCCCCGACGGCGGTGACCGCTCCGTCGTACGATCCATCGGGATTGGGCTGTCCGAGGAGAACGGCGACGGTCTGGTTCGCGTGATCGACCGTCACGTACTGCTCGCCGACCTGTCGCTCGTAGTGGGCCGCCCAGCCGGCGTAGTACGGGCTCTCGATCGTGATCGTGACGAACTGGCCCGCGACGCTCGGAATATCGCGGGTCGGCCGGTCGCTCCGCACTTTCGAGAGGCGAACCCGGTCGTTCGACACCGACTCGACGCCCTCGAGTCGCGTAATCGGGAGCCGGAGCGCATCCTGCCGGTACTCGACCTGCGGTGCGGAGACGACTCTCGCCTCGGAGCCCGTACCGCGGAAGACGGCACCACCCTCGTAGGCGACGACCGTCTCGCCGTCGCGGTACTCGATCGCTCGCGTCGGTTCGTCGATAATAGGATCCTCGAGTCCGGACGCGCTCACCGTAATGTGGCCCGAGTCCACGAGAGAAACCTGGCCGTTGGCGTCTGTCAGGCCGAGCGCGACCGACTGCGTGTCGTCGCTCGAGGCGGCGACCGTGTTCAGTTCCGAGCCGAGGGTGACGAACGACTGTTCGACGCGCTCGTCCTCGAGCTGGTCCGACGACGTCGTGAGGGCCCCGGTTCCCACGAGGACGATGCCGATGCTGGCGACGGCGACCATGCCGATGATAATCGTCAGCGCGAGCACCGGTGTCAGCCCCCGGTCGGCGCGGTCGATCATCGCGCGCCTCGCGAGAAAACGCTACGTCGATTGCGGTTTCGTCGTCCCCACCGATCGTTCGGTGTGCTCCCTCCCTCCCCCCGGAGCTGATGGAGCAATTGCGTCATACACGCATTCATGACCGTCACTGGTAATGACGTTTCCCATACGTTCCAGTTCCTGAACACGAATGTTGTCGCCCCTCTCGAAAATAGTCTATCGCTCCAGGAAGCGTAATTTTCACCATCGGATCGTCTGGCGTTTCGGTGTCGGTTCCCGACCAGAGTTGGGCGGGCCACGAATCGAAACGATTAGGAACGCTTTCGACGACCGACAGGACGTGGCTCGAGGCGAGACGGGAAGCGGCGACCGTTCACGTCGACTGGCGGGAGCGATGGTGCTCGTCGTCGCCAGCGGACTCGCCATGTTCGTTCCGGCCGTCCGTCTCCTGCTGGCCGGGCTCGTCCTGCTGGCCGGACCGGTGTCGATTTACGGCGGCCTCTTCGCGTTCCTCCGGGGGAACCTCGGGATGCGCAACGCGTTTCGACTCGTTCTGGGGCTGGCTTCCGGGACGCTCGCCCCAATGTTGCTCGTCCTGGCGCTGATCGCGTCGGGGACCTTCGCGTTAGTCGTGGGTGTTCTCGGTGGCTCGTGTAGCGTGCTGGCGATCGTGTTCGCGTCGACCGCGTTCAGTCGCGAACGAACGCCGGCCGAGCGGTACGTTCCACCGACCGACGGTTGACGGCTGACGTCGAACAGGAGGATACGACCGAGAAAACGAACGACGGCTACTCGAGTTGGATCGCAGACAGCGGCAGAACGGGGACCGCTGTGTGAGAATGTTGGCCTTCGATCGTAACGACGACGTCGACGTCGGCGTCAACGTCGTCGGTCGGGGGCTTCGAACGCGAACCCGGATCCGAAACCGAAACCGAAACCGAATCGGAAAGCACAGTGACCGCATCCACGAGCAACGGCGCGACGATACCCCCGACGACCGCTCGCGGATCCGAAAGGGGCGCCCGCAACGCCACCCGATCGCCAGTCTCGAGCCCCCACTCGTCGACGACGTCGCGGGCCGCCTCGAGCACCGACCGGTGACTGTACTCGCGTCGGTCGTCGACGAGCAACGGCGTCTCGGGATCGACCTCGAGCGGTGGAAACGACGGGTTCTCGCTCCAGAGACCACTCTCGAGGTGACGGACTCCTGGATCGTCGGGGCGCTCGCCGTAACCGACTCGCTGAGCACCTTCGGGGAGCGTGTACCCTCCGAGGTCGTCAACCGGCGCGACGAGTGTTCGCAGATCCTCGCTCCCTCGCAGGTCGCGGGGCGGATCGAACCTGGTCCGGGACTCGAGCAGCGCCGTTCCGAAAAACGAGAGCAGCGCAAGCGGGCCCGATCCGACGACGCCGACGGTGACGCCCCGGCGAACGCCCGTGTGGCGCAGAAAGTTCCCGGCCTTCCAGGCCGAGGTGCGAAGCCAGTGGGCGTCGTACGTTCGGCCGGTTGCGTCCTCGAGCGCCGGCCGCTCGCTCCGCCGCTCGCGTTCGAAACACGCAGCCAGCGTCTCCATACTCGTCCTACTCACCGCGATTACAAAAGCGCCGTCACTTCCGGGCTGGCTCGAGGTGCAGGAAGCAGAGACTAGAAGTCAAGTACATGAAACTAGAAACTCCGCTTGATCTTCTCGAAGAACCCCTCGCTGACCTCGATTTCCTCGCCACCAGCCTCGGCGAACGCCTCGAGCGCCTCCCGCTGTTCGTCGTTGAGCGACTCCGGCGTGACGACCTGTACGCGTACGTAGAGGTCCCCCTGGCCGTACCGCCGCAGGCGTGGCATCCCCTTGCCCTCGAGACGGAACGTCTCCCCGCTCTGGGTGCCCTTCGGGATCTCGAATTCGACCGAGCTCTCGAGCGTCGGGACCTGTACGCTGTCGCCGAAGGTGGCCTGCGGGAACGAGATCGGTAGCTGGTAGTGGAGGTCGTCGCCCTCGCGTTCGAACTCGGGGTGGTCGGCGATCGAGATGTCGATCAGCAGGTCACCGTGAGGACCACCGTTCGGACTCGGGGCCCCCTCGCCCTCCATCCGGAGGGTCTGGCCGTCGTCGATGCCAGCCGGAATCTCGACGGACAGCGAGGCCTCGTTGCGAACGTACCCCTCGCCGCGACAGTCGTCGCAGGTCTCGGAGTACAGCGTCCCCTTGCCCTCACACCGGGGACAGGTCGTCGTCTGCTGGACCCGGCCGAGCGGCGTCTGCTGGACCTGGGTTACCTGCCCGCGACCCTGACACTCCGGGCAGGTCGAAGCGTCGGCCTCGGGCGGATGGCCCTCGCCGTCGCAGGTCTCACACGCCTCCGGGCGCTCGACCGTGAATTGCTTTTGGACGCCCTCGAACGCCTCCTCGAGACCGATCTCGAGCCCCGTCCGGAGGTCTCGTCCCTTTCGAGGCCGGTTGCGACCGCGGCCAGCACCGCCGCCGAAGACCTGCTCGAAGATGTCGCCGAGGCCGCCGCCCATGCCACCCATACCGCCCATACCGCCGAACGGATCGCCGCCCATGCCACCTGGACCGCCACCGCCCGCGTCGAACCCGTGTTTCTCGGCCTGTTCGAATCGGTCGTGGCCCATCCGGTCGTAGGCCTGGCGCTTCTCCTCGTCGGTGAGCACCTTCTTCGCCTTCTGGATCTTCTTGAACTTCTCTTCGGCGTCCGGATCGTCGCTGACGTCCGGATGGTACTCCGTGGCCTTCTTCCGGTACGCCTTTTTGATCTCCTCGGCTGAGGCATCCTGGCTCACGCCGAGCACGTCGTAGAAGTCCTCGCTCATTCGTTATCCACTGGTATACCGTTGAGACACTTGAAACGACCGTTCTGCGTTCACTGCTCGAGTGAGGGCAGAACGTGAGAGCGAAACGGCGAGGGCCGAACTCGAGTTTCCCAGTCTTTGGGTCGAGTCTTCCACTCTTCCAGTCCTCTAATCGAGCCTCCTCTCTCAGATTGAGCTTCACAGCCCGCGGGCCATCGACCACGCGCCGTTTTCGACCCGGCTCGTAATTAGGCACGTAACGGTCGCGAGCGGAGCTCACGATTACCGACTCGTTTCGTCCTCGACAGAGAAAAGTAACGCGTTGCCGACGGCCGATTCAGCGTTGTTCTCCGTTACTCGTCTTCTTCGGCGTCTTCGTCGACGTCTTCGAAGTCGGCGTCGACAAACTCCTCGCCCTCGTCGTCGTCAGCCGCACCGCCGGGGCCGGGGTTCGGGCCGCCGCCCATGCCTGCGCCGGCTCCTGCGGCGCCCGCACCGCCTGCGCCACCAGCTCCGCCGGCACCGCCAGCACCACCGGCACCCGCCGCAGCCGCCTCCTGATAGATCTGCTTGCCGATCTCCTGAAGCTCCGTGCTCAGGTCATCGGTCGCCGACTCGATCGCCTCGGCGTCGGCGTCCGAATCGTCGATCGTCTCCTCGAGGTCGTCGACCGCGGCCTCGATGCTCTCGCGGAGGTCGTCGTCGACGTCGTCGTTCTCCTCGAGGAGCGTTTCGGCGCGCTGGATCGTCGCCTCGGCCGTGTTCCGGGCCTCGATGCGGTCGCGACGCTGCTTGTCCTCCTCGGCGTGTTCCTCGGCCTCGCGCTGCATGCGCTCGATCTCCGCGTCCGACAGTCCGGCACCGCCCTCGATGGTGATCTCCTCGCTGGTGCCGGTTCCCTTGTCCTCCGCGCTCACGTTGACGATGCCGTTCTCGTCGATGGAGAACGTGACCTCGATCTGGGGCGTTCCCGCGGGTGCGGGCGGAATGCCAGTCAGGTGGAACTCGCCGAGCATCTCGTTCTTGTTCGCGAGTTCGCGCTCACCCTGGAACACTCTGACCTGGACGGACGTCTGGTTGTCCGCCGCGGTCGTGAAGATCTTCGACTCCTCGGTCGGAATCGTCGTGTTCTTCTCGATGAGGCGCTCGAAGAGGCCGCCCTTGACCTCGATACCCAGGCTCAGGGGGGTGACGTCGAGCAAGACGATGTCGTCGACCTCGCCGCCCAGCACGCCGCCCTGGATCGCCGCGCCCAGCGCGACGGCCTCGTCGGGGTTGACGTTCTTCTGGGGGGCCTCGCCGATCAGTTCCTCGACCTGCTCGCTGACCTGAGGCATCCGGGTCGACCCGCCGACGAGGATGACCTCGTCGATGTCCTCTTTCTCGTAGCCCGCGTCCTCGAGCGCCTGCTCGGTCGGTTCGACCGTGCGCCCGATCAGGTCCGAGGTGAGCGATTCGAACTTCGCCCGCGTGAGGGACTTCTCGAGGTGGATGGGTCCGTCGTCGGTGGCCGTGATGAACGGGAGGTTGATCTCGGTCTCCTTGCGCGAGGAGAGTTCGATCTTGGCCTCCTCGGCCGCGTCCTTGAGCCGCTGGAGGGCCTGTCGGTCCTCGCGGAGATCCATGCCGTGTTCGTCCTCGAACTCCTCGGCCAGCCAGTCGATGATCGCGTGGTCCCAGTCGTCGCCCCCGAGGTCGTTGTCCCCGTTGGTCGCGACAACCTCGTAGACGCCCCCACCCAGGTCGAGGATAGAGACGTCGAAGGTGCCGCCACCGAGGTCGTAGACGAGCACCGTCTGGTCGGAGTCGTCGTCGAGGCCGTAGGCCATCGACGCGGCCGTCGGCTCGTTGATAATGCGCTCGACGTCGAAGCCGGCGATCTCGCCGGCGTCTTTGGTCGCCTGGCGCTGGGTGTCGGAGAAGTACGCCGGAACCGTGATGACGGCCTTCTCGACGTCGTCACCGAGGTACTCCTCGGCGTCGCGCTTGATCTTCTGGAGGATCATCGCCGAGATCTGCTGGGGCGTGTACTCCTCGCCCTCAATCTCGACGGTGTAGTCCTCTTCGCCCATGTGGCGCTTGATCGACGCGATGGTCTTCTCCGGGTTCTGGATCGCCTGGTTCTTCGCCGGTTTGCCGACGAGGCGCTCGTCGTCGTCGGTGAACGCAACGACGGAGGGCGTCGTTCGGTCGCCCTCAGCGTTGACGATAATCTCCGGGTCACCGCCTTCCATCACCGCGAAGGCGCTGTTCGTCGTTCCGAGGTCGATTCCGAGAATCTTGTTACTCGCCATCTGGTCCCCACTTGTGCGCACTTTGGTTTAAAGGTTACTACACGACTCGAGGTGGCGAATATAATCCACGTTCACCGGCGTACTCGCCGGCTAATAGGGGCCCACGAGTAATAGACGGTCAGTGAGAAAACGTCAAGTCGTTCTCGAGAAGACGGCTTTCCTGCCAAAGAGATGATACTCATCGAACGACTGTCAACGAGGTCTGTAATGCGGATTAAACAGGTTTGTTCGCCACGAGAGAACAACGACGCGAACAATCCGATCTTCGTGGAATTACACTTAGAGAGGCCGAGTATTTCGGTGCTAATCGGCCGAAGAGGTGGATAACACTAGTTTAAGAAATTTTGTAATTCTGGCTTAATTAATACCCTTTCCTTCACGTATCGGTGAATATCACAACAAATGCTCGATTTTTGGACGAGAAAGTTTATGTATCATTGGTAAAACTCCCTGATTGTATGGCACGCGACACTCCGGTCGACTCGAGTAGCGATCAGCTACCCGAACGTAATCAGAGCCAAACGGACGATGGAATCCTCCATCGGCGTTCGTATCTCAAACTCGCCGGCACAGCCGCCGGTCTCGTCGCCGGGACGGGAACGGCGGCGGCCACCACTGGCGTCGACGCCGACGTCAACATCGTAGACGCCGGTGCGGATAACTCCGGGAACACATCGATCAACGACGTTCTCGAGTCCGTTCACGGGTATGGTACGACGATTTACTTCCCACCGGGAGAGTATCGCCTCGATTCCTTCCGGAACGGGGCGGACGACTGGACGTGGGTCGGCGAGGACGCGACGTTCGTCGTTCCATCCCACGTCACCGAGGGGTACCTCCACCTGACGGGCAACGGCTGGACGATCGACGGCATCGACATCGACTTGTCCGCTGATGGCGCGGCCCCAGTCAACTTCCTTCACGGCGGCGACTGGACGTTCAGGAACGTCGAGTTCATCGGGCGGATGAGCGATCCGTCGAGTCGCGCTAACTCCGAACTCCTCTACATGGACGCCGACCACGGCACCCAGGGGCTCGTCGAAAATGTCCGTGCGATGGACGGATCTGCGGCCGTCGACGAATCGTCGAATCGCGGCGGACTACAAATCGTCGGCTCCGAGGGTGAGCTGACGCTACGAAACGTGGCGGTTTCGGGCTTCGCGAACAACTCGATGTACTTCCACAACATGCCCGGTCACCTGCTGATCGACAACTGCTACCTCGAGGACACGAACACGGGTATCAGAATCGGTGGGAACACGACGGTTCGAAACACCGTGTTCAACCAGTCGCAAGCCCCACCGGCGCGATGGTCTGGTGCGAGCGCGGCGCGCGGTCTCTGGATCAACTCGAATAGCTCGACTTCGGGCGACATCACCATCGAAGGCTGTGAGTTCGTAATGAGCGATCCGAGTGGTGCCCACGCAATTTATACGTCGAATTCCCACGAGGGAATCGAGATCCGTGATTGCGTGATCCGCCAGGATAGCAACTTTTACGCCGTTCAGCTCGCCGAGGGCGGTTCGGGACAGACGATTATCGAGAACGTCTCGATCACCGGTGACTCCTCGAAGGCGGGCATATACCTCAGCGGGCGGAACGGCGCTCGACTGCGCAATCTCTGTCTCCAGAAAGCCGGAGACGGGGTTCGCGTTCGGAACTCGAGTGACGTTCGGATCGAGAACTCGACGATCAATGTCACCGGAACCCCTGTCAGTGGAAGCCCGGCAACGAACGGCATCTCGAACAGCGGGACGTGTCCGGTCCCGGATGGCGACTGGGCACCGGAGGAGACGAACGACGAAGATAACGGGAACGACGACGAACGGGAAGAGGCAACCGAACCCGACGGAACGCCGATCCGTCTCGAAGGCGAAGCCGAGTACCGGATCGCCGTTAGCGGCGACATTCAACCGGCACCCGAGATCGCCCAGTGGGTGACCGAAGGCGAGCAGTACGGCGATGGGCAGGTCGACTGGTACCTCACCGGTTCCTGGACGGAGTGGTACTTCACCGGCGAGATCGAATCGTTCGAGCTCGAGAACGTCGAGGAGATCACCGTCTACCTCGACGGAGAGGAGGTGGACCCGGACGCGCTCGGGGCGTCCGACGACGCCGAATCAACGGAGAAGACGCTCCGACTCGAGGGCGAGTGCGACTACCTGATCGAGGTCAGTGGCAATATCCGCCCGGACGAGGAGATCGCCCAGTGGGTGACCGAGGGCGAGCAGTACGGCGACGGGCAGGTCGACTGGTACCTCACCGGCTCCTGGACCGAGTGGCACTACACGGGCGAGATCGAGACGTTCGAGGTTGACTCGACCGACGACCTTCGGGTCTTCGTCGACGGCGAGGCGGTCGATCCCAACAGCCTGGCTGCGTCGAGTCGGGCGGACGTGGAGTCCGTATTGCGACTCGAGGGAACCACGGACTACTTCGTCGAAGTGAGCGGCAACATCCGCCCGGACGAGGAGATCTCCCAGTGGGTGACCGAGGGCGAGCAGTACGGCGACGGGCAAGTCGACTGGTATCTCACCGAATCCTGGACCCAGTGGTACTTTACCGGTGACATCGAAACGTTCGAAGTGAGTTCCACCGACGACCTTCGGATTTTCGTCGACGGAATCGAAGTGAACACGAGCTCATTGTAGCCGCTGCAACGTATCCGTACGTTCTTTCTATTCGTCGGATATCTGTAGAATCCTCTGAACTCAATCGGTACGTAATTGAAGAGACGCCCACTCGGGTTTTTAGCACTCGTAACCACGTCAGCGATTCCTTCGAACGATACACTTGTCGATTCATCGCCAACTCCTTAGACTATCACTCACACGATCTCCTGACCGAGGGTGGTACTTTACGAACGTAACTGACCGTATTCGGTGCGAGTCGCCACGCCGTTGGTTTTCACAGCTGCTTTCGCCCGAACAATCGGCGGTCAGTCTCAATACTTGTACAACGAGACAACGAACGGAAGCTTGTTGTACATGATGATTGCCACCGGGAGGCCGAGAATCGTCAGCGACAGCAGGTAGGCAATCCCCATCCAGATACCGCTCGCCCACCAGCCGACGAACACGAACCAGACGCCGCGGACGACGAGGCTGTGCTGGTCTTTTTTCGCCGATCCAACGACGTTTCCATCGGCATCGACCACTATGTCGTCTTCGGGGTCTTTCAGCGTGAGAACCTTTGGAACGACGTTGATCATCTTGATGCCGACCGGGAGGCCGATAATAGAGAGGTTCAACACCCAGGCTACCGTGAGCCAGAGCCCAGTAGCCCACCAGCCGACGAATACGAACCAGACCGCACGTACGGCAACGGATCGGTTCTCTGTCGATACACCTGATGACTGCGTCTGTGTTGCCATCGTACTGACTATATCAACAGGATAATAAATATACTCTGGCCGAATGTCGAAACCGAAGGCTACCTGTTCATCGAGTGGTGAACGAGGAAAAAAGCGATACGCCCAACGATCAAATAGCGCCGACTACTGAGACAGGCCGCGAGTTCAGATGTCGGGATAGTCTTTCGGAATCCTGGTGCCCGCCGTGACGGTTTCGCCATCGTAGCCCGGAATCGAGAGGTGGTTGCCGTTCCGTTCGATAGTGAAGTGTAAGTGAGGACCGGTCGAATTGCCGGTGTCGCCCATGCCACCGATCTTCTGGCCACGTGCGACGCTCTCTCCTTGCACCACGTCGAAACTGTTCAGGTGGCAGTACATCGTCTGGTAGCCATTTCCGTGCCCTAGCTTGAGGTAGTAGCCACAGCCATCCGCCTGGTAACTTCGGATGTCCACGACACCGCTATGGGCCGCGTAAATTGGTTCGCCGATGTTGCCGTTAGCGCCGAAATCCACCGCGTAGTGACCAGGACGAGCGCCGTACGGAGACGTAATGTATCCGGTAATCGGCCAGTCGAAGTCCGATTCCGAACCACCGCCGGAGGTGGACTGGAGGTACCGTTCGACCGACCAGCCCCACACGTTCCGATCGAGCCAGTGGACGCCCCACCACCGGTAGCCGTCCTTGTCGGTCGGTCCGTTCATGATCTCGCCGACCTCGCCGTTGTTCAGTGTGGCGACGATGGGCGAGTCGGTACCAGGTTGTTCCCGCGTGTTCAGTGCGCTCGCAGTAACTTCGACGCGCTCGCCGTCGCTAAACGCACTCGCCGAACCGCTCAGGGCCGCAGTTCCGGTAATTCCGGTAGCGGTAATTCCGATCGATTTGACGACTGAACGCCTGCTGAATTTTCGCGTCATATCCAAACACAAAATACAGTCGTGCATGTTTAATAGTTACTGTTATTGATGCCCTTATTATATAAATTTCTCATCAATATCTTTTCAACTAGTGATAATTCGTACTGTTTATTCAACGACACTATGAAAACCCATCACTGCTCGAGATTTCATCAAATACCAATATCTTCTGAAGCTTAGAACGGCTCGCTCACGCAGGGTAGCGTTTGATTCGGACTCCGATACGTAGCGTAGAAGTCGGCCGGGCCGATCGTGAACGACGCCCAGAAATGCTCGCTTCGCTGTACTCTTCTGGTCTACCGCAAATCGTAGGGCCGTATTGTCGCTCGCGAATCTGCTCGCGGCAAAGGTGGAACGGGCGCGATTTGAACACACGGTCGTTCCGCTTCGCTTCTCCCTGCGTTCAAATCGCGCCGGATCCAGTACCTGTCGCTCACGGGTTTGTTCGCGACAGGATAGCGGGCCGGGCGCGATTTGAACACGCGACCGTCTGATTAAGAGTCAGACGCTCTGCCTAACTGAGCTACCGGCCCTGTACACTCGAGTTTTTGCCCGCCGCCCAAATAGGTTTCCTTTAGGACCCAATGTGGCACGCACGGACACGCCCCGACCGGACAGTGCAACGACAACCGTAACCGCCTTCGGGAACGTTAAGTACAGTCGGTTCAACCGGACTGTCACATGAGTACGGGGGTTACAATTTCGTCGATCTCGGACTATGCGATCCTCGGGTGCGGGAGCGTCGGCTACGCCGTCGCCGAGGAACTCGCCGAGCAGGGAAAAGACGTCCTGATCATCGACCGCGACGAAAACCGCGTCGAGTCCCTCCGCGACCAGGACCTCGACGCCAGAACCGCCGACATCCGCGAGGTCGAGGCCGCCGAACTCGTCGCCGACCGTTCGGTCGTCCTCATCCTCGCCTCCGACGTCGAGGCCAACAAACAGGCCGTCGAGCGCATCCGCGACACCAACGGCGACCAGTTTATCGTCGCGCGCGCGAGCGATCCCGTCTCCGGCGACGAACTCGCCGAGCTGGGAGCCGACATCGTCATCAATCCCTCGACCGTCATCGCCGACTCCGCACTTCGAGCCCTCGAGTCCGGCGAACTCGAGCACAACGCCGCGACCCTCGCGGGCCTGCTCGAGGAGACGACGGGCCGGCTGGCGATCCTCACCCAGCCGAGCCCCGACCCCGATTCGATCGCCAGCGGGGCGGCGTTGCAGGCGATCGCGGCCCACCTCGGCATCGAATCCGACATCATCTACCTCGGTGACATCGGCCACCAGGAGAACCGGGCGTTCGTCAACTTACTCGGCATCGACCTCCTGCAATGGGACGACGTCGAGGACCAGTCGGTCTACGACACCGTCGCGCTCGTCGACCACACGAGCACCGAGGACCTCACGCTCGAGGTCGACGTGCTGATCGACCACGCCGAGCCCGAAGAGGGAATCGAGCCCTTCTTTACCGACATTCGACCCAACATGTCCTCGACCTCGACGATCATGACGAAGTACATCCAGGAGTTCGACATGAACGTCTCCGAGGAAGTGGCGACGGCGCTGCTCTACGGCATCCGCGCCGAAACCCTCGACTTCAAGCGCGACACGACGCCCGCGGACCTCACTGCCGCCGCCTACCTCTATCCCTTCGCGAACCACGACACGCTCGAGCAAGTCGAGTCACCCTCGATGTCGCCCGAGACGCTCGACGTGCTGGCCGAGGCCATCGCGAACCGGGACGTCCAGGGGAGCCACCTCGTCTCGAACGCGGGCTTCGTCCGCGACCGAGAGGCGCTGATGCAGGCCGCGAGCCACCTCCTGAACCTGGAGGGCGTGACGACGACGGCCGTCTTCGGGGTGGCGGAGGAGACGATCTTCCTCGCCGCTCGGTCGAAGGACATCCGCATGAACATCGGGAGCGTACTGGCCGACGCCTACGGTGAGATTGGCGAGACGGCGGGCCACTCGACGCAGGCCAGCGCGGAGATTCCCCTCGGGATCTTCACGGGGATCGAAATCTCCGACGACACGCGAGAGACACTGTTGACGCTGACCGAGGAGGCCGTGAAGCGAACGCTGTTCGACGCGATGGGCGTCGAGGGCGAAGGAAACGGGAGCTAGGACGGCTCGCTCTCGTCGGGAGAATAGAATCGAGTTCGTGAACCGCGTCCGTTTCCGCGTCGGCGTACCGCCAGCCTACGCGACCAGTTCGTCTTCTTCCTCGTCCGGTTCCTTGACGCGTTCGACGACGTCGGTCACGAGAATGATGTCGCCGACGGATCGTACCCACCGGTACGGCAGGATGACGCCGCGTGCGGTGGTGACCTCGTCGCCGAAGAGTTCGTAGTTGAGTCCCCCCAGTGCCAGTCCGGTGACGGCTTCGCCGCCGACGTTCAGTCGCAGGTCCTCGACTTCGCCGACGAAGACGCCGTTGTTCGAGTAGACCTCGCGTCCGACGAGCGAGGTAATCTCCTGTGGAGTGTCGTCCATGTACCCACCCATGCACGGTGGACTCTTAATTCTTAGTCAGACAGTCCGGCGCTCGAGTGGGTGTTCGTCGTTCACTCGATTGCTCGGTTACTCGATTACTCGAACTCTCGTTCACTCGAGTTCGCGCGGCCGATCGAGGATCGGCCCGTCGGCCGTTCCCGAACAATTTTGTCGACGGCCACGAACGAGTGTCCATGAACGACGTTCTCGAGCGGGTTCGTCCCGTCGCCAGGTCCTACTTCGACGAGGCGGTGACGCCGGCCCACGACTGGCACCACGTCAGGCGCGTCGAGACGAACGCGCGCCGCCTCGCCGCCGAGCGAACAGACGTCGACCAGGACGTACTGCTGCTGGCTGCGGTCCTCCACGACATCGGCCGACTGAAGGAAGATGCGGGCGCCATCGACGACCACGCCGAGTGGGGCGCCCGCGAGGCCCGGACGATCCTCGAGTCGGTCGACCATCCTCCAGAGTCGGTCGACGCCGTCGCCCACTGCATCCGCGCGCATCGCTTCTCGAACGACGTCGACCCGCGAACGACCGAGGCGCGACTCCTCTCGGACGCCGACAACCTGGACGCGCTCGGAGCCATCGGCCTCGCGCGCACGTTTTCGTACGGAGGCGAACTCGGAACGACGATTTACGATCCCGCCCTCCCGCCGGCCGAGGACGACACGCGCGCCGGCGCGACCAGTATCAATCACGTTCACAAGAAGCTGCTCCGACTGCCCGAACGAATGTACACGCCAGAGGGGCGGGCAGTCGCCGAGGAGCGCGCCCAGGTCGTCGAATCGTTCCTCGAGACGCTCGAACGCGAGGTGAGCGGTGAGCGCGAGGAGGGCAGTGGGTCGAGCGACCACGATGCGAGCGGCGAGCCGATCGATCACGACTCGAGCAGCGAGCCACTAGCGCAAGGCTCGAGCGAGGAGCAAAGAGACGGGGCGTGAGCCGATGCCCGTCCACGACCTCTCGTACCCGCTCGAGACCGGTATGCCCGTCTATCCCGGCTCGCCGCCGGTCGCGGTCGAACCCGCAACGACCGTCGAGGACGATGGCTACGCAACCACGAACCTGTCGTTCGATTCCCACACGGGAACGCACGTCGACGCACCCGCGCACATGCGATCGGATGGTCCGACGCTCGACGACTTCGACGTGGAACGGTTCCGATTTCGGGCCATTCTCGCGGATTGCCGTCCGCTCGAGCCTCGAGAACCTGTCGGGGCGGACGACCTCGAGCGAGCGGTAGCCGCTGATGCGGACGCAGACACGACCGGCAACGAAGACGAAGATGTCGACCTCCTCGTCTGCCGAACCGGCTGGGAAACCCACTGGGGAACCGACCGAGCGTTCGACCACCCCTACCTGACCGCGTCGGCCGCCGACTGGCTAGTCGAGCGCGAACTCGACCTCGGCATCGACGCGATGAACGTCGATCCGACGCCCGGGAGCGACCCCGCCCCGGACGAACCGGACGGCTACCCCTTCCACCGGACGATGTTCGCCGACGACCGGATCCTCCTCGAGAACCTCCGGGGAGTCGAGGCGCTCCCCGTCGGCGAAGTGTTCACCGTCCACGCGTATCCACTCGCGGTCGCGAACGCCGACGGCGCCCCGGTACGGGCGGTCGCCGTGCTCGAGTGAAACGGGAGAAAGCGAGATTGGTGAGGGTGAGATAATTGAGAGCGAGACGACCGAGAGTGAGCCGTCGTCTCAGAACGCTTTTGCCCCGATCGGTCCTTGCTCGAGGTGATGGTCATGGCACTTCCCGCCCAGCTCGTGGTCGCCCTCGTCGGCGCCGTGCTCGTCGCCGTCGCCACCATCGTCGTCTACCGGGACGCCGACCGCCTCGGGTTCGAGCGCCCGTGGCTGTGGGCCGCCGTCGTCGCCGCTCCGATGCTCCTCGCGCTGTCGCTCCACATCGTGATCGGAACCGTCCCGATCCCGGGCCTGCTCGTGCTCGTGGTCTCGGGGCTCGCCTTCTACGCGTTCGAACGCGATGATGCGGTCCACGGCGACGAGACCGCCGACCCACACGTCCTCCCCGGTGGACCGGGCGCAGGTGAGGGGGCTCCAGCCAGCGAATCCGGGCCGGAGGGTGACGAAGACGGGGCCGAAGGCGAGGATGTCGGAGACGAAGATCGGTGACCGGAGCCTGAACGCCCGAGACACGAAACTGGCCCGTCACACCTTTTGCCAGCCAGCACGTACGACGCCCATGGAACGAGCGACCGTCGGCGGCGGCTGTTTCTGGTGTGTCGAGGCGGCGTACAAAGAACTCGAGGGAATCGAGTCGGTCACGTCGGGCTACGCGGGGGGCCACGTCGAGGATCCGAGCTACGAGGCCGTCTGCAGGGGCGAGACCGGCCACGCGGAGGTCGTCCAGCTCGAGTACGACCCCGACGTGATCGGGTACGACGAGATTCTCGAGGTCTTCTTCACCGTCCACGATCCGACGCAGGTGAACCGACAGGGACCGGACGTCGGCACCCAGTACCGGTCGGCCATCTTCACGCACGACGACGAGCAACGCGAACTCGCGACAGCGTTTATCGAGGAACTCGAGGCTGAGGGCGTCTACGACGACGAAATTGCGACCGAGGTCGAGTCGCTCGAGGCGTTCTACGAGGCCGAGGCGTATCACCAGGATTACTTCGAGAAGAACCCTACGGACGCCTACTGTCGGATGCACGCCGCACCCAAGATCGACAAGGTTCGCGAGCGGTTCACCGAGCGCGTAGCCGAATCGACGCAGTAACGAGTGGCAGACGGAACTGTTTCGAACCTGGCAACGCCCGAGAGTTATTACTCCCTCGCCACGAACCACGAGACGAACTGATGCATGGACGAATTACTCGCGGCGCGAAACGCCCTCCTCGAAGCCCTCCTCGAGACGCCACGGACCAAACCCCAACTCGTCGAGCAGCTGTCCACGTCCCGGTCGACGGTCGACCGCGGAATCGCGTCGTTGCTCGAGACCGGGTGTATCGAACGACGCGACTCGGCGTACCTCGCGACCGAGACTGGCCGACTCGCCTGTCGCGCTCGACAGGACTACCTCGCCGACCTGGAGCAGATCGAACGGGCCGAGCCCATCCTGGCGGAACTCCCTCTCGAATCGATCGACCTGTCGTTCATTCGCGAGGCATCGATCGACGTGCCGAGTCCGCAGGCGCCGTGGACGGCCCTCGAGACGAGCATGCGGTACATCCGCGAAGCGTCGGCGGTGTACGGCACGGCCCCAGTGGTCTTCGACCTCTACTTCGACGAGTTCCTGGAGTCGATCGAGAACGGCGGGTTACGCGCGGAACTGATCCTCGACCGGAACCTGTTTTCCTCCCTCGACGACGAGCAGCACGACCGACTTCGCGAGATCATCGAAGCGGACTGCGGCCGGCTGTACACGACCCCGCTCGAGGCACCGTACGCCGTCTGGATCGCCGAAGGTGAGACCGTCGTCGCCGGACTAACGGTGTACTCCGAGAACGGGCTCGCGGGCGTCCTCCGAACCGACGACCCCGAGAGGGTCGACTGGGTTCGCGCACGGTACCGCGAACGCCGAGCCGAGTCCGAACTCGTCTGGGACCCCGACTGAGGCCGGTCGAGGCGGGGGAGGCGGTTGGGAGCACAAACGGTTAGGTCGTGACGGTCCGAGTTGACTCATGGACGAACCAGCGGCGAACGGCGGCGAACGTGAGGCCGACAGCGACGGCGAGAAGGAGGGTGATATTGACGGCGGGCCGGAGACAGAGGTCGACGTCGACAACGAGTCCGACGTCTTCGAGAACACTCCTGGCGGCGGAACCACGCCCGCCGCTCGACCGATCACGCCAGACGCCCCCACGGCGTTCGGCCTGGTGCAGGTGTGGTGGGGCGACGGCAAGGGAAAGACCACGGCTGCGATGGGGATGGGACTACGGGCTGCGGGAAACGGCTTTCGGGTCCACATGCTCCAGTTCATGAAAGGCGGCGCCTCGAGCGTCGAGGCCGTCCGCGGCGAGTACAACGCCATCGAGGCGCTCCCCGGGTTCAGCTACGAGAACCTCGGCCACTACGGCTGGCACGGGATGGCCGACGGGAGCGACGACGTCGACCACGAGCGCGAGGCCCGATCCGGACTCGAGCGCGCTCGCGACCTGGTGTCGGCGGCGAACGAAGCTGACCTGACGACGCCGTTTCCGCTCGATTCCGATCCCGACGAGGGCGTCCACATGCTCGTTCTCGACGAGATCCTCTACGCCGTCGAAAGCGACCTCATCGAGCCCGAGTCCGTGATCGAACTTCTCGACGACAAGCCCGACTCGCTCGAGGTCGTACTCACGGGCGGTCACGCCGAACCGGTATACCTCCTCGAGCACGCCGACCTCGTGACGGAGGTCGCCAAGCGTCGTCACCCCTTCGACGACGGCCAGCGAGCACGGCGCGGGACGGAGTACTGACGCGGGACGGAGTACTGACTATCCGAAACCGACCCGCCGTGCTGTCACTCCTCGACAAAACGGACAGTACAGTTATGGGGAACGCCCGACGAATCGTCCACAGCAATGGTCGCGCTCCGCGTCGCCGGGCTCGAGAAGTCGTTCGGCTCGGTGACCGCACTTTCGGGGATGGATTTCGCCGTCGAGTCGGGCGAACTCTTCGGCTTTCTCGGCCCTAACGGCGCCGGCAAGACGACGACGATCGGCATCCTCACGGGCCGACTCGCGCCCGACGCGGGCGAAGTGTCCGTGCTGGGGACCGATCCCACGACCGAGCCGGTCGAGACGCGCCGGCGGGTCGGAATCCTCCCCGAGCAACAGTCGCCGCCGAGCTTCCTGACGCCGCGCGAGTACTTCGAGTTTGTGGGCTCGATTCGCGGGCTCGAGCCCGAAACCGTTTCCGCCCGCGTCGACACCTGGGCCGACCGCCTCGGCTTCGCGAGCAAACTCGAGACGCTGCATACCGATCTCTCGCGAGGCCAACAGCAAAAGGTCATGATCACGCAGGCGTTCCTCCACGGACCCGACCTCGTCTTCATCGACGAACCGCTCGTCAACCTCGACCCGCTCGTCCAGGAACGGGTGAAGGCGTTCCTGCTCGAGTACGTCGACCGCGGACACACGATCTTCGTGTCGACGCACAACGTCGACGTCGCGGAAGCCATCTGCACTCGTGTCGGGTTCGTTGCCGACGGGACCTGCCGGATCGTCGAGACGACCCCCGACGGTGGTGGACTTCGCGAGCAGTTCCTCGCGTACGTCGAGACGACCGACTCGGAGGACGTGCCGACGCTCGAGGACGAGGGCTCGAGTCCGGTGGCGCGCCAGTAGCCCTGCCCACGCACTCACGCGCTCACGCACTACCGTACTCACACCCACACCCGACCACACTCACGCACTCACACTCAACTACACTCACGCACTACTGAACCAATGACCGCGTCCCACGACTGGCTCGTCTTCCGCGCGCTCGCCCTCGAGGAGTGGCGACTCCACGCCCGTCTGTTCGGCGGCCGACGGTTCTACGCCTTTCCACTCGTCGTCGCCGCCCTCGTCGTCGCCGGCGGGGTCGCCCTGCGCGAGACGGGCTACGCGACCGACTCGATCCTGGCCGGCGTCCACGTCGCGGCCCTCGCCTTCGGCCTCTACAGCGGCACCGCCGCCTTCGCCGGCTCGGACATGCTCGAGAACGTCATCGGCGACCTCTCCTTGCTCCTCTCGAGCGCGGACACCCTGCCGCTATCCCGGCGACGGTTGCTCGCACACTTCCTGCTGAAGGACGCCCTCTTCTACGGGGTGACGATGATTCTGCCGCTCTCGCTGGTGGTCGTCCCGCTCGAGGGGCTCTCGGTCTCGACGCCCTGGGGCGTCATCGGGCTCTGGCTCTCGCTGTGGTTCCTCTTCGCTGCCGGAATGACGGCGACGGGCACCCTCATCGCCCTTCGAACCCGAGGACTCTCGACCCGGGGCGGACTGCTCGGCGCCCTCGCAGTCGGCGGCGCGTGGTTGGTCGCGGGCCGCCCACGCCCGTCCGTCTCCGTGACCGACCTCGTCCTGACCGGGGTGCCGCTCTGGCTAACTGTCTCCCTCGTCGCCGTGCTCGTCGTGACCGCCGCACTCTCCGTGCGAGTCTACGACCCCGCGTACGCGCGCCCGATGCGGACGCACCGCCAGCGCTTTCGTCCGCTCGAGTCCCTGCCCGGAAGCGACCCCCTCGTCGCGAAGACGCTGCTCGACCTGGCGCGCTCGAGCGGCGGCGTCTGGAAGCCGCTCGTGTCGGTGGGAATCCTCCTTGGCCTCGTCGTCGTGCTCGTCGGGGTCGTTCGAGACGGCGTCGGGATCGAACCCGCGCTCGGCCCGTTCTTCGGGAGCGTGCTCGGCCTGTCGGCCTTCACGACCTACAACTGGCTGACCCAGTTCGACGCAGTCGAGTCCTACGCGGCCTACCCTGTCTCGGTCGCGGCAGTCTTTCGGGCGAAGCGAGTCGCCTTCTACCTCGTCGGCCTCCCGACGATGACGCTCGCCTACCTCGTCGCGCTCGCCTGGGCGCGACCGCCGCTTCTCGATGCCGTCGTCGGGTTCGTACTCCTCGTCGGCCTCGCGCTGTACTACTACGGCTTGACCGTCTTCGTCGCCGGCTTCGACCCCGAACGAGTTCCTCTTCGACGCGGTCCGGTTCGGCGCGTTCACCCTCGGTGTCGCCGTGGCGCTGGTGCCGACGCTCGTGATCGGGTTCGTCGCCGCGCCACTGACCACCGCCGTCGCGGCCGCACTGACCGTGATCGGCTGTATCGCCGGGGTTCTCGGGTGGCGGCTCGCCATCCGTTCGGAGCCGCGGTGGACGCGACGGTATCGCCGCGGGTGACGATGACCCAAACCGACGGAGCAAAGACCATCGAATCGAAAGGATCGGCGAATGCCCGCTCGCGTCCTCCAGTACTCCGACGTCGAAAACGCCTGCGACGAGCCCGCACGGATCGGTCGGCTCGCGACCGCCCTCCACCAGTACCGGGACGCGGACACGATAGTCGTCGGGACCGGCGACAACACGGCACCCGGCGTGTTGCCGCTCGTGATGGAGGGAAGACAGGCCCTGGAATTTTACGACGCCGTCGACCCCGATCTCGAGACCTTCGGCAACCACGACTTCGATTTCGGCGTCGACGCGACCCGCGAGGTCGTTCGACGCTCCCCCCAGGCCTGGCTGAGCGCGAACGTGCAGCGCAACGGTGGGCCGTTCGGGTCGGACGTGGGCGTCCGGCCGTGGACCGTCCTCGAGCGAAACGAGACGCGGATCGGCTTCACGGGAGTGACGACGCCGCGGACGGTGTCGCTGAACCCGGTGGCGACGGACATCGACGTTCACGACCCCGTCGAGACGGCGCGGGCGGCGATCGATTCCCTCCGCGACGAGGGGGTCGACTACGTCGTTGTCTGTTCGCACCTCGGGCGGGGCGACGACGCCCTCGCTCGGCAGGTCGATGCCGACGTCGTCCTCGGCGGGCACGTCCCGAGCGCCCGGAACGAGGTCGTCGAAGGGACGCTCCTCACGCGACCCGGCGACGGCGGGACGGCGATCGTAGACCTCTCGTTCGAACGCGACGGTCCGACCGCGACGATTCGGCGGACGACCGGACTCGAGCCGCACGTGGACGTGGTCCGGTCGTTCGAAGCCCTCCAGGCCGAGACGGGTCTCGACGACGTGATCGCCCGCGTCGACGAGCCGCTCGACCGGTCCGAGACGACGCTCTTTGGCGGCGAGGCCAAGCTCGGCAACTTCGTCACCGACGCCTACCGCTGGAAGACCGGGGCCGACGTCGCCATCCAGAACAGCGGTGGGCTCAGGACCGGGACGACGCTCTCGGGTGACGTCACGGTTGCCGACGTGATCAGCCTCGTCCCGTTCGAGGAACCCGTCGCCGTCGCCGAAGTCAGCGGCTCGACCCTCGAGGCCATCTTCGAGGGGAGTGCCGGACTCGACCTGGGCTTCGCCGAACCGGACTGGTGGCACGCCCAGGTGAGTGGCGCCGTCCTCGAGTGGGATCCGACGGATCACTCCGTTACGGTCGACAGCGTCGGCGGGGATCCCCTCGACCCTGACCAGCGTTACCGCGTGGCAACCTCCGATTACCTCTTTCACACCGACGACGAGTTTCCCGCGCTCGACCCGGCGGACCGCGTCGAACGAACCGAGGTTTGCCAGTACGACGTGCTGGTCGAATACGCCAGACGGCACGGCATCGACCCCGCTATCGAGGGGCGCGTGCGTCGACTCGAATCACGACTCGAGTCGAGCGAACGCACCGAGTGAAACGTTTACCACTACGGACCGCGTTTCCTCTCCTGATGACACTGGTCGTGGTCCCCGTTCGGTACCCATTAACGAACAATTCTCGCCGCACGCTCGAGGAGGCCATCGAGGTCGCCAGGGAGCGGAACGCGGCTCTCTCGGTGCTGCACGTCAATCTCTATCAGAACGGAAAGACGGTGACGCGGACGGATCTGAAATCGGCTGTCGAGCGCCAGTTCGGCCGTCTAGAGAACACTCGATACGTCGTCCGATCGGGATTTCTCGTCGAAGAGACGATTCTCGACGAAGTCGCCGGCGAAGAGGCGGACGTCGTCGTCGTGGGCAGCAAGCAGGTGAGCCGCTGGCGACGCATCCTCGGACGGGTGATGGACAACCCCAACATCGAACGCTACCTCAAGAACCACCTCGAGTGCGAAGTGATTACAGTCGGGCAGGCAGTCGCGTAGGCGGATTCGGGGACGCTTTTACGGCGAGAGTGTCAGTACGTTCACGGCCAGACTGTCGCCGCTCGGCATCACTTCTGTAACCCGGCTCTGGACGGCTACCGGTCGGGACCGTAGTACGGACTCCAGGGGCCGCTCGAGAGCTATTCGTTCCCGCTTCCGTCCCCATCCCCGTCGGCGACCTGTTCGTGTTTTCGGCTCGTCGGCCGTGGCTCGAGCTCGCGGTCGACCTGTGCGACCCGGGCGGTACCGCTGGTCTCGTCGAAGACGTGATGGGTGTGTGGGTAGGCGAACTCGACACCCTCTTCGCTGAACCGGTCGCGGATCGCCCGATGGACTGCCGAGCGGACGACCGTAATCTTGTACGGGTGATTCACCCAGTACCGGACCTGCAGGGTGACGCCGCTGTCGCCGTACTCGAGGACGTCACACGTCGGCGAGGCGGCGTACCGGGCGCTCCCGATGCGAATATCCGGGCCGCCGGCGATCACGTTGTCGACGCCTCGTGTCGCTCGCTCGGAGACACGTATAGCCGTCTCGAGGTCGCTCTCGTAGGTAATTTCGAACGAGACGGACAGCCGCGTCCGTTCGTCTTCGGCCGAGAAGTTGACGACGTCCCGGGCGTTGATCTCGGAGTTTGGGATGACGATGAACGTATTCTCGAGCGTGAATATTTTCGTATAACGGATCGTGATGTCCTCGACGAACCCTCGATGGCCGCTGTCGGTGACCTCGATCATGTCGCCGATTTCGTAGGGTTGGTCCGAGAGGACGAACAGGCCGTTGATCAGGCTGCCGACCAGCGGCGCGAGCACGATACCCACCATGGCCGAGATGACCGTCACCGGAAGCAGGATTTCGACGCCGGTCAGCCCGAGGATGTTGGCCGCGATCAGGACCGTGAACGCGATGACCGTGATTCGAACGGCCCGCAGGACCGTCCGTGTCACCGACGGCCGTTCGATCTTCTGGGCGATCGTTCGGCCGGTGAGGCGAACGACGACCTTCGAGAGGTACCAGCCGACGATCAGCACGAACGCGGCGAACGCCACGTCGACGACTCCGGGCGGAACCCAGTCGGGAGCGAGTGACCGCAATCCCTCCTCGAGGGCCGTCTCGTTGCCACCCGTGGCGTTCTGCAGCATACCCTCACTGTCAGGGGCGTGGTGGTTAAGCGTTCTGAAGGGTTCGACGCCGGAGTACTCCGTTCTGGAATCAGGTGCTACTCGAAACATAAGAAATGTTTTAGCGGCCGCGTTCGATGAACGCGTATGGCCACAGACGAACTGCGTTCGACGGTCGAACGCGTGGGCGATCGATTCAATCTCGGCGAGTACGAGATCGACGCCTACCTGACCGTCCTCGCACACGGACAGCTCACGGCGAGCGAGATCGCCGATCGAACCGACATCCCTCAGCCGCGCGTCTACGATACGGTACGCAGCCTGAGCGACCGCGGCCTGGTCGAACTCCGCGAATCCCGCCCGATGAAGATCGTCGCAATCGACCCCGGCGACGCGTTCGACGACGTCCAGGACGCCCTCGAGGAGATGGTCGACGAACTCGAGGCCCGGTACACCGCTCCGGCACGGGAGACCGAGGCCGTCTCCCTCGTGAAGTCGCGGTCGACGATCCTGCGTTACCTCGAGGAGATCATCGAGCAGGCCGAGTACGAACTGGCGCTGTCGCTGACGCCCGACCTGCTAATCCGCTTCGAGGACCAGCTCCGGGCGGCGACGAGCGCCGACGTCAGCGTCGATCTGATCGTGACGCCCGCCGTGGAGGCGCCCCTCCCCGCGGAGTTCGACTACGAGGTTGTGGCGACGACGGCGCGTGCGCGACGCGGGATCACGACCCCGGTCATCGCCGTCGCCGACGGCAACTACTCGATGTACGCGACCCAGGACGCCCTCCGGGACGACCAGGACCGCTACGGCGTTATCTTCAACCGCTCCGCACTCGGCTTCCTGGTGTCGGGCTTCTTCGGCACCGTGCTCTGGACGACCGCCGAGCAAACCCTGGGCGAGAACGGCAAAGGTCGTCCCTATCCTCGGAAGTACGCCTCCATCCGCCGCTGCGTCAAGGACCTCATCGAGGACGGCGGCGAGTTCTACGCCACTATCGAGGGGCGCGATGTCGAGCGCGGAGGCTCGCGGGTCGTTCGCGGCCAGGTCGTCGACGTCTCCTTCGAGATGAGCGAGGAGGTCGCCAGCCTGACCCTCGAGACCGACGACGGCTCCGTGAGTGTCGGCGGCCGGGTCGCCGCACTCGAGGACGTCGAGGCGCACGAGATTCACATCGGCCGCCAGGAACCGCCGACGCTCGAATAGTGCTGACGTGGTGGGTGCGTCGATGGGTACGTGAGGTGGTGGGTGCGTCGATGGGTACGTCAGTGGGTATGTAATGCGGTGGGCGTATCCAATCGAACGTCGAGTCAGCGAACGATGGGACACTCGAGGAGCGAGTCGGTACCCGAACCGCGAACGCCGCCCTCGACGACCGAATGATAAAGGTTCTTGATGGAATTACCGACTAGCGGATATGGACCCACGCGTCCGCGAACACGCCGAAATCATCGTCGACCACTCCGTCGACGTACAGAAAGGCGACAACGTCAGAATCAGCGCACCGCCGATCGCCCAGGACCTCGTCGTGGCGATCCACGAACTGCTCGGCGAGCGCGGCGCCCACCCGTCGCTCAGCGCGTCGAACAGCGCCGCCAGCCGCGCCTACCGGCGAGCCGTCGATCCCGAGGACCTCGAGTGTCCCAGCCACGTCCTCGCAGCCGCCGAGGAGACGGACGTCTTCATCTCGATCCGGGCCTCGGAGAACACCTACGAGACGAGCGACGTCGACCCCGAAGTCACCGCAGCGTTCGGGCAGGCCTACAAGCCAATCCAGGACGAGGTCATGGGAAAGCGCTGGGTCGGCACCCAGTACCCCGCGCCGGGGAACGCCCAGGACGCGGAGATGAGCACCGAGGCCTACGAGGAGTTCGTCTGGGGCGCGATCACCAGAGACTGGGACGCCCAGCGGGAGTTCCAGCAGCAGCTGGTCGAGATCCTCGATCCCGCCGACGAGGTTCACATCGTGAGCGGCGACACGACGGACGTGACGATGTCAGTCGCCGGGAACCCGACGCTCAACGACTACGCGGAGAAGAACCTGCCCGGCGGCGAGGTGTTCACCGCGCCCGTCCCCGACAGCGTCGAGGGCGAGGTCCTCTTCGACAAGCCGCTGATGGCTCAAGGGCGAGAGATCACGGACGTGTACCTCGAGTTCGAGGACGGCGAAGTGGTCTCCCACGCGGCCGAGAAGAACGAGGAGGTGCTCTCGACGGTGCTCGAGACCGACGACGGCGCCCGTCGGCTCGGCGAACTCGGCATCGGGATGAACCGTGACATCACCGAGTTCACCTACAACATGCTGTTCGACGAGAAGATGGGCGATACGGTCCACATGGCGATCGGTCGCGCCTACGAGGAGACGGTCGGTGAAGGCAACGAGCGAAACGACAGTTCCGTCCACATGGACATGATCGTCGACATGAACGAGGAGTCGTTCATCGAGGTGGATGGCGAGGTCGTACAGCGAGACGGGACGTTCGTGTTCGAGGACGAGTTCGAGGGCTGAACAGCCGCTTTTTGGTCCAGCTTTTGCGAGCGAGTCGCGGGAGCGGCGAGCGAGACAAAAGGTGGGTGCAGGTCGTACAGCGAGACGGGACGTTCGTGTTCGAGGACGAGTTCGAGGGCTGAACGAACAATTTCTGGTCCAATTTTTGCGAACGAACCGCCACGGGCTACAGCCGACGCATGAACTCGGGCAAGATCCCGCGCTCTTCGGAGTCACCGCCCGTGGGCGCGGGTTCGGCGCCCAGATGGCCACTGCTCGAGTCATCGCTCGAGACGTCTGGTTCGGTCGCTGTTTCGTCCTCTGTACCCTTCTTACCTTCGTCAGTCGCGGCTACGGCCTCCTCGAACTCGTCTGACGAGTCCGGCCCGAAGTAGTACGGTTCGGTGGGCTCGAGGGTCGCCATCAACTGGAGATTGGCGTACCCGGCGATGACGAGCGCCAACGGAAAAACGACGTCCGGGAGCAGGATGACCAGGAAGACCGACAGCGGCGAGTAGACGAAGAAGGCGGCCACCCGGAACCAGTTGGCGACGTAGGCGTCGACCACGTAGGCGTAGAGGCCGTACGCGCCGATCACGACGCCGATGTCGAGGTAGAGACCGACCGGCATCCAGACCCCGCCCGCGATGACCGAGTGGGTGTAGAGGGCGATCGCTCCCGTCAGCACCGTCGCCCGGTTGACGTAGGTCTCGTCGAGGGCCATCCCGAAGACGAGGATACCCAGCTGTAACAGTGGCGCGGCGATCCACCACGGCAGCGATTCGAAGATGAGTCCAGAATACACGTGGGTCTCCCTGTCGTCGTCCGAAGAGAGCCACGGAGGCCCCTAAAACGTTCGCGCCGTTTCGAGCGTCGATACGAGTCTCGAGTCTCGAATCCTGAATCTCGAGTCTCAGCTCTCCCGTTCGAGATGGAAGTGTCACACATCATATCGTTTCCGCAACAATAATGCTGTCGTAGCAGTGAGATGGAAGGTATGGCAAAAGATACCGTCAGATATCCCGACGACGTCGTCGAAGCCATCGACAACCTCGTCGACGACGGTATGTTCGAGAGCAAATCGGAGTTCTACCGGTTCTCCGCGGAGTACGTGCTGACCCTGATCAACCCGGACCACGAGGTCGAGACGTTCAACTTCGACGAGATCAAGAGCGAGTTGAATATCGACCGACCTGCTCGAACCGAGGAGGTGGGCGCAGACGGCGGGACGTTCTTCCTCGACGCGCTCATCACCGTCCGGAAGTACGGGCTTCGCGGGAACTACGAGGACGCCGAGGACTTCATCGACATGCACTACGAACCGACCGACCAGGAGTGTCTGGTTCTCGAGGAGGTACTCGGCACCTACCGGGAACGGTCGGGCTAAGACCCGGAAGGACAGCCATTTACCCGCCGATTCCGTAGCGGGCGGTATGCAAGCGGTGGCTACTGACGATGGGGACACGGTCTACGTCGCGACGACCGACGGCGACCGCGGATCCAAAGGGCCGTTCCTGGTCGCCTACGAGAGCCGCGAGCGGGGGCGTCGCTACGGCTGGTTCTGTTCGAATTGCGAATCGATCGACAACGCGATGGACCCGATGGGACGTATCCTGTGTAACCAGTGTGGCAACCTCCGGAAACCGACCGAGTGGGACGCCGCCCACGAGTAATTACCAGAAGTCGTTGAAGGTAGCGACGTCTTTCGAGAGGTCCATTGCCTGTCGCCGTGCAAACGTTTATCATGGTGTCCGATGTAGTTCTATTCGAATGGGTCCTGTTAACATGCGACTCGTCGAGCAGGCCAGGTCGATCTTCGCTGAACTCGGCTACACGGTCGAGGGCAACGGACCGGATTTCCGGGCAGAACGGGCGTGGAAAGTCGTTCACGTCAACGCCGTCTCCGACGTCGAACAGCTTCCCCGATGCTCGGGTCAATTTCACTGTTTCGTCACCGAACCCGGTGACGTAGACGACCTCGAAGTCCGACTCGAGAGCCTGGATCCGGGCTACGAGTGGGCCATCATCGCCGCCGACGGCGAGGATTATCAGGTCGAACGCGCACCGCCAGGACCGACAGTCACTGTCTAACGACAGTCCCCGCACCCACTTATCGGAGGGCCTCACGACACGCAGCGACGCCGCCGTCCGGATCGACATCCGCACCGAAATCGTCGAGCACGTCGCCCAGCGCCGCGACGAGGAGCGTGACGTTCTCTGGACGCGCGGAGTAGCCCATACAGCCGATACGGAAGATTTCGCCGGCGAGGTCGCCTAGGCCGCCCGCAATCTCGAGGTCGTAGCGCTCGAGGAGTTCGTCACAGACTTCGCCGTCGTCGATCCCGTCCGGAACGCGGACGGCGTTGAGACTCGGGAGCCAGTACTCGTCGTCCGGGTTCATCTCGAGGCCCATCCCCTCGGCGCCGGCCTTGAGCGCGCCCGCGAGTCGGCGGTGGCGCGCCCAGCGGTTCTCGATGCCCTCTTCGGCGACCAGTCGGAGGGCCTCTCGGATCGAGTAGACGTTCGTGATTGGGGCCGTGTGATGGTACGCTCGCTCGTCGCCCCAGTACCCCTCGAGCAGCGAGAGGTCGAGGTACCACGACCGGGACGGCTCCTCGCGCGAGAGCACCTTCTCCATCGCCTCGTCGGAGAGGGTGAGCGGACTCGCTCCCGGCGGGCAGGAGAGACACTTCTGCGGCCCGGAGTAGGCCACGTCAATGTCCCACTCGTCGACGCGGAGCTCGACGCCGCCCAACGAGGTGACGGTGTCAGCGATCACGATTGCGTCGTGGTCGTGGGCCGCGGCGGTGAGTTCGGGGACGTTCGGCTGGCGAACGCCCGTGCTCGTCTCGGCGTGGACGAATCCGAACACGTCGGGATCGTGTTCCGCGAGCGCGTCCGAGACCGTCGCCGGATCGAGCGGTTCGCCCCACGGCGCGTCGACCTCGACGACCTCGCCACCCGCCCGGCGAGCCATCGACGCCATGCGGCCGCCGAAGTAGCCGTTGGTCGGGACGAGCATCGTGTCTTCCGGTTCGACGACGTTGCCGATCGCGGCCTCCATCGAGGCCGAGCCGGTCCCCGAGACGGGGATCGTCCACTGGTTGTCCGTCCGGAAGGCGTATCGGAGTAACTCCTGCACCTCGTTCATGATCTCGATGAACGAGGGATCGAGGTGCCCGACCAGGGGCGTACTCATCGCCCGAAGCACGCGCGGGTGCACGTCGCTCGGCCCCGGTCCCATCAGGGTTCGCGTCGGCGGCGTCAGTTCGCCGACCTGCGGTGCGCTCGAGTCGTCGCTAGCTGGTGGCATGGCAGAGAGTGGTGTGGGAACGACCAAAAGCGTTCACTCCCCGGCGAATCTGTGGCTGGGCTCTCGAGCGCTCCCGGGTACGTCTCGACTCGAGTAGACCCGTGTCAGTGATGATCATGTGGGGGCGTCACCAGGCGATGTCGAATCCGTGCCCTTAAGTACGTGACCGAGAGAGAATACAATCCGTAAGCAAAACCGATGCACCTCCCGGCGCAAGCGAGGGAGGGAAGGGTCGATGTCGCCAGCCGTCTACTGGTGGCAGATGAGACCGTGTGTACGTGTAGTCCAGGCGTCCACTGGACCCGTTCCCGGGTCACAACCGCTACACTTCGTGTAGCAACCGATCCGAAAGAACGTGGCTACTGTGCCAACTGGTGGATCGCTCGGCTCGAGAGCCGATGACGGACGTGCCAAGCTGCGATAAGCCCAAGGGACCCGCACGGAGGGGAAGAACTTGGGATCTCCGAATAGGAATCCTCTTGCAATTGCTTTGCGCAATGGGGAACGTCGAGAATTGAAACATCTTAGTATCGACAGGAAAAGAAAGCAAACCGCGATGTCGTTAGTAACGGCGAGTGAACCCGACACAGTCCAAACCGAAGCCCTCACGGGCAATGTGGTGTTCGGACTGACCTGCAACATCCGACCATCGACGAGAAGTCTCTTGGAATAGAGCACGAAACAGGGTGACAGTCCCGTACCGTCGATCAGTACGATGGGAGTCAGCTCCAGAGTAGCGGGGGTTGGAATTCCCTCGTGAATCCCGCGGGCATTGACCGCGAAGACTAAACACTCCTCGAGACCGATAGCGAACAAGTAGCGTGAGCGAACGCTGAAAAGCACCCCAAAAAGGGAGGTGCAATAGGGCGTGAACTCAGTTGGCGATAGAGCGACGGGGCATACAAGGTCCCTCTCAGAATGAACCAGGTGCGAACCTGTAGTAAGCCGAGAGGGAAGCCGGTGTTCCGTCGTGCGTTTTGAAAAACGAACCAGAGAGTGTGCCTGTCTGACGAGTCTAACCCGAGTATCGGGGAAGGCAGAGGGAAACCGATATGACCGCAGTCTTACGACCAGGGTCACCGTGTTCAAGCGCGGGGAGTCAGGCGGGCACGACCCGAAACCGGATGATCTAGGCATGGGCAGGGTGAAGCGTGGCGAAAGCCACGTGGAGGCCCGCTAGCGTTGGTGTCCTACAATACCCTCGCGTGACCTATGTCTAGGGGTGAAAGGCCCATCGAATCCGGAAACAGCTGGTTCCAACCGAAACATGTCGAAGCATGACCTTCACCGAGGTAGTTCGTGAGGTAGAGCGACGGATTGGGGGACCGGACTCCGAGAGGAGTTCGCCCCCCTGTCCAACTCCGAACTTACGAACGCCGTCGACGTGAGGAGTCCGGTGCGCGGGGTAAGCCTGTGTACCGTGAGGGAGACAACCCAGAGCTGGGTTAAGGTCCCCAAGTATGGACTAAGTGCGATCGAAGGTGGTCGCAAGCCCTAGACAGCCGGGAGGTGAGCTTAGAAGCAGCTACCCTCTAAGAAAAGCGTAACAGCTTACCGGCCGAGGTTTGCGGCGCCGAAAATGATCGGGGCTCAAGTCCATCACCGAGACCTAGCGACGTGCGTCACCGCACGATTCCGTAGGTTGGCGTACTGTTCGGGTGGAAGCACGGAAGAGATTTCGTGTGGACCGTGCAGTAACGAAAATTCTGGTCATAGTAGCAGCGTTAGTCGGGTGAGAACCCCGACGGCCGAACGAGTAAGGGTTCCTCAGCAATGCTAATCAGCTGAGGGTTAGCCGGTCCTAAGTCAGCCCGCAAGTCGAAGCTGACAAAAGGGAAATAGGTTAATATTCCTATGCCAGTGTGCACTCAAAGCCGACGCTTTGGGGTCGCCTCTCCCGGGCTTTCGCCCGGGTGAACAGTCCAAGACCGTGGAAGCCGTAATGGCACGAAGCGGTCGAACGGCTGGATAACGCAAGAGAGGTCAACCCAGAGCCCGTGAAAAGGCAAGCACACTGTCCGTACCGAGATCCGACACAGGTACTCGTGGCGGCGAAAGCCAAGGTCTGTCGGGAGCAACCGACGTTAGGGAATTCGGCAAGTTAGTCCCGTACGTTCGCAATAAGGGATGCCTGCCACGGAAAGTGGCAGGTCGCAGTGACTCGGGCGCTCCAACTGTCTAGTAACAACATAGGTGACCGCAAATCCGTAAGGACTCGTACGGTCACTGAATCCTGCCCAGTGCAGGTATCTGAACACCCCGTACAAGGGGACGAAGGACCTGTTAACGGCGGGGGTAACTATGACCCTCTTAAGGTAGCGTAGTACCTTGCCGCTTTAGTAGCGGCTTGCATGAATGGATCAATGAGAGCGCCACTGTCCCAACGTTGGGCCCGGTGAACTGTACATTCCAGTGCGGAGTCTGGAGACCCCCAAGGGGAAGCGAAGACCCTATAGAGCTTTACTGCAGGCTGTCACTGAGACGTGGTCGCCATTGTGCAGCATAGGTAGGAGCCGTTACACAGGTACCCGCGCCAGCGGGCCACCGAGGCATCACTGAAATACTACCCGATGGTGACTGCGACTCTCACTCCTGGCGGAGGACACTGGTAGCCGGGCAGTTTGACTGGGGCGGTACGCGCTTGAAAAGATATCGAGCGCGCCCCAAGGTTTCCTCACTCGGGTCGGAGACCCGAGAAAGAGCGCAAGAGCATACGGAAGCCTGACAGTGTCCGGCACAACAACGGACGCTGACGCGAAAGCGTGGTCTAGCGAACCAATTAGCCCGCCCAATGCGGGCAATTGCTGACAGAAAAGCTACCTTAGGGATAACAGAGTCGTCACCCGCAAGAGCACATATCGACCGGGTGGCTTGCTACCTCGATGTCGGTTCCCTCCATCCTGCCTGTGCAGAAGCAGGCAAGGGTGAGGTTGTTCGCCTATTAAAGGAGGTCGTGAGCTGGGTTTAGACCGTCGTGAGACAGGTCGGCTGCTATCTATTGGGGGTGTAACGGTATCTGACGGGAACGTTCGTATAGTACGAGAGGAACTCCGAATGGGTGCCACTCGTGTACCGGCTGTCCGAGAGGGCACGTGCCGGGCAGCGACGCACCACGGGGTAAGAGCTGAACGCATCTAAGCTCGAAACCCACCCGAAAAAGAGATGCCACCGAGATCACTCGTAGAAGACGAGTTCGATAGACTCGGGGTGTACGCACCGAGGCAACGAGGTGTTGAGCCCGCGAGCACTAACCGATCGAGCCACCATTCATTTCGCATGGATCAACCCGTAAGAACGGGTCCAGGCGCTAATTGGACTACACGTACATAACGGTCACAGAGACCAAGACATCGGACACCGTACACCGACCCTGGCAGTATCGCGGTTCGACTCCGCGAGTCGGCGTTACGGCGGCCAGAGCGGCGGGGCACCACCCGTACCCATCCCGAACACGGCAGTTAAGCCCGCCCGCGTTTCGGCCAGTACTGGCGTGGGAGACCCGCTGGGAACCCCGGCTCGCCGCCGACACCACTCATACAACATACACCATCCACCGATACTGGCGTCCTGCGGCGGTTCGATTCCGCCGATCGGCATTAGAGCGGCCAGAGCGGCGGGGCACCTCCCGTACCCATCCCGAACACGGCAGATAAGCCCGCCTGCGTTTCGGCCAGTACTGGCGTGAGAGATCCGCTGGGAACACCGACTCGCCGCTTTCACTCATATCGTTTTCATACCGTAGAGCGGCGGCACTCGTCGGGTCACCGCCAAACTCCCGTCCCTCGAGCGGACGCTTGGACGACCAGATCGGACACTCCAGGACGTCGAGGACTACAGCACTGACGCCGGATACAGACCTCGAGGGCTCATTTCGAGCCTAGAAGCGGGACCCGGCGGCGGGGTTCGTGCTCGTGGTCGTATTCGAACAGTGCTCAGCGTACGTTTAAGGCAACGACCGATGTAGGGGGCCGTGCAATGGTCTTCAAGAAGATCACCCTGATCGGAACGAGTACGGAGAGCTTCGACGCTGCGGCGGACGACGCCATCGACCGGGCGGAGTCGACGCTGAACAACGTCTACTGGGTCGAAGTCGACGAACTGGGCGTCGAAATCGCGTCCGTAGAGGAGCGACAGTACCAGGCGGAAGTGACGGTCGCGTTCGAACTCCAGGAGTAGCGCGGTCAGGTCCGGAAGGACTCGCCGCAGCCACACTCGCTGACGACGTTCGGGTTCTCGACGTGGAAGCCCTCGGCCTGGAGGCCGCTCTCGTAGTCGAGGACGCTGCCCTCGATGTACTTCAGGCTCGCGGGGTCGACGAAGACCCGCAGGTCGTGGTGGTTGTAGATCGCATCGTCGCCCTCCGGTTTTTCGTCGAATCGCATCCCGTAGGAGAGACCGGCGCAGCCACCTTGCTGGACGAACAGTCGGAGTCCGGCCTCCGTCGTATCGTAGTCTTCGGCCTCGAGTAACTCGAGGGCGCGCTCGGCGGCGGTCTCGGTCACCTCGATTCGTGGGTTGGCGGATCCACCGTCTGCGCTCTCCGTGCTCATAGTGCACTCAACGGCTGCCTCGGTGTTAACTGTGACGCTCGCCGAGGGAGGAATTCACTCGTCGTCCCGGTCGTCGAGACAGACGCGAACGCTCTCGGCGTGGGCCTCGAGGCCCTCCGCGTCGGCGAGGGTGGTGATGGCGGGAGCCAGTTCCGCCAGCCCGTCGCCGGAGAGCCGTTGCACCGTCGTGGCCCGGAGGAAGTGCTCCACTGAGAGGCCGCCCGTGACTTTCGCGCCGCCGTTCGTCGGAAGGACGTGGTTGGTGCCGCTGGCGTAGTCGCCCGCCGCGACGGGGGTGTTCGGGCCGAGGAAGACGCTCCCGGCGCTGTCGACGCGGTCCAGGATGGACTCGTCGTCGTCAGCGACGATCGCGAGGTGTTCGGGGGCGTACTCCTCGGTGAAGAGGATCGCCTCGCTCATCGAACGGGCGAGCAACACGGCGCTGGCGTCGTTCTCGAGCGCCTCCCGGACCGTCTCCTCGCGCTCCCGTTCGGGGAGCGATTCCTCGAGCGCGTCGACCACGGCCTCGGCAGTCGCTTCGTCGTCCGTGACGGCGACGACGGAGGCGTTCGGGTCGTGCTCGGCCTGGGCGAGGAGTTCGGCGGCGACGTAGTCGGGATCGGCAGTCTCGTCGGCGACGACGACGACCTCGCTCGGCCCCGCGAGGAAGTCGATCTCTACCTCGTCGCGAACCTCGGCTTTCGCGGCGGTCACCCAGCGGTTGCCGGGTCCGACGACCTTCTGGACCGAGGTGACGGACTCGGTCCCGTAGGCCAGGGCGGCGACGGCCTGGGCGCCGCCGACGCTGTAGACGGCGTCGGCCCCGGCGAGGTGGATCGCCGCGAGCGTGACCGGGTTGATCTCCTCGGCTGGCGGTGTCACCACGGAGACGTGCTCGACGCCCGCGACGACGGCGGGAACGACGCCCATGATCGCGCTCGAGGGGTACGCCGCTGTGCCGCCGGGGACGTAGACCCCGACGCGCTCGAGCGGCCGGAATCGTCGACCGAGTTCACGACCGTCGTCGAACTCGCGTCGCCAGTCCTCCGGCAGCTGAGCCTCGTGGAACTCGCGGACGTTCTCGATGGCAGTGTCGATGGCGTCGCGGACGTCGCTCGATAGGCCCTCGACGGCACGCTCGCACTGGTCGGTGATCTCGAGGTTGCCGACGTCGACGCCGTCGAACTCGCGGCAGTACTCCCGGACGGCGACGTCGCCTTCCTCGCGGACGCGCTCGACGATCTCGCGGGCGTCGTTCCGGGCGGCGTCGATTCCGGCGTCGCGCTGGAACAGGGCCGCCCGGGTCTCGAGGCCGAGGTCGGCGATTTCGGTGACAGAGAACGCGCTCATACGCTCGGGTTCGGGCGACCGGTGAAAAACGGTTGCGTTCGCGGCCGGGGTTACGCGCTCTCGTTCCCACCTGCATTCCCGTCCCCGCCCCCGCCCCCGTCCCCGTCTGCGCTTTCCTCGATCGGCGCGAGGCCGATCGCCGCGGCGGTCGCCCGGAGAAAGAGGAAGACGGCGAGCGCGAATCCGACGAGACCGATGGGGGCAGCGACTGTTTGAGCCGCTCGGAACGACGGGAGGACGATCCGACTGAATCCGAGCACGACGAAGCTCAGGACGACGAGTCCGAAGGCGAGCAGCGAGAGTCGAACGAAGTCGTGCTGGTCCATACTCGAGGTTCGTGGCGTCGTCGCTAAGTGGTATCGGAACGTGTGCGTGTGGCTTCCAGAGCGAGGCGATTCGTCGACCCTGGTCCGCTCGAACCACGACGGCCGGAAACCACGAGTGACACCGTGCCGCCGAGGAAACACCTCGATCGGCAACCGACAGTATTTGTTTCGATGACGACACATCGAATTCAGGAGCGACGTTGAAGCGTTTCCCTCTCCTACAGTGGGCATGACTCGTGCAGCGGATCTCGCGGACGTCCTCGCCAACTGTTCGTCGCTCGTGATCGTCTGTCACGACAATCCCGATCCGGACACGCTCGCGAGCGCGCTCGCACTCGAGGCGATCGCGACCGATCAGGACGTCACCGAGACGGCCATCGCCTACGGCGGCGAGATATCCCACCAGCAAAACCGGGCGTTCGTCAATCGCCTCGAGATCGACGTGGAACCGCTCGAGGACCTCGATATCGGCGAGTATGACTGTCTCGCGTTCGTCGACCACTCCATGCCAACGGCGAACACGGCACTCGACGCGCGGTTCGAACCGGACGTGATCGTCGACCACCACCCCGGCGAATCCGGCGACGCGACGTTCGTCGATGTCCGAACCGACTACGGGGCGACGGCGACGATCTTCGTCGAGTACCTCCACGAACTCGAGGTCCCGCTGACGACGCGACTGGCGTCCGCGTTGCTCTTCGCGCTCCACCGCGAGCGTCTGGACTTCGTCCGCGAGCCGACCCAGCGAGAGTACGAAGCAGCGCTGGCGGTGTACCCCGAGGCCGACCTCGAGACGCTCGAACAGCTGTACGGTAGCGCCTTCTCGCCGGCAACGATCGACGCGATCGGTCGGGCGATAACAACCCGCGAGCGTCGCGGATCGGCCGTTACCGCGAGCGTCGGTCGAACGGTCGAGACGGACGCGCTTCCCCAGGCAGCCGACTACCTCCTCAACATCGAGGGCGTCGACACGACGCTCACCTACGGCATCGTCGACGGGACGGTTCGACTGAGCGGGCGCTCGATCGATCCGCGGGTTAACATCGGCGACGTACTCGTGGACGCCTACGGCGAGTTCGGGTCGGTCGGCGGTCACCACGACATGGCTGGCGGCCGAATTGGGCTGGGACTGTTCGCCGACGAAGCCAGCGACGACGAGAGCGTGCTGGCGTTCGTCGGCACCCGGGTTCGACGACGATTTTTCGAGGCACTGAATCTCGATTCCGGGAACGGTTCCAAGGAGTGAATCGCTCAGTCGATGTCGATCCGCCTGGGTTCGTCCGCCGGCTGGCGTTTCGCGAGCGTAACAGTCAGGACGCCGTTGTTGAGCGTCGCGTCGACAGCGTCGGTCTCGACCGGGTCGGGAAGCGCCACCCGTCGGTTGAAGGAACTGGCTCGCCGTTCGTGTCTGATGATGCTCGCATCGTCGCGATCTCGCGTCTGGTCCCGAGTACCGCGTATCTGCAGGCTCTCGGCCGACACCTGGATCTCGAGGTCGTCCGCGTCGTAGCCGGGGACGTCGGCGCTGACGACGAACGCGTGGCCGTAGTCGGTGACGTCGACGTTCGGGTCGCGATCGTGGAGCGACCAGCCGAGGCCGCCTCTGGGGGTAAACTCGGGGTTCCACGAACTGGTCGCGGCCGTGAACTCGCGGCCGAGTCGCTCGAGGAACGCACCGAGATCGTCGAGTGGCTTGGGACGTCGTGACATGGTCGTCTCGAGTAACGCCGTCGGGGCCGAAAAGTCCTCTGCACGTCGGGGTGACCGTCAGAATAGTTGAGTGCACCGGGGTGGCGCGGCGTTGGGGTGCCGGGACGGGGAAGGGTCGGGACACCGGGTACTGGTGCAATGTGACATCGGGTGCTTTGGCGTCGGGCTACCGAGACATCGGGATACTGGAGCGCTCGAGGGCACCCCCTGCACACGACAGGGGAGGATACTCCCCCGTGGCACTCGTCCATTCGATCGATGACGGACGCAAACGCACTATTCGTCGTGAGCGAGTACGGCTACTGGGGCGAGGAGTGTATCGACCCGCTCGAGACGCTCGAGGACGCGGGCGTCGTGGTGACGATCGCGACGCCCTCTGGCGGGCCGCCGGAGATCGACGACCGCTCGATCGATCCCGAGACGGTCGGCGAGGAGACCGCCGAACGCGTCCAGGAGCGCCACGAGACGGACGAACGACTGAACGATCCGGAAGCAATCGCAGACGTCCACGCCGAGGACTTCGACGCAGTCGTCTTCCCGGGCGGGCACGGCACCGAGTGGGACGTCAACCAGGATCACCACGCTCGGGTCGCCCTGCGGACGATTCTGGAGGGCGAGGGAAAGGCCCTGGTCGTCTGCCACGCCGTCGGCATCCTCGCGTTCGCCCGCGACAGCCACGGCGCGTTCGTCGCCAACGGGAAACGGGTCACCGGGTTCCCAAACGCCTGGGAGGAAGACATCGTCGACGACCGGGACCTGCTCCCCGACGGCCGCAAGCTCCCCTACTGGGTCGAAGACGAGGTCGCCACCGCCGGCGCCGATTGGGACGCCGACGTTGAGGCCGACACGGACGTGATCGTCGACGGCGACCTGATCACGGGCCGTGGGCCGGAATCCTCCCGGGCCGCAGCCGAGACCTTGCTCGAGGAACTCGGTCAGAACGGTCAGTGAGAACGCGCTCGAGCGTTCACACCAGGGGAAGAGGTCGCCGAATCATATCCATTTTGACATTGGTCTCGCCGATGGAAACCCGCTTAAGGGAGCACGTTATCGGTTTGAACGATGAACCGACGGACGGTCCTGAGCGCCGGTGGGGCGCTCGCCGCTGGGATGGTCACGGTCGCGGCCGCCGCGAGTCAGACGTTTCGTACCGATTCGTTCGTTTCGGCGGCTCGAGCGTCGGCAACGGCGAATGGGGGCGAACGGGAGACGGAGCGCCTCCTCCCCGGAACAGAACACGAGACACCGCTGCACGCGATCGATGCGCCGGCGGACGGTCCCACAGTGATGGTGTTCGGCGGAATCCACGGCGACGAGTACAACGGCATCGACGTCGCCAACGAAATGGCCGACTGGAACCCCGATGCAGGGACGCTCGTCGTCGTCCCCGAGACGAACCGCGTCGCCGTCGAGAACGAGCAGCGAGAAGGCATCGACGGAGACCTCAACCGGATGTTTCCGCTGGATCGCGAACCGATAACTGACCTCGCTCGCGGCATCTGGGACGCCGTCGAACGCTACGACCCCGACATCGTGCTCGACCTGCATCGATCGCTCGGCATCTTCGGCCTCCACGACCGGTACGTCGGCCAGGCGATTTTCCACACGCCTGATGCCCACGGCGACAACCTCGCGACGTCTCTCAACGAGGACCTCGTTCCCTGGTACATGCCCGCCCATCGGTTCGTTGCTCGAGAGAGTACCCAACCGAGTCCGCTCCTGTTCAAGAAGGCAGCGCACGAACTGGGGTCGACCGCCTACCTCTTCGAGACGACCCGCTTCATGCTCGACCGGTCCACGAAAAACGCGTTTACGCGAGCGGCGGCGGCCCGCGTTCTCGCACTGCACGGCCTGCTCGAGATGGAAACGGACACAGACATGGACACGGACACGGAGGTGGCCCGATGACTATCACTCTCCGACGCGTCCTAGCCAGCCCGGCAACCGTCGGCACGTTTCTCTTCCTGGTCGTTCCGTTCGGCCTCGGCTGGCTCAAGACGGCCCTGTTCTCCCCGCTCGCGCTTCCCGGCTACATCATCTACTCGATTGGGTCGGCGATCGGCCACCGGCTCGCGCCACAGTTCGAGCTCTGGGTCTACTGGATCCCCTTCGTCGCCGGGTGCTACGGGATTTCGGTCGTCGTCGGAACGGTATACGAGTGGACGCGAGCCGTGTTCACCCGGTAACCCATCGGTCTTCCCGACTCGAACGGATTCGCCGAGGCTGGCAGGAATCACGCCCTTTTTACCCGACGACGGGGAAAAGCCGGTATGAGCTTCGACGAAGACGACCACGTCGTCTTGCACGACAAGCACAGCGAGTTCGACGGCGAAACTGGCACCATCACCCAGACGATGGAGTCGATGTTCGGCGACACGACCTACACGATCAGCTTCGAGGACGGCCAAGAGGCCGGCGTTCCGGAGGATTCCCTCGAAGCAGCCGAGGACGTCGACGAGGCCACCGTCGAGGACGAGGAAGACGACGAGGAAGACGACGCGTAATCGGTCTCGATCCCGCCCTCAGTAGCACGTCTCACCACCGCCCGTTCGACCCCGACTCGAGGACACGCCGATGCCACAGATTCCGCTTCACTACGTCGACCTGCGAACGTTCTGCTACGCCACCGAAGACGACAAGCGCGTCGAGGCGGCGCTGAGACGCTTCCTCCCCGAGGAGTTCGAGATTGACCGCGTCGAGAGCGAGGGCCACTACGGGGACCGTATCCTCGTGCTCTCAGCCCGCGTCGAGAACGCAGACGACGTTCGCCACGTGCTCTCCCAGTTGACCGACCTCGAGGCGTTCGACCGGCTGCTGGCGGAACTCGACGACCGCGTCACCGACAACTGCGAACTGTTTCTCCGCCTGGACAAGCAGGCCGCCTTCGGCGGGGACGTCCGACTCGGCGAGGGAATCACGTTCCGCGCGAAAGTCGAGGCCTACCCGGCGAAGAAGCCACAGGCCGTCGAAAACGCCGAGACGGTGCTCGAGGAGCTGGCGGCCGAATCCGGCGAGGAGTGACTGATAACGCGTCGTTACCGGTTACCGCCCGTCGCCCGAAACGTCTTCTGCCTGGCGAACCGTCAACACCGGCGCGTCGGAGAGTCGAACCACCTTCTCGGCCACGCTCCCGATCAGGTAGCGATCCAGCCCGGTCCGGCCGTGCGTCCCCATCACGATCATATCGATCCCCTGGCTTTCGGCGTACTCGAGAATCTTCGTGTGGGGACTGCCACGCTCGAGCGTGGTGATAACCGGCTCGACGCCGGCCCGGGCGGCCTCGCCGGAGACGTCCTCGAGGACCGAGTCGCCGACGGTCTCGAACTGCTCGACGATGGGGCCGGTCTCGACGTCGCCCGCGAAGACGGCCTTGTCGATCACGTAGAGGACGTGTAGCGCGGCGTCGTACTGGTTCGCGAGGTCGATCGCGTGCTCGAGGGCGCGACCCGTCGTCTCGCTGCCGTCGGTGGGGAGGAGGATTCGCTCGTACATCGGTGTGAGTCGTGTGTTCGATACCCACGGTCAAATAGTATGTGTCGGCGTTTGCCGCAGTCGCCTCAGGGGTCGCCGTGTGAGACACCCTCGCGCCGGTCGGCCTGGAGTCGCCGCACCGCGGCCCGCGCGTTGCCCGCTTCGTAGCCGAAGATGACGTCGGTGCCGTAGTGACCGGCCACCTCGGCGGCCCGACAGAGGTTCTCGAGGTCGATGTTCACCGCGTAGAGTTCGATACTGAACGGCGTCTCGAGCGCGCTCTCGAACCCTTTGGCGATCGTCTCGAGCCAGTACGTCGTCGTGTAGGCCATGTCGTAGAGCGGGACGACGAACTCGTCGACGTGGGGCTCGAGGGCCGCGAGGTCGAGCCCGGATCGCTCGTAGAGGTGTCCCGGGTAGGGGTCGGGATACAGCGTCAGGTATACTCGACCGGGGATGCGGTCGGCAGCGGCCTCGACGAACTCGGTGATCACATTCGCGCGCCACGCGAAGCGATCGTCGAACTCGCTCTCGGCAAAGCGTCGTTCGCACACCTCGCATCGGCAGTACTCTGCGCGCGGGAAGCCGACGTCATCGAGTCGAACGTCCCCGTTCGCGGCGACGCAGTCGTCGATAATCTCGAGGAGCCCCTCCCGGTACTCGGTTCGCGAAGGACAGATGTAGGCCCAGTCGAAGTAGGGCCGCTCTCGCGTGGCGGGACGACCCTCGTCGTCGACGGGGACGAGCGAGGGGTCGGCGTCGGCCGCCGCGTTGTCGCCGAAACAGGAGACCATGTTCACTGCGTCGGGGAGCGGTTCGGCGGACCGGCCGGTCACGTCCTTGACTTCGTAGAACGCCCGACCGAAGTCGTCCCACACGACCTCGTCGGGGTTTCGCGTCACGACGCCGTACATGGGCCGCGATAGGACGTCGAGACGGTAAGCGGTTCTGATTCGCTCGGTTCCTCTCTACTCGGTCGGCTCGTACTCGACGTCGACCTCGGACGTGGCGAAGACGACTTTCCAGAGAACGACGACGACGACCAGGACGAACAGGAATTCGATCGTACGCGACATGTACGCGTAGAGAATCAATCGCCTAACACTTAGCAATTCTGGATAGTCTCGGAAATAGAACGAGAAATCGGTTCGCCAGCTAGCGCGAGTCGATCAGGTCGGCGATTTCGTCGCGAACGATCGTTTCGCAGTACGAACAGCGAACCCCGTCCTCGAGGACGTCGAAGCGGGAGGTGACGGGTTCGTTCTCGGTCGTGATGCAGGTCGCGTTCGGGCAGGTCAGCACGCCTTCGACCTCCTCGGGTCGTTCGACGCGGTGTTTGCTCGTCACGTCGTACTCGCGGACGATGTTGATCGTCGCGTCGGGCGCGATCAACGAGAGCACGTCGACTTCCTCCTGGCTCAGTTCGCGGCCCTCGACTTTCACGATGTCCTTGCGGGCGAGTCGGTCGGAGGGGACGTTGATCCCGACAGAGACCTCCTCATCCTGGCTGCCGTCGATGCCGAGGATCGCGAGGACGTTCAGCGCCTGGCCGCCCCGCACGTGGTCGATGACGGTGCCGTTTCGGATCTTGCTGACGCGGAGTTCGTGGTCCTGATCGTGGTCGTGGTCGGGCTCGTGGCCGTGATCGTCGTCGTGACCGTGATTATCGCTCATCGAGACACACCTCCCTCGAGAAGGCGATCGAGCAGCGCCATCCGAACCGGCACCCCGTTGTGGGCCTGTTCGAAGTACGCCGCGTGATCGGTATCGTCGATCTCGGGCGCGATCTCGTCGACCCGCGGGAGCGGGTGCATCACGGTGAGGTCGTCGCTCGCGGCCTCGAGCGTCTCGAGATCGATCTGGTACTCGCCGGCGATTCGCTGGTACTCGTTTTCGTCCGGGAACCGCTCGCGCTGGATGCGGGTCACGTAGAGCACGTCCAGGGAGGCGAGGACCTCCTCGAGGCTCTCGTGTTCGCGCACGGACGCCCCCTCCTGGTGGAGGTCGTAGACGACTTCCCGCGGCAGTTGTAGGCTCTCCGGACTGACGAAGTGCTGGTGAGCGTCGAAGTTCGATAGCGCGTAGGCCAGCGAGTGGACCGTCCGTCCGTACTTCAGGTCGCCCATGATGCCGATCGAGAGGTCGTCGAGGCCGGCGTTTTCCCGGATCGTGTAGAGGTCGAGCAGTGTCTGGGTCGGGTGGTGGCCCGCTCCGTCGCCGGCGTTGATCAGCGGGACGTCGACGAACTCGCTCGCCATCTTCGCAGAGCCCTGACTCGGGTGGCGAACGACGATAGCGTCGGCGTACCCCTCGATGACGCGGACTGTGTCGGCGAGCGTCTCCCCCTTCTTGACGCTCGAGGATTCGACGGATCCCATGTCGACGACGTCCCCGCCGAGGCGTTTCATGGCCGTCTCGAAGCTCATCTTCGTCCGGGTGCTCGGTTCGAAAAAGAGCAGGCCGAGGATCGTCCCCTCGTGTTTTCCGGCGACGGCGTCCGGATCGGCGTCGATCTCGGCGGCCCGGTCGAGGACGGCCTCGATGTCCTCTCGCGTGAGGTGTTTGCTCGTGATGAGGTGATCGTGGCGCATCTCGTGTCTACTCGAGATGGGACGCGCGGGCCTCTTGAATCTCCCCATCCCTGTTCGCCGTTTATTTCTCCGACCCCGGTCGCCAATTGTTCGTTCTGCCTCTGGTCCTGGCCCCTGCTCCGACCTCGTTTGTCCCCCTCCCCGCCTTCCCGTCTTCAGAACGTCTTCTTCCCTTCGTCCGTGATCACGCTCTCGAGGAGGGCGACAGGAGTCGCGTCGTAGGCCGGGTTCTCGATCGAGAATCCCTCCGTCGGCTCGGCCATGACCTCGACAGGCGTCCGGTACTCGTTCTCGAAGGCGAAGCCCTCGGAGACGATCTTCGCGGCGGAGCCGAGCACCGTGACCGGAACCTCGAGTTGGGCCGCCGTCGACGCAATCGGAAAGGTGCCCACGCGGTTGTAGAGAAAGTCGTCGACGATGCAGTCCATGCCGATGAGCACGCGCGTACACTCGGGCAGGTAGTGGCCGTGGGCGCTATCGGTGATCAGGGTCACGTCGAGGCCCGGTAGCGTCGCCAGTTGCCGGGCCGTCTTGCGACCGATGTAGCGCGGCCGGGCCTCGGTGACGTAGACGTCGAAGCTCATCCCGCGCTCGGTGGCCAGCTCGAGGGCCTCGATGACAGTCGAGGAGAAGTCGTGGGTCAGGATCGTCTCGCCGTCCGAAAGGTACTCGAGGGCGTTCTCGGCGGCTCGCGTCTTCCCGGATTCGACGCGGGCGACAACGTCCTCGATTGCCGTTTCGGTGAACGTCTTGGCCTCCGAGACGGTGTCCGGGTCGGCGTCCTCGACCTGGTGGACGACCTCCCGGACCGCGTTCTGGAGCGAGGCGTGGGAGGGGTTTGCCCGACGGAGGGCCGTCGCGTTTCGGTCGAGGTCGCGGACGTACTCCTCGACGGTCGCGAAATCCCGCTCGAGGAGGTCCGTCAGCGCGCGCGTCGCCTTTATCGCTACCACCGAGGAACTGTGCGTCTGCATTTCCTTGATCTCCTCGGCCGTCTCGTCGATCATACTCGAGCAGACTGCGGTCAGCACAAAAGGTGTTCCGGGTGGTTGGTTCTGCCGTCGATGCCGGCCGAAATCGAGTGCACGGCTTTTGGCTCGCCGCGGCGTGGAACCTGGTATGACTGGCGCCGACACGGACACCGTCACCGTTCGCTACACCTGCCCGCACTGTGACGCCGTCGTGAGCCTCGAGCGCGCCCCCGACCTCGCGGATCGGTCCGTGACGACCGTCCGCCAGCCCGGCTGGGAGTACGCGACGCGAACCGACCCGCTCGAGGTTCGCGAGGCGGCGGACGGCATCGCCTTTCGCTGCGGCGAGGACGGACCGGTGACCGACCGCGACGGGAACGTGATCGAGGGCTGTGGCCGCCCCTACTTCCTCAACTTCGTTCGATTCGAACACGGCGTCGAACTCGAGCCGGAGCCGCCCACCTACGGCGGCCCGCGGTTCGACTTCCGAACGTGAGACGGCAGCCTCGAGCGGGGCGACGAGCGCTCGAGGCCGGCGCCCGCTGAAGACAACACAACGCTTTTCGAGCGCCAGCGGCCACCAGTAGGTATGGACGAAGCCGCCGTCCGAGACCGTCTGCGAACGGTCGAGGACCCGGAACTGGGGGACGACATCGTCACGCTCGGCCTCGTGAACGACGTGACCGTGAGCGAGGACGGCGAGGTCGCCGTCGACCTCGCCCTCGGGGCGCCGTACTCGCCGACCGAAACCGCTATCGCCGGCGCCGTCCGGGACGCCCTCGCCGAGGACGGGATCGACCCGGAGCTCTCCGCGAGCATTCCCGACCGCGACGACTCGAGCGGCGACGCGGTGCTCCCGAACGTCAAGAACGTGATCGCCGTCGCCTCCGGGAAGGGCGGCGTCGGGAAGTCGACCGTCGCGGTCAACCTCGCGGCGGGGCTCGCCCGGCAGGGCGCCCGCGTCGGCCTGTTCGACGCCGACGTCTACGGGCCGAACGTCCCCCGCATGGTCGACGCCGACGAGCCGCCGATGGCGACCGAGGACGAGACGCTCGTCCCGCCGGAGAAGTACGGCGTGAAGCTGATGAGTATGGCCTTCCTCGTCGGCGAGGACGACCCCGTCATCTGGCGGGGCCCGATGGTCCACAAGGTGATCACCCAGCTCACCGAGGACGTCGAGTGGGGCCACCTCGACTACCTGGTGATCGACCTCCCGCCGGGAACGGGCGACACCCAGCTGACGATGCTCCAGACCATCCCGGTGACGGGGTCGGTGATCGTGACGACCCCCCAGGACGTTGCCCTCGACGACGCCCGAAAGGGGCTCCAGATGTTCGCCCGCCACGACACCGTCGTCCTGGGCATCGCGGAAAACATGGCCACGTTCGTCTGCCCCGACTGCGGCGGCGAACACGACATCTTCGGAGCCGGCGGTGGGTCGGCGTTTGCCGAGACGCACGGCCTGCCCTTCCTCGGCTCGATCCCGCTCGACCCACGCGTTCGAGAGGGCGGCGACGAGGGCCAGCCGACCGTCCTCGACGAGGCGAGCGAGACCGGCAAGGCCTTCCGCGAGTTGACCGCGTCGGTCGCGAACAACACCGGCATCGTCCACCGGCGAGCCGTCTCCGAGTCGGTTGCCGAGCGAACGCCGCCGGTCGACGCGGGCGAAGGCGCGGGTACGGGCGAGAGCGAGCGCTGAGCCGATCATGAGCGAGTACACTGAGAGACCATGAGCGACGACGAGTTCGAGCCCGATTCCGAACGGGTTGCCCTGCTCCGAGAAATCGCCGACGACGTCCGCGGCGACTCGAGCGAGAGCAAGCAACTGGCGAACATCCTCTACCGAACGAGCGACCTCTACGACGAGGCCGAGGACACCTCGCCCGAGGAGATCGTCCGGAACGTCAAGTTCATCCTCGAGGTCACAGAACGCGGCGGTCTCGGGCGCTGACGTCCGGCTCTGGGGGCCTCGAGCGTCGAGGGCCATCGGAGGTCGGAGCGCGTCGTTTTTGTAGCCGCCGGCCCCAGGGACGACCGTGGACGCGAACCAGCAGTCGACGGCGAACCCGTTCGGCATGGACGAGGCCTGCGAAAACTGCCCTGAACTCTGTGCGCCGCGCACGCAGGTCGTCCACGGCTACGGCGACGTGGGAGCCGACTTCCTGTTCGTCGGCGAGCGACCGAGCGCGCGCGCCGACGCGGTCGGGATTCCGTTCCTCGAATTGGGCCCCAAAGACGAACCCGGGGAGGGGATGGGAGGACTGTACCGAATCCTCCAGCGACTCGGCCTCTGCGCGAGCGCGAGCGACCCCGAGGAACCCGAACTCGCCAACGTCTACCTCACCCTGCTGACTCGCTGTCGGGACCCCGAGCGCCCGCCGACGGACGAGGAGATTATCACTTGCGAACCGTACCTCAACGCCGAAATTCGCATGATAAATCCCGAGATCATCGTCCCCGTGGGCCAGCGCGCGCTCACCGAAATCGGCACCGAGTACACGACGACGGCCGCGGACGACCTCGAGATCGAGACCCACCACGCGACGACGATCCGAGGTCGCGGCTTCGAACTCGTGCCCATGCTCGAGCCCGCGTCCCAGACCCAGGCCCAGACCCAGGCCTGGCTCGAGCACTTCGTCGACCTGATGGCGTCCGATTATCGACAGACGAAGGGGCGACAGGGGCGCTGACGGGGGCCGCGGGGAGGACCAAGCGGAGGCCGCGGACGCCGGAACTGTCGGGACTGATCGCCCGAATTTGGCACGCTGAGCCACACAACGCTTAAATCGGAACCGTTCATAGTCGCGAGTATGCACAAGGACGAACTGCTCGAGCTCCACGACGAACTCGTCGTCATCATGGAGTACTTCTCCGAGCGAGAGCACGTCGACGAGAGCCTCTTCGACGCCTATCACCAACTCGACGTCGACCCCGACGACGTCCACAAGTCGAAGAGCGAGCACAAACACGCCGTCTTCGTCCTCGGTAATGCGCTCGCGAACGCGATGAGCGAGGACGAGTTCTCGAGCGCGGGCCGGATCGGCAAACGCATGAAGGAACTGGCCGACGACGCCGAGTCGAAGATCTAGCTGGGACTCGAGGCCGACGATCGTTTTCGGGTTCGCCACCGAACCAGGCGAAACGTATTTACACCGGTCCTCGCTTGTTGAAACATGGATCCGCGCACGCAAGAGCGCGTCGAGCGATGGGACTCCCGTCCGTTTTCCGGCGGCTACGACGGTCTCTCTTCACTCGCCGACGAGGAGTTCTCCGGTGCCGTGACGTCCGGTGGTGCCTGGGCGTTCATGCTCAACGGACGCATCGTCGGCGTCGTCGACGGCGCTCTCGAGCAGTTCGACGGAGCGAGTGGGACGACGTACGTCGCACCCCACCCCTCGCTCCCGTTGCTGTGTACGATGGACGAACAGGGCGGCGAAACCAGGGCGAAGTACTACACGAACGACACGCCACTGAGCGAGGTCGACCAGACGCTCCAGGAGGGGTCGTTCACCGGCTACGTCGAACTGAGTGAGCAGGTACTCAGCGGCGACTACTACCTCGTGTACTACGGCGGTCGCCGGATGGCCGCGGCTTACATCGGGAACGCACAGCGACTCCTGACCGGCGACGAAGCGTTCGAGCGTGCCGACGACGAGGTCGGTATCTACGAGGTCGTCGACGTCGACGTCGACATCCGTGACGTCCCGGGGTCGGCACCGACACCGGAGCCGACGTCCGGGGGCTCGACGGCATCGGCGGCCGGGTCCGGCGCTGCGAGCGGGATAGCCGATGCGTCCAGTCCGTCGACCGACGGCGAGCGCGACGGCCAATCGCAGTCAGAACCGGTCTCCGATGAAACGAGCGATACCGCCGGTGGGATCACGACGACTGCGACAGCCGAACCGGACTCGGAGACAGTAGAGACGACCGGCATCACGGAACCGGCGACCGAAGCCGACGCTCGAGCGGACGCCGAGTCGGCCGATGACGGGTCGACTACCGACGCGCAGCCGATGCCTCCAGCGGATGGTGAGAGCCGATCAGACGCGGGTAGTGAGCCCAGTCGCGACCACTCCGACGCGCCCGATACGTCGACCGGCGACGGGCCGGACGCGGAGACGCCCGTGGAGGATGCCGAACCGATGCCGCCGGCCTCGGGCGAGTCGCCCGATCCCGAGGAGGTTGAGGCAGCCGCGGAGGAACTCGGCGCCGACGGCGTTCCCTGGGAGGGTGTCGACGAAGACGACGAAGACGACAGGGGGGCCGAGGCCCGCGAAGACCGTGAAGCCCCCGAGGTTCAGGACGGCGACGAACGAGAGACGGCCGACCGAGCACCCGACACCGACAACGAGCCGTCGGAGACCGATCCGCTCGACGAACGCTTCAAACAGGAGGAGCAATGGCGGGAAACCCGGAACATCCCCTCGATCGACCCGGAGAAGACCTCGCGTCCCGACCGGTCCGACGACGGGTCGAAATCGCGATCGAGCACCGAGGGTCGGCGCCGAACGACGGGCGGTCGGTCGCGCCAGTCCGGATCGTCGACCGCCTCGTCAGCAGCCAGTGGGGCCTCGTCGACCCAGGCGTCGAACTCGAGTAAGGACCAATCGAAGCAACAGCAGGACGGAACCCCCAGCGGACCGGGACAGGGTCGTACTCAGTCCAACGCCAGCAGCGCGAGAAACGTCCCCCGGGAGGCCCTCGAGGAGGACATGCTCGAGCGCGAGGACAAGATCGACCGACTCACCCAGCGCGTCGACGAACTCGAGCGAGAGAAGGGGACGCTCAAGGAGCGCCAGCAGGAACTCGCGACCGAGCGCGACCGGTACCGGGAGCGCGCCGAGGAACTCTCGGCGACCGTCGACCGATTGCAACAGCGCATCGAGACGCTCGAGACCGAACTCGAGCGGGTTCGAGCGGCCGACGCCGCTGGCGTCCCCGTCGACGGGACCAGCCTCTCGCCCCAGGAGGCGCTCTCCAGGACCAACCTGTTCGTCCGGTACGCCTCGAAGAGCCAGCCCACGTTAGCGACGGCTCACGAAGATAACGTGAGTCGTGAGGACGTCGCGGAGAACCTCCGTCTCGAACACCACACGCAGTTCGACGCGAGCGAGGTCGTCGTCGACGGCCAGTCCTACGAGGCGTTCCTCGGGTCGCGGATCGAGTACCAGTTCGTCGAGTGGCTCGTCGCGACCCTGCCGTTCGAGATCCGCGATACCGGCCACGCGGACGGCCTCGGTGAGCTCTACGACGCCCTCCCCCGCATCGATCGAGCCGAACTCGACGCCTCGATATCCCTCGACGGGGACGACACCGAGGGCGTTCCCGACGAAGTCGCATTCGACGTCGTCGCTTTCGACAAGATGGGGAACCCGTTGCTCGCGGCCAACCTCGACGGATCGCGCGATCCCGCCAGTCAGACGGATCTCGAGACGCTGGAGGAGTCCGTCTCGGCGGTCAAAGCCAACCACGGCGAACTCGCCGCGGCGTTTTTCGTCACCTCGAGTTTCTTCGAACCGGGCGCCCTCGAGGTGACCGAGCAGGCGACCGGCGGCGGCGGCTTCCTCACGCGAGACTCACGGCTGAGTTACGTGTCGCTGTCGCGAAAACAGGGTGGATATCACCTGTGTCTCGTGGAGTCGCGTTCGGGCGGCTTCCACATGAACGTCCCAGAACTCTAGGCTAGCCTTCGACTTCGGCGACGTCTTCGATCTTCATGCCCTCGAGTTTGTCCACGATCTCGTCGAGTTTGCCGTCGAGTTCGTCGACGAACTCGACCGTCCGCTCGGTCTTGATCGCACCCTGGCTGGAGGGCTCGATGAGGTTCTCTTCCTCGAGGACGCGCAGGGAGTACCGAACCTTGTGGTGGGGGTACCCGGTTTCGTTGGACATCTTGACGATCCCGATCGGTTCGTTCTCGATGACCATCTTCAGGACCTGCAGATGTCGTTCCAGCATATCGACTTCCTTCTCAAGTCGGTCTATCATGGCATTTGTTAACTTGTCTTTGCACCTTTTAAAGATTGCCCTCGAGTCGCGGCAAAATGAACCGTCACCTGACACTCTGTCGTGACAGGAGTTAACGTTTCGGGTTCAGATATTGGGGCAGAGGGCGACGAATGCTCGAAAAGATATTCACGACTACCCAGATTTTCTCTTCGAAAAGGAGTCCCCTATACACGAACGTGGATCGAATGTCGCCTCTCGCGCCCCACAGACCGTAACCGGTTTATCGGCCGGGCAAGAATCCGGCGCCTGTATGACTGTCACAATCGTCGGGTCGCAACTCGGCGACGAGGGCAAAGGCGGCGTCGTCGACCTCTACGGCGACGCTGCTGACGTCGTCGCTCGCTACCAGGGTGGCGACAATGCCGGCCACACCGTCGTTCACGGCGGCGAAACGTACAAACTCTCGCTGGTGCCATCCGGCGCCGTGCGCGGCAAGACCGGCGTCCTCGGCAACGGCTGCGTCGTCAACCCCGAGACGCTGTTCGACGAACTCGATCAACTCCGTGAACGGGGCCTCGAACCCGACGTTCGCGTCGCCGAGCGCGCGCACGTGATACTCCCGTATCACCGCGTGCTCGACGGCATCGAGGAGGAAGAAAAGGCCGACCTCGCCGCGGGAACGACCAAGCGCGGCATCGGCCCCACCTACGAGGACAAAGCGGGCCGCCGCGGCGTTCGCATCGGCGACCTCCTCGACCCCGAGGTCCTGCGCGACCGCCTCGAGTACGTCGTCCCCCAGAAGCGCGCGCTCGCCGAGGACGTCTTCGGCGTGACGCTCGAGGGCGAGACGGCGGACGCCTTCGACGTCGGCCACCTCTTCGAGACCTACCGCGCCTACGGCGAGCGCCTCGAGGACGAGGATATGACCGTCGACTGCGGCACCTTCCTCCAGGAGCGCGTCGACGCGGGCGAGAACGTCCTGCTCGAGGGCGCTCAGGGGACGTCGATCGACATCGACCACGGAGTCTACCCCTACGTCACGTCGTCGAACCCGACTGCCGGGGGCGCGACCGTCGGCACCGGCCTGGGACCGACCGTCGTCGGCCAGGGCGAGGTCATCGGCATCGTGAAGGCCTACCTCTCCCGGGTGGGCACCGGCCCGCTGCCGACCGAACTCGGCGGCGTCGAGGGGCAGACTCCCGGCTACGAGGCTGATGCGGCCGACGAGAACGAAGACGAAGAAGAACTCGCGACCTACATCCGCGACGAGGGCGGCGAGTACGGTACCGTCACCGGGCGCCCCCGCCGCGTCGGATGGCTCGACATCCCCATGTTGCGCCACGCCGCCCGCGCAAACGGCTTCACCGGCCTCGCGGTCAACCACATCGACGTCCTCGCCGGACTCGAGGAGGTCGAGGTCGGCCACAGCTACGAGTTCGACGGCGAGGAAATCTTCACCGTCCCACCGACGACCGAGCAGTGGGCCCGCTGTGAAGCCACCTACCGTACTTTCGAGGGCTGGCCGGACGTCGACTGGGCGGCCGTCGCCGAGGAGGGCTACGAGGCCATCCCCGAGAACGCGCGGACGTACCTCGAGTACCTCTCGACGGAACTCGACGCGCCGCTTTACGCCATCGGGGTCGGTCCAGGACGCGAACAGACGGTCGTCCTCGAGTCGCCTTACGACGAGTAGCGCTCCAGGCCGCCCGTTCGACGAACCGAGCCGTTTTCTGGCGCGTTCTCGAGCACGTCAGGATCCGTTTCGTCACGGACCCGGCTCACGCGATCGGATAGGCGAGCAGTAGCTGTTCTTCCGGCCAGTAAAACCGACCGTCGTAGTAGATCGGGGCTTCGGATTCCGCGAGGAAGTCGGTCACCGATTCGGGATCGACGTCGAACGAGAGTGGATTCGGTTGCAGGCGCTTTTCGTCGTCCCAGTTGGGGACCGCGTATCCGCCGACCGGATCGATCGGGAACGGAACGGCCGTTACCCGGAGGTCGTCCGGCTCTCCTCGAGTGTCTCCGTCACCGGCTGTGCACTCGTCACCGTCCCCAGTACTGGCTCGACGGTCGCCAGCAGTTAGCACGTAAATCAGGGTCGGCCACCAGCTAGCGACGAACCGGCAGCTGCCGTCGCCGACGACGGCTCGCGACCGAGGCTGGGACTGGGATTGGATGGTGTCGGTTCTGGCCGCACACAGCGTCGCCGTGGCCAGACTGTGACCGTACAGGAGCAGTTCGCCGACGGTCGTGTCGCTCGAGTGATCGCCATTCTCGTCGTTATCGCTACTCACTCCAGGGGCTTTGGCGACCCCGGCGACGCTCCCGCGCTCGACGAGGTCGAGGGCGAGCGATCGAGGACCGTCAATCTGAAACAACTGGACGTCGTTCTCCGCCAGCGACGCTGGCTCGAGGACGCCATCACGACAGCGAATGCCGGCCTCGGAGCAGTCGCCAATGACGTGGAGGAAGTCCACCCCCGTCTCGAAGACGTCGGCGAGTTCCTCGCGAGAGGGCGTCTCGAGCGCGGTCACGGTCGGTGAGAGCACGTCGTCTCGTCGTCGGTAGCGATCGACGATTGCTGATCGTTCTGCGTCCGTGGTTTCGTCCGTGAACGCGACGACGACCGCTCGCCGTCGGTGGTCGCGTCCGAGATACTCGAGGCGATTGCGGTAGGCGACGGGCGTCGCCGTGAACGCGGCGTCGGTTAGGTCCGAGGCGGTCTGACCCGACCACAGGCGACCTCGCAGCCGAGTAATCGCCTCGAATCGCCGTTTGTTGCTCGAGGGAGAACCGGCTTCCGTCACCTCCACCGCATCCGCCTCCGCTTCCTTCGGAAGCTCGATCGCCGCCATATCGTACAACAGATGGGGAAGTTGAGCGACCGATTCCGGCGACGGATCGACCGTCATCCGGAACGGCCAGGAGGGAAGCGCCTCCTCGAGCGGCGACCCTGGAAACGAGAGATAGGCCTCGAGACGCTCCGCGAGCGGTGCCTCGACGCACGGCTCGAGGTCGATTCCGGCCGACTCGAGGAGACCGTGCGCCCGAACGGTCCACTCCGAATCGTCGTACCACGTGGCGAGCATATCGAGGAAGAAGACGCGCTCCAACAGCGCTGCCGCCTGCCCTTCGAACGCCGGAAGCGGGTCGAACTCGTGGTGGACGTCGACAGCAGGCGCACGCAGGATCGGTGCCGAGTCGTCCTGGACGCGGACGCGAGCCCCCAGATAGTACGCCAGTGGAGCCGCCGGCAAGAGCGCCGACAGCGAGTCCGGGATCAGGAGTTCGATGCCGGTGTCGGGTGTCGCCGCCTCGACGGCCGCCGGTACGACCGTCTCCGACCCGAGGCGAATCGTCGGCGGATAGCCCCGGTTGTTCCGGTGGACTCGGTCGACCGATGTCTTCGTAATGGCGGCGCCGAGGTGCGACACGGCCGTTGCAAACCCTTCCGTCGTGGGTTCGACGGTCAACTCGTGGCGCGGGTAGTCGACGTACGTCTTGAAACCGAAGGTGACCGTCGTGGGATGAGGAAACGAGATCGTAAGTCCGGATTCCGGCCGGTATCTGATCGTTCCGGCACCGTCGAACCAGAGGTGGACGTTGATGGTCGATTCGACCGAACACCGGTACTGTCCCTCGGGTAACGAGTATCGGACCGGTCGGTCGGTGCCGACGTCGTCGCGGGCAGTGGCCGTCGTTTGTCCGTTCCGTTCGACCTGAAACGAGCCGTCGGACCGAATTACTTTGAGGAAGTTCTGCAGGTCGTACCTGATCTCCGTGACTCGAGCCGTAATCGTCGCGTCGACCTGCTCGCCGACGTCGCAGTCGTCCACGAACGGGTCCCACCCGGTCAGTCCAAACGAGAGTTCGTTCCCCGCGATGTCGGTTACGTCGAGGGACGAACTGGCGGTATGGAACGTGACGTCGACGAGGTCGAGGTCCGGACCGGGGCCAGGGCTGGGGCTGGGGCTAGCGCCGGGGCCAGCACCGTTCACGCCACCACCCCCGATATCAACACGGCGGCCTCTCGATGGGCTCGAGTGACTCGAGTAGGTTGGGCGAGTCGAATGAATTGGACGGATCGGGCGGATCGGGCAACTCGAGCGAATCGGCCGAATCGAACGACTCGAGTGAACCGGATCACTGCTCATCACCGTTCGATTCCGGAACTGCCGACGAATCGGGCGTTCCAACCGCGGATTCGTGGATGAGATAGACGCTCGTGAACTCGAATCGCGCCCCACCAGCCGATCCGTCGGTACACTCGACGCTCCAGCCGTGTTCGTCCGCGATTCGATCGACGATCGCGAGACCGAGTCCGGTCCCTCCGGAGTCCGAACTGTAGCCGGATTCGAACACCGCCTCCCGTTCAGACGGGGGGATTCCGGGGCCGTCGTCCTCGACCGCGAACCCGTCGTCGCACGTGCCGACCCGGACGCAGACCGCCGCTTCGCCTCGAGTTCCTGGCGAATCGCCGCCAGGGTCGGATTCGGATCCGGTTTGGCCCGAAGCGGTGCCGTGCTCCACGACGTCGGCACCACGAGATCCACGGCGATCGCGTGCCGAACCGTGTTCCACCGAATTTCGGAACAGGTTCTCGAACAACTGGAGCAAGCGCGTCGGGTCCGAATCGATCCAGACACCGCCGTCGTCCAGTTCGAGACGGGCGTCTCGCGTGTCGACGTGTTCCCAGGCTTGCTCGGCGACGACGGACAGTCTGACCAGCTCGAGGCTTCCCGTCGCGTCACCCGTGCGAGCGACCGCCAGCACGTCGTCGATGAGCTGTTCCATTCGGTCGTGAGCCTGCTGGATTGCGGCGACAGCATCGTGGTCTTCGCCGAGTTCGTCCCGGACGAATCCCAGATAGCCGTTCGCGACCGTGAGGGGATTTCGGAGGTCGTGGCTGACGATGCTCGCGAACTGATCGAGGCGCTCGTTCTGTCGCTCGAGTTCGCGCTCCCGGACTTTCAGCTCGGTGAGGTCGGTGTAGATCCGGTATCCTCGGGTCGTTTCGTCGTCCGTTGCAATCGGGACCGTTCGGCGCAAGAACGGTCGTGGTCCGGATGGCGTGTTTCTGACGACTTCGGTTTCGGTTTCGCCGTCGGGTGCGTGTTCGATCAGCGGCGTTCGAGTGGATTCGTCGCCTCCGTCGTCGGGTACCTCGAGTACGTCCGCAATCGTTTCGCCGACGATCGATTCGGCGTCACGCCCGAAGACGCGAACGAACGCGGAATTGACGCGCTCGATCCGGTAGCGCTCGCCTTCGATTCGGTACTGGACAGCCGCGTCGGACACGTTCTCGAACAGCGCGGCGAATCGATCCCGTTCGGCCTCCAGTGCTGCCTCGTGCTCGACGCTGGTTCGAGCGTTGACCACGATTGCGACGAGCGTCTCGCCGATTCGTCGGTCGAGGTCGGAATACGCGCCTGGTTCCGACGAGAACGCCTGGAATACGCCATCGTCGGCGATGGGGACGGAGAGGACGGAGCGAAAGGAGTTGCACGTCGGAGCGGCGTCGGGGTCGTCTCGGAGGTCGTCGACCACGATGGTGGACCCGGTTGCGAGCGTCCGACCGGCGATGCCGGCGTCCGCCGAGAGCGCCTGGCCGGGAATCAGGTGGTTCGCGTACACTGCCCGGGGGAACAAGCGCCCGTCTCGCTCTGTGGAGATGCTCGCGGCCTCGAACGACAGCGCGTCCGCCGCCGCGATCAGCGCGTGCTCGTAGACGGATTCGACGGATGTACACGCATCGAGTGTCGTCGCAATATCGCCCAGTCGCCCGATGGATTCGACGGTCTTCGAAGCAACCATAGTCGAGAGGAGAGAGACCAGCGTTCGACGCCGTCGTCTCGTTTTATTCTTCTCACCCACTCATATAAATGTTCACGACCGTCAGTCAATCGTCGACACGCGGCCGTTCCCGAAACCTTTTGCTGGATGCGGTCCCCTGTCGAACCATGAACGAGTCGTTGCTGGAGATCCTTTGCTGCCCGCTCGACAAAGACGACCTCGAACTCGAGGACCCCGAGTACGACGAGGACGACGAGATCATCTCGGGTTCGCTCGTCTGCACTAGCTGTGGTGAATCGTACCCGATCGAAGACGGCATTCCGAACCTGCTCCCTCCGGACATGCGCGAACAATCGCCGGCATAAGGTGATCTCGTGTCTCGACACGCGGCCACCGTCACCGTCGATCGAACCGGGTCCGACAGCCTCACCGCCAGCGCCAGCTCGCTCGAGGCGAGCCACCCGTTCGAGATCCGACTCGAGAGCGAGGGTGGGCCGGCACACGTTCACTGCCGGCTGACCGGCGAGCTAGCGGGTGCCGCGTCGATCGAGGCGTTGAACGGGGGCAATGGAAACGCTCGAGACGGAAACCACTACGTCGACCCCGACCGACCGACCCCCATCATGATCGACTTCGATCCGGTGGCGCTCGAGGCGCCACTCGAGGGATCGATCGTCCTCTCGACGGGATACGGCGCGACTGAAACGACGCTCTCAGTGACGCTGCTCCCGACGACCCGTCCAGTCGACGTTGACCAGACGCTCGGCGAACCCGCCAGAGAGGAACCGGAACCAACGGCGCTCGAGCGCGCCGTCGAACAGCTTCGAGCCGTCAGCGGGCTCGATCCTGGTACCCTCGGCGTGCTCGCTCTGGCCGTCCTCGCGATCGCGATTGCCTGGTCGACGGCGGCCGTCATCGGCGGGACCGTCGCGTACGTCAGCGTGTTGATCGTCTCGGTCGGAGTTGTCGTCGCGGTCGCCCTGCTGGTCGGACGGCTCGAGCCGCCGGGGTAGAGGGTAGAGGGTAGAGGGTAGAGGGTAGGAAATAGGGACGCCGACAGCGAACGCACCGACAGCGAAGTCGATAAACCGCTGCCATCCTAACGACCGAGTATGCAAGCGCTGGTCATCGCGGCACACGGATCGCACCTGAATCCGGACTCCGCACAGCCGACGTACGACCACGCGGATACGATCCGGAAGACGGGCGCCTTCGACGAGGTTCGGGAGGGATTCTGGAAGGAAGAGCCCCACTTCCGGGAGGTGATACGGACCGTAGAATCCGACGAGGTGTTCGTCGTCCCCCTGTTCATCAGCGAGGGGTACTTCACCGAACAGGTGATCCCGCGAGAGCTCCGCCTCGAGGGCTGGGACCCCGACCTGTGGGACTCCGACGGCACCGACGCCACCGAAGTCACGCTCGAGGTCGGCGACGCCGAGAAGACCGTCCACTACTGCGGCCCAGTCGGCACGCACGACGCGATGACCGACGTAATCGTCAAGCGTGCCGAGACGGTGACCGACGACCCCGACGTCGGCCCTGGTTTCGGCCTCGCGGTCGTCGGTCACGGGACCGAGCGAAACGAGAACTCCGCGAAGGCCATCGAGTACCACACCGAGCGCATCCGCGAGATGGATCGCTTCGACGAAGTGCGAGCCCTCTACATGGACGAGGAACCGGAAGTCGACGACGTCACCGATTACTTCGAGAGCGAAGACGTCGTCGTCGTCCCGCTGTTCGTCGCCGATGGTTTCCACACACAGGAGGACATTCCCGAAGACATGGGGCTCACCGACGACTACCGGACGGGCTGGGACGTACCTGGCATCGTCGACGGCCAGCGCATCTGGTACGCCGGAGCGGTCGGAACGGAACCGCTGATGGCCGACGTGATCCTCGAACGCGCGGTCGACGCCGGCGCCGACGTCGGCGACGCGCTCGAGCAAGTCGAGTCCTGGACGAGCGAGACGCCGGCGGCGGGTGACTGACGTGGTCGAAGACGCTCCCGACGTAGAGACGACGGGGTGGCGAGTAGCCGACGAAGTGCTCGAGGCGCTCCTCGAGACGATCCGCGAGTCTGACGAGGACGGCCAGCCGACGATCGACTTCGACGGATTCGTCGCGGAGCGACTCGCGGACGGGTCAGCCTACCGGCTCGAAACCCCGACCGCGACCGTCGAAATCGAGGCGTCGACCGTCGCTGACGCGGGCGCGAGCCCAGCGTCGAGAGACGATCCCAGCCGGGCGCTCGAGCCGATCGCCCCCTACGTCACGAACTGGTACGTCTGGGAGCGAACGGTCGGCGGCCGCGAAACCGCTCGACGCGCGTTCTTGCGGTGGTGTGAGGGGGCGCCGCTGGACGATCCGGACGTCGAGACAGGAGAGACGAAAACGGACGCGAGCGACGTCCTCGAGCGATACGACGCCCTCGAGTCGGGCGTCGTCCGTCACTGGGGCGAACTCGAGATCACGGCTCGTCTCGCGAGAGAAAGCAGCGGCCACTCCGGCTGCGGCGAGCGCGTCTACGAGATCCGCCACGTCCAGGACGCCGACGCCACCGACGAGACGCTCGAGGATCACAACGATCCTCGCGACGCTCGCGAAATCGTCACCTACGACGAGGACGGGCGGTACCGGCCGCTGAAGACCGCGCCGACACTCGTGACTGGGTGGCACTTCGCCGGCCTGTCGGGTGACGACCTCGTCGAAACCGTCCGCACGATCTACCCGGCCACCATCGCTAACTGGCACCGCGAGCAACGCGGCGACCTCGACGTCGACCACTGGCTCGAGACGGCCGAGCGCCAGACCGGCATCTACGACGTGATCGACGAACTCCCGCGGGAGGCCCTCGAGTGGCTGACCGAAGCCTGCTGCGTCGACTCCCAGTGTCTCAAACGGCGGGAGTGGGAGTACGCGGCCGACGAACCGATCGACACCGACCACGGCGACGGCGTCTTCCCCTGCCGGGAACCTTGCTCCCTCGTCGTGGCCGCGGCCCGGAAGTGGGCCATCCTCGAGAGCGAGGAGGAGAAGACGTGGGAACTCGAGTTGACGACCACCGAGATGAATCAGCTGGCCGAAATCGTCAACGCCGTCGCCGATGGGCGAGTGGACGAGATCCGCGAGGCGGACGTCTACGACGGTGCGAACCGCTACCGGGCGCGATACCTCCGCGCGAAGCGAATGGACGACGGCTCGTTCGGCGAGGAAGCGACCGATCGCTAAGGAGCCGAAGACCCCCTCGAGTCCCGAGCGCCGACCTCCTCGAGATGGTGATCGTCGGCCTCCTCGAGTCTCGAGTACCGCTCCTTCTCCGTACGCTCGAGGTACGGGTCTCTTGCATACGCCGCACACAGCGTTTTGCCCGCTCGAGTGGTGATTGATGGCATGCTCGTCCAGCTCGAGCAGTACAAACACGAGGAAGTCCAGTTCGACGACAACCGAACGACCGGCGAATCCCAGACTGCGGACTCGATCGAACGGGAGTCAGAGGAGTACTTCGGCGAAGATATCGAGGAGTTCGACGTCGAAACCTGGGAAACCGTCGAGTACGAGGGCGATCCCATTCAACGTCGCGACGTCACGATCGACGGCGTCACCGCTGTCTCCGTCCCCCAGCGATCGAACGAGGACGACGACTCGGCGCTCCCCGGAAAGACCATCCAGGTCAGACTCGAGGGCGGCATCGAGACGTTCGAGCAGGCGGAGATCGTCGAGGTGCAGGACGAAAATCCGAACGAATGAGCGATGAGTAGTGAATGGTGAGCGGAGTCCACGTCGAGTGATCGATGGTCGATAATCGAGGGGTCTCGACGACCGAGGGAATCCCGATGCCCGCTTGAAAGCCGACAGCCTTCAGAACAGATTCTCGAGTTCGTCGTTCGCGAAGGCGTCGGCCGGGTCGCCGGCCGCTTTCTCGTCTTCGACGCGCTGGGCCGCACGCGCACGGTCGAGGAACTCCTGAATCCGATCGGAGCGTTCGACGCCGCCCAGCAGGACCAGCGCGGCGATCCGATCGCTATCGAGGGGGAAGTCCCCACCCCGAACCTGCATGCTCTCGGTCTCGTCCTCGAGCCAGCGCCGCGCCTTCTCGACGCCTTTGCGCGGAATCGTCTCCGGTTTCCCCGCGATGACCAGTAACGCTGCGTCGCCGACTCGCGCCTCCGGCAAACTCGTTCCAGTGAGCAACGCCTGCCGGGAGACGCTCATCACGCTTCGAATGTTCTGCGTGCTATCGTCGCTCGACGGCGCGCTTGCGTACCCCAGCGCGGCGATTCCACCCTGGCGAAGCGTGTTGATGACCTCGCTCGAGTCGACGACGCCCTCGACGGCCTCGCCCGACGCGAAGAGCAGGCCGAATCGCTGCGCGATGTTTTGATTGATCGACTCGAATCCGCTCTCGACGCTCTCGCCCTGGCTGTGCCAGGCGTCGTTGTCGACGAGAATCGTCGCGTCGGCCTCGCGAACGAGCGTCTTCAGCGATCGACCCGCGTTCGCCTGGTACAGCGACCCTTCGTTCCGCCCGGGGAGGATGCCGAGCGCGTACACCGGGATGTCGTAGACCTGCTGGAGGTGGTGGACGAGAACCGGTGCGCCACCGCTTCCGGTGCCGCCGCCGAGACCGGCCACAACGAAGATGGCCTCGGATCTGGAGGTGACGTGGCCATCGAGGTCGCCCAGCACCTCCTGGACGTCCGACTGCATGATCTCAGCGCCGAGTTCGTTGTCGCCGCCGACGCCGTGTCCGTTCACCCGGTCGGCGCCGATCAGGTGCGTCTCGACGTGCTCGAGCGACTGGAGGTCCGGAGTCGCGGAGTTGATGGCGAACGCTCCCTGGACGGCGTCGAACTCCATTTCAGCGTCGAATTTCGTGAGGCGCTCGACCACCTTCCCACCGGCCTGGCCGATCCCAATCAGGGCTACTTTCATATTCAGGAATCCGAGGGGATGAAGTTCAACGTTCCGGATCATTTTCACCGTCTGACGTTTATATGCGATGGGGCGGCCAGAGGAGGCCATGTTCCAGTTTCCCACCGCTCGCCGGGTGGTTCGACGGTACTGCGAGGGCCCGCCTCACTCGAGTACGGCTCCACTAACGGACCGTTCGAACCGGCGCGGGCAAACCGAACCGCTCGCCGCACTCGTGGCCGTCGCCACGGTCTGTCTCGCACTCGGCGTGTACGCCGGCGCACTCTCAGGGATGGGACAGACGAGCAGCGATCGCTCCGTTGCAGAACCCACGCTCGAGGCCGTGCACGCGACCATCGCCGCCGACGGCGTCTACGATCCGAACCGGCCGGGCGATTCGCTCGGTAAGATTCCGACGGATCGGCTGCCTAGCGACCGGACCGTGACGGTGACGGTCACGACGCTCGAGGAAGGTCACCCTGAAACGCGACGCTGGGCGAGGTACGTCGACGGTCGGTACGAGCGTGGCTCTGCAACGGGTGATCGCCCGCCCTCATCCACCCCGACGCCTGGAGGGAGCGCTGACGACACCGCGACCCGCCCGATCGCCATCCTCGAGCCCTCGGGGAAGGTGTCGAGCGCAACGCTCTACGTGGAGGTCCGGTCGTGACGTCAACGCCCGGCCCCGGGTCGTCAGTGCCTGACCTCCTGTCGTCAGTATCTGGTCTCGCGTCCGTGGCCGAAACCGAGTCGGCCACGAATGATACCGATCCATCCACGACCGATGATATTGAGTCGGCCGCGGCCAATACCGGCACCCCGAGGCGCTGCATCGGCGACGGCCGAGCCGTCAGTACGGTCCTCGACGTCGCACTCTGTCTCGTGCTGATGAGCGCCGCCGTCGGCGTCCTCGGCATCTATCTCGCAGGTGACGAGGATACCGGCCACACTCCCGAAACGGCGACTCACGCGGTCGAACTGCTCGGCTCGACGACAGTCAGCGTCGAATACACGCTCGAACCAGTCCTCGAGCGCGCCCCCGAGGACGCCTACGCCGATCCGGACGACTACACCAGGAGCGAACTCACGCGCGTGACACACGGTCCGGCCGCTGGCGTTCTCGCGGACGCCGCACTCGCGAACGTGTCGCTCGAGGACGAACTACTCACGCAGGACGGTCGCCTCTTCGCGACGGCGATCGAGGGGCCGATCGCCAGCGAGTTCGCGGTCGTCGACGGTGACGTCGCCGTGGCGGCCCACTGGACGCCCTACGAGGGGGCGCCACTCGAGGGACGAGCGCACATCGGTCCAACCCCGTCACCGACCGCCGACGTGAGTAGCGTCTCGATGACCGTGCCCAGCGGCTTCGCGCTCGACCGCATCGATGCCGCCGATTTCGCCGGAGACGAGGGTGGCGACGGGGACGTAGATGAGAGTGGCGGCGGGAGCAGGAACGAGGGCGAGTACGAGGACGAGAACCCGGACGAAGAGGCGTACCATCCCATCGCAACCAGCGTTTCCACAGCGATCGTCGAGGGGTACTTCCCGCCGGAACAGACGTCGCTCGTACTCGAGCGCGGCGGCCTCGACCGGGACCGAACCGTCTATCGGTACGAACGGTTCGCGACTGCCCTGGACGGGATCGATCCTGCCGATCTCGAGACTTCACTCGAACAGTCGAACAGCGACGCACAGGCGGCGAACGCACAGATCGTCGACGCCCTCGCCGGGTCGATGGCTGCCGATATGGAATCGCGGTTCGATACCCCTGAAGAAGCCGCGGACGCCATCGCGGTCGAGGACGTCACCATCGTCGTACGAGTGTGGGAGACGTGACCCGAACGCCCACCATCTCGCTCGCGGACGACGACCGTGGGCGAGTCCCGTTCGCGCTCATCGGTGTACTGTTGCTCGTCAGCAGTATCACTCTCGTGGGTGCACTCGAGTCGCGACCGGCCCCCGAATCCGACGTCGATCCCGCCGTCGCGATGGATCGAACGACCGCCGCGACGCAAACGGCCATCCGACACGCGGTCCTGGACGCGACCGATCAGGTCGCCAGCGAGCCGATTATCGAACCCGCGAACACTCCTTACGGGGACCTCGTCAACGCCAGTAGCGACCGCGAAATCCTCGAAAACTACCTCGCCCTTCGGATTTACCTGAACGTACAGAGGAACCTCGCGGGCGCCGGGCAGCACGTCCGCGGAACGACCACGACCGTCTCCGTCCCGCCCGCGACCGACCTCGAGTCGCTCGAACGTGGGATGGATCGGATGACGGTCTCGGCGGACGACGTCGGCCGCCTCGAGGTGACGATCGACGGCGTCCGAACGGCCGTCGAACGCGACGGCGAGACGGTCGCGAGCCGCGTCGAACCCGTGACGGTCTCCGTGCCGACGCCGCTATTCGAACTGCAGCGCCGGACGGCCGCCTACGAGACCGCTCTCAACACCGGTGCGCTCGAAGGATCGGGCTTTGGCCGGCAATTCAGTGGCCGACTGTACCCGCTCGCGTGGGCCCGCGGCTACGCCCAGTACGCCGGTATGCCGGTCTCGGAGGTGATCGCCAATCGCCACGTCGAGGTGACGGCCAACAGCGCCGCCTATGCGACCCAGCGCGGCGTCTTCGGTACCCAGGACGCCGATGGCGGCGACGCCATGCGCCAGGCCTGGCTCTGTCTCGCGGCCAAAGACGGCGACGACCTCTACGGCGGCTACAACGACGGCGAGTCACCGAGTATCGACAGCCAGGACGTGTGTGACTCCCTCCAGTACGTCTACGGCGATCAGGTCGGCGGCAATCCGCCCGAGGCACCGTCACTGCAGGACCTCTCCGGTCACGCACCCGGGATGGACGAAGAACAGACGATCGCCGTTAGCGAGAGCGCGTACATGCCGCTTCGATACATGTTCGACGAGGACAACGAGCACTCGATTCCGGCGGCGTTCGACCGGGTCTATACCGTCGACGCCGCCTCGATTGTCGCCATCGACGAAACACACACGCGCGCAGAACCCGCCCCACCCGACGAAGGCGCACACTGGGAGCGTCTGGATCGCTCGCCGAGAACGTACCGTAACACGACGGTCACCGACGTCATCGTTCGCAATCCTGGTCGGGCGAGTTCGTACTACACCTACGACGCCACCGTCGTCAACGGCTTCGAACGCACCGCGACCTGGAACGACACCCGCACGAACGAGACCGAACGGATCGAGACGAACGCGACCGGGACGAGTACGTTCGACGTGCGCGTTCGTCTGTACGAAGCCGATCACAGCCCGGACTCGAAGGTCAAAGCCCGGGCCGAGTACGGCGTTCACCGAAAGTACGGCGGGACCGGCGTCTACTCGAGTGACTTCAGCGACGTCCCCGACAGAGCTGCGAACGCGTTCGTCGGCGCACGCACCGAAACCGGTTTCGAGCGGCTGCTTGCGGACGCCGCCGTCGAGGCTCACTCCGGGGCCGACCTCGAGCGTTCCCTCGAAATTCCGTCGCGAAAACGACTCGACGCCGGCTACGAGTATGGCGTCCTCGAGGCCGACGTGATCGATGATCTCACCGCGATCCAGGCGGACCTCGAAGGCCTCGAGGTGACCTTCGAACGTGCGGACATGATCAAAGAACCTGGCGAGGACGGGCCCGTCGAGGATTTGATCGCGAAGGTCGAGGCTGAACGGGATACCTACCTCGAGCGGAACAGACCGTACGCCGATCCAGCGGAAAAGGCGACGTACGAGGCTCGGCTCGCGTACTTCGAACTCCTGCTCTCTGACCTGGAGGCTGTGGCCGAAACGCACGACGACGTGATGGGCGAACTGGACGACGAACTCGAGGAGGCGAACTCCGGATTAGCGGATGCGACGGCGTACATGCAGGAGGCGATGAGTACGTCAGAACCGGAACCGGAGCCGATCGAGGAGGTTCCGTTGCTCGAGGGGGTGAGCTATCGGGTGTCGGGGTCGCCGTCGTATCTGGTGACGGAGAACGTGACGGCCGAGCGAGTGCCGGCGGTGGGAAACGATTCGGAATTTGCGCCGATGGCGACGCGAAATTCGAACTACTTCTCGATTCCGTACGATTCGGTGATGACGGGTATTCTGTCGAAGATTCCGAGGTTGGATCTCGGAGAGGAAGAGCAGCGGGTGCCGATGCGGACGGCGGGGGAGACGTTGCGGGCGGCGAAGTTGGCAGAGGCGGTAGGGGCTGGTTTGAACGAAGAGGTGGATGATATTGAAGGAATTATAGGCAGTTCATTCACTGGGTTATCTGGCGATATTGCTTTTGATGTGAGTATCGAATTATTCGATGAAGATAAAACCAATATTGTAAGAGTTAACTCAAAAGTTGAAGAGTCGATTAAAGAGACACTGAATGATTGGGGGCCAATTGATGAAACAGCGATAGCTTTAGGAGATGGTGCTGTTACTGAACCGATCACTGAAGTGATTGTCGAAGAGTTAAGCGACGAGTATCCAGACGAGTTTGAGGGGCGACAAGAAGCGTGGGAAGCAAAGGTTGCAGCCATTGCTCGGCCGATTGTTACAGAGAGTATTGCAGACCAAACTGTTTCCTTCGATAATAGGTTAGATGACCTTGATGAAGAGATCCGGAAAAAAGTTGAGGGAAAAACAGATGAGGTAATTAAAGAACGTCTCGAGAACGCGGAAATCGTCAACGAAGAGGGTGATATCGTAATTAGTGATGAAGAGGACTGGTTACAAGGAGACTCCCCGAAACGTGTTCCTGCTGGCATTCCAATTACCCCAGTCCCGGGATACTGGGTTGCGACGGCGAACGTGTGGGACGTGGATGTGGAAGCAAAGTACGCTCGATTTGAAGTTGCAGCCAATACTGGAACACCGCTGGTTACTGAAGGAACGACCTATGTTCGAGAGGACAAGAACGTTTCAGTAAATATTGGTGGCAACCAGAAGCGACTAGGTTCAAATAAGGCAATATCGTTTCGAGGGGGCACAGTCGTCGTAATTGTTGTTCCACCTGGTGGACAAGGAGTTGGTGATCGTACAGGAGTTAGAACTGAATGTACAGAAACATGGCCCGATGTTGGGTATCTCGAAAACAGCGAGACAGTAGCCTGTGGCTCCTAGGAAATCTCTTCGAAAGTCCACTTACTCGAGCGCATAGATCGTTCCTTCCCCAGTCCCGATGAAAAGCATCCCATCGGTTAACGCAGGCTCAGATACTATATTCCCACTCGTCTCATAATACCACAGCTCTTCGCCCGTTGTGTTGTCAAAAGCATAAACACCATCAGGTGAACCGGTATATAAAGTCTCATCAGTAAGAGAGACACCTCCTCCGAATCCTCCAGATGCCGTTTCCCATTGGAGACTGCCATCTAGAGCATCTGCACACGCAATACCGTTCCTTGTTGTAGCGAAGACAGAACCATCATGATATGAAGTAGATGATATGACCATTTCACTAACTTCACAAGTCCATATGATTTCCCCGTTATAGAGATCAAACGCATAGATTGCTTCACTGCCTTGGGACCCTACATAGAGATAATCCTCATTAGCAGCAAATCCCATCATTGTATTATCCATCTCAGTTTCCCAAAGTCGTTCTTGAGTTTCAAGATCAATGGCATATATGTAATGGGGAACACCGACCGCATAGAGTATACCATTTGATACCGTTGTCGTTCTTGTTCCCCGGCCGCGTATTTCATGGGTCCATTCAATATCACCTGTTTGGCAGTCAAGTGCAACAATTTGCCCATCATCAGTGTTTGTATAGAGAGTCCCGTCAAAAACTGTTGGACTGCCTAAGGCAGCAAGTCTATCCCTGAAACTGTCCCATATTTTATCACCAGTTTGTTTATTCCATGCGACAACGTCTCCTCCTCCATCATTAACATACAACTTATCATCCAATACCGTTGCAGTCTCTCCAAAATTTGAAGCGCCCCGGTCCACCGACCACTCAATCTCCCCTTCGAGCAAATCAATCGCGTAAAATGTCGAATCCCAACTTCCAATATACGCCGTCCCATCGGCAATTGCTGCTCCACCCGTAATCCGGCCACCGGTCTGGAGTCGCCATCGCTCCGAAACGGAGTCCGTTGGGCCGGTCGCGGTTGGGTGATATCCCGTATTCTGGATGTCGACGCCGGCCATCGGCCACTCGTCGCTCGAGACCGTCGGTTCCTCACCGGGTCCACCCGAAATGAGTCCACCATTGCTCGATCCAGTGGATTGAGAGTCGTTCGAGTCGGTTTTCGGCGAATCGGAACTGCCGAAATCGGCACACCCGGCGAGGCTCGTGACGCTTGCACCAACGCACGTTGCGAGCCATCGTCGTCTCGTCTGGGAAGGCATTGACCGACAGAGGTAGTAAAACTATAAGAATGTAATGACTTGATTTTACAATCTTAATATAGGAATATCGAATCGAAACACGTCGATGAAAACCGACTTGGTGCTGACCGACCTTTCCTCAGGTATGTTCTACGACCAGCGCCTTTCCGTCCCCGAATCCGCCACCGCGCTTCGAGCCGAATACGACGACGACCTTCGGTCGGCACTCGAGCACGCTGGCCTCGAGCACGCCGAGACCGAAACCGACGTCGACCGATCGAAACTGAAGGCGCTCCGCGACAGGGAGGCACCGGACCTGACTCTCGAGGAGGCCGCCCAGATTCAGTCGCTCGAGGATGGCGAGCCCGACCCGGAGACGATCGTCGAACTCGCGGGTGAACACCTGCTGTTGGGAATGACGACGGCCGTCGTCGACGTGGATACGCTTGCGGCCGACCTCGACGGCGGCCTCGGCGCCACGGAGATTCAACAGAAGATCGAACGCCGCGCACCGATGACGTTCGAGGAGTACGTCGCGATTCAGTACGCAATCGTCGACCGCGGTATGTGAGGAGCGCAGTCGTCGAGGTCATGATGTCGTCGAAGTCGTTATGCACTCGGCTTCCCGAGTACGGGCATGGGTATGCGCGTCGCTATTCTCGGCTGTGGATACGTGGGTCTGGAACTGGGCCGCCAGCTTGAGGAACGAGGCCACGAGGTGATCGGCGTCCGTCGATCCGCCGACGGACTCGCGGCTATCGAGGACGCCGGTTTCGAGGCCGTCCAGGCCGACGTGACCGACGCGCCGTCGCTGGAGGACGTCCCCGACGTCAATGCAATCGTCTTCGCCGCGAGCAGCGGCGGTCGAGGAGCTGACGCCGCTCGAGACGTGTACGTCGAGGGACTCGAGACCGCGATCCGAGCATTCGGCGAACGAGACCATCAGCCGAACCGTCTCGTCTACACGTCCTCGACGGGCGTTCACGGCGACCACGACGGCGAGTGGGTCGACGAGGAGACGTCGATCGAGCCGACGACCGAGAAGACCGAGGTGCTGGCAGCGGCCGAGCGAATTGCCCTCGAGCGGCCGCCCGAGTACGGGGACGGCTTCGAGGGGACGGTCGCTCGCTTTGCCGGCCTCTACGGGCCGGACCGGTACCGTCTGGAGCGCTATCTCGAGGGACCGGTCACCGAGGGGTACCTGAACATGGTTCATCGAGACGATGCCGCTGGCGCGGTCCGATACCTCCTCGAGCACGACCTCGCTCGCGGCGACGTCGTACAGGTAGTCGACGACGAACCGGCGTCGAAGTGGGCGTTCGCTGACTGGCTGGCCGCTCGATGTGGCCTGGAGGCACCCGAGAAGCGAACGAAAGCAGAGCGGCTCGAGACCGGGGATCTCTCGGCGGCGGCCCGACGACGAATCCTCACAGCAAAGCGGTGTTCGAACGCAAGATTGCGCGAACTGGGATACGAGTTCGAGTACCCGACCTATCGAGAGGGATACGAGTCAGCGATCACGGCATATCTGGAGAATTCGCCATCGTAGGCGGTTATTACAGGCGGTTTGTGGACGTTACAATCGAGGGGAACCTTCATGGGCGTTCAATTTGAGTGTGGGGTATGGGAACCCGGGGCGGCACACGAATCGATCCCGTGGCCGATGGTGCTAGTGGTGGCGTCGGGATGGTCAGCGAGTCCGTCGAGTCGTTACGGGTGATCGACCCGCTCGTCCTCTCGCTGGGAGTCGTCGGACTCGTGGCCCTCGCACTCGGTGGCTGGTGGGTTCTTCGCTGGTTCAACCGATCGCCAGGGAATCGACTCCGACGGCTCCTCACGAAGTACGACGACGTGGCGGTGATGATGCATCCGAACCCCGATCCGGACGCGATGGCATCGGCGATGGGCGTTGCGGCGATCGCAGAGAGCGTCGATACCGACGCGACGATCTACTATCCGGGCGAGATCCGCCACCAGGAGAATCGAGCGTTTCGAACCGTACTCGAACTCGAACTCGAGACCGTCGAGTCGGCCTCGGACATCGACTCCGAGACGGTGGTGCTGGTCGATCACAACACGCCGAGGGGGTTCACCGGCGCCCAGATGGTCGAACCGCTCGTCGTCGTCGACCACCACCCTGGAAACGGCGCGGGAACCACGTTTACCGACGTGCGAACGGACTACGGCGCCGCGTCGGCGATCCTGGTCGAGTACCTCGAGGAGATTGGCGTCGACCTGGTCGATAGCGAGGACTCCAGTGGTGGCGACGTGGACTTGACCGAGGAACTGGCGACGGGGCTGCTCTACGGCATCCTCTCGGATACGAACCACCTCACGAAGGGGTGCTCGGCGGCCGATTTCCAGGCCGCTTCGTTCCTCTTTCCGGCCATCGACGAGGAGAAGCTCGACCGGATCGCGAACCCGCAGGTGAGCGACGACGTGCTCCAGATCAAGGCCGACGCGATCCAGAAGAAGCGCATCGAGGGATCGTTCGCCATCTGTGACGTCGGCGAGATCGGTAACGTCGACGCGATTCCCCAGGCCGCAGACGAGTTGATGCACCTGGAGGGCGTCACGGCGGTCGTGGTCTACGGCGAACACGACGGCACGATTCACCTCTCCGGTCGCTCTCGAGACGACCGCGTTCACATGGGTGAGGCCCTGCGCCACGCCGTCAGCGACATCCCGATGGCGAACGCGGGCGGTCACGCGCGCATGGGCGGCGGCCAGGTGTCGGTCGATCACATGAACGGCATCGGCCCCTCCGACGGCGTGAGCAAACCGGAGTTCGAAAAACGCGTCTTCTCGGCGATGTCGGGCGAGCGTTCCTGACGCCGTCGCTACTGCTTGCCCACCGCTCCGCACGACTCGAGAGGCCGGGGAGAGTCGCGCTTTTACCGTCGACAGTCCAAGACACGAGCATGGCTACCGGACCGGCGACGTGGGAATACCGCGACGATCACTACGAGGAGTTCGGGCGAACGTACTTCAGGCGCTACGGCGACGGGCTACTCTCGAGTATCGGCCTCGGGACTTACCTCGGCGAACCGACGGACGACGTCGACGAGGGCTACGAGGCAGCCATCCTGCGAGCGCTCGAGTGCGGGTCCAATGTGATCGACACCGCGATCAACTACCGGTGCCAGCGAAGCGAACGCGTCGTTGGACGGTCCCTCGAGCGGACGGATGTCGACCGCGACGCGATTTTCGTCGCGACGAAGGGCGGCTTCGTCCCCTTCGACGGCGAGCGCCCGGACGACCCAGGAGAGTACGTCAGGGAAACCTACGTGGAGCCCGGACTCGTCGACCGAGAGGATCTCGTCGCGGGGAGCCACTGCATCGCCCCCGACTACATCGAGGACCAGCTGGATCGGTCCCTCGAGAACCTCGACACGCACGTCGACCTCTACTACGTGCACAACCCGGAGACCCAGTTGCGAGAACGGTCCCGAGAAACCGTCTACGACCAGCTCGAGGCGACGTTCGTCCGGCTCGAGGAGCGGGCCGCCGCGGGAGACCTCTCACACTACGGCGTGGCGACCTGGGAGGCGTTCCGGATCCCGGAGGATCACCCGTCGTACCTCTCTATTGGTGAGATCGTCGAGCGCGCCCGCGCCGCCTCACGCGAAGCGGGCACGGGTGGTACCCACTTTCGGGCGATTCAACTGCCGTTCAACGTCGCGATGGCCGACGCGTTCACGGTCGCGAGTCAGCCGGGTCCAGAGGGGCCCCAGAGCGTCCTCCAGTTTGCCACCGAAGCCGGGCTCAACGTGTTCACGAGTGCGAGCATCGCCCAGGGCGAACTCACGAACGACCTTCCAGAAGACGTGGCGACGGTTCTCGAGGGCGATTCGCCGGTCCAGCGGGCGATCAACTTCGCGCGGTCGGCGCCGGGGGTAACGACGTCGCTGGTCGGCACGAGTCGGCCCGAACACGTCGAGGAGAATGTCGACGCCGGGCGGTTCGATCCACTCGGGGCGTCGACGTTCGACGACCTCTTCGTCGGGCCCGGATAGCGATTCCGACGAGCCCTAACGGATCTCCTTCCACTCCCGTTCGCAGTTCGGACACCGCCGAATCGTGGTGATCGTGTCCGGGTCGTTCTCCGTCTTCAGCGGTTTCCCGCATTCGGCGCAGGTCACTCGCTCGTAGGTGTCTTTCTCGAGTTCCCCTTCGCGGAGCGCCTTCCGGATAGATTTCATGTTGACCACCTACGAAGGTGGAGAAGAAAAAGACCGGTGTCTCGGAACTATTTCGATTCGAAGGTCACTGACCCTGCGTGGGCACGGGCCAAAGCGCGTTACGACCGGGATCCGGGCCGCGTGCGGGCCGGTCATCCCGTTCGTAGAGTTGAGATAGTCGAAATACCGGCCTCGAGGCGGGCTTCGCCGAATTCGTCGCCGTTTTTACCCTCCAGCCGAACGATTCATCGATGGAGTACACCCAGGAGCGCGTCGCCACGCTCCACCGACTGACGGAAGCCCCCGTCGGATTCGACGGCCTCGAACCCGTTCTCGAGCGGACCGTCGTCGTCGTGCCGATGACCGACCGGGAACAGGAGCGGCCTGCAGCGACGGGCGTCCTGTCGGCGCTCGAGTCGATTCGACCGGTCCCCGAGCGCGTGATCGTTCCGGTGCGGGCCGACCCCGACCGGATCGAGTCGTTTCGCGAGTGGGTCGAGTCGTTCGACCTGCCGGTTCAGGTGCTGTGGTGTAACGCACCCGCTGTCGGGGATCTGCTGTCGAAGAGGGGACTCGACGGCAACTTGGGGAAGGGACGCGACGTGTGGCTCGCGCTCGGCCCGGCAACAACCCAGGGGGAGTACGTCGTCGTCCACGACGCCGACGCGACGAGCTTTCGACCGGACCACGTCGCTCGGTTGCTCGAGCCGCTGGCGATGGGCTACGACTTCTCGAAGGGATACTACGCGCGCGTCGAAAACGGCAAACTCTACGGGCGGCTCTGTCGCCTCCTCTACGAGCCCCTCGTCGAGGCGCTGCGCACCGACCACGACGACCCCGTCGTCGAATACCTCGCCGCGTTTCGATACGCGCTGGCGGGCGAGTTCGCGATGACGGCCGACCTCGCCAGTCGACTCCAGCCGCCCCGGGCGTGGGGGCTCGAGGTGGCGACCCTCGGCGACGCGTTCGAACACGCTGGCTTCGAGGGATCCGCGCAGGTCGACCTCGGTATCCACCGACACGATCACCGAACCGTCGACGGCGAATCCGGCCTCGAGGGGATGAGTCGGGACGTCGCCGCTTCCATTCTTCGCGTGCTCCAGGCCAACGACGTCGACGTCGACTACGAGACCCTGGCAACGCGTTACCGCGCGGTCGCCGACCGGCTGATCGACCAGTACGGGGCCGACGCGGCGTTCAACGACCTCTCGTACGATCGAGACGGGGAGCGTGAGCAGGTAACGCGCTACGCGAGGTCGCTCACCCCACCCGGAGGGGAACGACGGCTCCCACCCTGGACGGCGGCGCCCGTCGATCCGAATGCGCTCGTCCAGGCGGCGACGCCGTGGACGCCTTCGGCTCCCTCGCTCGAGTCGACCACGCAAGACTAATCACCGCTTCGTCCGTTGCAGGAGCTATGGGGACCGGACTCGACCAGCGGACGAGCGACGAACTCGCCGGGATCGTCGACCTCTTCGGCGGGCTCACCCGGACGGAACTCGAGCGCGCCCTCTCGGAGGTCGCGTTCCGCGCGGACGGGCAGTCGGTCGACGAGGACGCCGCGGCGGGAGCGATCGAGGCGTCGCTGGACGCGTTCGCGCTGGTTCGCTATGAACCCCGTGGCGCTGGTCGTGCCACCGATGGAGGTTCCGAGGACGGTAACGGCGACGGCAACGACAACTACGACAACTACGACAACTACAACAACTACAACAGCAACGGCGACGGCAACGCCAACGGCGACGGGGACGCGCTCTTCGTCCCCGGTCCGACCGCGTTCCCTCGCACCCCCGAGCACGCAGAGGACCTCCCGCACATCCTCGACGTGTCGCCGCGCGACCCCGACCAGGACGCGGTCGGAGAGGCTGCTCGAGACCGATTTCTGGCGGACGTCGAGGCGGTGCTCGAGGGTGAGGGTGAGAGCATGGACGGTACCGAGAACGTGAACGAGACGGCCATCGAGGACCTGATCGACCTGAGCTACGACCTCGAGGCGTGGGCGCCGCTCGACCTAACGGCCGAACGAACCAGACTCGTCGAGGCGCTCGAGGACGCCTGACCGAGGATTCGTATTCGTATGACGACTCGACGGCTCACACTCGAGGCGGTCGCCGACTTCCAGCCCACTGAGATCGACGACCAGCCGTACGACGCCGCCGTACTCACCCCCGTGATCGACCGCGACGGCGAGGACCACCTGCTCTTTACGCGCCGGGCCGATCACCTCGGAGAACACCCCGGCCAGATGAGTTTTCCCGGCGGCGGCAGGGAGCCCCAGGACGACTCGATCCTCGAGACAGCCCTCCGGGAGGCCGACGAGGAGATCGGTCTCGAGCCGTCGGCGGTCGACGTGGTCGGCCAGCTAGACGACATTCGAACGGTCACGGAGTACGCCGTCACGCCGTTCGTCGGGCGAATTCCGGACCGGTTGTACGACCCGGACGAACGCGAGGTCGCCGAAATCGTCGTCCTGCCGCTCTCGGCGTTTCTCGACCCCGACAACTACGAGTACGACAGACGCGACCACCCCTACTACGGCGACATCGTTATCCACTACTTTCACGTCGACGGCTACACCGTCTGGGGGGCGACGGGGCGCATTCTCGTCCAGTTGCTCGAACTGTCGACGCCCTTCGAAGCGCCCGAGCGGGTCGAGCGCTCGCAGTACTGACGACCCGCCGTGGATAGTAAGTACGGTAAGTACGTGCCAGAAGACTGTATCGGCCGACTCACCGAACGATCGTCACGGGAACCGGCGAGCGACGAGCGACCGTCTCCGCGACGCTTCCCAGGAGAATTCGACTCGCACCCCGTCGACCGTGACTCCCGATCACGACCTGCTCGACCGGGTTCTCCTCGGCGTAGTCGATGATCGAGCGCGCGACGCGCCCAACGACGAGTTCGGTCTCGCAGTCGACGCCGCGGTCGGCCGCCTTCTCGGCGACGTTCTCGAGCAGTGTCTCACCACGTTCCTTGCTCTGTCGGTGGATCTCCTCGTAGTTGATCATCGCACCTCCCTCGAGACCCGGCGCCCCGTAGAGGTCGGCCGGGTCGATGACGTGGAGGCCGACGATGGTCGCGTCCGGGTGCTCCTCGAATGCGAACTCGAGGGCATCTGCCGCGCGGTCGGAGCCGTCGACTGGAACCAGGATTCGGTCTCGCATGGGTGACCGTACACGCTCCAGTATGTTAATATCGGCTACCGTTCCTGGCTGGCTGGAACGTTCGCTCGCGTGGCTCGAGCGATGTGAGCTACTCGAACTACTCGACCGCGAACGAAAATGGTGCCGCCGCTCGAGAAGAGCAGAACGCGTTTACAGAAAGTGAGTCTCGAGCGGCTGAGTGGACGAGCGGCCGAGTGTGCGATTACTCGGAACTGCGCTTGCCGCTGTTCAGCGAGGGACGGACCTGTTCGGTCCCCTTGCCGCGGTTGTAGAGGCCACGGTTGGACTTGCCGGCATTGGTCAGCCCGCGGAAGGCGCGGTTCTTGTGCGTGTCGGCACAGATCCAGTTGAGGTCGTCGTCGTTTTCGATGGCGGGGTGGTTCGGGTCGACGAGGATCACTTCGAACCACTTCTGCCCGCCGTCTTCACCGACCCAGTAGCTGGCGAGGACGCGAAGGTTGGGGTACTTGCGAGAGACGCGCTCTTCACCGATACGCTGGATGTTCTTCCGGCGACCGATGCGGTTGACGCCCTGACGCTTCGTCCGGCGTCCGGCCTTGTGTCGCTGCTTGCGCGCGTTCCCCTTGCGGACGGCGACGCGCGTCACGACGATTCCCTGCTTCGCTTTGTAGCCGAGTTCGCGTGCCTTGTCCAGTCGCGTCGGGCGCTCGATACGCTCGATAGCGCCTTCTTTGCGCCACTCCTGCTTGCGTTGCCACTGCAGTTCGCCGAGCTTGCCGTCGCCCGGGTTCTTCCATGCCTCCTTGATGTGGGAGTAGAAGCTTCGTGCCATTGGTAGTCTGCGGGCGTTTCCCGGTTCAGAAGCGGTCTCGCGTTCGAGACGCGAGTAGCTTCCACATTCCAACCTGTGGCGCGAGCCGAACAGGTGCCCGCCGTCGCCCGCGGGCCGACGAGTCGATTGGTGCTATCAGCGTGGCGGGTATAAGCGCTTCGAACCGTTCGTTCGCGAGTGTACGTCGACTGAACGGGATCACTCGTGGCACCGAACGCGTTCGTCAATAGCCGCCCGGCGGTGGCTGTTTGAAGTCGCTGCCTGAGAGCCGACCGACGATCCATAGCGCCGCAATCGGCAGGCCGATCAACAGAGCGACCGCCAGTAGCGCGTCAACCGCGTCGACCAGGGCCGCGGCGACCAGCACGAACACGGTGACGACGAGCACGGCGGCAACCTGGATCCGGAGCCTGTCTCGAGCGACCCCACGGAGGGTCGACGCCGAGGCCCAGTCGGCGTCCACGCCGATCGAACCGGCGAGCGCGAGCACGGCGAGGAGCGCCAGCGTCACTGGAGCGAGGGCGTGCCAGCGCTGACTTGGGGGATCGACGGCGCCGATGCCGTACATCGCGAGAGCGGCGAGGCCGACGCCGAGGCCGCCGACGACGACCGTCGCCGTCGCGTGAACGAGTTCCGTCTGCCGGCTGTCGGTCCACGGGCCGAGGTGCGTTCGTATTCCCTGGGTTCGCTCGGAGAGGTCCCAGACCGTGATCGCCGCGGCGACGGCGAGGAATACCCCGATCGGACTCGTACCCACGCGCGATCCGACGAACGCGACGCCCAGTATCGAGCCACAGCCGAGTCGCCGAAGCCAGCGCCGCGGTTCGTCGACTCCCGAGGCGAGCGACGCGACCACCAACTCGACAACGACGACGGCCAGCAGCGAACCGAACACCGCCCAGATCGCCAGCAGCGGATCGATCGACGGGACGGCCGATGCGACGAGGAACGCCACGGGTGGGACGACCACGCCGCCGGTCGCGAACGCAGCCGTTCGAAGCGGGTACGGTCCGAACCAGGCGCGAAGCGGCGGCGTGGCCAACCACCCGAGACAGATCACCACCGCGCCGAGGGCTACGCCCAGGAGAACGACGTGGAGGCCGCCGCTCCACAGGACGGCCAGCACGAGCGTTCCGACTGGTCCCATCGCACGCAGCACCGAGTCGATCGCGTCACCCGTTCCCGGGGCCGCCAGAACGAAGCCGGCGACGACGAGGACGTAGTAGCCACCCGTCGGAAGGTCGGCGACGCGGCCCACCACCGACCGAAACGTCAGCGGTGACGTCCGGTCGAGACGGGCCAGTTCGAGGACGGTCCCTGCACACGAAGCCAGGAGCACCGCCACGGCGAGCAACGCGAGGACGGAGAGAACACTCGCGTGGGTACTGCTCGTCAGCGCCTCGAGTAGTACCGCCGTCGCGAAAAACAGCGTGCCGACGGCACCGGTCGCCAGCAGGTACGTCCCGGCCACGACGGGCAGGGACGTCACCGTCGAATCGCGAACCGACCAGGCGAACGACGCCCAGTCGGTCGTCGCGTCGACCCCAGCGGCGCCGACGGCGAGGATCGCCAGGGAAGCCCCGGCGACCAGAAGCGCCTCGACGACGCCCTCGAGGACGGCCACGTTGAACCCGACGATAACCGCGAACAGACCTCCCGTAACGAGCACGCTGCCGACGGCCCGTCGACCGAGCCGGTCCGACGCGGCGAGCGCGACGCCCCAAACCACTCCGAGGGCGCCGAAGCCAGCTACCGTCCCCGGGAGTTCGACGCCAGCCCCCCAGCAGACGCCGACCGTCGTCAGCACCGCCAGGAGCGTGGCGGCCGTTCCTAGATCCGCGGATTCGTTCGTGCGTTCCGCACTCACGAGGACCACCGCCGTTTTCCTCGGTCGATCGCGACGTGGAGCGACTCGTCGGGGTGCCACTCGACGACGCGAACGCCGTGGCTGCGAAGCGTCGACCGCCGACGGTCCGCCTCGAGGCGCTCGAGTGCCGCCGTGTCGTCGGATCGTTCGGTCACCGCCGGGCAGACGACCGTCACCTCGTGGCCGTACGCGCGGAATCGCCGGGCGGACGCGACGGGGTCGTCGTCGAGCAGCGGGGTCACGAAGACGAGCTGTTTCTCGTCGGCCAGGTGCCGGCAGAACCGGTCGACTGCGCGGTCGCCGTGGGCGAGCCACGAGGGGCGACCGAACGAGCCGCACCACTCCCCGTCGAGCAACCGGCGAACGCGTGCCAGCTGGTCGCGGCCAGTCCGCGGGAGCAGGTAATCGCCGCGACCGCCGTAGAGGGCGACGCCGACGCGGTTGTTCTCGGCTAGTAGGGTGGTCGCCAGCCACTCGGTCGCCCGGACCGAGAGCGCCCGGGCGTCGAGTTCGCCCGGTTCGCGAACGACCGCGTTGTCGTCTCGTGCGTCGACGACTACGACGACCGACGCGGCCCGCTCCTCGCGGAACTCGATGGTCGTCAACTCGCCGGTGCGGGCGAGTCGCTTCCAGTCGACGCGGCGCATCGGGTCGCTCGGCTGGAAGGGGCGAAGCGAGTAAAACTCGAGCCCCTCGCCCCCGACGTCGGTCTCGACCCGGCCGGTGTGCTGGATCGTCTGGCCTGCGAGCGGGAGCCGCTCGAGTGCGTCGTTCCACGACAGGCAGTCCGTGTTCGCTTCCTCCCCCTCGTCACCGCTATCGCTGTCGTCTTCGCCGTTGCCTGTACCGTCGCCATCGTCACCGCCGTCGATCCCGAACTCGTACCGCGTCACCTGCCGTTCGCTCCCGCTGACGTTCCGGGTTTCGACGACGACGTCACCGAAGACGTGCGTGCCCCGTCGGGGACGGACGACGTACTCGAGCGCGACCGATTCGCCCGGAGACAGACTACTGATCGCCCGGGTTTCCCCCTCGACCGCCAGGTCGACCGGCGGCTCGTCGGCCACCCGAACGTCCGGAACGGCGTCGCTCCCCCGGTTGGTCACCTCGACGGAGACCGAAACGGACTCGCCGGGGACGGGGGCTGACGGCTCGAGTCGGCGCTCGACGTCGAACGTCGAGGACGGCGGTGTCGTCGCGTAGCCGTAGGCAGCGTACGTGAGGGCGACGACGGACGAGAGGAAGATGGTTGCGTCGCGAGCCAGGACGCCGGTGCCGATGGCGAGCAGAGCGATCCCGAGAGCGACCGTCCAGCGGTCGCTCGAGTCAGTCTGCTGGTCGGCGACGGTCCCCGCCGTTCGAACGGACCGTTCGTCGTCTGTGAGGACGCCTGTACGCTCGGTCTCGTCTCCGCTTTCGCCAGCGCTCGAGTCTCCGTTCCAGCCATCACTCGAGGATCGTGATGACTCGCTCACCTCACCGGAGGTGGTACCAGAATCCGTCGAAGCCGCCGTCTGCGAGACCCCCGACCCCGTTTCCGAACGGACGTCGGCGCCGCTCTCCTGGTCGAGAACCGTCTCGGAGCCGCCCTCGCGATCCACGTCGCCGCCGAGATCGAGCGCGTTCGCGTCGCTCATGGGTCCGTCCTCCCTCGCGATCGGGAAGATGCGCCGGATCGACGGGTTCCGGAATCCGACCGCGTCGCGAGGTGGTTCTCGATTGGCACCTCCCGCAGCGCCGCCAACTCGGCCAGCGCCGCCTCGAGCTGTCGCTGTTCTCGGCGACCGGCGAGCCAGTCGAACAGTTGCATTTTCGCCGGCACCGACACCGATCCAGACAGGTAGGCGGCCGCCCGCGGGTCGTCGGTCCACGTCCCCGACTGCACCCGCTCGCGTGCCTCATCCACGCCGTGGTCGTCGGCCATCAGCGTCGTCATCACCGCGTCAGTTACGGCGACCCGGGTCCGGTTTCGGGCCCGCACTCGGAGCACACGCTGGTCCCGGGGCTCGTCGAGGGACCCTCGCTCGAGCGCACGTTCGAGGTCGGCGCCGATCCGCTCGACGTCCGACTCGACGCGCTCGTCCGCGCGCCCGATTCGTGCGTTCGGTCCGGTATCGGTCTCGGCCGCGACCGAATGCAGGACGCCCAGCCCCAGCAGGGCAGCGACGCCGCCGGCGACGAGGACGATCCCGTCCCGGGCGATGGCGCCCGCCGCCGAGGGGAGCGATCCAGTCGTCGACAGGAGCGTTGCCAGCAGGGCGCCCGCTCCGACGAGGAGTAGGAGCGTTCGCTTCACTCCCGATCACCGTCCTCGTGGGAAGCCGTCGCGACAATTCGGTCGTAGGCCGCTCGAGCCCGACGAATACGGTCGTCCGTCGGTGGGTAGTTTCCGTACCGTACCTGTCGGAACGTCTCGGTGAGCGTCGACACGGCGGATTCGGGGAAACCGGCGTCGACCGCCGCACTGGCGTATTCACCTGGCGTTTTCGATCGATCCCGTCGCGCGGAGATGAGTTCGGTCAGCGCGGCCCAGGCTTCCTCGACCGTCTGCGGACCGGGGTCGTCCCCTGTTTCGGGCTCGTCCTCGTCTTCATCGCGGTTGCCATTGCCTCGAGTGGCCGTTCCCGATCCAGACCGGCTGGAACGTCGACGGCGGGTGAAGCCACCGAAGAGCGACGCGACGCCGCCGGAGATCGAGAGCCCGCCGAGCGAACCCAGTGTCCTCGACAAACCGGCCGGAATCGAGACCAGCGCGGAGCCGAGCCCGCGCCCGAGACCCCGACCGACCAGCCCGATCCCGGATCCGATAGCTCGACCGGTTCCGACGACGCCGTCGACGATCGCTGGCGTCACCCGCGCGAGTCCGATCGTCGCCGTCATCGTCACCTGGGGAATTCGCTTGAGTCGAAACTGCAATCGGGGGAGGAAGCCGTCCGGAATCGTCACGTCGGCGTTCGCGACGCCGGGGGCTCGAGAGGGGTGCGTCGCCCGCCAGAGCAGGCCAATCGGGACGACGAGCAGACAGGCGAGGAGCAGACCGGCGGCCGGAAGGAAACCGACGCTGGCGCTGCTATCGTCGTCGCTTTCGTCGCTAGTCTCGTTGGTACCGCTCTCGTCGTCGACTGTTTCGTTTTCGTCGTCCGTCTCGTTCGTCTCCTCGGCGTCCGAGTCGTTCGCCCGGCCGACGGATTCTTCGTCGGGCGTCGACTCGTTCGCGTCGGGGTCGTCACTTCGCTCGCTGTCGCGGTCGTCGGTGCCGTTCTCGCCGTCGGTCTCGGGTCCGGACTCGAGGTCGAGGTAGTGGTCGTCGCTCACGGCGTCCTGGTCGGGGTAGTCGCCGTAGCCGGCCGCGGGGAGGAACGCGGCGGCGGCGAGGATCGCGAGGACACAACAGACGACGAGGGCGGCGTTGTGGCGGTCGTATCCCACACTATCGCTTCGTGCGTGGTCGACCCGTAAAAATATTACCACTGTGACCGGTAGTCGATCGGACAGTTTGACGGTCGCGACGTCTGCGTGACGAAACTATTTTCGAGCGACAGGTTCAACCTGGCGCATGGTCTCTCGCAAACTCCTCGGGCAAATGGCGACGACGCTCGGCGCCGTCGTCCTCGCCAACCTGGTGCTCGCCCTCGTCTTCGTCGCACTGCTCGAGCCCTGGCTCGTCCCCGTCTTCGACGGCATCGGGCTCTCTCGCGGCGTCGCGTACGCGCTTACGACCACCCTCTGTCTGGGGTGTCTCCTCGCCGTCCAGTTGCGGTACGCACGCCTCGAATTGCTGGCGGAAGCCGACGCCGCGGTACTGGGACCCGACGAACGGCCGGAACTGACCGACCGCGTGACGCGACTCGCCGCCCAGCTAGACGTTGCCGTGCCGACGGTTGCGGTGGCCGACACCGACGTGGCAAACAGCTTCGCCGTCGACGGCGTCCGCTCGGGGACCATCGTCGTCAGTGAAGGGCTCCTCGAGACGCTCGATGCCGCCGAACTCGACGCCGTCCTCGCCCACGAACTCGCACACCTGAAGAACCGCGATGCGGCGGTGATGACCCTCGCCTCGTTCCTCCCGGCACTGATCGCCGACGAACACGTCGTCTTCGGGGATCACCTGCCGCAGTGGACCCGGCCGTACGTCTACGGCGGCCTCCTGCTCGTCGCGGCACTCCTCGGGTCGTCGTTCATCGAGGCGCCCGTGTTCACCCCGAGTGGACTCCTACAACTCGCCGTGGCCCTGGCGGTCACCGTCGTCGTCGGCGGGATCGTCCTCGGCGTGGTCGCGACCGTCGTCGTCTTCCTCAGCCGGAGTCTCTCGCGCCAGCGGGAGTTCGTCGCGGACCGCGCCGGGGCCCTCGCCACCGGCGACCCGGCAACGCTCGCGGGCGTCCTCGAGCGACTCGACGGCGAGGCGACGGTCCCGACGAACGACGCCCGCGTCGAGGACGGGGCGACGAGCAGCGGCCACTACCGTGGCCTCGAGGGAATGTGCTTGCTTCCGCACGGCTTCGATCGGTCACGGGAGGGAGCGACGGACGGTGGCGACCCGCTCCAGGTGGACACCTACGCCCATCCCTCGACGACCGAGCGTATCGCGCGGCTCCGAAAACTGGCTGCTGAACTGGAACGGACGCCGTACGCGGGGTGAAATTCTGGGGCAGGAAATACCTCAGTCGTTATCGGAGACGGAACCAAAAAACGGCCTCAGTCGTCGGCCGCCACGGACGGCGCATCGAGCGCCGCGAACCCCGACTCGAGGTCCGCGACCAGGTCGTCGACCGACTCGACGCCAACGGACACGCGAATCAACGTGTCGGTGATGCCGACGGCTTCCCGCTCCGCTCGCGGGATCGGCTCGTGGGTCATTGCCGCCGGAAGTTCGATCAGGCTCTCGACGCCGCCGACGCTGACCGCGAGGGTGAACTCCTCGAGCGCCTCGAGGAACCGTTTCGCGTCCTCGAGTTCGCCGTCGAGTTCGAACGAGAGGATGCCGCCGAAGCCCTCCATCTGTCGGGTGGCGAGATCGTGCTGGGGGTGAGACTCGAGGCCGGGATAGTAGACGTCGGTGACGGCGTCGTGGCCCTCGAGGAACTCGGCGACGGCCATCGCGTTTGTCTCGTGCTGGCGCATGCGCATCGGGAGCGTTTTGAGCCCTCGGAGGACGAGGTAGCTGTCGAAGGGGGCGAGCATGTCGCCCACCCCGACCTGCTGCTGGAACCCGATCCCCTCGGCGAGGTCGTCGTCGCTCGTGACAACGGCGCCGCCGATCGAGTCCGAGTGCCCGTTCAGGTACTTCGTCGTGCTGTGTGCGACGACGTCGGCGCCCAGTTCGAGCGGGCGCTGGAAGTAGGAGCTGGCGAAGGTGTTGTCCACGCCCAGAAGGGCGTCGTAGCTCCCGGCAATTTCTGCGACCGCGGTCACGTCACACAGGGTCATCCGGGGGTTCGTCGGCGTCTCCATCCAGATCATGACCGTCTCGTCGGTGACGGCAGACTCGACGGCCGTCGGGTTGGTTCCGTCGACGAACGAGACGTCCATGCCGAGGCGGTCCCGAAACACGGACTCGAGCATCCGTCGGGTGCCGGCGTAGAGGCCGTCGCCCGCGACGAGGTGATCGCCGGGTTCGACGCTTGAGAGCAGGGTCGTGAAGATCGCGGCGGTACCCGAGGAGAACGCCATCGCGTGCTCGCCGCCCTCGAGGCTCGCGAGACGCTTCTCGAGGGCGTGTCGCGTCGGGTTCGAGAGTCGAGAGTAGAGAAACTCGCCGCGGTCGGGATCGACGTCCTCAAGGCTGAGGTCGGTGTCGAGTCCAGGGAGAGTGAACGTCGAGGAGAGGTGGATGGGGGTGGTGACGTCGCCCGCCTCGCTCCCGACGCGGAACGGTTCCTCCCCGGCGGTGACGGCTCGGGTCTCGAACGCAGCACGGTCTTCCTGTTCCATACTCGACGACCACGATAGATTGCCGGTAATACCTTTCCATCTACCAGTAATATTTGCCTCGCTCTCGTATTATCGGCAGCTATTTTTCGCCCAAAGAGAGTGTGAATCGAGTCGAGACGCAAACCAATAACTACCGTGCGAATGAATATGCGGCCATGAGTCTCTCCGTCGGCGTACTGGGGTATCGATTCATGGGCAGGGCGCACGCGAACGCGTTCGCACGGCTCCCGATGTTCTTCCCCGACGCGCCGGACGTCGAGCGGCAGGTGTTGATCGGCCGGGACGAGGACGCCCTCGCGGACGCCGCCGACCGCCTGGGATTCGCCTCGACGGCCACCGACTGGGCCGACGTCGTGGACGAAGTCGACGTCTTCTACAACCTCGGGCCGAACCACGTCCACGCCGAACCAACCATCGCCGCCCTCGAGGCCGGCACCCCCGTCTTCTGTGAGAAGCCGCTTGCGCCGACGCTCGAGGCCGCCGAGGAGATGGCCGAGGCGGCCCGCGAGGCCGGCGTCCCCGCCGGCGCCGCGTTCAACTACCGGTTCGTGCCGGCGATTCGGTACGCGAAGAACCTGCTCGAGGCGGGCGAGTTAGGGGAAATCCACCACGTCCGCGGGCGCTACCTCCAGGACTGGCTGGTCGACCCCGAGGCCGAGTGGTCCTGGCGAAACGACGAGGAAATGGCCGGATCCGGCGCCCTCGGCGACCTGGGTTCGCACACGGTTGATCTCCTGCGATTCCTCGTCGGCAGCGACGATCTTGCTGGCGAGATCGAGCGTGTTAGCGGTCACCTTCGAACCTTCGTCGACGAACGGCCCACGGGGGGCGGGGAGACGCGCCCCGTCACCGTCGACGACGCCTACTCCGCGCAGGTCGAGTTCGCGAACGGGACGATGGGCACGCTCGAGGCGTCGCGATTCGCTACGGGACACAAGAACGACCACACGATCGAGGTTCACGGCTCGAAGGGGAGTCTCAAATTCTCCCTCGAGCGGCTGAACGAACTCGAGGTCCTGCGCGAGGGGAATCGGGGCTACGAGACCGTGCTGGTCACCGACGAGGACGACCCCTACGTCGATCACTGGTGGCCGCCGGGACACGTCATCGGCTGGGAGCACACCTTCGTCCACGAGAACTACGAGTTCCTCTCGGCCGTCGATGCCGGCGAGGAGTACGAACCGAGCTTCGAGGACGGACTGGCCGCCCAGCGGGTGCTCGACGCCGTCGAGCGAAGCGACGAGCGCGGCGAGTGGGTGAGCCTCGAGTAGCTGGGAAGCGTCGCGGAACGTATTCTCGACGGGTATCGCTCGAGCCGAAACGAAGATGGGCCGCCGCTCGAGCCGAAACGGAGACTGACTACCTCAGGTCTCTGCACCCAGAACGGTATTGTCGTCGGCATCGCCGAACGCCACCCAGTCGTCGTCCGTTTTGGCCGCGTTCGCCTCACCTGGGCCGAACGTGTACGTTCCCGTCTCTGCTGGCGCCTCCGCGAAGTAGGTGAACGTGGCCGTTTCGCCCGGAATCGTGGTCCCGAAGTAGACGTACTGCACGTCGCCATCTTCCTCGACGCGCTCGACGTCGCCGTGTGCCTCGTCGACCGACCACTCGGCGGGGACGACGTCCCGCACCGTTGCCTCGTGTGAGACCGACTCGACGGTCACGTCCACGCGGTTGGTCTGGCCCGCGGTGAACGCCGACCCGTCGTCCTCTCGAGCGCCCGTCACCTCGAGCGTCTCGGGCGTGTCGGGATCAACCAGTTCGACGTCGTTGTGCTTCGCGAAGTCGCCGGTCTCCGCTCGCCGAACGGCCGACGGTGCGTCGACGAAGCCGGCACCGGCGTTCCACGGCGTGTAGGCGGGGTGGACGTCGCGGGCCTGGGCTTCGACCGTGTAGATGACGTCTGCGGGCGACCAGTCGTGGCCGTTCTTGCGCGCGGCGTCGATCACCAAGGCGCAGATGCCGGCGGCGGCCGGACAGGCCATGCTCGTCCCCGTCATCGGCGAGTAGTAGAGTTCCTCGTCCGGCTCGAGCGCGTCGAGGGGATCGGTCGGGCCGACCGTACTCATCACTGAATTGCCCGGCGCCGCGACGCCGGGGCGATAGAGTCCGACCGGCCGGTACCGATACGGTTCGCCGAGCTGTTCGAACGCCTCGAGGGCGAGCTCGTAGGTGACCACGACGTTGGTCGCGGGTTCGACCTCGATCCAGTAGGTCTCGCCGCCCTCGACGTCCGTCGTCAGCGTCTGGTGCTGGTAGACCGGCTCTTCGCCGAGTTTGGCGACCTCTTCGCCGTCTTTCGAACCCCGGTGGACGGTGAGCGTGATCTGCTCGCCGTCTGGCGTCAACGAGAGGTCGAGTTCGAGGACGTCGGCGTTTTTCGCCGCGACCCACTCGTAGTAATCGCTCCCGGTCCCGGTGGGGCCGAGTTCGCCCGTCCACGACTCGGTGTCGACGACGTACTGTCCGCGAGTCATCGCGGCGTGGAACTTCTCGAGGTTTCGAAGGGCCGTCCGGCGGTCGTAGTTGGTCTCCCGATCCTCGTCGGGCGTTCGCCCGCGCGAGGAGAAGTCCGTCACGTGCTTATCGTCGCGGGTGGCCGCCACGCCGAGGACGTGGGGCGCCTTCGCGAACCGCGAGAGGGTGTCCGGGTCGGGGCCGTCGTTGCCCGCCGCGAAGACGGGGACGATCCCGCGCTGGAACGCCTCCCAGGACGCGACGTTGACGGGGTCGTTCGGGTTGTACCGCATATCGCGGGCGACGCCGTAGGAGTTCGAGACGACGTCGGGGTCGAAGTCGTCGTCGGGGTCGTCAGCCCGGGCCAACATGTGATCCCACGCGCCGACGACGAACGGCAGGTAAACGGCTTCGTTGGTCGAATACACCGACACGCGGGCCCCGGGGGCCATCCCGCGGTACTGCCCGTCGCTCGCCGACCCGTCGCCGGCGACGATGCCGGCACAGTGGGTGCCGTGCCCCAGGTCGTCGGTGTCCGCGCCGGCACCGAGGTCGATCCAGTCCGGATCGGGATCACCCAGCGGATCGTCGACCCACTGCCAGTTCGACTCGAGTCGCCCGTCGAAGTCCGGGTGCGGCCCGGAGAAGCCCGAGTCGATGACGACCGCGTCGACCGACGAGCCGTCGTAGCCGAGGTCCGACTGAACCGCGTCGGCGCCCGTCGCCTCACGCGAATCGTCGTTGTAGAACTCGAGTTCGACGGCCTTGGCGACTCGCCGAACTGCGTCCCAGTCGGCGACCGTCGAGAGCTGATCGCCGGTCAGGGCGGTGTAGGCCATCGGGAGCACCTCGTACTCGACGAGGCCCGCCTGCAGGTCGAGGTCTCCGAGGAGGCCGACCGAGTCGGCGTCGTCGAAGACGACGATGACCTCCTGGAGCGCGTCGCTCGTGGTGTCGAGCTGGTCGTCGAGCACCGACGTGTCCGTGTCGGCCGCCGCGGTTCCCGAAAACGGGAGGAGCGAGGCTACGCCGGCGGCGCCGGCGGTCCTGAGTACTGTGCGTCGGTTTACGTGTCGTGACGTGTCCTCTGACATCGTGGAAGTAGATTCGTATCGGTAGTGGTGCGCTTCGAGACTCGAGCTATCGTTCGGGCCGTAGACTCGAGGCTCGTGGCGGTGAACCGGATTCTAGGTACTCTGACCGACGACGACGTTGGAGTCGCTCGTTCCCGAGATCGCGACCCAGCCGTCGCCTGCGTCGACCTCGGCGGGGCCGAATGCGTAGGTGTCGCTCAGCAGCAGTTCGTCGGGCGCCTCGACGAAGTACTCAACCGACGTGTCGGTGTCGGCCGCGGCCGTCCCGAAGTAGACGTACTGGACGCCCTCGCCCTCCTCGACGCGCTCGACGTCGTCGGAGTACTCGGTCAGGACGTCCCACTCGGCGGGAACGACGTCCCGGAGTTCGGCGTCGGCGCTCGGGTTCGCCGTCAACTCGACGTGGTTGGTCTGGCCGCCCGTGAAGACGCTGGCGTCGTCGTCGCGGTTGCCGTCGACGAAGAAGCCGTCCTCGACGTCGACCGAGAGGTCGAAGTGAACCTGCACGTCGTCGCCGTTGACGCAGCCCGGAATGTTGACCAGTTTCGCGACGACGAACACCGTCTGCTCGCCGGCGTCGCGGCCGAACGAGACCGACGTCTCGGCGGCCCCGTCGAGCCCCTGGGCCCGCCCGAGTACGTTCGGCTCGCCGTTGTCGGCCGGGTTTGCGGCGTCGTAGACGAACAGGTCGACGTGCGGGTCGCCCTTCGCCGCGCCCTTGTCGCCGCCCGAGAGGTGGCTGACCTCGACGCTCGCGGTGACCGTTCCCGGCCCCGCCTGCACGTAGCCCGCTGCAGCGCGCTCGTCTTCGGGGACGTTCAGGCCGACGACCTCGCTCGAGGTACCCGACAGTTCCCGGGTCACGGCGTCGATCGCTGGGCCGGGGTTCACGCGACCGTACCCTTCGAACGGATCGCGACCGCCGAAGTCGTAGGTGGGGACCTTCGCGCGGTGGTGAGGTTCGGCGGTGAGCGCCGTCTCCGATGCGGTGGCGAGGAGCACCTGTTTCAGGCGCATCACGTCGTCGAACGTCGTGTCAGTCGGTTCGGGCAGCGCGATGCTCGAGGGCGCGTCCTCCTCCATCGCCTGCGCGACCAGGCCGGCGGTCCCGTTCGTGTAGGGAGAGGCCATCGACGTGCCGGCCTTGCCGGTGTAGCCCCGTATCGGCGGCTGTTCGTCCTCCGGCTGGTCCGCGACGCCGGTGTCGGCGGCGTTCGCGAGGTCGGTGACGTACCCGCCCGGCGCGGTGACGTCGGGCTTCATGTACGTGTCGTAGTCCTCCTCGTCGATGCCGCCGATGCCGCCGCTCGAGTACGCCGAAATGCCGTCGAGCGGGCCGGTCGCGACCACGGAGATGGCCTCGTCGGCGACGGCCGGCGAGCCGTTTCCGTTCACCGGCGTCGCGGCGTTGCCCGCCGCCGCGACCGTCAGCACGCCCGCGTCGGCGATCTCCTTGATTCGAGCCGGGATGCGGTCGAGCGTGCCCGCCGCTGCGCCCAGCGGCAAGCCGCCGACGTAGCCCCAGGACATGTTGACCGCCCGCATGTTGAACAGGTCGGCGAAGTCCTCGGCGTGTCGGCCCAGGTCCTCGGTCGGACCCGAGAGCCCCTGCAGACAGACGAGGCTCGCGTTCGGCGCGATACCGGAGTGGAAGCCGTCGTGTTCGCCGGTTCGATCGGCCGCGGTGGTTTCGGGATCACAGAACGCCCCGGCAGCGACCGAATCGACGTACGCGGATGTCGCCAGTTCGCCCTCGGCCGTCCGAACGTAGACCGTGTAGGTGCCCGACTCCTCGGCCGGGGTGACCGCGGTCACGTTGTCCTGGACGCCCTCGTCGGTGTCGAGCGTGGTCCGCTCGAGCGTCTGCCCATCGGGTCCCTCGATCAGGACCTCGATGAGTTCGCCGAACGCGGAACCGAAGACGCCCGTCCCGGCGTCGGCGTCGACCTCGTAGGCGAGGTAGTTGCCGGTCACCGCCGAGAGCGCAGTGCGAGGTTCGTCGGTCTGGACCGTGTCCGGGTCGACGGCACTCGCCCGTCCGCTGCCGCCCATGATCGAGGCGCAGTGGGTGCCGTGTCCGTTCTCGTCGCGCGGACGCTCGTAGAACCCGTAGCGCGACCCGGCGTCGTACCAGCCCACCGTCTTGGGGGTGTCGGCCGTCGGCGTCCCGTCGGTTCCCTCGAAGACGACGCTCGAATCGTAGGTCGTTCGCTCGCCCTCGTACGCGAAGTAGGTGCCCGAAATATCGTACTCCGAGAGCGTGTTGATGTACGCCTCAATGACGAAGCGATAGCGACGGTCTGGCGTGACCGCCGCTCGAATCGTCTCCGGCATGTCCGCCGAAGCGGCCCGCGCGGCGGTCTCCCACTGGCCGTCGACGTACTCGTCCAGGCGCAGTTCGAGGTCGTTGCTGTTCTCGACGAACGGCGACCACGAGAGCGAGGCGTCCAGTTCCTCGACGCCGCTGGGCGTCGTGAACTCGTGGTACTTCTCCTCGCCGGAGGCGAACGTTCCCGGCCCCATCGTTCCCGAGAAGGACTCGGTGTCGCCGGTCTCGACGCGCTCGAGGTCGTTTTCGTCTGGTTTCGTGAGTTTGACCTGGTCGTCCTCGACGAACGCCTGGACTCCGTTCCACGGCCCGAGATCCGGATGTCGCGAGTCCAGTCCCGAGTCGGTCAGCGCGATCGTCCGATCGGTTCGGCCGCGATATCCTCGATCCCAGGCGTGACGCGCCTCGAGCGCCCGCCAGTTCAGGTATCGTGGATCGACGTCGTCGGTCGCTCCAACAGTGTTCGTCGCAGCCCCACCGGCCAGTGCCGCCCCTACGGCGACCCCGGTCGCTTTGACGAATGTTCGACGTGAGAACCCGGTTCCCCTCTGCTGATCTCCGTTACTCCCTGACATGGGATGTGAACGCGTATTCCAACGTCCTTGATAACATAAACGGTTGTGACAAACCGATCCAAATGAGGCTACATGTTTGTGGAACGTATAGATCGTGATATATTTTTTGTTGATATTTTCAGGGTTCGTCGAACTATCGAGTCCTGTGAATCACGCTCGAACCCAGAACTTAGCTTTTCCAGCGTCGTCCCGGTCCGCCTCGAGCGTCGTTCAGTCTCGACCGCTAACTATAGTATCTATAGTTAGAACCGAGACTCCAACCCGGGAGCCACCACCGGCCGCAATCGATCGGCAGTATTTTGTCCGGCCCGCCACGAGTACGACCCAGAGAACCGTGTTGTCGGTCGAACTCCACGTCCACTCGTCGCTCTCGTACGACGGCCGCGACCCGGTCGAGTTCATTCTCGAGCAGGCCTCCGCCGTCGGTCTCGACGCCATCGCGATCACCGACCACGACGAAATCGCCGCGAGCCTCGAGGCCGTCGAACGCGCCCCAGACTACGGCCTCGTGGGCATTCCAGGTATGGAAATCTCGAGCAAGGCGGGCCACGTCCTCGGCTTCGGTCTCTCTGAGGCCGTTCCGCCGGGACTCTCCTACGAGTCCACCCTCGAGGCGATTCGTGAGCAGGGCGGCATCGCCGTCGTCCCCCACCCGTTCCAGGAATCCCGGCACGGGGTGATGGCGCGGGTATCGCGCACCGACCTCGCGCAGGCGGACGCGATCGAAGTCTACAACTCCCGCCTGTTGACCGGGCGGGCGAACCGCCAGGCTGAACGCTTCGCTCGCTCTCGAGACCTGCCGATGACCGCCGGGAGCGACGCTCACATCGGCGAGATGGTCGGCCAGGCGGTCACGCGCGTCGACACCGACGAGCGGTCGGCCGACGCGATCCTCGAGGCCATCGCGGACGGACGGACGACGATCGAGGGGAAGCGAACGCCCTGGCACATCAGCTTCCGGCAGGCCGCCGGCGGCGTCAAGCGCCGGATCAAGGGCGGCGTCTTTCAGCTGTTTCGATGACGGGTATGGATTCCGGTTGCGATTCCGATTCCGATTCTCGTGGCGATACCGAGGGACACCCCCTTCAGGGCGCCTCGGCCACCCTCGTCCGCGACGCCCTCGAGACGCGCGACCCCCTCCCCGGAACCGCGGGCTTCGCCGGCTGGATCGACGACACGCTCGTGCGTGACGTCCTCGGGCGCGTTCCCCTATTCGTCGAGGAACCAGTCCTCGAGGGTGACGTCTCGCTTGCCCTCGATCGAGTGGCGTTTTCGCCCGAACCCCTGGCGGCCCCAGCACTCGTTCCCGCGGGCTCCCGCCTGGGACCGTCGGGGCTCGAACGGGTCTGGTCCCTTCCCGAAATCGACGTCTCGGAATCAGCGGTCGACGGAAGAGACGATGCTACCGCCATCGACGCCGTCGACGACGCCATCACCACCGCTATCGACGCCGTCGACGCGCGAAACGTCGCCGTCGCCTTCTCCGGCGGAGTCGACTCGGCGCTCGTCGCCGAGTTGCTCGACGCGCCGCTGTACGTCGTCGGCTTCCCGGACAGTCACGACGTCGAAGCCGCCCGTACGGCTGCCGAGGCGATGGGCCGAGACCTGACCGTCGTCTCCCTCGAGCCGAGCGACCTCGAGCGTGCGACGCCCAGGGTCGCCCGCGCCATCGGGCGAACGAACGCGATGGACGTTCAGATAGCCCTGCCGCTGTACCTCGTGGCCGAACGGATCGCCGCGGACGGCTTCGACGCGATGGCCGTCGGCCAGGGGGCCGACGAACTCTTTGGCGGCTACGAGAAGGTCGTCCACCTCGATCACCGCGTCGAGGCCGAAACGGTCCGCGGTGCGGTTCGAGAACAGATCGAGACGCTCCCGGCCCAGCTCCCACGAGACGTGCTGGCCGTCGAAGCTGCCGGCGTCGAACCCGTCGCGCCGCTGCTCCACGACGCCGTCGTCGAGGCGGCGCTCGCGCTTCCCCCGCACCTGCTCGCCGACGAGGACGTGCGAAAGCGGGCGCTCCGAGCGGTCGCGAGTCGATACCTGCCCGACTCCGTTGCCCGGCGGGAGAAAAAGGCCGTCCAGTACGGCAGCCTCGTCGCTCGCGAACTCGACCGTCTCGCCCGCCAGGCCGGCTACAAGCGACGGATGGACGATCACGTCACGCGGTACGTCGAGTCGCTTCTCTCGAGCTAGCGCTGATGGGTGGAATGGACCGCCGGAATCGACGGCTCGACGGGCGAGGACGCGACGACTCGAGGCGCGGGCTCAGGTCCAGTCGCCGAGACAGCGCGAGGAACAGAAATGCAGGTCGACTGTCTCCGATGGCTCACTCTCGAGGTGCGTCTTGAGCGTGTACGCGATCGAGTCGTTCGTGGCACAGTTATCGCATTCCATACGACGACCATCGAGGTTCCCTACCCTTACTATGGGGTCGTTAACGCCCCTCGAGCGGCGGAAATCCGTCGTTTCGGACGAGTCAAGGCGGGCCTGAACGCACTGGCCTGCCAGAAGTCGCCCGGCCCGAGGGATCCGAACTCCCTCGCGAGAACCTGGACGGGCGGAAGTCGGCCCACCCCGGCGTATCGAAACCCTTACTCCCCGGTGCCCTCAGTGGTCGCATATGAGCGAGGACGCCGTCACCCCCGAGGCCGTCCGCCACGTCGCGGCGCTGGCCCGGGTCGATCTCGAGGACGACGAGGTCGACCAGTTCACCGAGCAGTTCGCCGACATCCTGGCCGCCTTCGAGACGCTCGATTCGGTTCCGGACGTCGAGACAGACGCCGACCTGACGAACGTCATGCGCGCCGACGAGGTCCGCGACAGCCTCGAGACGAACGCGGCGCTCCGGAACGCGCCGGACAGCGAGGACGACTACTTCAAGGGGCCGAACGTCTCCTGATCAGCCATGAGCGAGGACATCTTCATCACCGAGACGACCATCGACGGGGCCGACGACGGGCCGCTGGCCGGTCAGACGGTCGCGGTCAAGGACAACATCTCCACGGCGGACGTGCGAACCACCTGCGGGTCGCGGATGCTCGAGGAGTACGTGCCGCCGTACGACGCCACGGTCGTCGACCGCATCACGGAAGCGGGCGCCACCATCGTCGGCAAGGCCAACATGGACGAGTTCGGCATGGGGACCACCACCGAAACCTCCCACTTCGGCCCGACGGACAACCCCGCCGCGCCGGGGCACGTCCCCGGCGGCTCCTCCGGTGGCTCCGCCGCGGCCGTCGCGGCCAGCGAGGCCGACCTCGCGCTGGGTTCGGACACCGGCGGATCGATCCGCTGTCCCGCCGCGTTCTGCGGCGTCGTCGGGATCAAGCCGACCTACGGACTCGTCTCCAGGTACGGCCTCGTCGCCTACGCCAACAGCCTCGAGCAGATCGGCCCGCTCGCGGCGACCACGGAGGAGGCCGCGGCCCTCCTCGACGTCATCGCCGGTCCCGACGAGTACGACGGGACGACCCGCGAGGATCCCAACGCCGACTGCGGATCGTACGCCGCGGCGGCTGACGGCGACGTCGACGGACTCACCATCGGCATTCCGACGGAACTGCTCGAGGGCGCCGACGAGGCCGTCGTCGAGACGTTCTGGGACGCCATCGGCACGCTCGAGGACCAGGGGGCGACCACCCACGAGGTCAGTCTCCCCTCCGTCGAACACGCCGTCGAGGCCTACTACGTAATTGCGATGTCCGAAGCGTCGTCGAACCTGGCGCGCTTCGACGGCGTCTGCTACGGCCACTCGGGCGGTTATGAGGGCAACTGGAACGAGTCGTTCTCGAAGGCGCGCGCGGAAGGGTTCGGCCCCGAGGTCAAACGCCGCATCCTTCTCGGCACCTACGCGCTCTCGGCGGGCTACCACGACAAGTACTACAAGAAGGCCCAGGACGCCCGCGCGTGGGTCAAGCAGGACTTCGACGCGGCGCTCGAGGAAGCGGACGTGCTCGCGTCGCCGACGATGCCGGTCACCCCGTTCGAACTCGGCGAGAGCCTCGACGACCCGCTCCAGATGTACCTGGCCGACGCCAACACAGTCCCGGTCAACCTGGCGGATCTGCCGGCGATTTCGGCACCCGCCGGCGAGACGGAGGGGCTCCCGGTCGGCATCCAATTCGTCGGCCCCGCCTTCGGCGAGCGCCGCCTTGTCCGAGCGGCGAGCGCGCTCGAGTAGGATCGTTTACGTAAATTTATATACTTGATTTGCGAACCGTGAGACGAATTGACGACGAGAGGTCCCCATGAAGATTAGACCCGATCTGGACGTCGAGTTTACCGAAATCGAGTTCGACGAGTTCTCTCGCGCCTGCGACCTCGTCGAGGAGTACTTCGGCGAGACGATCGACGACGTCGCCCTCCACGCGCCGGTCTCGCGACGCCAGCTCGTCGCCGTGCTCGCGCGCGCCCAGCTCTCGGGCCGACAACTGGCGATCGACGGACTGACCGACGAAGGCGAGATGGTCTACCAGTCGAACGACGAGACGCTCCTCTGGCTCGACGGTGACTTCTGGCTCGACATGCGCGGACTCCACCACCTCAGTCCCGACGAAGGGCGGGCAGCGCGCGAGGTCCACCGCCGCCTGATCGAAGCGATCGACGGCGACGTTCCCTACTACAACCGCGAGCGAGACCCGTTCGTGTTGATCGAACGGCGCCCCGACGGCGTCTAAAGCGAGGATTCTGGGGCGAAAATCAGCGAACCGCGGACCGTAAAACGCGTAGTTCGACCGCGAACTGCGAGCCGTTACTCCTGATAGGCCAGGTTCATGATCCACTGCGAGAAGGCGTCACTGTTGGGATCGACTTCCTCCTCGCCGATGAACGGCGAGAGCATGTCACCGGCCATCAGGAGGGTGAAGTCGAGGTCTCGAGCCGTCGGCGTGATGTAGTAGGTGTTGTGGCCGTTGTAGACGGTCTCCTCGCGGTCGACGAGTTCCTTCTCGACCAGCGACTCGACGATGCGGCTCCCCTTGCGCGAGGAGACGCCGAGTTCCTTCCAGAAGTCGCTCTGGTGGATCCCGCTCGTCTGCCGGACGAGTTCGAGGCCTGCGAACTCGTCCTCCGACAGCTCCGCTTCGGCGGTCGAGACGCTCATCGCGACTCCCCTCCGACCGTACCGATCGCTCCTGGTTCCGGCGCGTTCATACTCCATCCACCGGTCGCAAGCCGCTTAAATGTGCCCTTCGCGGTCGGTCAGGTTCGCGGCCAGCGGCTCGAGTGGGCGCTCCAGGCGGCTCCCGGCGTCGACCTCGACGTCCCGATACGGCGTCCGACACGGCGGGCCGTCGGCGAACGCGTACCCGCGTCGGTCCCCGAGGACGATCAGCGACGATGACCGCGTACCGTACCCGTCGCCGTGGACGCAGACGCCGTACTCGTGATCGCCGAGGACGGTTCGGGCCCGCTCGAGCCACTCGAGCGTAGGCGTTCGGGTCGAGTCTGCACTCGAAGCCTGGACGCCGTCGCTCGAGGCCGTGTCCTCCCCGTCGGGGACCAGCTCGACTGCGGCGGACGAGAGGTCCCGCTGAACGCGACGGGCGTTCTCGGCCTGAGTCGTCGCAGCGTCCGCTCGTTCGTGTGGAATCTCGAACGTTTCGTCGAAGCCGACGTTGACGACGACGTGCACGCCCGACTCGAGCGTCGTTTCCCGTAACCTGCCGTCCCACTCGAGGACGAAGGCGTCGTCGGGGTCGGCCACCACGAGACTGAAGGCCTCGTACGCCACCGCGTCGACGGCCTCCGTCACAGAGGCCCGGGCCTCGAGCGCGGAGGATTGTGAGAGCGCGTCGGCGACGAGGCGACCGCGTGAGCGCTCGCCCGCGAGGTCGGCGTCGGTCCACCGGTTCGTGATTCCCGCGAACAGGTCGTGGTCGTTGAACCCGATCCAGGTGCCGCCGGCTTCGGCGTCGCGCGGGGCGACGACGAGGGGGTCGGTCGCGTACAGATCCGGCGATTCGCTCGGTCGCTCGAGACCCTCGTCGCGGTTGGCGGCGACGACGACCGGCGCGTCTTCGAACACCTGCCAGGCGAGCGTCAGGGTGCACACGTCGGAATGGACGTGCGCGACGCCCTTAGCGTTTTAGCAGGCCTCACCGACCGCTCGGCATTTCATCTGTCACTCGAGACACCAACGCCCGCTCGGGACTTCACCGACCGCTCGAGACGTCGACGCCCACCTCCTCGAGCCGTGCGCGGACGTGCTCGCGGTCGACGGTTCCGGAGTGCGTTCGCGGGAGCGACGACGCGATCCCAATCGTCTTCGGACACTTGAATCCGGCCAGGCGGTCGCGACAGTACGCTCTGAGCGCGTGCGGATCGATCTCCTCCCCGCTCGAGGCGACGACCAGCGCGCCGACGCGCTCGCCCCACTCTTCGTCGGACAGGCCGACGACGGCGGCGGCCGACACCGCGGGATGGTCCTCGAGAACGGCCGCGACCGCAGTGGGATCGACGTTCTCGCCACCGGTGACGATCCGGTCGCTCCGCCGGTCGAGAATCCAGAGGCGACCGTCTTCGTCGCGCCGACCGAGGTCGCCCGTGTGGAGGCCGCGCTCGTCGAACGCGGCCCGGGTTCGCTCGGCCTCGAGGTAGCCCGGCGTGACTGTCGGGCCAGAGACGACGATTTCGCCCGTCTCGCCCACCTCGACGGGGTCCCCGTCGTCGTCGAGAATCGCCACCTCCGTGCAAACGAGCGGTCGTCCGACGGTACCCTCGTGGGCGACCGCCTCTTCGGACGTCGCCGTCGCGATCTGGGAGGCCGTCTCGGTCATGCCGTAGGTCGGGCACGCGGGGACGCCGCGTCGCCCACAGCGGTCGATCAGGTCTGGGCTCGCGGGAGCGCCACCGAGTAGGACGAACCGGAGGCTCGCCGGCGGCCGCCAGCCGGTCTCGAGCAACCGCGAGAGCGTCGTCGGGACGAGCGAGACGCCGGTCACATCGTGTGATTCGATCACCTTCGCGGTCGCGTCCGGGTCGAACTCACGCTGGAGAACGACCGTCGTCCCGTACAGCGTCGACCGGAAGACCGGCGCCAGCCCCCCGACGTGGTACATGGGGAGACAGCAGAGCCAGCGGTCGTCGGGATCGACGCCGAGCCGGAACGCCGACGCCGTGGCGCTCGAGACGAGGTTCCTCGCGGTGAGACGGACGCCTTTGGGTTCGCCGGTCGTGCCCGAGGTGAAGGCGACGAGGAGTTCATTCCCGCCGCTTCCCCCGCCGGAGTCGGCCAGTTCGGTGGTCCGATTCGCCTCGTCTTCTGTACCCGACTCCGGCTCGGGTATCGGGTTTCGATCCGTGCTCGACTCGAGTGACCGGTCACGTCCCGCGTTCGGCTCGAGTGAAACGAGCGATGAGAGAGACACGAGCGGACTCGAGTCGCTCCCGCCCCGCTCGCCGTCGACCGAGTAGATCGGGACCAATCCGTCGCCGATCTCACGTGCCAGCCCCTCGGTCTCGTCTTCACAGATGAGGGCGGTGACGCCCGCTCGAGTCGCCTTCGACCGCAACTCTTCGGCCTTCTCGCGGACGTTCAGCAGGACGAGCGTTCGTCGACCGCGCATCGCCGCGAAGAGCAGCGTCACGAACGCGGGCCGGGTCGTCAGGACGACGCCGAGTCGATCACCTGACGTGCCTGGCGGTCGCTCGAGGAGGGCGTCCACGGCTCGGTCGAGGTCCCCGTAGCTGTATCGAGTGCCCTCGTCGGCGTCGATCAACGCTGTCCGCTCGGGCGTCGTCGCCGTTCGCCGTGCGAGGAGGTCTTCGGTCGCCCACTCGAGTCCCGCCGGGTCGCCTGCACCCGCTGAGCCACCTGCGCCCATCACGTCGCCCCCCACACGTCGTCGATGCCGAGCCCCTTCGCCTGCGGGACGACGGCGGCACCCTTCTCGAAGAGCACGGGGTCGCGACCGAGATCCGTCTGCAGCAACTCGCCCGTTGCCAGGCCACAGGGCGGGACGTCGGGAACCGCAGCCGCGAGGTGAACCGCTGCCGTCCGCGCCACGACGCCGTCGATGGTCGTCGTCACCAGGCTCTCGAGGCCGAGTTCGCCGGTCCAGGTGACGACCTCTCGAGCGACGTCCAGGCCGCCGAGGGCCATCGGTTTCAGGATCAGCACGTCGGCGGCACTCGCCTCGCAGATCGCGTCGACGCCGTGCTCGAGCAGGCCCTCGTCCAGGGCGATCTTCGGACCGCGGCCGCGGAGGTCGGCGTGTCCCTCGAGCGCCCCGGCTGGCAGCGGTTGTTCGACGATCGAGACGTCCGCGTCGTCGAGTCCGCAGATGGCCTCGACGGCCTCGTCGAACGTCCACGACCCGTTCGCGTCGACCCGCAACTCGACGTCGTCACCGACGGCCTCCCGGACGCGCTCGACGCGCGTTACGTCCTCGTCGACTGAGCGCCGGCCGACCTTGAGTTTGCACGAGCGAAATCCGCGGTCGACGGCGTCGCGTGCGGCCGCCGCGGTCGCGTCCGCGTCGTCGTCGCCGACGGTCGAATTGACCGGAACCCTGGCGACTCGAGAGCCGTCGCCGAGATACTGGTAGAGCGGGCGCGCCCCGCGGGTCGCGTAGCAGTCGGAAATCGCCAGCGAGACGCCGTGTCTGGCCGCCGCCGTGTCCTCGACCGCGTCGAGGGCAGCGCCCGACCCGTCGTCGGCGGCGTCGACGGCTTCCTCGAGCGCACGTTCGCAGTCCTCGAGGGATTCGGTCCAGCCCGGAAGCGGGGTCGCCTCGCCGATGCCGACGACCCCCTGGAACTCGGCGCGGATCAGGAACCCCTCGCGGGTCGTGATCGTCGCGTCGCCCGACTCGAAGGGCTCCTCGAGTTCGAGTTCGAAGGGGCGAAACCGGAGGTCGAGGCCCATCAGAGCCCCACCCCGGTTCCGACCACGGGTCCGGCCTCGAGGGCGATGCCGACCGCGAACAGGAGCGCGTGGCCCGCCAGCAGTTTCCCGGTCTGCTCGAGGGCCGGGTTCAGCGCCTCGCCGTCGGTTCTGGTCCAGACCGTGCGGATGACCGCGAGCGCGTACGGGGCGGTGAGGAGCGGCAAGAGGACCGAGCCGGAGAACCCCCAGCCGAGCCAGAACCAGAGCGGGACGACGTACGCGAGGGAAACGAGCGCCGCGAACTCGAGGCGACTGAACCGGTAGCCCAGTCGCACGGCCAGCGTGCGCTTGCCCGTCTCGGCGTCGGTCTCGAGGTCGCGGACGTTGTTGACGACGAGAATCGCCGTCGAGAGGCCGGCGATGGGGAGGCTCGCCACGAACGCCTCGAGTGGCATCGTCCCTGTCGGAATCGTCGTGATCAGGGGCTCGATGTGGGCGGCCGCCTGGACGTAGAAGGTGCCGACGACGGCGACGACGCCGAAGAAGACGAAGACGAAGAGGTCTCCGAGGCCGTGGTAGCCGAGGGGATAGGGGCCGCCGGTGTACGCCCAGCCACAGAAGACGCTCACCAGGCCGATGACGAGGATCGGGAGGCCGCCGACGTAGACGAGGTAGACGCCCGAGAGAATGGCCGCGGCGAAGGCGACGAGCGTCGCGAATTTGACCGCTCCGGCGTCGATCAGCCCCGACTGGGTGACTCGGGTGAACCCCTCGCGATCGTCCGTGTCGGCACCCTTTACGGCGTCGTAATAGTCGTTGGCGAAGTTCGTTCCGATCTGGATCAACGCGGCCCCGACGAAGGCCATCAGCGCGGGGAGCGCCGCGAACACGCCCTCGGAAACGGCGAGACCCGTTCCCACGAGCACTGGCGCGGCGGCCGCCGGCAGCGTCTGGGGACGAGCGGCCATCACCCAGGCCTTCGTTCGAGACACCTCTGCCGTACTCATTGTTCGAACGTGCCACTCGAGAGAGTGTTAACGTTGGCATTGCGGCCGCGGTGGCGCCTTTCGGTGGCTGTCAGTGATGGCCCGCGGTCTCGACAGCGACGGCATACGGTCCCATCAACGCCGAACTGCCGCCGCCAGTCGCTCGCTCGCCGCTTTCGGATCGTCGGCGGCCGTGATCTCGCTGATCACCGCGACGCCGACCGCACCGGCCTCGACGACGGGACTCGCGTTCTCAGCGGTGATCCCGCCGATGCCGATCACGGGGATCGAGACGGCGTCGACGACGCTGGCGATTCGCGCCGGCCCGACGCCCGATTCGTCGGGGTCGACGTCCTTCGAGGACGTGGCGTAGACGGCGCCGACGCCCAGGTAGTCCGCGCCGTCGGCTTCCGCCCGCTTCGCGTCGGCGACCGTTGAGGCCGAACAGCCGACGACCGCGTCGGGACCCAGGATGTCTCGAGCGACCGCCACTGGGAGGTCGGACTGACCGACGTGGACGCCGTCGGCGTCGATCGCCAGCGCGAGGTCGATTCGATCGTTGACGATCAAGGGGACGTCCGCGTCCGCTGTTCGCTCGCGGAGTTCGAGCCCGAGTTCGTACCGACGGCGGGCACTCGCGCCCTTCTCCCTGAGCTGAATCACGTCCACGCCGCCCTCGAGTGCCGCGTCGACGACCTCGAGGGTCGATCTCCCGGCCGAGACCGACTCCTGGGTGACGAGGTAGGTGCGCCACTCGCCGGGATCCGTTGCGCTCGAGTCAATCATCGTCGCTCTCGGGCTAGTAGTGCCACAGGTACTGTTAGTAGTGCCACGGATACTCCGAGAAGTCCGGTTCTCGCCCCTCGTTGAAGGCGTCTCGGCCCTCCTTGGCCTCGTCGGTCATGTAGCCCAGTCTCGTCGCTTCGCCGGCGAACACCTGCTGCCCCACGAAGCCGTCGTCGGCCATGTTGAACGCGTACTTGAGCATCCGCATCGCGTTCGGGCTCTTGGCGTTGATTTCGGCGGCCCACTCGAGGGCGGTCTCCTCGAGGTCCTCGTGGGGGACGGTCTCGTTCACCATCCCCATCTCCGCGGCCTCCTCGGCGGAGTAGGTTTTCCCGAGGAAGAACACCTCGCGGGCCTTCTTCTGGCCGATCTGGCGGGCAAGATAGGCGGAGCCGAAGCCGGCGTCGTAGCTCCCCACGTCGGGATCGGTCTGGAGGAACTTCGCGTGCTCCTCACTCGCGAGCGTGAGGTCACAGACGACGTGCAGGGAGTGGCCGCCGCCGACGGCCCAGCCCGGAACGACGCAGACGACGATTTTCGGAATGTGGCGGATCAGGCGCTGGACCTCGAGGATGTGCAGTCGACCCTGTTCGGACGCGCGCGTTTCGTCGCCCTCGTACTCGTAGCCAGCGTCGCCGCGAATCGACTGGTCGCCGCCCGAACAGAAGGCCCAGCCGCCGTCTTTGGGCGAGGGCCCGTTTCCCGTCAGCAGGACGCACCCGACGTCGGTCTGGCGCTTGGCGTGGTCCAGGACGTCGTACAGTTCGTCGACGGTCCCGGGCCGGAAGGCGTTGCGCACTTCGGGGCGGTCGAACGCGATGCGGACGGTCCCCGACTCGAGCGACCGGTGGTACGTGATATCGCGGAAGTCGAACCCCTCGACCGGCTCCCACCGGTCGGGGTCGAACGTTTCCGAAACCATGGTTCGACGTGGGTTCGAGGTCGTGAAATAGGTTCTCGTCTCCCGCTGCTCTCGTTCCCGTGTACGGATTCGCTCCCCGACGGACCGTTGCGCTCGATCAATCGACCTCGAGATCGAGATCATCCATGAAGACGAGTTCGCCGGACCGCTCGAGCCACTCGACGCCCAGCTTGACCGTCGGCGGGACGAGCGCCGTGGTGAAAATCGCCGTGAAGACCAGAATGGAGAAGAGCTCCTCGCCGATGACGCCCGCGGAGAGCGCGATCGAGACGATGACGATCTCGACGGTGCCGCGGCCGTTCATCCCGAACCCGATGACGAGGCCCTCCCTCGAGGTGAGTTTCGTCGGAAGGGTAAACAGCCAGCTCCCGAGAATTTTGCTGAGAAATGCGCTCGCGACGATGAGCGCGAGGAGTCCCAGGCTGTCGGTGAACACGTCGAGCGTGAGGTCGAACGCGATGGTGACGAAGAAAATCGGCGCGAACAGCCCCATCGCCAGGTCGTACATCACGTCGTACATGTGCTCGTAGATGTCCGGCTCGAGCTGTGCCTGGCGAAGGAACAGTCCGGCGATGAATCCGCCGATGATCATGTGGAGTTCGACGAGCGCTGCGAAGAACGCAAAGATGAGGGCGACGATGAGCGCGACGGTGAACGCGGACGTCTTGTCGACGAATCGGTGACGTTCCATCCAGTCTTCCATCCTGACCCAGACGTACGGCAGGAATCGGTTGCCGAAGACGAGTGCCGCCGCGAAGTACAACAGGGCCTCACCGACGACCAATCCGAGGCCCAGCGGTGTGACGGTTCCCGTTTCGACGAAGCTCATGACACCGGTGAACACCACCATCACCCCCACGTCGGACAGCAGGGCACCGCCGAGAAGCACCCCCGCGATCCGCGTGTCGAGGATGTCGAGGTCGACGAGAATTCGGGATTTCGTGGCCAGGGAGGTTGCAGCCATCGCGATGCCGATGAAGAGCGCCTGTTCGATCGACACGCCGATGAAGACGCCGACCAGGTAGCCGAGTCCGAACGGGGCGATGAAGCCGCCGAACGCGACCATCAGCGCCTGCGGTCCGAGTTCGAACAGGTCGTTAATGTCGACCTCCATGCCGACGTAGATCATCAGCAAAAAGACGCCGAACTCGGCGAAGACGTCGAGCGTCTCGCTCGGGTGTAAGAGTCCCAGCAGTGCGGGCCCGAAGAGGATTCCCGCGAGGATCTCCCCCATCAGGGCGGGATAGCCGGCACGCTCGACGAGGAGGCCGAATATCCACGCGAGCGTGAGTACCAGCAGCAGGTTCAGGAGATCGATACCGGCGGCTTCGACCATCGATAGTCTCGAGTAATCCGCCTAGCGGCAAGAGGATTGGTAACGAGGCATATACTCGGGTCGTACCGGCAACGGTCTCAATGGACTCTTACTCGAGGTCGCGATTCGATACCAGGTCGCGGACCGCCTCGAGCACGCGCTCCTCGAGCGCTTCGCGCTGTCGGTGACTGGCTTCGGCGTCGAACGACACCAAGAGTAGTTGGGTGCCGGACGCGGCGAGTGACTCGCGGTAGGCGTCTTCGAATTCGACGGGATCGACGTGGCGGACGTCGAACCCGTACAGCTCCCCCAGTGAATCGAACTCGAGGCCGTGGGGTGTCCTGAACTGCTCGGTGAAGGGCGGATCGAACGACTCGATCGGGAGCTTGTGGAAGATGCCGCCACCGTCGTTGTCGAGCAGGACGATTGTCGCGTCGACGCCGCAGCGCTCGAGCGCGAGCAGACCGTTCGAGTCGTGGTAGAGCGCGAGGTCGCCGGTGACGGCCACCAGCGGATCGTCGGTCGCGCTGCCAGCTCCGAGTGCCGTGCTCACGATCCCGTCGATCCCGCTGGCTCCCCGGTTCGCGAGAACGGTGAGGTCCGCGTCTCGGGGCTCGCCAAAGCGGTCAGCGTCCCGAATCGGCATGCTGTTCGAGACGAAGACGGTCGACGGGTCGGGCGCGTGCTCGAGCACCGTCGCGAGGATGGCCCCCTCGAAGGAGGCAGACTCGAGGCTCGATCGGGACCGGGTCGTTCTGCACAGGTCCCAGTGGTGCGCCTCGGCGGCCGCGAGCGTCTCGAGCCAGTCTCTTTCGACGCTTTTGCGCGCCGTCTCGACCTCGAGTTCGCTCGAGACGGCCTCGAAGAGGGGTGTGGGCTCGGAAACGACGAGATCGGTCGCGGTGAACGTCGCCTCGCGCCACTCGCCCGCGGGGTCGACCAGGAACTGCCGGCAGTCGGCGTCCTGCAGCGCGCATCGGAGGGGTTTCGACGTTGGAGAGGCACCGAACCGGACGACGACGTCGGGGTCCGGAACGGCCTCGACGTAGGCGTCGTAGCCGCCGTAGACGACCGGTTCGTCCTCAGCCGTCCACTCGAGGTGCGGCCCGAACCGCAGCGTCGACAACGGGTCTGCGAAGACCGGCGCGCCGACGGCTGTCGCGACCTCGACGACGGCGCTCGTTTCGGGTTCACCGATCGGCGGGTCCGCTGGCCCCGCAACGATCAGCGGCCGGGCGGCGTCTTCGAGCGCTCGAGCGATCCGTTCGGGTGCTCGCGAGTCCGCCGGTGACGTCGTTTCCCCCGCCGACACCCGAACGAACGGCCCGTCTCGACCCCGTCCAGCCAGCGTGTCCTCGAGCGCCGCCGGCACGGCGTTGGGAACCGGCGTCGGCTCGAGTGGCTTACGGAACGGGCAATTCAGGTGAACCGGGCCAGCCGGCGTCGGCGTACCCGAGGTCCGGGCGAGCGCTCGAGCGGCCGTCGTCCGCAGCGAGCGAAGTGCGCGCTCGTCGGGTTCGGGCACCGGGAGTTCGGCGTACCAGCGAACGGCGTCGCCGTAGAGCTTCACCTGATCGACCGTCTGATTCGCCCCGCTGTCGCGCAGTTCGGGCGGACGGTCGGCGGTCAGGACGAGCAACGGCACGCGGGCCTGGCTCGCTTCGATCACCGCCGGGTGAAAGTTCGCCGCGGCCGTCCCCGAAGTGCAGACGAGCGCGGTCGGTTCGCCGATTCGACGCGCGCGTCCGAGAGCGAAAAAGGCCGCCGAGCGCTCGTCGAGGTGGGAGTACGTCTCGACCTCGGGATGTTCGGCGAACGCCACCGTCAGCGGCGTCGACCGACTGCCGGGCGCGAGACAGACGGCCTCGAGGCCCCCAGCGGCCAGTTCGTCGACGAGCGTGCGAGCCCAGAGCGTCGCGCGGTTCGGTGCCGTCATGAGATCACTCGCGAAGTTCGTCCAGGATCGGTCGGTACTTGAGCACGACCTCGTCCCACTCGTCGTCGGGGTCGCTGTCGGCGACGATGCCGTTGCCGGCGAACAGCGTCACCGTGTCCTCGTGAGCGACTCCCGAGCGGATGCCGACGGCGAACTCGCCGTCGCCGGCGGCGTCGAACCAGCCGATCGGTGCCGCGTACCACCCCCGGTCGAACGTCTCGACGTCGCGGATCGTCTCCCAGGCGGCTTCGGGAGGAATGCCGCCCACCGCGGGCGTCGGGTGCAGGGCCTCCACGACGTCGAGCACGTGGTGGTCTGACTCGAGCGTCGCCTCGATTGGGGTCCAGCAGTGTTGAATCGTGGCCAGCCGTTTGACCCGTCGCTTCTCGACTTCAATGTCGGCCGCGAGCGCCTCGAGCTGGCTGCGAATCGTGTCGACGACGATGCCGTGTTCCCGCCGGATCTTCTCGCTGTCGAGGAGTCGGTCGGCCAGCTCCTCGTCGGCCTCCCTGGAGTCGCCCCGGGGGGCCGACCCCGCGAGCGCCTCCGTCCGGACGTCGGCGCCGGACTTCCCGACCAGGCGCTCCGGCGGGGCGCCGAAGAACGTGCCGCTCTCGCCGTCCCGAAAGAGAAACCGGTAGCAGTTCGGGTACTGTCGGCGCAGTCGCTCGAGACAGGCTGGCACGTCGAGGGGCCCCTCGAGGTCGACCTCGAGGGCCTGGGCCAGGACGACCTTCTCGAGGACGCCGTCCGCGATGCGCTCGAGGGCCGTCTCGACGCCCTCGGTCCACTGTTCGCGCGTCGTCGTTCGTCGAGTGTCGTCGATTCCGGGACCCGTCCCGCTCGAGCGCATCGCGGGTCCGCCCGAAAGTCGGTCGTGCCAGGACTCGAGTGCCGCCGTCGCGTCGTCGTCGCTCGTGTCGACCGTAGTGAGCCACGTTCCCTCGTCGGTTCGCGCGAGAACCACCGACGGAACGACGAACGTCGCCGCGGCGAACGACGTCCAGGGGTCGCGCGGTTCGTGGCCGTCGTGGAAGGCGAATCCGCCGAACGCTCGCGGGCGGGCGACGGCGGGGCCGTCGTGGTCGACGCCGTCGAACGCCGCCGTCGCTTGCGCCCGGATCTCGTCGAACCGATCCGGTCCGCTCGCGGTCAACCGGGCGGTCTCGCCCCAGCCGACCAGTTCGAGGCCGTCGGCCGTCGCCCACTGCGCCCGCGTTCCCTGGGCGTGCTCCAGAATCGTGCCGAACGAGACGTCGCCGATTGGACGACTTCGGCTCACCAGTCGGCCATCGGCAACGGCCGTCGTCGCCCGCCCGCTCGCGTCGACTCGTCCCTGTCCCGACGGTCGATCCATTGGCGCATTTCGGAGTGGGGGCGCCTTCAGCGTTTCGAGGTCGCTCTCTCGAGGTCCAATTTCGAACTCGTTTAACGGCTCGCGTCCCTACGGTCGCCAATGGTCTCGAGATCGGGCAGCCGACGTAGCCCCGTCGAGCGGCTCGCACGGACCCGCGAACAGGGGTGGATCGCCGACCGCCCGGTGGTCTGCAGTGGCTGAGGACGACCAGGCGCCAGCGGCAATCGCGTGTTCGCTGTGTGGCCGCGCGGTCGAGGAGCCGTCGCCCGGAGAGAAGGCGACGCTCGAGGACGAGGCGACGTTCTGTTCACCGGGTTGTCGGCGCGTCTGGGAGGCGCTCGAGCCGGACCCATCGGCGGATCTCGCGGTGGAATCGGGACCCCCGAATCTTTCGACCGACGTGCGCGATGAGCCCCTCGAGGCGGCGGACGAAGACGGTGAGTCGGAGGGTCCGCTGAAAGACGCCACGGGTGAAGCCAAAGAGGCGCTGAGAGACGCCGACGTCGAGAACGAGGGCAGCCCAGACGATGCCGACGGTGACCCAACTGAAGGCGAGAACGAGACCTCGCCGGAAGCCGAGGCCGACGAAGGGAGCGACCAGGACGACCAGGACGAAGGGGGCGACCAGCGCGACCAGGACGAGGGGGACGAACAGGACGACCGCCCGCCGATACGCACCCACCTCCGGGTCGACGGCATGCACACCGCCACCTGCGAGGCCTACCTCGAGTCCGTCGCGACCGACCTCGACGGCGTTCTCGAGGCCGAGGCGAGTTACGTGACGGAGTCGGTTCGCGTCGATCACGATCCGACGGCGGTGGCACCGGAGGAACTTCGGGACGCCCTGAGCATCACGGGGTACACGGCGTACCTCCGTGAGGATGCGGGATCACAGATACAGGCGGACCAGACCGGGAAGAGCCGCCGCTCGCGCGAGATGAGCGGCGTCCGCAAGCGACGAACCGACGACATGCGCCAGGTCCGGTACGTCCTGGGGGTCGTCTTCGGGTCGTTCCTGCTCTTGCCCTACGTCGTGATGCTCTACCCGTCGTACATGGCGGACATGGCGCCCATCGGCCCGCTCTCGTCGTTCCAGACGATCTTCACCGACGGCGGCATCATGTTCATGCGGGTCTACTTCGTCCTGACGGGGATCGTCCTCTACGTCACCGGAATGCCGCTGCTCCGGGGGGCCTACGTCAGCCTCAAGCTCCGACGCCCGAACACGGACCTCCTCGCGGCGATGACCATCGTCGGTGCCTACCTCTACAGCTCCGTCGCCGTCTTCGTGACCAGCCCGAACGTCTACTTCGACCTCGTGCTCGTCGTCGCCTCCGCCGTCATGGGCGCGATCCTCTACGAGTCGATGGTCAAACAGCGCGCGATGGACCGGCTGACCGAACTCACGATCTCCCAGGTCGACAGCGCACGCCGGTACGAGGCCGACGGCTCGACGACCGACGTCGACGTTGCCGACCTCGAGGCCGGGGACACCGTCCTCATCAAGCAGGGCGAACGCATCCCGATCGACGGCGTCCTCGCGGAGGGGGCCTGTACGGTCGACGAAGCGATCGTGACCGGCGAGTCCGTTCCAATCGCCAAGGCGGCAGGCGACGAGGTCGTCGGCGGCTCGATCGTGACTGCGGACGCCGCCGTAATCGAAGTCGACGATCGCGGCTCGAGCAGCCTCGAGCGCCTCACCGACACGGTCTGGAACCTCCAGACGGCCGTCCACGGGGCCCAGCGGCGGGTCGACGACCTGGCCGATCGACTCGTTCGACCGCTCGTCGGCACCGCAATCGTCGCCGGCGTCGTCGCGCTCGTCCTCGGGCGCGGTCCAGGCGAGGCGACCCTCTGGTCGCTGACGGTCGTCCTGGTCGGCACCCCCTGGCTGCTCGGCGTGGCGACGCCACTATCCATCGCGACGACCATCGAGGCGGTGTTGGAGCGCGGCATCGTCGTCTTCGACGAGACCGTCTTCGAGCGGCTCCGAGCGATCGACACGATCGTCTTCGACAAGACCGGAACGCTCACCCGCGGCGAGATGACCGTCCTCGAGGCCGAGGCGCCCGACGAACTCCTGTCTGCGGCGGGAGCGCTCGAGCAGCGGGCGTCCCACCCCGCTGCGGACGCCATTGCTCGAGCCTACGGCGCGGGCGGGTCCGACTCGACTGGTACCGACCACGGCGACGACACTGCGACTCGCCCCGACGGCGGCGCAGCCGGCGAACACGCCACTGTGAACCGGGTGTCGGACTTCGAGAGCCACGGAAACGCGGTCGAGGGGGCCGTCGGCGACAGTCGCGTGCTCGTCGGCCACCCCGACGCGTTCGTCGACCGGGGATGGACGCTGGGTGCGGACGTCGAAACCCGCGCGAGCGAGGCGCGCGGCTTCGGACGCCTCCCCGTCGTCGTCGGTCGAGACGGAACAGCCGAGGGCGTAATCGTCGTCGGCGACGAGGTCCGCGGCGGCTGGGAGGAGACGCTCTCGGGACTCGAGGCGCGCGGCATGGACGTCGTCGTGTTGACCGGCGACGATCCGGAGGCCACGGACGCGTTCGAGGCTCACCCGGCGGTCTCCCACGCGTTTGCGGGCGTCCCACCCGAGGGGAAGGTCGCGACGGTTCGCCACCTCCGGGAACGCGGGCAGGTGGCGATGGTCGGCGACGGGACGAACGACGCGCCCGCGCTGGCCGAGGCTGACCTCGGGATTTCGCTGGGGAGCGGCACCGACCTGGCCTCCGACGCCTCCGACCTGGCGATCGTGGAGGACGACCTCGCGTCGATCGAGACGGCGTTCGAACTGGCCGCCGCCGCCCGGAAACGGGTCGAACAAAACGAGCGGCTGGCCTTCTCGTACAACGTGCTCACGATCCCCGCCGCCGCTGCAGGACTATTGAACCCGCTCGTGGCGATCCTCGCGAGCGTCGTCGGGCTCGGCCTGCTGGGCGGGAATTGCCTTCGATCGCTCCTCGAGTAGGTATTTCGGTCGCTCCGGTCGCTCCTCGAGTAGACGTTCCAGATGCCCCGGTCGCTCCTCGAGTAGGCGCCCCCTTTCGCCGATTCCCACGCAGTGAGAACGTGGCGAACGATTCGAATCTCACGGCAAAATAGAGCCGACGATGGCACCACAAGTCTACGCCAAAATCGGCGGACGGAAAGCCGTCGAATCGGTCGTCACGGACTTCTACGACATGGTTCTCGCGGACGATCAGCTCGCGGGCTACTTCGACGGCTACGACATGGAGGAACTGTACGCCCACCAGGTCCAGTTCATCAGTTCGGTCGCCGGTGGCCCCGTCACGTACACGGGTGCAGACATGCGCGAGGCGCACGCGGACCTGGATCTCGATCCCGCCGACTTCGACGCCGTCGCAGCCTACCTCGAGACGGCCCTCCTCGAAAACGGCGTCGACGAGGACCACGTCGAGGCGATTCTCGCGGAAGTGGGTGAACTCGAGGAACCGATCCTCGGTCGGTAGCAGACCCCTCGAGAGCCACGGCCACGAGATGCTCCGGATTCTCTCAGGTAACTGGTATCACCACCAGTACAACCAAATGGCCGTGCTGAGTAGCCTCGAGTATGGCCGTCATCGAACTCGAGGGGCTCACGAAGGACTACGGCGACGTGCGAGCGGCCGACGACCTCACGCTCACCGTCGACCGCGGCGAAATCTTCGGCTACCTCGGTCCCAACGGGGCGGGCAAGACCACGACGATTCGCATGCTGCTCGGCTTCATCTCGCCGACGGCAGGATCGGCTCAGGTCCTCGGCGCGGATATCCGCAACCGGAAGGCATTGCTCGAGGCCCGCCGGCGAATCGGCTACCTCTCGGACGACCCCGGGTTCGACGAGGAGGCGACCGGAACTGAAATCCTCGACCTCCACGCCGCGGTGAAAGGGGGCGAGCGCAGGGACGAACTGCTCGAGTTGTTCGACCCGCCGCTCGACCGCCAGGTGCGCGAGTACTCCCGCGGGAACGTCCAGAAACTCGGGATCGTCACGACGTTCATGCACGACCCCGACCTCGTGATCCTGGACGAACCGACCAGCGGGCTCGACCCGCTCATGAAACAGCGCTTCTCGGAGTTCCTGCGATCAGAGCGGGATCGAGGTGTGACCACGTTCTTCTCCTCGCACATCCTGAGCGAGGTTCGCCGGCTCTGTGACCGCGTCGGGATCATCCGCAACGGGCGACTGGTGACCGTGGACCCCATCGAGACCCTGCTGACCCGGAGTGGGAAAGTCGTCCGCATCCACGCCAACGACTCGATCCCCGTAGACACGCTCGACCTCGAGGGCGTTCACGGGCTCGAGACGAACGCCAGCGGCGAGGGTGGTGGCGGTGCCGGAGGTACCAACGGACCCGGAGGTGACAGAGGCGACGATGGCGGCAATGGCGACGGACACAGCGAGGGTAGCCCGGCCGTCGCGAGCGAACAGACGGCGCACTTCACCGAGTGTGCATTCACCTTCACCGGCGACATCAACGCCCTGCTCGAGCGCCTCTCGCCGTACGACCTGCTGGACCTCTCGATCGAGGAGGCGCCGCTCGAGGACGTCTTCATGCGGTTCTACGGAGGCGAGGACGATGTTTGAATTCCTCCGGTACGAGGCCCGAAAGCGAGTGAAAGGCAGCCTCTACCTCTCGCTCGGGATGATCGCGCTGGCCGCGATGATCGTCTGGGTCTATCCGTCCTTCCGGAACTCGTTCCAGGAGGACGAACTCCTCGATGCGTACCCGCCGCAGATCCTCCAGCTGTTCGACGTCGAGACGATGGCGTCGCTCGAGGGCTTTCTCGCCTTCGAGTTCTACGTCTTCGGCTGGGTCATCCTCCTCGGACTCTACCTGGCCTACAGCGGCGCCGGACTGATCGCCGACGACGTCGACCGCGGCCGGATGGACACCATCCTGGCGATGCCGGTTTCGCGACCGCAACTGGTCGTCGAGAAGTTCGCCGCCCTCGCCGTGCCCATCGTCTCGGTGAACCTCCTCCTCCCGCCGGTGATCCTCGCGGGCGGGTGGCTCATCGACGAGTCGCTCTCCGTGGCGGACGTCTTCGCGGTCCACCTGCTGTCGATCCCCTACCTTTTCGCCTGCGCCGGGATCGGGCTCTGCTGTTCGGTCGTCTTCGACCGAGTGGGGATCGCCCAGCGCGCCGCCCTCGGAATCACCTTCGGAATCTTCCTCGTCGAATCGCTGCTCGAGGGAACCGGCTACGAGTTCCTCGGCGCAATCGTCCCGATGCGCTACTACGATCCGAACGACGTTCTCCTCCAGGGCGAGTACGACTTCGTCGGCGTCGCGATTCTCGTCGCGATCACGCTCGTCCTAGTTCTCGCCAGCAGCGCCTGGTTCACGCGAAAAGACGTCTGATCTAGCTGTACCGCTCTTCCTGCCAGGGATCGGCCGTCTCGGAGTACCCCCGTCGTTCCCAGTATCCCAGTTCCGGTTCGGTCAGGAATTCGACGCCGGTGACCCACTTCGCCCCCTTGTAGGCGTAGCGGTGTGGCGTCACGACTCGAAGTGGCCCACCGTGTTCGCGCGCGATCGGTTCTCCGTCGAAGGCCCACGCGAAGAGCACCTCGTCGCGGAGGCAGTCCTCGAGCGGGAGGTCCGTCGTGTAGTCGTCGAGGGCCGCGAACATGACGTGGACCGCGTCGTCCGTCACCCCGGCGCGCTCGGTCAGTTCGGTGAAGGGCACCCCGGTAAATTCGCAGTCGAATTTGCTCCACCCGGTGACGCAGTGAAAGTCCTGGCGCTGGGTTTCGGCCGGCAGATCGCGGAACTCCTCCCACGTGAACGAGAGGGGGTTCTCGACGGCGCCGGTGACGGTAAACTCCCAGGTGTCGGGGTCCCACGGCGGCGTCTCGCCCTTCGAGAGGACCGGGAACTTCGACGTCTCGCGCTGTCCGGGCGGCAACCGTTCGTCGCCGAACTCCTGGTAGAGGTTCGTGACGTCCTTCATCGTCGACTCGTCCGTGCGGGACGACCGTAACCGTACCGCTCGAGGTCGACGGGCGCTCCGTTTCGCGCAGTAAATCCGAGATTCCCCGCCCGTTGACCCCAATGGAACCGGATGGAACGAACGCCCCAGGGAACCAATCCCTCGGTACCGAGGGATACGCGCTTTATAACCAATACGAACGTGGGCGATGGGGCAATCGCATGGCGAGTACACAACGACTCACAGAGCGAGAGACGAGTGGCGAGATGGAAACGAAGGGATCCCAGGCCATGGGACCTGCGGTTATGGCTGCAGCCGCGTCGGTCGGCCTCTCGTGGTACTACTTCTTCGCGCGAGGAGACAAGGAGCGAGGACTCTTCGTCGGCCTCTGGCCACCGACGATCCTGGCGTTCGCGAGCTACTTCAACCAGCGGAAAATGACCCAACAACTGGACATGCTGGCGAAGCCGGCCTCGTCGATCAAGAACACGCTCGAGTCGATGATGAGCAAGTAGCGGGCGCCGACGTTTCTGACGCACGTATTTTTCACCGCTACACCGTCGCGAGCGACTGCACCGTGGACGCCCATTCCCGGCCCCGTCAATCTTAAATACCCCCTCACCGAAACCCGAATCAGATGCCGAAAGTAGAGATCACGATACCGGAACATCTCGAGATGCAGATCGCGCAGATGGTGGAACGCGGCGAGTTCGTCAACCGCGAAGAAGCGATCGAAGACCTGCTCTCGACGGGGATCAAGGCGTACAAGACGAGTGGCCCGATGGACGAGGAGGAACCGGGCCTCGAGAACGACGGGATGATGGGCCACGACGACGAGTACGTTTTCTGACTCTCTCCGGTGGCTGTGGTGGCCTCCGACGCCGTTTTTTAATTATAGTGCAGTGTTCGCTCACGGTCGAGCCACCGGAATTTCCTGTATTTGGCGTGGTGTGCTCAGCGTGATGTGTTCGACGTGGCGTGCTCGAGAGAATCGCGAGCCTCGGGCGACGGCGAAAACGCGGATGGCAGGTAGCGGTTGGCAGTTAGAACAGACCCATCGGGATCGCGAGAGTGATCGCGACGCCGATGACCATCACGACGAACCCGAACGCCGCATCGCGCGGCGAGAAGGGGCTCATCGGCGCGGTCGTTCGCTCGTCCTCGAGGTCGTGGCCGACGGTGGCCCCCGAATCCTCGTCGTGGGTGGGTTCCGTCTCGTCTGTCATACGTGAGTGTTTCTGACTCGAGCACTTAAGCGCTACTAGACGACGGAAGAGGGAAGATGGATGGCGGGCGGCGGATGATGAATCACGGATCGTGAGCGACTGACCATGGACGCTGAGAACGCAGACGCGGGCACCTGCCGTGGTCGAAACCGTCAAACCCCGGTCGGCCCAACCTCGAGTCAGATGCTCACCAAGCGAATTATCCCGTGTATCGACGTCGACGTCGACGACGACGGGAACCCGGCGGTCTACACCGGCGTTCACTTCGAGGACCTCGAGTACACCGGCGACCCCGTCGAGATGGCTCGCGCGTACAACGAGGCCGGGGCCGACGAGTTCGTCTTCCTCGACATCACCGCCTCCGCCGAGGGACGGGAGACCATGCTCTCGGTCGTCGAGCGAGTCGCCGACGAGGTGTTCATCCCGCTGACCGTCGGCGGCGGCATTCGGACCGCCGACGACATCAAGGAGACCCTGCGCGCGGGGGCCGACAAGGTCTCGATCACCACGGGCGCCCTCGAGCGCCCCGACCTCATAAACGAGGGCGCCCGCGCGTTCGGCAGCCAGTGCATCGTCATCAGCGTCGACGCGCGGCGACGGTTCGACGAGGGCGGCGAACACTACGTCGACGTCGACGGCGAGTCCTGCTGGTTCGAGTGCACGAAGAAAGGGGGCCGCGAGAGGACCGGCATCGACGTCGTCAAGTGGGCCCAGGAGGCTCAGTCTCGAGGCGCCGGCGAACTGTTCGTCAACTCGATCGATGCCGACGGGACGAAAGACGGCTACGACGTGCCTCTGATGAAGGCCGTCTCCGAGGCGGTCGACACGCCGGTCATCGCCTCCTCGGGCTGTGGCGGTCCCGAGGACATGTACGAGGTGTTCACCGAGGCAGACGCCGATGCCGGCCTCGCGGCTTCCATCTTCCACTTCGGAGAGTACTCGATCGAGGAAGTCAAGCGCTACCTCGACGAGCGCGACGTGCCGGTCAGGCTGTAACGGCTCGCAGTCACCGCCGTCACTTTCAGGACTGAACGATCGCGTTCGATTTCAGGTCGTATTCGGTGTCTCGAGGCGGCGCAGGCATCGCGTCGGTACCTCGAGTTGAGCGATCCAGGTCGGCCGACGCTGTTCGCACGGCTCGCTTGGGTCATCCGGATGGTTCAGTTCGTAGACTCGCACGGTTTGCCTGACTCGAGTCGTCCGACTCACAGCTCACGACGGACCACGTGCTACCAGTCCGTCGAACCAGGTTGAGAACAGCAGCGAGATCCTCAAACCGCCGCTTCGAACGCGTCGCGGAACGCCGCCGTCTTCGACCGAACGTCGCCGGCCGCCTCCTCGAGCGCGTCGAGCGGTTCGACGTCGCCCTCGGTCTTGATCGTCAGGATGGGATCGGTCTGACCGCCCGACTGTTCTGGGTTCATGTCGTACGTTGCCGCGCTCACGTCGTCGTGCTCGAGCAACGCACCCTTGAGTACGTTCATAAACGTGTGATCCTCGCCGACGATTTCGATCGAGAGTTCGTTCTCGCTGCTCTCGGTGACCCGCAGTTCCATGTCCCACTCTCCGGCCGTTGGCCGCTTGTACCTTTCGAAGCCGCTGGCATCGGCCTCACTCGTCGGCTGCCGCGGCTCCCCTCGCCACAAACCAGACGGCACTTGAGCCCCTGTAAAGAGGGAAATCCCTATACGGCTCCCCCCTTACCAGCAGATATGAACTGGCTGACGACCGGACTCACTGCACTCGTCGTCCTGACGGTGCTCGGCTCGCTATTCGTCGTCAGCCGACTCGATCCGCGGGAGCGACGCTGGCGGGAGGTCCTCGAGGACCGGTTCGTCCTCGGCGTGCCGTGGGGAACGCTGGTCGTCGTCGGCTTCGTGATCACCGTCTACCTCTTCGTCCAGGACGGGATCACCGACTTCGACAACCCCGTCGTAACGCCGTTTCGCGCGTGGTCATTCTTCTATCCGCTGGGCATCCTCACCGCTCCGTTCGCTCACGCCTACCCGGGTCACCTCACTGGGAACCTCACCGGCGCCGTCGTCGTGGCGCCCATCGCCGAGTACGCGTGGGGGCACTACGCGAACGGGAGTCGAACTCGAACCGTCGAGTCGAACTCGAGCACCTCGAGCACCTCGAGCACCTCAAGTACCTTGGGCGGCCTCGCCTCGACCCTCCTGACGAATCCCTGGCTTCGTGCCCTCGTCGTCTTCCCCACGGGCGTCCTCGCCGTCGGCGTGATCACCGGCCTCTTCGCGCTGGGCCCCGTCATCGGCTTCTCGGGCGTCGTCTTCGCCTTCGCGGGCTTCGCGATCGTTCGGTACCCCATCGTCACGCTCATCGGCGCCATCGGCGTCCACGGCACCCTGTCGACGATCTACGGCGCCCTCCAGCGGCCGATCGGGTGGTACGTCGTCCAGCCCCGGCCGCCGTCGGCCCCGTGGTGGGCGTCGACGGCCATCCAGGGTCACGCCCTCGGGTTCTTCGTCGGCCTCGTCGTCGCACTCGTGATTTTCGACCGCCGGGACGACGGCTACCGGCCGGACCCGCTCGCGATCTGGCTCGCCGTCCTCATCTACGGCTTCTCGAAGTCGCTCTGGGCGATCTACTGGTTCGACGGCGCGAACCGGTACGTCCTGTTTCGGGGCCCCGGCGTCGTCGTCGTCATCGCGCTCGCGCTCGTGATCACCATCGCGGTCGCTGGCTCCCAGCGATCGATCCTCCCAGCCCGTCTCGAGCGTCGGCTCTCGCGGCCGACCGCGCCGATACTCGAGGACGGCGGCCTCCTCTCCCGATTACTCGCGAACGACGCGGCGACCAACGATCGACTCCACGAACTCGTCGCGCACCCGAAATCCCGGGTCCCATCGCTCGCGAGGACCTCGCGCCAGTACGCGGCGGTCGTGGTCGTCTTCGTCGTTCTCGCGGCGATTTGCGGGCCAGCGATTCCGGTCAACCTGTTCGTCCTCGACGGGGACGACGCAGGCTCGACGGAAGGCACGCTCACCGTCGAGGACTACTCGATCACATATGCCGAACGCGCACAGAACCCGATCGCCTCCGTCGTCGACCTCGAGGCGTTCGACGCGGGAGGGGTCGAGGGCAGCGGCGTGATCGTCTCGAGTCCCGACCGTCACATCTGGTCGGAGTCCGTCTCCGCCCAGCGCCTAGCCTTCAGCGGCTCGGAAACCGTCCACGTCGGCGGCCCCGGCTGGCGGGAGTCGATCACCGCCACTCGCGCGGGGTGGACCCCCGTCGGGAACGACACCGTCTACCAGGTCTGGCTCGAGCACGACGACCGGCGGGTGCTCGCCCACGCCTCGGAGCCGTCGACGGCTAATGCGATAATCGACGGCAAGAACGTCACGATCGTACCCGACGACGGCGCGTTCGTCCTCGAGGTCAGGGAGAACGAATCAGCCGACCCGGCCAGAGCCGACATTCCGGCAGCCGACGAGTCGGTCACGGTCGACGGCCTGGAGTTCACTCGTCTCAGGAACGACCTGTTCGTGACCACCGGCGAGACGACGGTTCAGATCGCGAGCAAGGAGACGTACAACTGACCGCATTCCGAACCCGAACTACGACCGCGACTCCCGTCCCCGCCACTCGATCCGAAACACCTCGGCCTCGAGCACCGCCCGCTCGCGGTCGTGGAAGGCGAATCGGTGGTCGACCGGGAACTCGGCTCCGAACGCATGGGTGACGGTGCCGCCCTCGTCGGCCGCGAACGACTCGACGAACGCCTGGCTCCCCTCGTTGTGGATGGTGTAGGAGACGTCGGCCAGGTCGGCGGCGGCCTCGAGGAACCGCCGATCTGCGTGGCGGTTACCTCGCTGGGCACCGAACGGCGGGTTCGAGAGGACGGTGACGGGCGCGGAGAGTCTCCCCCGCTCGAGTGGGAGTCGAGACGCGTCCGCGCGAATCCATTCGTAGCCCGAACTCGGTCCGACGCTCGAGGTGGCGCCGACCTCGCGAGCCGCCTCGCCGACGGTCCCCTCGTTGCGTCTCGCCTGGGTCAGGGCGTCGGCGTCGACGTCGACCCCGACGACGCCGTCGGGGGCGTACTGGCCCGCAGCCAGCGCCAGCATCCCCGTTCCGGTTCCAAGGTCGAGCACCATCGCGCCGGTCAGGTCACCCTGGACGGCGGCCAGGTGACCGAGGTGAGCGGCGAGCTCCGCGGGCGTGAGGTACTGCTCGAGGTCGATGTCGGGAGCGGGAAAATCGGCAACTGACTCGAGAACGCGGGCGAGTTGTCGGCGGGAGAGCCCCGAGGGCATCGCCTACGCTTCGCGGTCGAGGGTAATGGGTGCGTCGAGTTCGAACGAGAGCCCTTCCCGGTCGGCGCGTTCGGCACAGGCCTCGAGCGCGGGACGGACCTTCTCGGCGTTCGCGACGTCGTCGCAATCGACGGTCACGGTGCCGACGCCGAGGAACGCGCCGGCGCGAACGTAGCTTCGAATACGATCGATTTCGGCTTGCGTGTCGAGCGAACAGTCCTCCGCGAAACAGGCGTCGACCGTCAGGCCGGCCGGGAAGAGGTCGTTTCGCGTGAACTCGCGCTTGAGGTCGCGCAGGTACTCGGGGGCCGTCGAGTCGAGATCCGAGGCGTCGAGCGCCACGGGAGTGACGTCGGTCGGCCGACAGCGGTCGATCGTTCGCTCGAACTGGGGGGACGAAGTGGTGCTCATACGACGGCATACACAGGCCGCATACAAATAGTTTTGCAAATGCTTAGTAGTAATATAGTTTGGGGTCGAACGACAATAGTTCGCCGTGAGCGCCGGTGTCAGTGTCAGCGCCAGCGGACGGAGAACATACACTTAAGATAGCTGCCTGTCATGCCGTAGCCATGGACGACTGCCCACGGTGCCAGGCTCCACTCGAGCGGCTCACGCTGGGGGAGGTCACGACGATCGCGTGCAATCGGTGCGGATTCGCGGACGTACCCGTCGAACACGAGAGCCGAGAGATGGCGTACGAATCCTGGCAGGACGCGTTCAACCGCTTTTACGAAACGTAGCGATCGCTGACGACCGTCGAACTCGAGGGAAACGCTATCGAAGAAAAACGCGAATTGGGACTCGAGAACCGGAACTCGAGAACCGGGAACCGGACGAGCTACTCGCTCGCAGCCGTCGCTTCGGCTTCCTCTTCCTCGTAATCGACGTCCTCGTCCGAACGAGCGGCGACGAGTCCACCGCGAGCGACGCTGTACAGCGGCTCGTCGGCGTGGCTCACACCACTGATCGAGAACGGGATCGCCGCGTCCTGCAAGTGGTCGCGGAACAGGGCCTCGAAGCCGTTGGGGCTCGAGGTCCCGCCGGTGACGACCACGGGCACGTCGAGGCCTTCCTCGACGTCCTCGTCGTCGACTTCCTTGACGATGTTCTCGATGACGTAGTCGAGGAGGTTCTCGTAGTAAATCGAGAGCGCACCCTCGACGCCGCCAACGTCGGTTGTGAAGTCGAGTTCGAAGTTGTCCTCCTTGATGGAGGTGACCTTGTCGACCGGGGTACCAGTCGCGCGGGCGGCCTGCTCGTCGATCCAGTCGCCACCGCGGGCGACGGAGAACTTCATGACCGGGACCGCGTAGTACGCGAGACAGACGTTCGTCATCCCGGCGCCGAAACTGATGCCGAGGCCGGTGAAGTTGTTGTCCGCGAGTTCCGAGTAGATGACAGACATCCCCTCGTTGATCGGTTCGGCATCGTAGCCGATGTCGTTGAGGAACGACTCGATCGTCTTCTGGTGGTAGAGCGTCGAGAGATCGTCGTCGATCGGATCGGCGGGGGTCGAGAAGTAGAGTTTCTCGTCGGGGTAGGACGGTTCGCCGACGACCTGCTCGATGATGAGCTTCATCATCGGGATCGCGCTCTTCTCGTCGGCCGAGAGGATGCCGTGTTTCATCGGCCGACGGGTTTCTTTGTTGAAGATGTTCGCGAAGTTGAGCGCGTCGTCACCGACGACGTACACCTTGTCGTCCTTTCGGATGTGAAGGACTTCGCTCCGCGAGAGCATCTGCTCCGCCATATCGGAGTATTCGATTTCCACGAAGGAGTTACGCTGCTGCACAAATACGGTATCGGAACCATCCTGCTGTGCCGACAGGATGTTCATTGTTCCAACGTCTAGGCCTTTGGCCATGTTTCCTCAACTCCACTGACGGATTATAAATCTATGTGCGTTTATTTCCGGTACCGCTAGGTGTTATAAGCCCGGATTGCTCCACCGGTCAGCGCGTTAATTACGATTTACCAGCGAACGCAAACGCTCGAGCAGCCCCGAAAACGGGTTCGCAATGCGACGACCCTCGGCCTCTTTAGCGGCCTGTTCCTTGCGTCGCTGTTCTCGCAGTTCCTTGAGCTTCTGGGTCTGGTCGTCGACCGACGACTCCGAGACGGCGGTCTTCTTCTCCCCACCCTTGAGCCCCTTGAGGCCCGCGACCTGCGCGTCGACGCCGCTCGAGCGCGTCGTCTTCGTCGCCATGTTCGTGTCCAGGTTTTCACTGTCGAACTCGTGGTCGGAAAACGTCAGTCGCTTGTGCTCGGACTTCTCGACGCCACCCCAGGAGAGTTCGACACCCTCCATCGCGGCGTCGATGTCGTCTCGAATTTCCTCGTCAGAGTAGGTGAGTTCCTCGCTGTTTTCATCCGATTTCGCGTCGTCGACGGCTCGGGCCATCTCGAGATAGTGCGCGATCAGCGCCGCCCCCGTCGAAGCGGTGACGCCGGCGAGTCCGACGGCGTAGACCGCGACGATCTGGGCGGTGTAATCGTTCCCGTACCCGTTCCAGTGATCGGGGTAGGCGTACAAGAATCCACCGACGGCCACGACCGTGACGGCGAGGCCGGCGATCGAGGTGTACAGGACACGTCGTTCCGACGGGAGCAAGACCACGATTCCCAGCATCAGGACGGGAAGCGAGATCATCGCGACGGAGTACGCCGGCTCTACCCATGCGAGGTGCGCCGGGGAGCGAGGCTCGAGTGTGCTACTCCACAGGTAAATGAGTAGCGCGACGGTCGCGAATCCGATACCACCGAGAAACAGTCCGAACCCGACGTACACATCGGTCCGGTCGTCCGGTTCGCCGATGTAGCGCCGGTAGAGGTCGAACAGGTACCCATCTGCAGGGTCTTCGGCTGCCATTGACCTCCATTTACCCTCCAGTATTATGACTGTTGGGACGAAAATTACTCGCTTCGTTCGCGATTGGTTCGAGCGGAACGCGAGTGACCAGAACGGTGGTTCAGGTCGGTGGAGGCCGCTCAGTCGTGACAACAGCCGCCAGCCTCGCTGCCGAAGTCCACCGCGAGCGGGTCCGAAATCGCCCGGTTGATCGACTCGAGACGCGCCGTCAGGTCGCCTTTCGCCTCGAGGAAGTCGGCCATCGGCTCCATCGCGTGCAGTTCCTGCTGGGTCTCCTGGAGGTGTTGTAAGTCCTCCTGGGAGGCCGTCCCCGTCTGGCGGGCCATCATGAACTCCTGGCGCACGCGCTCGAATTCGTCGATTTTCGTCTGAACTTCTTCGTCCGTTTCGACGGCGCGCTGGGCCTCCTCGAAGGCCTCGTACTCGGGCAGGGTCGTGATAGCTTCGCCGAGTGCTTCGCCGAGGGATTCGACGTCAGTCTCGGTCGGGTCGGGGGCGGTTTCGACGCTCATGAACCCAGGTTGGGACGCGGGCCGTTTGTATGTGCCGGATCCGCCATCGGCGCCGGAAACCCGCGTCGTTTTACGTCCGCGTCCGTAATATCGTCCAATGAGCCAGGAGTCGGAGTACAGCGAGGGTGACCTCCGGAACACGGGAATGTCCCTCAAACACGACCGGGAGTGGGACTACGAACTCGAGCGAATCGTCGAGGCCGTCGAGGAGAAGGACGCGAAGAAAATTGGGTTGCAGTTTCCCGAGGGATTGAAACGCCGCGGGCCGAAGGTGGCCGACGACCTCCGGGAACTGGTCCCCGAGGACGCGACGATCATGCTCTCGGGCCAGCCCTGCTACGGGGCCTGCGACCTCGACACCTACCTGATGAAACGCACCGACGTGTTCGTCCACTTCGGCCACTCGCCGATGAAGGACACGGACAAGGTCATCTACGTCCCGCTGTTCTCGAACGTCGAGGTGACGCCGATCATCGAGGAAGCCCTCGAGACCCTCGAGCCGGCCGAGGAGACGCCGGACGTCGGACTCGTCACCACCGCCCAGCACATGAACCGGTTCGAGGAGATGCGCGTGTACCTCGAAGATCGCGGCTACGACGTGAAGACGCGTCGCGGCGACGACCGCCTGACCCACGAAGGGCAGGTGCTGGGGTGCAACTACGCCAGCGCGGACGTCCCCGCCGACCAGGTGCTCTACGTCGGCGGCGGCAAGTTCCACCCGCTGGGGCTGGCGATGGAACACCCGGACAAGCACGTCGTCATCGCCGACCCGGTCAACAACGTCGTCACCGTCGCCGATACGGAGAAGTTCATGAAACAGCGCTACGGCGCCGTCCACCGCGCGATGGACGCCGAAAAGTGGGGCGTCATCTTCTGTACCAAAATCGGGCAGGGCCGCTGGGAGATGGCCCAGGAGATCCTCGAGGGCAACGACGACGCCTACCTCATCACGATGGACGAAGTCACCCCCGACCGCCTGCGCAACTTCGATATGGACGCCTTCGTCAACACCGGCTGTCCCCGGATCACGACCGACGATGGGCCGCGATTTCACAAGCCGATGCTGACCCCCGGCGAGTACGAAATCGCCGTCGGAAACGAACCCCTCGAGAGCCTCGAGTTCGACACGTTCCACGGGACCTGGTAGTCCACAGGACCTGTCGGTTCACGGGACCCAGTAACCGGACACCTGTTCGAGTCCGGTTAGCAGTTCTGTTTACAGTCTTCCGGTGGCCGAGCCTGGGCGTCGGTCGCCGCCTGGTGGTAACACGTGACACCGTCCCAGTCGACGACGTTCCACCACTCTTCGACGTAGGCCGACCGGTCGTTCTCGTACTGCAGGTAGTAGGCGTGCTCCCAGACGTCGAGCGCGAGGATCGGCACCGACCCCTGGTGAGCGAGGTCGTTCTGTCCCTCGAGCTGGCCGATCACGAGTCCGTCCGCGAGCGGGTCGTAGAACAGCATCGCCCAGCCGCCGCCCTCGACGCCCTCGGCCGCCGCGGTGAACTCCGCGCGGAAGTTCTCGATCGAACCGAAGTCGGCCTCGAGGGCCTCCCGCAACTCGCCGTCGGGGTCGCCGCCGCCGTTCGGACTCATCGTCTCCCAGAAGACGACGTGGTTGACGTGACCGGACAGGTTGAACGAGAAGTCGCGCTTCGCCGCCTGGATATCCTCGAAGTCGCCGTCGGCACGCATCTCCTCGAACGTCTCGAGGGCCTCGTTCGCGCCGTCGACGTACCCCTGGTGGTGTTTGCTGTGGTGCAGTTCCATAATGCGTTCGTCGATGTGCGGTTCGAGCGCGTCGTAGTCATAGGAGAGTTCGGGGAGTTCGTAGCTCATTTGCGTCTGTGAGTCCGCGTCGTGGTCGTCTGCCGAGACACCGGACGTCGTCGAGCCCAGTATCGCCGTGCCGGCCGCGATACCGAGCGTCTGGAGGACGGTTCGTCTGTCAGGTGTTGGCCGATGCATCAGGTGTGACTGTCACGAGTTTCTGAATGAATGTTCTGCAGGCGATAGACGGGTGGCGAAATCCACCCCGTTGCAGCATTGACGTAGTAAACGTTTGGAACCGAACGACAACACTTACCCACCGCCCTCGCACAGACTCGAGCATGGCAACGAGCGACTGGGGAGACTGGCTCCCGAACGCGATCGAATCGGCCGACCCCGACGGGGTCGCGATCTGGTACCTGGGCTGTAACGGCTTCGTCCTGAAGGGACGCGAGGGGACGACCATCTACGTCGATCCCTACGTCGGCCTGGGCGACCCGCCACGGACGGTACGGATGGTTCCAGTCCCCTTCGACCCCGAGGACGTCGACCACGCCGACGCCGTCCTGGTCACCCACGAACACACCGACCACGTCCATGGCCCGAGTCAGGCGCCGGTGCTGGCGAACTCGAGCGCCACGCTGTACGGCCCCGACGACAGCCTCGCGGTCGCGCGCGAAGACGAAGCGTGGACCGACAACTGGGACGTGAGGGACGACCAGTTCGCGGAAGTGACGGAGGGAGACACCGTCGAGATCGGCGAGTTCACGGTCCACGTCGAGGCGGCCAACGACCCCGACGCGACCCACCCCGTGAGCTACGTGATCGAACACGAGGCGGGCACGGTGTTCCACGGCGGCGACACCAAACCCCCCGAGGACGATTCGTTCGAGCGCATCGGCGAGGCGTACGACCTCGACCTCGGCATCCTCGCGTTCGGCACGGTCGGCACCATCCCCGACAAGGAGACGGGCGAACCCGAGCGCACGCGATGGTACAACGACGAGAACCAGATTATCGAGTGTGCCGAGGTACTCGAGCTCGAGACCCTGCTCCCCAGTCACTGGGACATGTGGAAGGGGCTGACCGCCGATCCGAAAGTGCTCCACCACCACGCCCGGAGCTTCGATCACCCCGAGCGACTCGAGGTCGTCGAGATCGGCGATCGGGTCGATCTCGGCTGAGAAAGAGCCCGTTCGATCACCCGAACGAGCGCCCGTTCGTTTTAAGGTAATGCTGAATTAACGTTGCTCGCATGAGCGAAACCGCGGATGGTGAGAAAGTGGTCGAGGTGACCGACAGTGGGATAACGGTGCGAAAGTCGTTCACCGCAGACGAGTTCCCCGTGCCGGCCGTCCGGTTCGAATTCGAATCGACGAGAGACGAACCAGCGACAGTCCAACTCTCTGAGGACATTCCCGAATCGTTCCCCATGGACAGCGTCGGCTTTCACCCGGAGTACCACAGCGAGAACTGGACGGCGTTCCAGGACAACCACGTCGAGTTCTCCGGCGTCGTCTCGCCCGGTGACCCGCTGGTCACGGTCTACGGCGTCCGCCTCGACGAGGAGACGGATCAGACCGACTTCCTGACCGAACCGACGATCGAGAGCGTGTCCACGGACGAGGACGGGGACGAGGATGCTGATGGGGGGCTGGAGGACGAAGCCGAGGTCGACGAGGAGGCGGCCGACCACCTCGACGAGACGATGATCGACGACATCATCGCCGACGATAGCAATCAGGTGGTCAAGGACATGCTGTCGGGAGAGGCCGACAGCGTGCCCGGCCTCGAGGACGACGAGGGTGGTGTGGACGATGGAGACGATGAGGAGTCGAGCGAAGCGGAGGACGAATCCGCGGAAGCCGAAGACGACAGGACCACAGAAGCTGAAAACGAGGACGAGTCGATCGACCTCGACTTCGACGAATCGGAAAGCGAGGATACGGCTTCCGACGACGCTGACGACGCTGACGAAGACACCGGCGGCTTCCTCGACGAGGACGAAGGACTCGACCTCGACCTGGGCGACGTCGACACCGATCCGACCCCCGTCGAGGCGGATGAAGAAGACGACGAGGACGAGGACGCCCCCGACATCGACCTCGGTTTCGACGGCGATGAACTGCCGGATCCCGCAGACGAGGACGAAACGGAAGACGACGACGCGCCGACGATCGAACTCGACCTCGAGGCGGCGGCCGCTGAGGCGGACGACGCAGACGATGCAGACGACGCGGTAGACGATACCGAAGACGCCGACGCCGAAGATGCCGAGGCAGAGGAACTGGACCTCGAGGATCCCACCGACGGCGATACGGACGCGGACGAAACCGACGTGACCGACGAGCAGACCACAGACGCGGCGGCCGACGCTCGACCGCTTCCGACCGACGCCGCGTCCATCGGCGCGGCCCTCGCCGAAGAACTCCGCTCCGGTGAACTCGACGAGGACGACCGCGAGGCGATCCGGTCGGCCCTGGACGTTGAGGTCGACTCCGAACCACCGGAGGCCACCCTCTCGGGAAGCGACGCCGCGAAGATCGAGCACCTCCAGTCCCGGGTCGAAGAACTCGCCGCCTACACCGGCGCGCTCGAGGAGTTCCTCGACGAGAACGGGACCGGCGAACAGCTCATCACCGAGTTCACGGAGCTAGTCGACTCGTTCGAGGCCGACCTCGAGGCGGTCAGCGAGACGGTCGAAACCGTCGACGAACGTACCGAGAACCTCGAGGACGAACTCGCTGATACCGATTCGACGGTCGACGACCTCGAGGACGATCTGGAGCGCGTCGAAGGCCACCTCGAGGAAGTCGAAACCGATCTGCAGGAAGGTATCGACGACGTCGAATCGTCGGTCGAGGACGTCCAGTCGGACGTCGAGGATGTCCAATCGGACGTCGAAGACCTCGAGGAGGACCTCGAGGAGGTTCGAGACGAGGTCACGGACATCACGGAGTGGCGCGATCAGCTGGGTTCGATGTTTTCGGAGTAGCTGTTCCGTTCTGCTGGCCGTTCCCTTCTGCCTACCGTTCTGCGCTCTCGTTTCGATCGATATCTGGCTGGCTCCGGACCCTACCGCAGCCACGACCGCCCTGGGTATTATGTCACGGCTGCCACGCCACCGTGGACACTAGGGTAGCCAGCCGCCACGGTCGCCACAGCCGCCACGACACCACAGTCACGACAATCTCACCTGAAACGCAACCGGTTTAGCCGCCCGTCTCACAGCTACGCCAATGGGCGAGCGCATTCCACTCGCGATACCGCGAAAAGGTCGGCCGCTCGAGTCGGTCCTCGACCTGCTGGCGCGTCGACTCGACGTACCGGAGCTCGCGGACGACGTCATCACGACGCTTCGACACGAGAAAGCCGTGACCAAGGGCTCCGTCGAGCCCGACCAGCCCGACGTCTACCATCGCCTCGCCACCTACAGCGCCGTCGACGATCCGACGGCACCCGAGTACACCCTGCTCCGGGACGATCGAGCCGGCAAGCCACGGCGGATCGTCTTCGACAGCGTCACGATCCCGCTCGAGGGCGTCGACGGCGTCTCCGAGGGAACGGAACTCGTCCTCGTCGGCCGCGAGGAGCCGTTTCGCGCCCTTCGAACCCACGAGTTCGCGCTCGGATTCGACAGCGCCGACCTCGTCCTCGAAGAGGTCGTCGACTTGCGCGCCGAACCGCTCGAACGCATCGCCGACGTCAACGCCCGGATCAATCCCGCAAACACCGACGTCCAGGTCGTTTCGGGTCTCGGTGACACAGTCTACCACACGCTGATGGCGACGCCCGAGGCGGCCCCCTCGAGCGAGCCGATCGATCGCGACTTCCTGCAGACTTACGAGGGGCCGCTGTGTATCACGCCGCGGTACGAACGACTGGTTCGGGCCGTCCTCGGGACCGACAGTCTCGAGAACGTCCGGTTTCGATACCCCGACGAGGGCGTCGAGGAGGAGCGTGCCATCGCCGAAGCGGGCGTCGGCGTTTACCTCACCGTCACCGGCTCGACCGCCAGGGACCACGGATTGGTGCTGGGCGAGCAACTGTTCCCCAGCGAGACGGTGCTGATGGAGAACGCGGCCGAAATTTCCTCAGAAGTGGCCGCCGTACGGTCGCTACTTGCGGGTGACGACACGGAGACCGAACTCGAGGTCGCACTCTCGTAGTCGTAACACCTCACCGAGCCTCCGGGTACGCCACGCACTCCTCAAACGCCGAGTCCGTCCAGATACGAATCGACGTGCGCACGCTGTCTCGTCGCGATTTCGGCGACGATGTCGGCCATCTGTCTGGGAGATTCTCCCCACAACCCCGGGTGAACCAGCAGTTGCATCCGCTCCGGTCGTCCCTCCGGGAACGGCGGTTCGGAGCGCCACTTCTGGCTCGAGTCCGACCGGTAGGTCACCTCCGAGAAGTACGCCGGCTGGTAGGCGTTCTCGAAGCCATCGAAGTCGACGTCGAGCACCCACTCCGGTGGGCGGTGAAACGAGACGACGTCGACGTGGCGGTTGAGGATCGTCCCCAGCACGTCGCACTCCGCTCGCACCTGCGTGCGGAGTTCGTCGTTGCTCGGCCGGTCGTCCCAGTAGTGGTGGGTGTCGAAGTGAACCGCCACGTCGTGGCCCAGCGTCTGGATCTCGGCCAGGGCTTTCGACTGATCGACCTCGAGCAGATTGTAAATCGGCGTCGTCACCAGCACGCAGTACGTCGACGAAATGTCGAGTGCGGCCTCGAGTCGTGCCATCTCGAGAGCCAGTTCCGGCGAGAGGTCGACGTCGTGGCGCAGGATCACCTCGTCGCGACCGAGCGGTCGGCCGAAGTCCACGAAGGAGACGCCATCTTCGAGCAACGTACGAAGGAGGTGTTCGTACTCCTCGAGCGTGTACTCGAGGCGCTCGAGGGTCGAGAGCTCAGGCATTCCGGTCACCCTGATCTGAATTTGAATCCGAATCTGTGTTCGAACCCGAACCTGAATCCGAACCCGAACTCGAGAGATTCTCGTGGTGGTCGGGCCGGTCAACGCGATTCGGTTCGCCGCGGGACTCGAACCGATCGCCGACGGCGGGTTCCCAGTCCGAGTTCGAACTCGAGTCCACTTCCCACTCACGGACGAGCAAGGTTCCGTCACCGGTCGCGACGACGAACTCGTCGGTCCAGAAGACCTCGACGATCGTCCCGGGCGGAGGCGACTTCGCGAGGTCCGACGAGAACGGAATGGCGTCCCAGATCATGACCTGCTCGAGACCGTTTCGGGAGGCGTCGTCGTTGCTGGTCGCGTCGAGGTTCGAATCGCCGCCAACGTCGCCGTCGACGTCGACGTAGGTGAACGCGCCCGGGTAGGGATCGGCTACCGCTCGAACGAGATTGTACAGTTCTCGAGTCCCGTTCGCCCAGTGCAGCTCGCCGTCCTCGGGAGTGCGCTTCGGATAGTACGTCGGCTCTCCAGTCTGCGGTTCGAAGGGCCGCTCGCCCTCGAGAATCGGCTCGACGACCTCGACGAGCATCGCTTCGAGACACATCGAGACCTTGTAGTACAGCGTTTCGATTGTATCGAACTCGGTGATATCGAACTTTCTGGTCGTCACCACGTCCCCGGAGTCGGCGCCGGGGTCCAGTCGAATTACCGAGAGGAGGAACCGGTCGCGGTCCTCGATGAGCGACCAGTTGAGCGGCGAGCGGCCGCGACCCTTCGGCAGGCCGAACGCGCTGCCGTGATTTCCGAGCGCGCCGTAGGTAGCCGTCTCGAGGATCGCCTCCGGGATCAGTCGCTGCCAGCCGTTGACGATCAGGAGGTCGGGATCGATCGTCCGGAAGTGATCCAGGTCGGCCGCGTCGGTCATCGAGTACGTCCGAGGGTGGTACACCTCGAGATCGTGGGCTTCCGCGGTCGGTCGGAGGGAGGCGTAGCCAGAGACGGCGTTCGCCGCGGCCATCTCGGGGTCGATCGTCACGACCGAGTCGATGGGCAGGTCGTGCTCGAGGAGGGACTCGAGCACCTGGTTCCCGGGTGCGGTACACCCGACGTAGACGATCGAGTGTTCGCTGTCGGCGGTCATGTCCGCAATGAAGATAGACGGTCACATTGTTAGATGCCGATTTCCATCACGTGGGCGATGCCTGCTCGAGCGATCGATGGCCCGCAGAGGGTGGTATCGTCGATGAAATCCCGATCTCACCTGGGCCGATCAGCCTCGGAAGGCGGTCAGGCGTCCCGTTCACTGCATAGCAAGACAGACCGGTTCGTGTTGAGGAACACACCCTGGGCCACGCTGCCGAACAGTGCCTTTCCGGCCGGCGACCGTTTTCGACCGGCAATCGTAATGACATCCGCGTCGTGTTCGTCCGCGGCGTCGAGGATTTCGTCGACGGGATCACCACTTCTCCCCTCCACCTCGACGTCGAACCCGGCGCCCTCGAGCACCGCCTTCGCTCGACGAACGGCACCGAGCTGTGTGACGGACGCCCCTTCGGGATTATTGGTGAAGATGTGGACGACTCTGACTCGGGTTGACGCCGACTCGAGTTCGAGCTCGACGATGGACTCCGCTTGTGCGACCGCCCGGTCCTCGTCTCGATCGACTGCCAGCAGGATCGTGGACATAGGTGGACAGTCACGACGCGGTGACAAATAGGTACGGTCGAAGGGTACCAGTCCGGAAGCGACCAGTTCGTGACTCAGTTCGTAACCCGGGCGAAACACACTCGAGAAACTCGAGAAACCGACTCCGATTATCACGGTGGCCACGCCGTCTGGCGATACTCCTGGCGATACTCGAGTTCCCGTGACTGTTCCCAATAACGTCAATTCGATATAGCGGAATAGTGTTTATCCGTCGTGTACCAGTCCTCGGTTAGACGGACCTTTTGACAAAATATTGGGATAAAATTCGCAACTACCACCAGTTCAGTCCAGGTTCGCCGGGGCCGGGAGGAGATACCGAGGGATCGAACCTCGTGTATTCCAGCCCGGAAATACGGACTGAACGAAAAATTGCACGAAAGGCTCAGGACGAGCAGCAATCGAACGCCTGGATCGGACGAGCCGACCACGTCCCCATCGATATTCACGCTCACCGTCCACGAGGTACATCGACCGTTCCCGTCACCAGTTCCGAATCTATCGTGAGACGAACGGCGTGCTATGTTCGGTAGAAAACGGCAGTAGCTGGACGCAGCACACCACCGGGACAGATCTGGATAAAGGGGCCGTCACCATGGCGTCGAACACCCTCACGGGCCGCGTGAGCGGTTCTCTGCCCCTCGAGAGATAGGGGTCGCCAAGCCCTCAACCCACCAGCTCTCACCCGTACACTGACCTCCGTACGCACTGTATGGAGCGAGGCCAGATTCGAACGGCTCGAGGTGACCTGGCCGAATTGAGGAATGCGCTCTCTCCACGACCGGGACGCGCTACCCCATCGACAAAACGATCAGCGCTGTCCTCGACTGCGTACTCCTCGAGGGATTCGGGTGCGATTCAATTGCAGTTCAGTCGCTACGAACGACGATTGGAGGAGTGTCGAGAGTACAGTGACACGAAAGGCCAGCCAATCCAGTCGACCGATGGAGATCGTCATCGAATACGGGGTGAGTTCCCGTTCTGGACAGTCACTATTCTCGCTCCAGCCACACGAAGGCTTCCCGACGCTGCTACAGCGTGGTCAGTACCGTCTCAGTGTCGCAATCGCCTCCAGACGGTGTCACTCGTAGAGCGAACGTACCTTCCGGACCCTCGTCTATAATCCCGGTGAAAACCCCTCTCGAACGGCATCAGCCGCCTCCCCATCCTGCAGAACGAGTCGTTTCCGCCTTCGGATGAGGTCGGATCGATAGCGTATTGGTTGTGATACGCAATCCGGATCCATGGGTTTCCTTCCGTCCTCACGTAGACGCTCGAGTCCGATCGGTAGATGGACACTGCCCTCTCGATACCGGGATGGTGTGCGTACTACGGCTGATTTCTGGAATAGCTGACCTGCGAATCACTAGGCCAGCGGCTTCGCGCAGACGACCTGTCCCGCCGTCGCTCGCCACCCAGAGATGGATATCCCTCGCGACGTCAGACGAACGCATTCATCGGCGCTCTTGAGCGAACGTTTGAAGGTCATTTGACCATCGTTCGATCACTTGCCAGGACCGGTTGTCGCTACCAGCTTCCGTTAGCTCGATTGCCGTCGAAATAACTCTCAAAAATCAGTGAAGTCCTGCTTCGGCTAACCAGAGATTTGGGACGTAAACGACATGGACGCTGAAGGAAGCGTCCCCAGTTCAGCTTCGTCACTCGCAACTCACCAGGCGAGTCTCCAAATGAAGCGGCAATCGGGTAGATAGTAATCTCGAGCCACGTACTCACCATGGATAGATTATAATCTCAATTCATAGTGTATTGGGGTAGCAAATGTATAATAACATACTTAGATACAGGCGTAATTCAGGTGTTCGAGTTTAGATAAGGGCTCTTATCTCGAGTAACAGCTAGATTGATTATCCTCGAGTACGGACCGTCGTTCATGAGTGACGATCCGGGTTCCGAGACCGTCGTCGTCAGAACCTACGTGCCCAGCTACCAGAAAGAGAACTGGGCCGCCCACGCCGACGAACTCGACATGAGCCAGAGCGAGTATGTAAGGAGTATGGTACAAGCCGGCCGAAAGGGGTTCGAGTCGCCATCAGAGCAACCCCGTTCTCCGGACGCCACCCCTGGGGGTAGCGGCCTCGAAACACAGGTCCTCGAGCTGCTTCGTTCCGGGACGTATTCGTGGGAAGAATTGCTCGAGGCGGTGAGCGACGACATCGAGTCTCAACTCGACGAGACGCTCGAGCGTCTCCAGGCGACGAACCAGGTTCGATACAGCGGTCGCCACGGCGGGTACACCCTGAGTGGTGATATCGATGGCAACTGACCGAGCGAGCGAGCCAGCCACGATCGAGGAGCCAGTATCCTACTTCCTCGAAGAGCAACGCTATCACGGCAAGAGCGAGCGGACGGTCGAGGCCTACGAACGCGTGCTCGGACAGTTCGAGTCGTTCGTCGAGGACGAGAGCGGTGTCTCGCCTGCGAACGCGACCCGACGGGAGTGTATGGCCTGGGTGCACTCCCTGCGAGGCCGTCTCGAGCCGAGTACGATCGCCACCTACGCCTCCTACGTCCACCGGTTTTACGACTACATGACCCGCGTCGAGGCCTTCGAGGGGAATCCGATGTCGCTGGTTGTCGAAGAGATGAACGAATCGATCGACACGAACCCGACCAGGCGTGAGATTTCGATTCCCGAAATGCGGTCGTTTGTCGGCGACCTCGCACACCCTCTCGAGCGTGCCGTGGTCGTCACCCTCCTCAAGACGGGAATGCGTGTCGGCGAACTCTGCAACCTGGATCTACGCGATCTCCACACCGATTTCGAGACGGTCGATCTCGAGTGGACGCCGCAGGTCCAGCTCGAGGCCCGTCCCGATTCGCTGTACGTCGACGAGAAGCCGGTTCGCGGTGCGGTCGTCAACGGAGAGGAGCGGACGGCGTCGAACAAGCGCAAGCGGGGGACCGTTATCCCGGTCGATTCGGAGCTACAGGCGGTTCTCGCCGAGTGGCTGGCGATTCGACCCGACGCGCGGTCGACGGCCGAACCGCTCTTTCTGGACACTGGTGACAGCTGGGGACGGCGCCTCGAGCCCTCGGACGTGCGCTATATCGTCGAGGAACACGCCCGCAGGCGAGGCTGGTATCGGACCGGCGGCGGCGCGAGCGAGAACGTGACGCCCCACTACTTCCGACACTTCTTCACGACCCATCTCCGCGACCGAACGGGAGACCGCGGGGTCGTCAAGTATCTGCGCGGGGACGTCGCGAGCGACGTCATCGATACGTACACCCACGACTGGGGGGATCAAGTCCGAACGGTGTACGAAGCGAACATCTACTCGCTGGGAGTCTGAACGGTCGATTTCCGGGCTTTTGATTCGTAAATCGAAGATAAAAATGTTGTATTATTGTCCATACTGCCCGACCCACGCCAGACAAATAAATCGTATCTTGCTATATCGAACTCGAGTCGGATTTTACTGATCGGCGACGCCCCGTTCCACGACGAGAACTCGAAGATCGTTGACGTTCGTTCCAGTCGCTCCCGTCCGAATCAGCGCGTTGGCCGCCTCGAGCGTCGGATAGGCGTCGTTCCGCTCGAGCGCTCGTCGCGCTTTCAGCGGATCGAGTGAGCCGTCGCGGGAGACGGTTCGCTGGTCGGCGATGGCTCCCGCCGCGTCCGTCGCACCGTCGATGCCGTCGGTGTCGACGCTGGCGACGACCGCCGGGACCGCGAGTTCGAGCGCCCCACCGAGAACGAACTCCTGGTTCGGACCGCCTCGACCGTAATCGTCCACAAGCGTGACAGTGGTTTCCCCGCCCGAGAGGACGACGGCTGGTGGCTCTACTGGCTTCCCCGTCCGGGCAATTTCCTCGGCAATGGCGACCTGCGTTTTCGCGGCCTCGCGTGCTTCGCCTCGCACGGACGAGGATAGTACGAGCGGCGCGTAGCCGCGGTCGACGGCGACCTCGCGGGCTGCCTCGAGCGCCGTGTTCGCATTGGCGACGACGTGGCAGTCGACGTCGTCGAACGCGGGATCGTCGTCGGTTGGCGTCTCTCGTTCGTTGCCGTCGGCTCCGCGTCGGAGGTGCTCGAGAACCGACTTCGGAGCGCCGATGCCGTACCGCTCGAACACGTCGAGCGCGTCCGCGAAGGTCGTCTCGTCGGGCGAGAGCGGTCCGCTGGCGATCACGCTCTGGTCGTCTCCGGCGACGTCGCTGACGAGCAACCCGACGACGGTCGCAGGAGCCGCGGCGCGGGCGAGATTCCCGCCCTTGAACCTCGAGAGGTGTTTCCGGACGACGTTGAGCTCGTCGATGGGCGCACCGCTGGCGAGCAGTGCCTCGGTAGTTTTCCGGAGGTCCTCGAGCGAAACGTTCTCGGCGGGTGCCGGAAGGAGAGCGCTCCCACCCCCGGTGAGACAGCCGAGGACGAGGTCGTCCGGGCCAGCGTTCGCGGCCCGTTCGAGGACCGCGTTCGCCCCCTCGAGACCGCGTTCGGAGGGGACGGGGTGATCGCCGGGCATCACGTCGATCCGGTCGGTTTCGACGGGGTCGTCGGTGACCACGACGCCGCCGTCGATTCGATCCCCCAGTAGGGACTCGAGCGCCGCGGCCACGTGGCCTGCGGCGTTTCCGCCGCCGATAACGACGACGTCGTCGTACGCCTCGAGGTCGTAGGTTTGTGATGGGCCGGCGACCGGGGTGACAGTGAGGTGCTCGTCCTCGAGCGCGAGCGCGTCGAAGACGACCCGTCGTGGGTGGGTGGCATCGGTCCCCGCGATCAGACAGTCCAGAGCGACCGCTCGCGGTTCGCTCGAGGCGAGTGCGTCGTAGTCCTCGACGGTGATCCGTGGGACATCCATATCGACACCTTACTCGTTGGCCCGTTTGAGTAGCGCGGTCAAGAACTCGGCGTGACACCACGCCAGAGGTGCCGCAAAAGCGATGACCTCGCTCTCTTCGAGGGCCTCAGCCATCCCGTCGTACGCCCTCCGCATGGACTCGAGTTCCTCGACGACACGGTCGAAGGGAACGTCGCGGAGCACGTCCGGGTCGAACTCCTTATCGAAGTCAACGCCAGTGTTCCACTCCCGCGCTCGGAACTGTTCGAACCGGTCGCGCGTCGAGAGGTGCTCGGGGATGAAGCCATCGTCGTCCGCGTGACTAACGATCGTCGAAAGCACGTCGTCACCGCGATCGAGTTCGCCTCGATCGTACCGATACTGCGCATGCCACGCCGTGTACTGCATCCAGGGGCCTGTACCACCGTGCTGGTGGACTTCGTGGTCGCGGTGGAAGCCGCGGAATCGCTGGAGTCCCCCGAGTCGCGGATCTTCTAACCCCGCTGCGGCCCGTTCAGCGGCTCGAATCGCCTGATCTCCAAACAGATCCTCGAGGTCGAAGTACGTGGGTGCCAGAAGTGTGATATCGGGACGGTCGTCGCGCTCTCCGTCCGGCGTAAAGCGCCGGGGGACTGGAACGTCGTCGACCGCGAAGCACCGCTTTACACCAGGCTCGAGACGGTTCAGAAATTCCTCGATATGGTCTCGCTCCGCATCGACTGCAATGTTTGTAGCGGCGTCGATCCGTTCGAAGGCGTCGAGTGCTTGCCGAAAGCCGGCAAGGAACGCGCAGTTGACCCAGAGGGTGTAGCCGGATTCGATCGCTCCCTCGTGAATACTCGTGGTGCTCTCGATCAGATGAGCGTTAGCGTCGTAGAGGTCGCGCCGCGCATGTGCCACTGCGGCGTCGATCGCCTCGACGGCCGCAGAGAGAAACGCCTCGTCGGCCGCTTCCAGACCTGTCACGGTCTCGAGGGCGACCACGGCGTGAGCGATAATTCGGATGCCGTGGGCGACGTTGTCCTCCTGCCGGTAGATGCCCTGTTCGGTCCCGTCGAGCGCGTATCGTTGATACCAGCGGCCGTCATCCTCGACGGCAATCATGAAACGGGCCGATTCGAGAATCCGGTTCAGACACTCCGTCGGTCGCACATCGTGTCGGATCGCCGTCAGCCACGCGCGGGTGATCGAGGCAATGTCACGCGGATATGCGTAGGGATACCGATTGTCCGGATCGCTTGCGAGGGGTACCCCACCCTCGACCTCGGCTTCGTAGGTGAGTTCGTCCAGCACGTCGAGATGGAATTCTGGGTTCGCGATCGCTTTGGAGTGCTGAAAGGCGATACCGTCCGTCGTCTGCTGAGAACAGGTCATAAGAGATTTTACTTGCGGGTGAGCGGTTGGGTGTCGCTGCGTGTTTCGCCGAAACCGCGGGTCTTGATCGATGCCGTCGTGTCTGGATCGAACAGATAAATGTCGGCTGGAGCGATGGCAACTTCGATTTCGTCGCCAGTCTCCGGGTAGACCGAAGGCCTGACGCGAGCCGTCATCGAACGACCGTCGACGTCGAGGTAGACGAAGTTGTCGTTACCCTGGTATTCGGTAACCGAAACGGTGGCCAGGAAGTGGCTCCCGGTTTCGTTTTCGTCTTCGCCCCCAGCGTCGAGAGTGAGGTCCTCGGGTCGAACCCCAAACCGGATCGTCCGTCCCTCGAGATCGTCTTCGACGGACTCCTGGGGAACGCGGCCGAGCGTCGTCCCCTCGAGGTCGAACGCGTAGTGATCGCCTTCGGCGCGGACGATCACGTCGAAGACGTTCATCGCCGGACTCCCGAGGAAGCTCGCGACGAACTCGTTGACGGGATGTTCGTAGGCGACCTCCGGTGGATCGACCTGCTGGAGGACGCCGTCGTCCATGATGGCGATGCGATCCGCCATCGTCATCGCCTCGGTCTGATCGTGAGTCACGTACACCGCGGTCACGTCGAGATCGGCCTGAATCCGCTGGAGCTCGGTACGCATGTGCGATCGAAGTTTGGCGTCGAGGTTCGAGAGCGGCTCGTCGAGCAGGAATACGTCCGGATCTCGAACGAGTGCCCGCCCGAGTGCGACCCGCTGTTTTTGCCCGCCGCTCATCGCCTCGGGTTTGTCCTCGAGCAACTCCTCGATGTCGAGGAGGGCGGCGGTCTCTTCGACCCGATTTGCTCGCTCGTCGGCGGCCATGTTGGTCGAGTGCTTGAGTCCGTAGCCCATGTTCTGACGGGCCGTCATGCGCTTGTACAGCGCATAGCTCTGAAACACCATCGCCACGTTTCGCTCGCTCGGTGCGAGTCGGTGAACCGTCCGGTCGTCGATGTTGATCGCGCCATCGGTTACCGTCTCGAGGCCCGCGATCATCCGGAGTGTGGTCGACTTCCCGCACCCCGATGGGCCGACGAGAACGAGAAATTCTCCGTCTTCGACGGTTAGTGAGACGGAGTCGACCGCCGTGATTTCGCCGTCTGTATCGTCGTAGACTTTCGTAACGTCCTGTAGTGTGAGTTCAGCCATCGATAGTCACCTCCGGGTGGGTGTCGCCGTCAACGTCTGGATCCGACTCGGAGTCCACGGTTCGCTCGATCGGTTGCGCTGAAATCACGCCATCAGCGATCAACGCCGCCTGCGTGAAGCCGAACGCGCTTCCGGCGCTCCAGGCCGCTGGCTCGCACGAATCTGGGTGGCGAGCGCGTCCGGCGTCCACGGCGGGCTCGTCTAGGCCGACGAGCAATTCGGGAAAGCCCCACCGATCGGGACTGGCCTTGAGGCCGCTCGAGAGCGCACCCAGTCCGCGGTCGACGAGTTCGTCCACGGCGTCCGCGCGGCCGTACCGCGCACACCCGAGCGCGGCGAGGCTGGAATCGTGGGGCCAGACGCTCCCACGATGGTAGGAGAGTGGATCGAACGCCGGGTGCGAGGACGAGTACGTTCGGACGCCGGCGTCGGCCAGCATGTCCGGCTCGAGCAGTCGATCGATCACGCTCTCTGCCCGTTCGGCCGGGACGATTCCCGACCACAGGGCGTGGCCCTGGTTGGAGGCGACCGCCTCGACCGGTCCGCCGGCGTCGAGCGCCAGGGCATAACTGTCTGCCCCGGGGAGCCAGAACGCCTCGTCGAACGCGCTCTGCAGGTTGCCGGCTCGTTCCTCGAGCGAGGCCGAACGGGCCTCGTCGTCGCGTGTACTGGCGAGACGGGCGACGCCGCGAAGCGCCCGGTAGGCGTATCCCTGTACCTCCGTCAGCGCGATCGGTGGCGTCGCCGCGGTGCCGTCGGGATGAGCGATCGCTCGAGCGCTGTCCTTCCAGCCGAGGTGGGTGAGCCCGTACTCGTGATCGTGGGGCTCGTACCAGAGAAGTCCGTCTTCGTCGCCCGCCGAAATCGTCCACTCGACGGCCTCGACGGCGGCGGCGTACAGGTCGTCCGAGACCGGGGATTCGCTGGATTCCGCGTAGGCAGCGACGAGCGCGGCGAACAGCGGCGTCGCGTCCACCGTTCCGTAGTACGGCCTGCGGATCGATCGACCGAGCGCCGGACGGTCCCCGAGACGCCCCTCGTGAGGTATCTTTCCGGGTTCTGCGCGGGTGTCGGTGTCGGTCGTCGACGCCTGTTGCTCGGCAAGGTACTCGAGGATTCGTTCGGTCAGCTCGGGTGCGAACGGCAGCGTCTGAAACCCGACGAGGAGGGCATCGCGTCCGAACGGGGCGACGAAACGTGGGGCACCCGCAGCAGGGACGCCCTCGGGGAGCATCAACACCTGCAGGGTGGCTTCAGCGGCCTCGAGAACCTGCTCGAGGGGCGCGTTCGTAAGGGACGCTGGACTCGGATCCGTCTTCGACGCCGGGGGCGCGGTCGGGACCTCGAGGGACGTCACAGGGGACAGGTCGAACTCGGGAACAGGAATCGGTTCGCCACGCATCGGTCGTAGCGTCGCGGTGGCGACGACCGTTCGGTTCTCGCCGGCCGCCAGATCGATCGTCCGCTCGAACGTGGCTCGAGCGCCCTCGCCGGCAGAATCGACGCGTTCGAGACGGCATCCCTCGACGATAATCGCCGCCCTGCGAGAGGTCCCATCGGGCGAGGTACCAACGATGGCTACCGTCTCTTCGTGTTCGGAGGCGGTCGCGAAAATCTCCCGGTCGACCGGCTCACGCGGCGAAAAGAACCCAGGACACTCGAAGACGTGTCGGAACGCGCTACCGATTTCGAACTCGAGGTCGAGCACCCGCTCTTCGAGGGCGTGGTTTCGAACCGTCGTCTCGAGGACGACCGTAGCCTCCTCGATCGAGAGGCGCTTTTTCAGCACGAACTCACGAGCGTCCCCACGTCCGTCCCCAGGGGCGGCACCCATCAGAACGGTGGTGACGCCTCCGGGTCCAGCGCGTCGCTCCAGCCGATCCCAGCCTCGTCCGGGAGCGGTTCGGTCGGTTACTCGAACGCTGAACTGCCGGAGGTACTGGGTATCGTTCGCGTAGACCCCCGACTCATCAGGCTGGGTTCGCACGTCTCCGTCGGGACCGACGACGCAGACCACGCCGTTTCGAACCGTCAGTGCACAGTCCTGGGGGATCATTCGTCGATCACCTCCCCCTCCGGCCCGAACCGGTGAATCGCGTCGGCGGAGAACTGCAGGGTCGCCGCCGATCCCGGCTCGGTCGTCTCGGGCCGGTGGCGCAAGCGAGCGGTGACGACCGTTCCGTCACAGTCGAACTCGATCTCGTACGCGTTTCCGAGAGGCTCGACGACGAGCGTCTCGCCTTCCAGCTGGTAGGTCTGCCCCGAGTGGTGTGACTGCATTTGTTCATCTCCCTGTCGGTGTCGGTGGCCGTCTTCTTCGGCGACGGTGACGTCTTCGGGACGGACGCCGATCGTCGCCGCCCCAGAGAGCGAGTTCTCGCCGCTAATCGATTTCAATTGTTCGGGCTCGAGGAAGTTCATCGACGGCTCCCCCAGGAATCCCGCGACGAACTCGTTGACGGGATTCTCGTAGACCTCCTTTGGTGTGCCAACCTGCTGGAGGCGACCGTCGTTCATCACCGCGATGCGGTCGGCCAGACTCATCGCCTCCTCCTGATCGTGGGTGACGTAGATCGTCGTCGTTCCCAGTTGTTGCTGGAGGCGACGCAGTTCGGTTCGCGTCTGGACGCGAAGTTTCGCGTCGAGGTTCGACAGCGGTTCGTCCATCAGGAACGCCTTCGGCTCGCGGACGATGGTCCGTCCAAGTGCGACCCGCTGGCGTTGCCCGCCGCTCAACTGACCCGGTTTGTTGTCAAGCAGGTCGTCGATCTCGAGCAATTCGGCGGTTCGCCGGATTCGCGCCTCCATTTCATCGTCCTCGAGATCCAGCTTCTCGAGCGGGAACTCGAGGTTGCCTCTGACGGTTTTGTGCGGGTACAGCGCGTAGCTCTGGAAGACCATCGAGAGATCCCGCTTCTGGGGAAGCGTTTCGGTAACGTCCTGCTCTCCGATTTCGATGGTTCCTTCGGAGGGGATCTCGAGGCCGGCGATCATTCTGAGAGTGGTCGATTTGCCACAACCCGAAGGGCCGAGCAAGACGAGGAACTCGCCGTCCCGAATCGTCAGGTTAAGGTCGTCGACGGCCAGCAGGTCGCCGAAGTGCTTGGTGACGCCGTCGAGACGAATTTCGGAGAAGGCGTCGGTTCCGAGGCTGGTCGTTTCCGTCTCGGACTCGGAGAGTGTGTGCTCTGCCATGCTATCCCTCCACCGCCCCGAAGGTGAGCCCTTCGACCATGAATTTCTCGAGATAGGTGAACATCACGATCAGCGGAATGCTCGTCAGCAACGACGCCGCCATGATCTGGCCCCAGACCTGACGGAAGCTCGAGGACAGTGCCTCGATCCCGATCGGCAGAGTGAACACGCTCTGGGACTGCAGGAAGATGCTGGCGAACAGGTACTCGTTCCACGCGATCATGAACGTGAAGAAGAACACGGCCACGATCGCCGGCGCCGACAGCGGCAGCGTGATCTTGAAGATTACCTCGAGACGGGAGTAGCCGTCCATGATAGCGGCTTCCTCGATCTCCTCCGGAATCGACCGGAAATAGTTGCCGAGCATGTACAGTGAGACGGGTAGCGTCTGGACGAGATACGTGATGAACAGGCTCGCCAGCGAGTCGACGAAGCCGAGCCAAACGATCACCTGAAACATCGGGACGACGAGTAGAATGCCCGAGAACATGTAGACCATGAGGACGCCGCGGGAAAAGATTCCCCGGCCGCGGTAGTCCAGGCGGGCGAAGCTGTAGGCGCCGAAGGTGGCGATGACTACTGACGCTCCGGCGGTGACCACCGAGACGATGAAGCTGTTCTTGAAGTACGTGATGAACGGGAACGTCTCGGGCCCGAATACTGTTCGATAGTGCTCGAACGTGATTTCGGTCGGGATGAGAGTCGGTGGCAGCGTGTAGAGGGTCGATTCGGGCAAGAGGCTCGCGACGGTCATGTAGTAGAACGGAAAGAGCGTCACGAGCAAGGTCAAGCCCATCGCGAGATAGAATACGACCCGTTCGAAGAGCGACGTCTCGATGGTCGCCTCCCCGACGCCGAGTGCGTTCTTGAACGAGTCGACGACGTGTCGGTAGGTGGATTGCTTCGTACTCATCGTTTCACCAGTCTAGTGCCCACGCGACGTACCCGAGCACGAACACGATCAACGCCAGAAACAGCACCATCGAGATCGCCGCCGCCTGTCCGTGCTGGTAGTTTGCGAACGCCACCTTGTACGCGTAGATCGGGAGGGTCTCGACCCGGCGGGTCAACAACCATATGTCCGCGAACTTGTTAAAGTTCCAGATCCACCGAAGCAAGAACACCGTCGCGAGGATGTACTTGAGTTCCGGCAACGTGATGTCCTTGAACTGGGCAAATTTCGAGGCCCCGTCGATCTTCGCTGCCTCATACATGTCGCTCGGTATCGCCTGCACGCGAGCGATCAACATCAGGAACGCGAAGGGGAAGTACCGCCACGCGTCGATGAACACGACGGACCAGAGCGCGGTGTCGCCGTTGCTCAACAGATCGACGTTGCCGTCGTAGAGCCCCAGGAGGTCGCTCCCGATGTAGGGGACGATTCCGTACAGCGGGTCGAGCATGAACCGCCAGACGAACGCGACCGAGATCAGGGGTGCGACGTAGGGTAGCAACACGAGTCCGCGCACGTACCGTCGACCACGAAACGCACGATTGAACAGAAGTGCGGTTCCGAGACCCCCGAGGGTCGCCAGCGTCGTGCTGAAGAACGTGAATACGACCGTCGTCCACAACGCGCCCCAGAACTGACTGCTCCCGAGCAGGGTGGAGTAGTGCTCGAGGCCGATCCACTGGGGAGACTCGTTGGGGTTGAGCGGGACAATCGTGAAACTGAGATAGACGTTGTACAGGACCGGGTAGAGGATAACCGCCGCGATCAATACCAGGGCGGGGGCAATCAGCGCGTAACCCAGGAGCGCCTCCTTCTCCTCGATCGTCCGATCACCGCTACGGGTGAGTATGGCCATTGGTTCGAGTGGTGGTTAGTTGATCACGTCGCGCATCTCCTCGGCAACTTCGTCCGCGACGGTCTGGGCGTCTTCTCCTTCGGACACTCGTCTGACCGCTTTAGCGACGAGCGTGCGGCTGGTGATGTCCCCGAATTCGGGGATCATCTGGCCGTCGACGTAGCCGAAGCGTTCGATGTTGTCGAACGCGCCCGAGATGTTTCCGAGGGTCTCTTGCCCCCACTCCTGAAGCGTCTCGTTATCGCGGTACGCGTCGCTTTCGGCCGTCGACTGGAGTACTGGGTTCATACCCCCGGGCGCCATGTGAAGGAAGTCGACGTATTCCTCGCCAGTGAGAACGTGCTCAACGAAGCCCTGTGCGGTCTCCGTCTCGGTGTCGCTGGCGGTGTCGAGTACGTTGAACATGACGAGCTGACCGAACGAACTGCGCCGCTCATGCTCGATGTACGGTGCGAAGGAGGTGTCCTCTGCCAGTCCGTCCGCGTTGCTGGAGATGTCGCCCATGATGTACGAGGAGTACATGATGAGGTGACACTGGTCGTTGAGATACGTGTTATTCGCCGTGTCGAAGGTATCGGCCCCCGGTGGGCTATATTCGGCGAGTGAACCGTAGAACTCGAGCGCTTCGACCATCTCGTCGCTGTCGAAGACGATTTCGCCGTCGGCGTTGAATACGCGAGCCCCGTTCGACCGGGCGTAAGGCGTGAAACACTGCCGGGCGAACGGCGTCTCGTCGGAGCCGACGACGACCCCGTACTCGTCGTTGTCCGGATCGTGGAGCGTCTCCGCGGCCTCGAGGATGGCGTCCCACGTCGTAGGGGCGTCGAGTCCGGCGTCGTCGAACGCACTCTGTCGGTACCAGAATCCCTGCACCCAACCGTGAGCCGGAACCGCCAGCAGGTCGCCGTCGGCGGACGTCGCAAGCGATAGTGCGCCCTCGTAAAAGTCGTCTCGGCCAATTTCGTCGACGATCGACTCCGCCGTGTCGCTCGAGAGGAGTCCCTCGCTTCCGAGGTTCTGCATCGGGTCCAGCCCCCACTCCCCGAACGCCGGCAAGGTGTCCGATGCCTGTGCCGACGAAATCTGCGTGGGGAGGTCGCCTTCCTCGACCGGGACCATGTCGATCTCTCCGCCGTCGTAGCTATCGATCAGCTTCTGCAGGACTTCCTGTCGATCCTGCTCGACGTTCGTCGTCCAGAACGTGGTTTCGTTGGTTCCGTCGTCACCCCCCGTGATGGTACTCAGACACCCTGCAGTCGCTCCGGCGGCTGCCGTTACCCCGATCCCCTGCAGTACCGCTCGCCGATCGAACCCGAGTTCTCGGTCTGTCATGGTAGTCCATCCCAATATGGAGAATAATACTACTTAATGTTTTTGGGTGTCTTATTCACTAAGGTTACTACGGATGTCAGTGCGTGGTCGTCGTGGTGCGTTACTCCGCTGGTGCACATCGCAGTCGCAAACGATACGAGGATCTCCCGTCGATTGCGAGTGAAACCGTTCCGTTCGAGAGCTGGAGTGATCCCTCGTCGACCGCCGCCTCGACGGCCTCGACGGTGAGGAGACCGGAACCGATCGACGCCTCCCGAGGCTCGTCGCTCACGTTCGAGAGAACGAGAACGATCCACCCGGAGCCGCGCGCGTCTCCCGCGTCTGGGAATCCAATAGGGTCCGCGTCGTCGGGTCGAACGTGGTGAACCAACACCGGTGGCTCGGGTAGGTCGAGGAAGCTCTGCGTCAGCCCGCGGGATCGCTCCTCGAGCGGCTTGGCCGTGGATTCACCGGTTGTCTGGACCAGCGGCTCGTGGTGCTCGGCTTCCATTCCTAGCCGATGAGCTCTCGCTTCGTCGAACGAATCGGCGTGTAGCTGAAAGTGATACTGCGCACGCACGAGCCCCGGCTGACGGGCCCGAAAGTTCGTATCCCAGTAGTTGCTCGTCACCCAGCCCAACAGTAACGCCCGCTCGAGATCGGTGGTCGAACGAGTCTCCGCGAAGTGATAGCCGCCGAACTGCACCATCGGGTTGAGCGGACAACCGACCGTGACGCTCCGTTCCTCGCCGCCGAAGGCGACCCACCGCTGTGCGGTGTAGTAGTCGTGGCACGTTCCGGACAACTGGTCGCGGCCGGGACGCATCGCGTGCCCGCCGACGTCGACGTACGGAGTAGGGCTGTCGAGGGCGAACGGGAACGTCAGGTACGTCGATTCGGGGTGCGTGTCCAGTCCCATCTCCCACGCCGCGTCGACGACCATCGAATCTCCGGAATCCTCGAGGAATAGCCGTAACGAAACGGGGGAGCGAAGCGTCGGTACGCGGAGACGCTGCCGGATCTCGAATCCGCCCGGGAGCGCCGAAACTCGATGACTGAGCACCTCGTTCGACCGTTCACGGCTGGCGCCCCAGTCGGCCCGAAATCCGTCGTACGTCCCGGTCGCACCCGTCGCTACGAGTCGACGATTCACGTCGGCGTCGTACCGATAGAGCAACTGTCGGGGTCGCTCGTGCCCTTCGTCCGCGACTCGTTCGTGAACGATTCCTGCGAATCCCTCTTCACAGGAGCCGTCGATCCACTCTGTCTCGCGTTCGACGTCGTACCAACTCGAGACGCCGCCGCGCTCCAGGTCGAACGTTACCCGGTAGCCGCCGGTTTCGATTACCTCGCTTCGGTCGATTCGTTCACCCTCGAGGATGCGCAGTTCGTCCGCCGAAACGACGACGTATCCGAATCCCGGAAGCTCCGTTGGCGGCAGCCAGTAGGCATTCGATCCGAAGACGGCCGAGTCGTCCCCGTTGTCGAACGCCGCAGGCGTCGAGCGCGATCGGTCCCGGTCCTGAAAGTGGCGGGCGGCCGTCGGATCGTCGACGATGCCGCGGGGACTGACGACGTGCCGCGAGATCGGGCCTAACTGGGTTCGTCGCCACGGAAGCGGGTTCACGACGAGCAGATCGGTCGACGGATTTTCACTCATCGGCCACCTCCTCGGAAGCGACTTCACGATCGGGCGTGCACTCGGCCTCGCGGTCGCGTTCCGCCGCAGTTTCCGCCCCGTCCGCGTCGAGAACGTAGCGGGCTACCTCTGCCACCGCATCCCGTCGTAGCGCGTTGCTGTCGTTGCGTGCCGAGTGGGCGTACTGGGCCTTGTGATTCCACTGGGTTCGCGTGTCTTCGCTCTGCGGGTCGCTTATCGCGGTGTCCGCACCCCACGTGTGCTCGTCGTAGTACGCGAGGTTCCGCCACGCGCGTTCTCGAGTACCGGCGCCCACGCGACGGTAGCGTGGCCGTTCGTTCCGCCCGTTGCCCAGCGCACCGAGGACCGCCTCCATCGCGTCTGCAGTCAGCAGTCTGCGCCGACTCTCACGGTTGATCCCCGTTTCGCGAGCGCTGCTGAGACAGCCGAAGTTCCAGTAATCCGTCCAATCGCCGCGTCGAATCGGCGCGTCTCCGAGGGCGTCGTCGACGGACTCCCACCACAGGGAGGGCGTCGACAGTTTGAGCCGTGGAGACCGCCCCTCGCGGACTGCTGGTCGGTCGTTCCACGCCTCGACGAACGCGCCGTACCGGTCGAACGGCGGCCCGTTGTCGCCGAACGGGTGGTACGCCGGGATCGGAAGCGTCGGCAAATCGTACCCCACGGCGTCGAGACGGTCGGCGACCGCCTCCCAGCGAGTTTGGAACGTCTCGAGGTCTCGTTCGATGCCGAGATTCCAACCCGCGGAGTAGTGATAGCCGTCGAGGGTCGGGATCGTTCGGCCGCTCGGCCCCTCCCAGCGAAACAACGACGGTCGGTCGGTCGCGGCCGCGCCGAAGTGGTTGTTGATCCCCATCCAAAATCCCTCGATTCCGGCGTCCAGGAGTGCGTCGACGAGGGGCCAGTTCTGTCCGTTGACGTCGAAGTTCACAGCGTATCGGACGTCGAACCCGTACCGGTCTCGAAGAATTTCGACCGGGCGAAGCGACTCGACGGTTTCCGCGGGGCCGTACAGCGGCGTCGCGTTCGCCAGCATTCCCGTGATTTCGATCCGACCGGCCGACTCCGCGCGCTGGAGTGCTTTGATCCGCTCTGGCGGCGCCGATTCGAGCCAGTGCAGGAGCGGCGCGGTCGCCTCTACCGTCCACCGAAACGCTGCGGGTCCGTCGATGGCGAGATCCTCCTCTGCCAGGTCGATGGCTCGCTCGAGAAACCGGCAATGCAGGTCCCAGAGCGTCGGCTGATCGTGAGTGTACCCGACGTCGGTGTGTGAGAGGTGAACGACGTGTATTTCGTCAACAGTTGTCATACGCAAGCGGTGTCTCACAAAGATATATAAGCATTTGCTACTGTGTAGGTACTATAGTGAAAATATATGTATCGTGTAATCGATCGTCGACCACCTCGTACAGACAAAGGATAATCAGGTGAGAAGATGAACGAAGACGACCTTCGATCCGGGCTTCAGGAAGCCGGCCTCTCCCAGTACGAGGCCGATGCCTACCTCGCAATTCTCGAGCGCGGTACCGCACCAGCGGTCAAGATTGCCGAGCAGGCAGGGGTACCGAAATCAAGGATTTATGACGTACTCAGGGATCTCGAGCGGGACAACTACATCGAAACCTTCGAGCAGGACTCGGCGCTAACAGCCCAGCCGCGCGATCCCGCGGACGTGATGGCCGATCTCGAGGAGCGAGCGAAGACGCTCTCGACGACCGCGAAGGCGATCGAAGAGCGCTGGGAACAGCCGGAGATCAGCGATCACAAAATCTCGATCGTCAAGCGCTTCGACTCGGTCATCGAGCAGTTCCAGATAGCAGCCGAAGCAGCGACCAATCGAATCCAGATCGCCGTCTCACCGTCGCAACTCGAGGCGGTCCGCCCGTCACTCGAGGACGCCGTCGAGCGCGGCGTCTTCGTGAAACTCTGTATCGCCACCGGGTTCGAGGAGCCCCACGTCGTCGAGGAGATTGACTTCGAGAGCGTGGCGACCGAGGCTCGACACCGGACGTTGCCGGCGCCGTTTACCGCGCTCGTCGATCGGACCCACACGTTCTTTTCGTCTCAGTCGCACCCGAGTGACCAGTACGGAATTATCATCGACGACTTCACGCTATCGTACGTGTTCCACTGGTACTTCCAGAGCGCACTCTGGGGAACGTGGCAACCAGTCTACGCCCCCGCTGCGGGCACCAAACGGGAATACGTCGACGTGCGCGAATGTGTCCAGGACATCGCGCCGATCGTCAATGCTGGCACTGCGATACCGGCTACCGTTCGTGGGTTCGACACACAGACGGGCGAGAACGTAAGCCTCTCCGGGGAGATCACGGAGATTATCTCCGCAGGACGGCCCGACGAGGACGGGGCGCTGACGCTGACGCAACTGGCCGGACAGGCGACCCTCGTCCTCGAATCCGACGGTCTCGAGTACGGCATCGGCGGGCGAGGGGCGACCCTCGAGGACATCGAAGCGACGCGTGTGGTCATCGACCCACCCGAATCGATCGATGGCGACGTGGGGGGTGAGACCTGATGCGCTTCGGCCTCAACCAGAGCGGGTTCCCCGCGGACGATCTCGAAACGACCTGCGAGATCCTCTCAGCAGCGGGGTACGACGGCATCGAGCCGAACCTCGAGCGCGGCGGCCCGCTAACGACCGACGCCGGCCGGCGCGAGGTCGCAGCGACGATCGCGGACTATGGCCTCGAGGTGCCGGCAATTTCGACGATCGAGCACTGGGAGTACCCCCTTTCGAGTTCGGAGGACGAACGCCGCGAGGTCGGCATGGAACTCGCCAAAAACATGATCGATGCCGCCGTCGCACTCGACGCCGAGAACGTGCTGATCGTCCCCGCCGTGATCGAGGACGGGCGCGAGTACGATCTCGGATACGACCAGGCGGTCGAGTCGGTCCGTGAACTGGCTGGATACGCCGAAGCACGGGACGTCACCCTGGCTCTCGAAAACGTCCAGAATAACTTTCTCCCGTCTCCCACCGAATTCGAAGCGTTCCTCGAGGAGGTTTCGGAAGCAGGACCCGTCGCGGCCTACTTCGACGTCGGAAACGCGCTCCGCTCGGGACTTCCGAGTCGCTGGCTGGCGACACTCCAGGGCCAAATTTCCAGAATCCACGTCAAGGACTGGCTGGTCGACAACCATCGTGTGACCTATCCACCACAAGGCGACGTCGACTGGGAGCGTGTTCGCGAGACGCTCTCGGAAATCGAGTACGACGGCTGGATCACCGCAGAGGTGCCGGCGTATCCGTCGTTCCCCGAGCGAATGCCTGTAGACGTGCTGGAGACGATGCGATTTCTCTTCGGAGACGGGGGTGAGCGGGCGTGACCAGATCCATCGTCGTCGGGCCGCTGTTCGAAGACGTCTGGCCGCTGGCCGCCGACCACCTTCGAACGTTGTGGACCGAGCGCGGTCCCGTCGACTATTATCGGCTCGAGGAGACACCCGATCGGCTAACGGCGGTCCTCGACGAACCCGGGTCCATAACCGAGATCGCTGCCCTCGGCGTTCCGGTCACCGATGCAGACATCGAAGCCCTTTCTGGGCTCGAGTCGGCGTTCGTCATGACCGATTCGATGTACGCGGTCGACGAGTCGGTTCACGACCGCCTGCGCGAGCGCGGGGTCACCGTCCTCGATCACACGAACGAAGGGTTCTGGGCGCAGTCGGTTGCAGAGTTCGGCATCGGTCTCACTATCGATGCGCTCCGCCAGATCCCGCAGAAACACTCTCGAATGATCGAGAGCCACGATCCCTGGGATCTCGACCAGCTCGACAACGACGTGCCGGGTGCGAACGGTCACCAATTCGCTGACGATCCCCGGTTCACTAACGGTACCGTCGCCGGAACTCGAGTCCGCGTCGCCGGAGTCGGGAACATCGGAAGCACCTACGCTGACGTCGCGAACGTCCTCGGCGCGGACGTTGCCGCCTACGACCCCTACGCCGACGAACCGTGCTTCCACCGTACCGGCGCGCGGCGCGTTCACTCGCTCGAGGCGCTGGTCGCGGACGCCGAGGTGTTCGCGCCTACGGTTCCCCTGACCGACGCCACCGAGGGACTGATCACGGCCGACCTGATTCACGCGCTACCCGAGGGCTGTGTCGTCGTCCTGATCACGCGCGCTGGCGTCGTCGACATGGACGCGGTTCGCGAGCGCGTCCTCGCCGACGAGATCGCCCTCGCGGCGGACGTTTGGGACGAAGAACCACTGGCTCTCGAG